>DATDPU010000131.1:0-17702 GCA_035292585.1 Anaerolineae bacterium | reverse complement strand
AGCCAGCCAGGCTTCCAGCGCCTGCTTCGTCCGGCCCTGCGCCTCTTCGACGGGTCCCAGCCATTCTCCCAGGCGCACTTTCGGCCCGGCGAGCTCCAAGCCATGCTCACCCATCGCGATGGCTTCGGCGCTATGCTTGAGTGAGCGCAAGCGCTCCGCCAGGCTCAGTGCGTCTGCCGCGCTCGACAAATGCTGCTTGGAAAACTTCACCGCCTCCGGCACGCGATCGAGATCGCACAGTTTGAGGGCGTAACGTAAGTGACGCCCGGCCCGCTGGCACAGGTCAAGATACTCTTCGATGCGCCCTTGCCGCTCGAGGACATTCAACTTGGCTTCGGTTAAATCGCCGATGTGCGGCTCCGGCCCGCTCCACCCGACGCCGTAACCCTCAGCGTCATACGCTGCGTCGGCTTCGTCAGCCTCCCACTCTTCTTCCAACGCCTCCGCATGGCGCGAGGTCGTTTTGGCCGACGCCTCTTCCCAGCCGTGCTCCAGCGCCTCAAGCGCCACGTCGAGCGCGCCATCGATGCCGTAATCGCCCAGCTGCTTCGCAGACTTCTTGAGTCGATTGGCGAGCTGCTCGCGCTCGACGGCGCTCAGCTCCAGGCTCAGGATGCCCTCGGCCAATGGTTGGCCCAGCCCGCCGAGGAAGTCACCCAGCTCGCCGTTCGAGTCGTCGATGTATTCGATGCCGTCGCCGGCTTCTTCAATAAGCGCCAGCAAAATCGCCAGAGCGGTGTCAGGGTCGCCGGCATCGAGGAACTTCAGCGCCGACGCCTGCACGCCGCGCAGTTCATCCGCCAACCCGCCGACGTGCCAGTACGCTTCGGACGCGCGCATGCCGTCAAGACCGTGCATGATATTGCGCACCTGGCGACGATAGACCTCGGAGTCGGCTTTCTTGCGTTTGCGCTTCTCAGTCTTGCCGGATGCAGATGGAACAGAAATGGCGACCTCAACCCGATCATATAGATCGGGTTGGTCACGCAGCAATTTCGTCACCAGCGCAATCAGGTCATCGCGGCTGAGGTCGGCCAGCAGGTCGGCCGGCTCCCGGCGGGTGATGAACTGCTTGGGCTGATGGAGAGACGTGAGCAGCAGGGCGACGATGTGTTTGCAGTAGCCGCCGTAGTCGTAAGGACAGGTGCACTGCGCAGAACGGATGCCGGCTTCGTCCAGTTCGACGCGCACTTTGTAGTACGGCTCCTGCGTGCCTTCGCAATCGGCAATCAGGATATTGCCTTGCACCGCCGCGTTCGAGATAGCGCCACTCTTGTAGAGCGCCTGCCCGCGCTGGAAGCTTTGCGGGTCGGAACCGGCACGGATGATGGATTCGGTCAGTTTGGGCAATCCCATGTCTTTCTCCAATCGGAAGGGGGGCGGCAACCGGCGTTTTGGTCAGCTTGGCCTAATCGCTTCCTTCCAAGCGAGGCTGTGCGTGCAGCAAAGCCAACCCGCCGCTTCCTACCAGTCCCCAGGTGCGGATCGAGGGCGACATGTACTTCCCGCCGATATTGTCGGCGTTGCGCCGTGGCGCCAGCATCATACGCGCTTTTCATTTCGCTGCTCCAACGTTAGCGATCTGTGATCGTGAAATGGGCGAAGAGGGAAGGGTACTAGCAGTGTCTAGCTGTAATCTTACTCCTTTTGCGTAGCGATACAACTTAACCATCTCAAAGTGTAGTAAGGTATCACCAGCCTTCTGTTTTGCGAATCGAACTCGGAAGACTCCCGGAATGGTTACGGAAATTCTTGCCCGACTTGGCCCCCATAATGCTGTAGATATTGACCGTGTGCGCAAGCGAGAGCCGCGACTGAGCTACCCGTCGCTTAGACTGCCGTTATTCCACTTGTTCGCATGGCGCTCGCGCATCGACGCAGCACCGAGAGCTGCCTGCGGCCGTGGCCCAGGCCCTGTGAATCAGCGTGCGGCCTTGACCCACGCGCTCGTCTCATCACTGTCTGACCCGGACAGTGGCCCAAGGGATGACCTCTGGGTATGATCGCCGGCGCTGGCCGCGATCGGGGAGCTTCGGTGAGAGCATCAGCCGGCAGGTTCGGTCTCTCACCTTACGTCCGGCGAGAGCCTGGCGGCGAAACCTCAACGCGATAACGGGATGTGGTTCGTCCCTTCAGGGAAGGGAGTCCTAAAGAGGTAACTGGGATTTGATGCTCAGTGGCCGACGACCGGGGTGTATCGCGGCATAGACGGAGAAGACGCCACTTACAATGGCGCGGCTAACTTCCATCCGCCCAGGGGCCGCCTGGCAGCCAGTTGCGGTCGAAGGGTTCATCTGCGGACAGCGCGAGAATCACGGGTCGCAGAAACGCTGCAATCACCTGCACCGCCTCATGCAGATTGGCCAGCGCATCTTTCAACTGTTGTCGCTGCATGAATGCTGCCCACTGAATTTGACGCGCGCGTTTGAGCCCCAATTCCTCTGTAAGCGCAATGGGCGCCTGATGTGCCGCGAGAAGGTGAGCACGCGTTTCTCGGTGTTTATCGATAATCGGAGAAGGCCCTCAGTCGATTCTTACAACTTGGGCTCGATGACCGGTCAACATCGAGCCCGATGTAAGCTCCAGCTATGCAGCCGCCTGAGCAGAGGTTCCTATCCCATAGAGGGCAGCCAGATCAGCAGGATGATCACGGCGATCAGGAACAGCAGCGCGTTGCTCGATTGCGAGCTGCTACCTGACGCTGGCGCGACTGTCACGCTGGGTTGAGCAGGTGCGCTTGAACCGCGCAAGCTTGCCACAAACACAAGGGCGAGGATAACGGCTACGAGTATCGGATCCATTTTGCTGCCTCCTTCCTGCAGTGACACATTCCGGAACATTCATTGCCTCAGCTGACTGCAAGCACAATAAATCAAAAAGAGGCAACTGACTTTGCACACACAACACAATTGGCTATTAGAAAACTTACCTTTGGCTATCAAGCGCCTTATTCTTGGTGAGTTTTGATGCGGGAGTCCTTGTTTGATCAGGCGTTTCTCGATGAAAAAATCATTCTAGACTCAGCGCGGCCAAGGGAAATGCACCTAGCCCTGCCGGTGTTGCGCGTTGAGCTCTATTTGTTAGGTTTGTCAGGACATTGAAAGGTTCACTCAAGGCCAACGACGTAATCTCGCGGTATCTTTGGGTAGAGTTTGATCTTTCTGACAGCTTGTGTCACAATATACATGAATTCCAGAGACCCATCCGCTCACCGATATTCTGTCTACGATTGGGTAAGAGCCCGACAGGTGTTCGAGCTTAACTTTCCCAACGCCGTTCGCGACGACCGCGACTTCTTCAATCGACGTGCTGAGCGTTTGCAGATTCAGCATGCCCTAGTTTCCGCCGCGTCCAAGCCGATCGTCATCCTCGGCGAGCGGCGTATAGGCAAGACCTCGCTCCTTAACATCTCCGCTAATTGGCTCAATACGCAACCGCTTAATATCGTCGTCTTTCCCGGTCCGTGGAATTCAGTTCAACAGTTCAAACTGGAGTTCTTGAGTGCCCTGAGCGGCGCCGTCGGCGTGCGGTTGCGCCAGAAAGAGTGGTTGGACAACGAGGGCCATCTGCAACTCGCTTCGGTGACCGAGTTTATCGAGGCCTGCTACGAGACCTGTAGGACAACACCCGATCGACGCTTCGTGGTATGCATTGACGAGTTCGACAGTTACTTGCTCAAGTGCAGTCATCCCGCCGAACGAGACGAAATCCAGGCGCTGGCGTTTCATCTCATCGAAAAGACCAGCTTACCCATCACGCTCTTCTTCACAATGACTCGCCCCACTGAGAAAATTGGCCGGGCCTATCCCACCTCTTTCTTGAACAAATCAGAGCAGGTTCACCTGCATCCGTTCTCACACGCTGATATGATAGACATGGTGCGGCAGCTGCTCGGCCAAGAGTTTGTCTTCCTCACTCAAAGCCTGGACTACCTGTTCGAACTCTCAGGCGGGCATCCCTACTTCATAAAAGCACTGTTGGACAGCTTGGTTAACCCGCCATTGGCCGCACCTCTCGGAACCGAGATTGATCGGATCTGGGTTGACCGCGCCATTGAGAACGCCATCGAACGCCCCGAAGTCCAGACCACACTCCATAATCTATTCGAAACGCACTTCGCTGACGACGAGCAAGACTTGCTAGTAAACCTGGCACAGGCAGGGAGTGAACTGAGCGCAGTGCAACTTAAGGACAACGGGCAAGCGGCGGCTCACACGTTAGCACAGCGCGATTATGTATCGATTCAACCGAATGGACGTGTTTCTCTACGGATCGGCTTCTTGCGGCTTTGGTTGAATGCTCAGATTCCGATCCTTGCGCGCAATACACGTCTGATGTCTGTTCGAAACAACCCACCAGCTGGCATTCTCATCGACGAGACGAGTCAGCGCGTCTATCAGAACGGGCAGGAGGTCCTGCTCACCGGGTTAGAGTTGCGACTACTGTTCTACCTGGCTCGGCATCTTGAGCAGGTTGTTAATCGGGACCAGCTGGCTGAGAGCGTTTGGGGAAAGTATGACGAAGGCATCGACAACGCGCGGATCGACCAGGCCGTCGCCCGCATTCGTAAGAAGCTGGGCGACGACTCCAAGCAACAGAAGTACATTGAAACGCGCGCAGGAACGGGTTACCTGCTTCGGAATGTGACATTCGTCGCGCGCTCGTCTTAAAAGCAGCTTCCCTTCTCAATTCAGCTCACACCAGCGATTTCAGCAGAACACCTCACGCGCCGCCGGGGTGATCATGCTCGCCATTGCCGACCGCCTTGAGCTTCCTTCCGCTCTGGATATCATCGATGTACATAACCTAGTGGCGATCCTGCAGTCAGCGACGGGCCGACCACCGGCATTCGTCTATGCCGATCGCGCGCCGCTCACCGCGCCTCATAGTGTGTGCTTGATCCTCGATGATCTGCCGGGCTTCGATCTCGCGCCCTATAACGGCCCGGTCACCGCTTTCTCTGCCCTCGACATCGTACGGCCCGAACTCATCACCAAAGGTCCACGCTTTCGCTCGATCGAGCCATTGCTGCGCGAGCGCATTGGCCAAGCCGGGCTGAACCAATCGACCTACGCCCTGGCAGCAGCTCTACTCGGCTTCATTGATGACACCGCGCCACGCCCAACTGATCCGCTACGAGTACGCGCGCTCCCCCACATCATCGAGCTGGCGCTGCCTAGCCTGCTGGCGCGACGATCGTTACGTGGTCTTGCCGGACTGCGCGTTGGCCCTGATCTATGGAACTACCTCCAAGATTACGCTGCCCAGTGGATCTACCTGTCGCCCGATGTAAAACACGTGGAGGATGCGCTCTCGCTGGCTGACTTCGAGTCGGCTTCCCCGCTTGCAGCCGACGAGTGGTTGATCGCGCTCGAAGAAGTACGCCTCTTGCGCTCCGAGGTTGACCGGCGTGCAACGCGCTTTATCGACCTGCGCCCGATCCTGCGCGTCTCCGGCCACGCCGATATGCTGCGCACGACCCTGAACGACCTCAGCCACTTCTGTTTTCACCGCGCGAGGCGCGACACGCGATTCATCTTACCCGCGTGGAGCCTGATGGCAGAATATTGGCTTAGCACAGAAGAGGTTGAAGACCTCGTCTGCTTCATCCCTGATTCAGACTACCGGGATTTTGCTCGTACGGGAGCCGGCGCGCGCTACTATCGCACGTTGCCTGGCGTCGAGTCTTCAGACCCAGGGCCGTATCAATTGGCGACGCTCGAATCACTATTTGATTCCGACACACCGGTGACTCCCAACACTGAGGCGGCGCTCGCGCTGCCGATACTACATCCCTGCCTCCATGCGCGCGGCCTGATAAACTGCCTCGACCTCGGCTATGTGCTATGGCGGGCTGGCCGCGCCTCTGAGTTAGCAGGGACGTTGGCCTTGCTCGCGCGCGATGTGTCCGACCTCTCTCCGCTCACGAGAGAACAGCGCGGCCTCAATCCAGAAGCCGCGTACGATGCCGCCTGGCGCGCCTGTCTCGTGCTTGGTCTGGAAACGCCCGAAGCCGAATCGCACGGGTTTCACGCTCAACTGATCCAGGCCACCTACCAAACTCTGAGCGCGACCCTGAATATACTGGCCGGGCAAAGTTCGCCCCTTCAGCGAAGCTATTACTTGGGCCTATCGGCCTGGCTGAGCTGCTATAACCCCGAATCGGCTGCGGGCTTGCAGATCGAACAACAGTTGCGCCAAGTCGTGCGTCATCTGTCAATGTTCTGCCGCGCCCAACATCCTGATTTGCCGCTATTCACACACGCCCGCCAGATACTGGACATCGCCAACGCCTCCCTCTCACTCTTAAGCGGTGGCAGCCAGCCCGAAGCGATTCAAGACTATCTCGATTCAATCTCGGCGCCGGTCGGCATCTCCTCCGATCACCAGCGCGCCGCCGCCGATGCACAGAGCCGTCCTCCGGCGCTTTCCGATTTTTTCGTGCGCGGCTTTCAACGGCTCGCCGTGCTCGCCGAGCAGATCCGACTACTCTATCAGAGCTCGCTCCACGAAGACGACAAAGTCCGCCACCTCGCGCAAATGACGACTCGCTTGGAAGAAGCCGAACGGCAGCTCTTCGCCTTACCGCACGAACTTGCCGTGTTGCACACACTATTTGAGCAGACGATCTGGCAGACGGCCAACCTGGCCCGCGAACTCAAAGGCAGCGCAGTGTTGGAGCTGCAGCTGACCACCTCGACTGTTCAGCAGCATACTCCTTCGCGCCTGACATTCGAGCTGCGTAATCTGGGCCGCGCGCCGGCCGACACAGTGAAGATCACGCTGGACAACTCTGAGCGCTTCAATATCCTTGGCCTTACTGCAAATGTGGAGTACGACCAAGTGCTGCCCGGCGCTTCCCTACGAGTGGCCTTCGATATTCATCCGCGCGTAGATGATCAGCTGCCGCTGCGCCTCACGGTCAGTTACCGCGATCAGCACGGCTACCATTCCAAGCCGCAGGACTTCACCGCGCACGTGGTCAGCCTCGACCGCGGGCCGTTCGTGCGCAAGCGCAACCCTTACATCTTCGGCAACCCGATCCAGGATCCACAACACTTCTATGGACGCCAGGCCGAGGTGATGTCGGTGATCGATCATCTCGTCGCGAGCGGCGCCCAAAATATCCTGCTGCGCGGCGCGCGGCGCACGGGCAAAACGTCGGTGCTGTACATGCTCAAATCACTCGCCGATAACTTTCCCGGCGCACGCACTCGATTTGGGATTCACCCGACCTGGACCGAACGGTTAGATGCCCTGCGCGTCGTCTTCCTCGATCTGTCGGGACTATCGGGCGTGGGCCGACGCATCTCGGCCGGCGAGTTTTACGCCGCGATCAGTTCGGCTACGGCGCGCGCGGTTGGCCTGAACGCTGAGTCGCCGCTCGCGCTGCCGATGAACCGCGCGCTTTTCCAGCAAGAGATGGAGCGCTGCCTGGATACCCTTCCGCCGAACGGGCGGCTGGTGATCCTCCTCGACGAATTCGACGTGGTCGAGACAATTACCGACGCAGAGTTCTACTACCACCTCCGGCATGTCATCACCTACTTGCAGCGCATCACCTGGATCGTTGCCAGCGCCGCCGGTCTGTACCAGGCGGTGCAAGATTACGCTTCGCCGCTATTCAACGTGTTTCGGATCGTCGAAACCACGCGGCTCAACCCATCCGACGCCCGGCGGCTGATCCTCGACCCGATCGCCAGTGAGCGCGTGCAATTCCTCGATGAAGCCGTCGAAGCCGTGCTCGAGCAGGCCGGCCGGCATCCGTACTTTTTGCAGCTGCTGTGCAGCGAGATCATCGAGCACCTCAACACCCGGCAGACCAATTACGTGCTGCGCAGCACCGTGCAGACGGTGGTCGAAGACATCGTCGGACGTGGGCGGGCGGCCTACGATCACTTCGCCTATTTATGGGATCACACCGACTCGTTTAGCCGTTTGATCCTGGCCCATTTGCTCGCGACGCCGGAAACGCTCGATCACGAGGCGCTCTGGGGCCGGGTATGCGCGCAAGTGCGCCAGGCGTACGCCGCGTGCGACGAGATTCGGCTGAGGCTGGTGTTCGAGCAACGCGTACGTTGGCTGCAAAATGTGGTCGAGGCGATCGTGTTCGACGCACAGCGCGGGTACATCTTCGGCACGCCGCTGTTCCGCTACTGGCTGAATGAGCGCGGCCAGCGCGAAGATTTATATGCCGACGCACTGGCGCAGGTGGTTGAGATCATCAAGGACTCGCCGCGTGCCGACGACTGACCCGACACTCTCCGGTCATCTCCGCCAACTCACCGGCATTGTCACGGTTCTCTTTGGGCTTGGCTTCGCCAGCGGGCTGTATCGACGGCTGACGCCCTCTCGTTTCACCCTCTTCAAGGATGATGAGCGCGCTAAGACACTGGCGACGGCAGCCAGCCTCACCTTCGCGCTGCTGGGCGGGATCGTCGCAACAGCAGGCGCCGCCTGGTTTCTGTTTACGTATTGCCCGGCGGATCGCCTGACCTGCCAGCCGATTCAGGCGCCGCTCTGGGAGAGCCAGGTCGTGCCCGGCTTCATGCAGTTTGCAGTCACTTTGTACGTCGATCGGCTGGCCGCGTTTTTCGCGCTTTTAATCGCCGCGCTGTCGATCGGGGTGACGCTGTACTCTTTCGGCTGGCTGGCGGGCGACGATCAACGCAATCGGGTGGCCGGGTTCTACAATCTGTTCGTGCTGGCGCTGCTGTACGTCGTGCTGGCGAACCACGCCTTCTTCCTGATCTTGACCCTTGAAGTGGCGACACTGGCCTTTGGCTATCTGATCTTGTACAAACACAATCGCTATCCCGAAGTCGAGGAACATCGCCGGGCGATCACGGCTTACCTCATCATCAGCCAGCTCAGCACTGCGCTCATCCTCGCTGCGTTTCTCATCCTGGCGTATCACGCCCAACGGCAGTTTTGCCCGAATGTTGCGACGGCTTGCCCGGTGGACATCTTCAGCTTCGGAGTCTGGCGCGGGGAGGCAGCGGCCGAACAGCCACGACTGGATTTGTCGGGTGACCCGGCGGCAGCCACGCTCGTCTTTCTATTGGCCTTCGGCGGGTTGAGCATCCGCGCTGGAGCGTTCCCCTTGCACTTCTGGGTCTCGCTCGCACATCCCTCTTCGCCGACGACGACGCACGCGATGTCGCTGGGCATCGGGATCAAGATCGCGCTGTATCTCATGTTGCGTGTTTTCTTTGAGTTCCTGCATCCGACCGCCGTCTGGTGGGGGTGGGTGGTGCTGGCGATCGGCGGGGCGACAGCTGCCTACAACGTCTTCTTTGCCGCGCTGGCGCACGATCTGAAACGAGCGCTGGCCTATCACAGCGTCGAGAACGTCGGCATCATGCTGTGCGGCATCGGGCTGGCGCTGGCCGCCAGTGCGATGTCTTCAGCGAATCCGCTGGTGAGAGGATTGGCCGGGATCGGCCTGATCGCTGCGTTATATCACGTGCTCAACCATGCGATCTTTAAGAGCCTGTTGTATTTGTGCACGGGCATCATCGAGAAGCGGGCAGGTGGCGCGGTGCAGCTGCGCGAGCTGGGCGGAGTGTGGCGCTACTATCCCTGGACGGCGCTGGCCTTCCTGGTGGGCGCGGCAGCGATTGCCGGGCTGCCACCCTTCAACGGCTTCATCAGTGAATGGATGACACTCGCCGGCCTGTTCGCCGGGTTAGATGTCGTCGACAAGAGCGCTCTTTCGCCTATCGGCCTGGTCGCACTCGTCGCCGGGGTGGCGCTGTTGGCACTGGCATTCAGCCTGACCGCACTCGCCTTCGTGAAGATCGCCGGGCGGGCGATCCTTGGTTCGCCGCATCGGCCGGAGATTTGGAACACGGCTAAAAAAGGGGACGCCCCACCGCACATGCTGGGCGTGGTATTGCTGCTGGCTGCACTGTGCCTGGTCTTCGGTCTGTCGGCTCCGCCGGTCGCCCACTTCCTCAACGGCATTGCGCGCGACCTCGGCGCTCCGGCGAGTCTGGCAACCACTCCCCTTGCGCTCAGTTTTTCGCTTGAAAGCCAACCGTTTGCGGCGCGTCTCTCGCTCGCGCCGATCTTCGGGCTGGCCGTCTTGTTCGCAATCACGCTGGGCTTTGCCGCCTTTCGCGCGAGACGTGTTAGGCGCGGCAGAGTTTGGGTCGGCGGCATTCACTTCGAGCCGGGTCGGATGCAGACGACCGGTGCGGCTTTTTCGTACTGGCTGTGGAGCCGGTTCAGCCATCGCGCGCGTCTGGCTGAACCTCCTGATCATTCCTGGCGACATCCGCCGGACTACCTGTTCGCTCATGTAGAAATCTCAGCGCTGGATCGCGTCGACGGCATTTTCCGGCGCTTGACAAACGTTTTCCTGTATATCGTCGAAACGCTCTCAGCTCGATTCGGGAAACGTGTTCAGAGCGGTGACATCCGCTGGTATTTGCTATATATCCTGGCAGCTTTTCTCGTCGCGCTCGTACTGTTTGCGCTGCGGAGTCAGATCGGGTGAACGCGGCCGCTATTCATTGGGCATTGTCAATCGCGCTTGCGCCGCTGGTCGTGGGGGCGATCCAGTGGACTCGAGCGCGCCTGCAAGGCCGATGTGGAGCGTCGCCCCTCCAGCCGTATCGGGATTTGTGGAAGCTGGTTCGCAAAGGTCCGGTCTGGCCGGAAACCGCCTCGCTCGTTTTCGGGCTGGCGCCCTATCTCCTCTTCGTGATCTACGCGCTACTGGCTGCTCTAATCGCAAGTGTGTCCGTTTCGACCGATGGTGGGGGCGGCGATTTGATCACGCTCATCTTTCTGCTGGCGCTGACCCGATTCAGCGTCGGCCTGGCCGCGCTGGACGCCGGCACACCTTTTGCCGCGCTCGGCGGCAGCCGGACGATGTTCATGCACCTGCTGGCTGAGCCGACGCTCGTTGTGTTGGCATCCGCTTACGCGTTACAAACGCACTCCTTGCAATTGATATTGGCCGGCGAAGGCAGTTTTCTGCACGCGATCTCTCGCCTGTTGATCGGCGCCGGCTTGCTGGGGGCGATCCTGGTGGAAACTGGCCGGCTGCCGTTCGACAACTCGGAGACAAAGCTGGAGCTTACGATGATCGAGAGTGCTGTTGCGCTCGACTACGGCGGACTGGAGCTGGCGGTCTGGGAGTGGGCTACGGCTATTCGACTGACCGCATTCTTCGCACTGTGCGTCGCGGCCATTCAGCCTGCCAACTTGACTTCAGGCCTCAACTGGCCGGCGCTGCTATCCCGCCTGGTCTTGTACTTGCTCCTGATTGTCGGGCTGGCAGTTTGGGAGGCGACCCGGCCACGCTATCGTCTGCGCGCCCTTGTCGCACCGGCGGTCGTCCCGTTCATCCTGGCGCTCAGCGCAATCCTGTTCGACTTCATGAGCCGCAACTTCTAACCATGCCCGAATTCTTGCAGCAACTAGAGCAGCCACTGCTCGCACTGCCCCTGGCGTTCGCGCTGGGCATTGTCGCGATCCCCGATATCCGGGTGATGATCCGGCTGTATCAAATTCAATCCATTGTGCTGGCCGGCATTGCTGTTGTGACAGCAATCATCCCCGTGCTTGAAGAGCACCCGTTTCAAGCACTACTGACGCTGCCGGCGATGCTTCCCCCGTTGTTCCTGGCCGCCACTGTCGAGTTCATGCTGGCGCGCGCCACGATCCCGCCGCAAGAAGCCGACAAGCCACACTATCTCAAGCGTGAGTATTGGCGCAGCCTGCTGCCACGCGCCGCCGCGATCTGGCTGCGACATGGGCCAACACGCGTCAGTCCGGTTGTCGGGTTCATCAACTTCGCGCTGGTCATGGGCACTTATGTGGCTGCATTCGGCTTGACGCATTCTACCGATAGCCCGCGCCTGTTTGAGTTCAGCTTGATGATCGCGCTTGGCCTGCTGATGCTGGGGCTGCTCGCGCTGGGCACACAGGGAAATCTGATCGCGCAGGTGATGGGCCTGTTGGTGGCCGAGCACGGGCTGTTCCTGGCCGTCGTCCGAATCGTGAGCGGCCTGGCAGTCCCTTTGTTCGTCGCAAGCCTGTTTCTGTACATCCTGCTCACGCTGATGATCCTGCTCGTCCTGCTGCCCGATCTGCGCCGGGCTTCCGAGAGCATCGACGTGAACGATCAACGCGAGCTGCGAGGCTGAGCCGATGCCCGATGCTCTGCTCGACGCCCTGATCTACGCGATCCTCCTCGCGCCACTGGGCGCGGTGTTATGTGTTGGATTAGGGGCGCGCGCTCACCGCCCACGTCGTGCGCTCGATGCTATCACGATCGGTTTCTCCGCCGTCTCAATCCTGGCTTCGCTGTTGCTGGCTGCCGGATCGGAGGGGCAGTTCCCACGAACGTCATCCGTTTTCTTCGTCGATGAGCTGTCGGCCTACTTCCTGCTACTGGTCAACCTGGTGGCGTTCTTCGCAGCGTGGTACGTCCCCTCGTTTCTCGATCGAGAGCCGCAGGCGCGTGCGCGCACTGAGTCAGCCAACTTTCACATCTCGTTCAACCTGTTTCACTTCACCATGGTGCTCGTCCCGATGTTGGATAACCTGGTGCTGTTGTGGATGGCGGTCGAGTTCACCACGCTGATCTCGACGCTGCTCGTCCGCTACCGGGGCGATCGGCGGGCGCTCGAGGCAGCGTGGAAATACCTGACGATCACGACGACAGGTATTATCTTCGCGCTCCTGGGCACAGCCTTCCTGGCTGCGGCGTTTGCTTCGCCGAAAGCAACCAGTTCGACAGGCAGCGTGTCGATCGACTTTTCGTTAATGAGCTGGCATCAACTGATGACGACCGCCAGCAAGCCCGATCTGGGCTTGGTCAAGCTGGCCTTTCTATTTGTGTTAGTCGGCTACGGCGCCAAGGCCGGTTTTGCACCCATGCACACCTGGCTGCCCGATGGGCATGGTGAAGCCCCCTCGCCGGTGAGCGCGCTGCTGTCGGGTGTGCTGCTCAAGTCGGCGCTGTTTGCCATTCTGCGCTTCTACACGCTGACGAACCAGGTGCTGAAGGATTCTGCAGATCCAGATTTTGCATCCAGTATCCTGCTCATGGTCGGACTGTTCTCGCTGGCAATAGCCACCCCGTTCATCCTCAAGCCCAATCGCTTCAAGCGCCTGTTGGCGTATCACAGCCTCGAACACATGGGCATCATTGCGTTCGGGCTAGGCATTGGGGGGCCGATCGCCGTGTACGGCGCGTTGCTGCACGCGCTTAACCACGCGCTGACTAAGGCGCTCATGTTCCTCACGTATGGTCACGCGCAAACGCAGTATGCCAGACATCGCGCGCCCGCACCGGAGAACCCTGACCACGAGCCGCTGCACGGCGTCTTGAAGGCGCTGCCGCTGCACGGTGGTCTGTTGGCGGCTGGCGGACTGGCGCTGGTCGGTTCGCCGCCGTTCAACATATTCCAAAGCGAGTTCATTATTCTATGGGCTGCCGTCACCGGTTCGACGACGCCATGGAGTATTTTGGCGGTCGCCGTGTTCCTGATCACTGTGACCCTTATCTTCGGCGGGTTAGTCGTGCACCTGGCCCGTTTGTTGCTCGGTCCGGCCCCTTTCCAAATCGATCGGGAAGGCATCTGGGCGCTCGCGCCGCTGTTGATGCTCATGCTCATCATCGTTGTGTTCGGTTTTGTCGTTCCTATCTGGCCGATCGATCTGCCCGGTCTCATTCAGCGGAGCGTGCAGATCGTCCTAAACACAAAGCCATGACGACCCTCGACCTTGAACGTACGCGGCTGCGCACGATTGGCGGCGAAGAGTTTTATTCGCCGGCCGTCAACCAAGTGATGCTACTGACTCGCACCGCTGAGTCGTACCAAAGCCTGGCCGATTGGTTGCAGCGCGATGGCTACTTTCTTGTCACGCTGCTGGCAAACGACGAGCGGGAACTGGCCGACAACTGCTTCAAGCTCTATACGGTCTTTTCGCATCCGGCTCTCGATCTGTTCGTCATCCTGATGTTTCCGCTCGGACGAGGCGTTACCGAGTTCCCCGCGCTGCACACGATCTTTGCTGCCGCGACGCCCTTCGAACGCGAAATCGTGGAATACTTCGGCTTAACGCCGTCAATTGATCAGCCGCTTGACAATTACCAACACGTCTCCTATCCAACCAACCTTCATCCGCTGCGTCGCACCACTTCTACCGCCGACATCGCTGCCGCGCTCAACAACCATCAGCCCCCGCCCTTTAGCGCCGACGCCGATATCGGGCCACTGCCACCGGGCGCACTCGAAGTGCCCGTCGGCCCTGTTCACGCCGGGGTAATCGAACCCGGACACTTTCGTTTTCACGTCGCCGGTGAAGCGATCGAACAGCTCGACCTGCACCTCGGCTATACGCATAAAGGCGTCGAGCGCCTGTTTCAAATCAACTATACGTTGCACGATGGCTGGAAGTTGGCCGAGCATGTCGTGGGCGATTCGGCCTTCGCCCACTCGCTTGCCTACTGTCGCGCCGTTGAATCGCTGGCCGGCGCAACACCGCCCCGCCCAGCAGAGCTCGCGCGCATGCTATGTCTCGAGCTCGAGCGGCTCTATAACCACATGGGCGATTGTGCGGCGTTGGCGCACGATGTGGCGCTCGAGCTTCCCGCTTCGGCGATGGCCGCCCCCCGCGAAGCACTCCTCCGCTTGAATGAGTGTCTAGCTGGCCATCGCTTCCTGCGCGGTATCAATCGCCCGGGCGGTGTAATCTTGCCCGCGCCGCTGAACCCAGCTGACATTCGCCACAGAGTAGGGCAAGCCGTCGAGCGCTTTCTGCCTCCTGCCCATTTTCTTCTCACCGATCCTGGTTTTCGCGATCGGTTGATGAATACCGGAGTGCTCACCCGTGATCGGGCGAAGTCCTTGGGCGCGATTGGACTGGCCGCACGCGCTTCTGATCTCGATCGCGACTTTCGGCAGCTTCACCCCGTTGGGGCTGAATCGTTCCCAGAGATCAGCGCGGACCTCAAAACTCCGCTACTGGAGATCGACCCGTACGCGGTAAGCGAACGGACAGCCGGTGACGCTTACGCGCGGTACGCGATAAGAGTCGCTGAAGTCGCCGGCTCAACTAAATTGATTGAGCAGGTCTTGTCTCTGTGGGATAATGCCTGGACAGAGAGGGAGTACCGCGCAGACATCAACTTGCGGCGGGCGCCCAACTTTCGATTTGGGCTGGGCGATGCGGAAGGATGGCGCGGGCCAGTCGTATACTGGCTGATGAAAGATAAATTCGAGCGTATCTATCGCTGCAAAGTCACCGACCCTTCGTGTCTTAACTGGCCGGCACTTAAAGCCGCTATCGAGCCACACATTTCCGAGGACGACAAAGCGCGGCCATTCGAAACGCTGCTCGGCGATTTTCCAATCGTGAACAAGAGCTTCAACCTTTCCTACGCCGGGAACGATCTGTGATGACAGTTTTTGACTTGACCCAGCAGGCCCTCCAGAACTTACAGAACCTCTTCACCCAACGAAATCTCTATACCGAGACCAGACGCTCAGTCGGCCATCGCTCCATCTTCGTGCGCCACTTCGGCGGAGGTTCTTCAGGCGACTGCGAGATTGAAATCGCCAACCTGTTCAACCCGGTCTACGACGCCGAACGGTTTGGCGTTCGTCTAGTGGCTTCGCCGCGCCATGCCGATGTGTTGCTGGTCACCGGCCCGATCACCCGCCGCTTGCGCGAGGCGCTGATGTTCACGTTCGAAGCCATGCCGGACCCGCGCCGCATCGTCCTGGTGGGTGACGACGCGCTCGGCCGGGGCATTTTCAAAGACTCACCGGATGTGATCGGCCTCCCGCCGGAGCTAGAACCCTATATTGCGGCACGCGTTCCCGGCGATCCCCCCACGCCGCAAGCAATGCTCAACGTGCTGCTGCAACTGCCCACCAAGTAGCTGATTCAACAAACAAGCACTTGCATAGCGTCAAAAAGTGAGAGCGGGATATCCCGCTCTCAGCGCACTCCCTATTGTGAAAGAACAGTTCACTGGACGGGCAAATTCGCCCACTTCAGCAAGCGCAACCCTTCCAGTCGCAGAACGTCAGGGTAGAGCGCCTTATAAATGTTGCAGTTCGGAGACTGAATATCGCTGCGGCCAGTCATCTTGAACGTCAAAAGCGAGCAGCCACCCGCGCACCAGTACCGCCACTCGCAGTCGCGACAGCCTTCTTTCTGATCCACCGGGATGTTCTGGAATCCATCGCGTACTTCGCGCACAGCCAGCAGCGGGTCTTCGACAAACACGTCTGCGACCGTTTTCTCGATTTCCATCTGGCAACGCGCGACGCCGCCTTTCTCATCGATCACCAGGTAGCTATGACCTGCGCCGCATGCCCGATCGTGCGGGCTATTGAAGGCCGAGCGATCCACTAGCGCGCCGATCAAGCTCCGGCGAGGGAGGCGTTCTTCAATAACGGCAAAGGCGCGGCGCATCCCGGCGATGAGCTTCGCCTCGCCAGCGCGTAGGTCGCCGAAGCCGGCGGCGCATTCATTCTCGCGGAAGAAGTTGAGGTTGAAGAGCAGATCGCGGTCAAGGGCAAAAACCACTGCATCGGCCAATGAGTCGGCATTGTGGGCAGTAACGGTAATCGAGAGATGCGGAGACAAGCCACGAGCTAGCGCACGCTCGATGGAGCGGGAGACTTGTAAGAAGGAACCTTTACCGTTCGCGAACACGCGCTGGGCGTCGTGCGCCGCGCCGATCCCGTCGAGCGAGATCATCAGCCGGATATTCTCGTTGTGCATGAAGTCAAACATAGACGGCGTCAAGCCGATGCCATTGCTCAGAACCACTTCACGAAGCTGCAGACCGTACTCGGCGGCCCGAGTTTTAGCGTAATGGTGAAGCGCCATCACCAGGGGAAAGTTGAGCGTAGCCTCACCGCCTGCGTACTTCAGCTTTACCGTTTGGAAGTCATGTCTGAGGGCAGAACGAACGATAGCGTCAACTGCGGCACGCCCAACGGCTTCATCTATGGCTGAATTGGTCTTGTTGAGATAGCAGTAGGTGCAGCGCAGGTTACAAGCGTTGGTCACGTGCAGCCAGGCGGTGAGCGTTTGCGGTTCCGGGCGTTTCATGGGGACTGTGAGTGACGGTGAGCGCAGGAGGCCAAGCGCGGCGAGTTGCTGTGTTGCACTTAGGACGTCCGAGTGGGCAAAAGACGAGAGGGTGTGGACAGCTTCGGTTGGCGTTTGGGGAGCTGCATAGGCATCGAGTATTCGTCGAGCTGCAGAATTCAAAACGATTACACCTGTATCGTCATGCGGGTTACAGACAAGTTCGTGAGTGTCGCGGAGTCCAGCGCGATACAGTCCAGCCTGCCGTTGCCAGCGCAAAGACACATCGAAAGGCGTTTGATCAGCCGGGCGAGTGGCGCCGTGATCGGGACAGGCGCAATCGGACTCCGCAGACTCATGTGCCGGTGTCCAAGCGATTTTGGGCAGCGCTCCATCACTGGAGCAGGCGCAATCCTGTTCTGCAGTCTCAAGCGGACGACTTACCAAGATGCGAGGAGTGTCAAGCATGTGAGACCCTCTCAACAATAGACGAGTGTGCACGCAAAGGTTGTCAGGGAGAATGAGCCTGGGGTAGGATCGCAGTTGGTCAAAACCCACCCTACCCGAGGCTCAGCATGGACTATAGCACTGAAACGATCACGCGCATAGCGCAACAGGTCGTCGACACATTC
>DATDPU010000130.1:0-54305 GCA_035292585.1 Anaerolineae bacterium | reverse complement strand
AGATGGTGATGCCGGGGGATGATGTGAACATGACGGTGAAGTTGATCATCCCGGTGGCGTTGGAGGCGGGGAGTCGCTTCGCGATTCGGGAAGGCGGCTTGACCGTCGGCGCCGGCGTCATTACCAAAATTCATGAATAGGAAATTGACAGAAACCCGGTTTCTCCGAGAAACCGGGTTTCTAAAGTGAGCAAATCAATGGTCAAGCAAAGAATCCGCATTCGTCTCAAAGCGTACGATCATCGTCTTCTGGATCAGTCGGCCAAGCGCATCGTGGAGGCGGCTGAACGCACGGGCGCGACGACCGTAGGGCCGGTGCCGCTGCCGACGCGCATCGAGCGGTTCACCGTGCAGCGCGGCGCGTTCATCGACAAGAACAGCCAGGAGCACTTCGAGATTCGCACGCACAAGCGCCTGATCGACGTGCTCGATCCGGACTCGAAAACGATCGATACGCTGATGCGGCTGAACTTGCCGGCCGGCGTGGATATCGAAATTAAGTTCTAGGCGGTCTAGTCGTGTGCTGGTGTGTTAGTTGGATAGTTGGTTCGCCGATAACCAATTATCAAACGATCCAACTAGCCAATCGTCTTACGAGGGTCTAATATGAAGGGCATCTTGGGCAAAAAAGTCGGGATGACGCAAATCTTTACCGAGCGAGGCGAGCGCGTCCCGGTTACCGTGATCGAGGCCGGCCCGTGCTACGTGATTCAAGTGCGCACGGTGAAGAAGAACGGTTACCAGGCGATCCAGCTTGGCTTCAATCCGGTCAAGCGAGCCGAGCGGCTTAGCCAGGGCGAGCGGGGCCATCTGGGGTTGCTGAAGACGGATGAGAAACACCCTCAGCGCAAGAAGCTGCCCGCCGAAGTGCCGCCGGTGCGGACGCTGCGCGAGTTTCACATCAGCGAAGACGAGCAATACACCGAAGGCCAGGAAATTAAGGTCGATATTTTCCAGGTGGGCGATCGGGTGGATGTGATTGGCGCCTCGAAGGGCAAAGGGTTCGCCGGCAACATGAAGCGGCACGGTTTCTCCGGCGGCCCCCGCACGCACGGCCAGTCGGATCGGGGACGCGCCCCTGGCTCGATCGGCGCGGGCACGACGCCCGGCAAGATCATCAAGGGTAAGAAGATGGCCGGCCACATGGGCCAAGATCGGGTGACGTCGCAACATTTAGATGTGGTTCTGATCGATTCCGAGCGCAACTTGATCGGCGTGCGCGGCAGCGTGCCGGGCGCGAATGGCGATCTGGTGCTGGTGCAGGAAGTGCGGAAAAGGTGAGCGGGTAACGAGGGAGCAGGTAGAAGGTAGACCGGTAGAGGGTAAACGGGTAGCAAGTAGGCAGGTGCTTCATACTTGTATACCTGATACTTGTGTACCCTTCCCGCTAAGGAGCGGCAGCATGAAGGTTCCTCTGAAGAACATGGCCGGCGAGAATGTCGGCGAAATTGAATTGAACCAGGCGATCTTTGAGGCCCCGATCAATACCGCGCTGATGCATCAGGCGCTGACGCGCCAGTTGGCGAATGCGCGGCAGGGCACCGCCAAGACCAAGACGCGCGGCGAGGTCAACGGCAGCACCCGCAAGATGTGGAAGCAGAAGCATACCGGCCGCGCGCGGCAGGGCAGTCGCAAAGCGCCGCAGTGGCGCAAGGGCGGCACGGTCTTCGGCCCGATCCCGCGCTCGTACGAGCAGCGCATGCCGAAACAGATGCGCCGGGCGGCGTTGCGCGCGGCGCTTTCGGCCAAGGCGGCGGAGAACCAAATCGTGGTGCTCGATGTGTTGACGGTAGACGCGCCGAAAACCTCGACCATCTCCGGCCTGCTGCGCAACCTGGGGATCGGCAGCAAGACGCTGATCTTGCTGCCGGAGGGCAGCCCGAATGTGGAGCGCTCGATCCGGAACCTGGCCGAGGTGCAGTATCTGCGCGCGCAATATCTAAACGTCCGCGATCTGTTGAGTTCGAATATCGTCCTGATGCCGCAAAGTGCGCTGTCGGTCATCGAAGGCATTTTGGGTTGATTGGAGTTCGAAGATGCATCTACACGAAGTATTGAAACGCCCGCTGATCACCGAGAAGACGACGTACCTGCGCGATTTGAATCAGTATGCCTTTGAAGTCGATGCGCGGGCAAATAAGAACCTGGTCAAACAAGCCGTCGAAGAAATCTTCAAAGTCAACGTGGTCACCGTGCGGGTCATCAACCAGCCGGCCAAGCGGCGCCGTTATATGCGCAGCCGTCAGATCGGGAAGAAGGCCAAGCAGGCCATCCGGCATCCGGGCTGGAAGAAGGCCGTTGTCCAGCTGGCGGCCAATCAGCGCATCGAGTTATTTGAGGGTGTGTAAGGTAAGACCTGCAAGGTCTTGACTTTTCTGTGGCATCGCTGCGGAGAAAAGTCTTGTGAAGACCTCGCAGGTCTAAGGAGAATCCCGGTGGCAATCAAGAAGTATAAACCAACCTCGCCCGGTCGACGCGGCATGACCGGCGACACCTTTGAAGATATCACCCGAACCGAGCCGGAGCGTTCGCTGACGGTGCGGTTGAAGAAGCACAGCGGGCGCAATGCGCAAGGTCGGGTGACGGTGCGCCATCGCGGCGGCGGCGCCAAGCGCCGTTATCGGCTGATCGACTTCAAGCGCGATAAGCACGGCATCCAGGCGCGCGTTGCGGCGATCGAGTACGATCCGAACCGGACGGCGCGTATTGCGTTACTGAACTACAGCGACGGCGAGAAGCGTTACATTATCGCGCCGGACGGGCTGAAAGTGGGCGATGCCGTCGTCAGCGGGCCGGGCAGCGAAGTGCGTCTGGGCAATGCCCTGCCGATGAGCGATATTCCACTTGGCACGCTGGTACACAACGTGGAGCTGCAGCCGGGCAGTGGCGCGCAGATGATCCGGGCGGCGGGCGTGTATGCGCAAGTGCTGGCCAAGGATGGCGGCTATGTGACGCTGCGCATGCCTTCGGGTGAGATGCGCAAGGTGTTCGATGCGTGCTATGCCGTGATCGGCCAGGTGGGCAATCTGGATCACGCCAATATCAAGCTGGGCAAGGCGGGTCGCAAGCGCCGTATGGGCATCCGGCCGACCGTGCGCGGCACGGCCATGTCGCCGCGTGATCATCCGCATGGCGGCGGTGAGGGCCGATCGCCGACGGGCATGCCGGGGCCTAAAAGCCCCTGGGGCAAGCCCACGCGCGGCAAGCGCACGCGCGTCAACAAGCGCACCGATCGTTTGATTGTGCGCCGCCGCGTCACCAAGCGCCGCTGACAGGGAGATTGAGCTATGTCACGATCACTCAAAAAGGGTCCGTTTATCAGCCCGAAACTGTTGAAAAAAGTTGAAGCGATGAATCGCAGCGGCGACAAGAAAGTGCTGCGCACCTGGAGTCGGGCCTCAACGATTTTCCCGCAGATGGTTGGCCATACTATCGCGGTGCATGACGGCCGGCGTCACATCCCGATCTACATCACCGAGAACATGGTCGGTCACAAGCTAGGCGAGTTCGCGCCCACCCGAACCTTCCGGGGTCATTCCACCCGGGAAAAGACCACCGAGGTCAGCGGGTAGAAGGGAGACGACGCAATGGCATTCGAAGCTCGATCGGTTGCCCGCTTCATTCCGTTGTCGCCGCGCAAAGTGCGCCTGGTGGTTGACCAGGTGCGTGGCCTGGGCGTCGAGCAAGCGTTGGCCTTGCTGAAGTTTATGCCCATGGCGGCGGCCGAGCCGGTGTCGAAGGTGATTGCCTCGGCGGCGGCCAATGGCGAAGAGAATCTGGGTCTTACCCGCAGCGATCTAGTGGTCAAGGAAATTCGCGCCGACGAAGGCCCGCGCCGCCAGTGGCGACGCTTCGGCGCGCGGGGGCGGTTCAAGCCGATCACGCGCCGGTCTTCGCATATCACGGTGGTCTTGTCAGAACGCTAGGACTAGGAGTGGATATGGGCCGAAAAGTTCATCCGTATGGATTTCGTCTGAAAGTGGTGCGCGACTGGCAAGGGCGCTGGTTCGCCAAGCGGGGCACGCAGTATCTGGAGATGTTGAATGAAGACATGCAGTTGCGCCGCTACATCATGTCGCAGGTAGGCCGCTCGGGTGTCTCGCGCATCGACATCGAGCGCTTTCCGAACCAGTTGATCGTTACCATCCATACCGCAAAGCCCGGCATCATCATCGGGCGCAAAGGCGCGGCGGTGAAGCTGTTGCGCGAAACGCTGGAGAAGAAGTCGGGCAAGAAGGTGAAGCTCGAAGTGGAGGAGATCACCAAGCCCGATCTGGATGCAGCCCTGGTGGCGGAGAACATCGCCGGCCAGCTAGAGCGCCGCATCAGCCACGGCCGGGCGATGAAGCGCGCGATCCAGCAGGCGATGCGCGCCGGCGCGGAAGGCATCAAAATCACCTGCGCGGGCCGGCTGGCCGGTTCCGAAATGGCGCGCCGGGAAACGGTGATGGAGGGTCGCGTCCCGCGCAGCACGTTGCGCGCCGATCTGGATTTTGCGAAGGCCGAATCGCTGACGACGTATGGCCGCATCGGCGTGAAAGTGTGGATTTATAAAGGCGAGGTGCTGCCGGAAGCCCGGCCAGAGGAATCGACGGCCGGGGCAGTGGCATAGTCGGCGCGCATGGTCGGCGACAGGCGTCGCCGACCGATGCCGATGTCCAGAGGCTGCTATCGATGAAGGTGAATGACGATGTTAATGCCAAAACGAGTGAAGTTCCGTAAGCAGCAGCGCGGCCGCATGAAAGGCAAGGAATCGCGCGGCGTCGAAGTGTCGTTCGGCGAGTACGGCTTGCAGGCCCTGGAGCCGTGCTGGATGACGCAGCGGCAGATTGAAGCGGCGCGGCGCGCCGTGGTGCACTATGCCAAGCGGCGCGGCAAGCTGTGGATTCGCATATTCCCGGACAAACCGGTGACACAGAAGGCCGCTGAAACGCGCATGGGCAAGGGCAAGGGCGCGGTCGACCACTGGGTGGCCGTCGTCAAGCCGGGTCGTATCATCCTGGAAGTCGGCGGTATGGAACCCGGTGTGGCGCGCGAGGCGCTGCGCCTGGCGGCGCACAAACTGCCGATCAAGACGCAAGTGATCGGGCGCCGCGACCTGACCGTGGGGGAGCAGGAGGCCGCGCAATGAACGCCGCCGAGATTCGCGGGCTGAACACAGAAGAGATTAAGAACAAGATCGACGAGACGCACAAGGCGCTGTTCAATCTGCGCTTTCAGGCTGCTTCGGGCCAGCTGGAAGACTTCAATCGCGTGACGGTGCTGCGCCGGGATGTCGCGCGTTTGAAGACGATTCTGCGCGAGCGCGAGTTAGCGGCGCGCGCCGGCCTCGGCGAGACGGACCAAGCGCAGGCGGCCGAACCCGCCCCGCGTCGCCGATCGTTACGATCTGTCTTGCAACGAGGTAAGAAATGAACGAGCGACGTAAGCGGCTGGTGGGACGCGTGACCAGCGATAAGATGGATAAGACCGTGGTGGTGACGGTCGAGCGCCTGCAGCGCCATCCGTTGTACGGCAAGGTCATTCGACGCGCCAGCAAGTTCAAGGCGCATAACGCAGGCAATACGGCGCGCGCGGGCGACCTGGTGCGGATTGTGGAATCGCGGCCGATCAGCCGCGACAAGCGCTGGATCGTCGAAGAGATCGTCGAGAAAGCACGAGGGTAGCAGCATGGTTCAGCACGAGACACGTCTGGTCGTGGCCGATAACACCGGCGCGCGCGAAATCCTGTGCATGCACATCATGGGCGGCTCAACCCGGCGTTATGGGTACGTGGGCGACATCATCGTGGCGGCCGTCAAACAGGCCACGCCTAACGCGGCCGTGAAGAAGGGCGAAGTCGTGCGTGCGGTGATTGTGCGCACGGCGAAGGAGTATGCGCGACCGGATGGCAGCTACATCCGGTTCGACGACAACGCCGCCGTCATCATCGATCCGGAATCGCACAACCCTAAAGGGACGCGCATCTTTGGCCCGGTGGCGCGCGAGTTGCGCGACAAAGGGTTCATGAAGATTGTCTCTCTGGCGCCCGAGGTTCTGTAGTAGGCGATACGCGGTGTTAGGCCGGCAGTCGCACGGCCAGCCTGACTGCCGCAGTTGTACTGCGGCAGAAACAACGAAGTGTGGGAGCAAAGTGCAATGGCGAGTAAGATCAAGGCAGGCGATACCGTCGTCGTCATCGCCGGTGAAGGCAAGGGCCAGCGCGGCACGGTGCAGCGCGTGGATGCCAAGGCTAAGCGGGTGGTGGTGAGCGGCGTTAATATCGTGAAGAAGGCGCAGCGCCCGGTACGCGCCGGCCGGGGTCAGACGCAGACCGGTATCATCGAATTCGAAGCGCCCATTCACATTTCGAACGTGATGCTGGTGGATCCGAAGACGAACGAACCGACGCGCATCGGGTTCAGGACGAACCCCGACGGCGCCAAGACGCGGTTCGCGAAAAAGAGTGACACTGAAATCTAGCCGGGCGCGCTGAGTGCGCTTCCGACCTGCGACGCGGACCCAAGCGGCCGCGCGCTCACCGTCGGGTGGAGTTTAAACGAAATGGCTAATCTGAAGCAACGCTATCGGCAGGAAATTGTTCCGACCTTGGTGAAAGATTTCGGGTACCGCAACGTGATGCAGGCGCCGCGCATCGAAAAGATTGTGGTCAACATCGGGGCCGGCGAGGCGCTGGAGAATGCCAAGACCCTGGATGGCGCGGTGGCCGATCTGCGGCTGATCACCGGCCAACAGCCGGTGATCACGAAGGCGCGTCGCGACATCGCCAACTTCAAGCTGCGCGCCGGACGCGCCATCGGCGTCAAGGTGACGCTGCGCGGGGATCGGATGTGGAACTTTCTGGATGTATTGACGAACCTGGCGCTGCCGCGCATCCGCGACTTTCGGGGTATTTCGCCCGATGCGTTTGATGGACACGGCAATTACACGCTGGGCCTGCGCGAGCAGATCATGTTCCCACAGATCCAATACGACAAGATCGATAAACTGCGCGGGATGGAGATTACGATTGTCACCACCGCGCCGACGGATGAAGAGGGCCGCCGGCTTTTACAGTTGATCGGCATGCCTTTCAGGAGCAGCTAAATGGCAAAAAAGTCGATGATCAATCGCGAGCTGCATCGCAAATATCCCATCCGGGTGCGCAATCGTTGCCGGCGCTGTGGCCGGTCGCGCGGCTACATTCGACGGTTCGGCCTATGTCGCATTTGTTTCCGCGAGCTGGCGCTGCAAGGCGTGATCCCCGGCGTCGCCAAAGCATCCTGGTGAGCGAACGAGCAGCTTAAGTACATTGAACTGCGTCCGCCCGCGCCACAGCATAGCGGGGGACTACGGCGGATACGAGTTCAGAGGAGCGATTTAAGATGAGTGTGAGCGATCCGATCGGCGATATGTTGACTCGCGTGCGCAACGCTATCATGGTGGGGCACGCCAGCGTGGCGCTGCCCAGCAGCCAGATCAAGGTCGCTATCGCTGCGATCCTGAAGGACGAAGGCTACATTCAGGATGTGGAAATCACTCAGAACGGCGGCCGCGCTACCTTGCGGCTGTGGCTGAAGTATAGTGGTGAGCGGCGCAGCCGCACGCCGGCGATCAATGGCCTGCAACGCATCAGCAAGCCGGGTCGCCGGGTGTATACCAACAAGGACGAGATTCCGTGGGTGAAATCGGGGATGGGGATCGCCATCCTGTCGACGCCGAAAGGCGTGATCACCGGACAGCAGGCCCGCCGGCTTAACGTGGGCGGCGAAGTCCTATGCTACGTGTGGTAGAGCGGTGGCGGTAGGTCGGTGACTGGAGTTGCCTCCCACAGGAGAGTAAGATGTCGAGAATTGGACGCAAGCCCGTGCCGGTCCCAACCGGAGTCAAAGTAAAAATCGACGGTCAGCACGTCGAGGTGCAAGGCCCGCGCGGCGAACTGGCGCGCACCTTCCATCCCGATATGCAGATCGCGCTGGATGAGGGGACGTTGAACGTGAGCCGACCCAGCGATGAGCGACAGCATCGCGCGCTGCACGGCCTGACGCGCGCCTTATTGGCGAATATGGTGAAGGGCGTCACCGAGGGCTTTCGCAAGGTGCTGGTGGTCGAGGGCGTCGGCTATCGCGCGGAGATGGTGAGCGGCGGCAAGGCGCTGATGCTGCATCTGGGCTACTCGCACCCGATCCGGGTCGAGCCGCCGCCGGGCATCAAGCTCAGCGCCGACCCCAAAGCGCGCACGATCGCGATCGAAGGCGCGGATCGGGAGCAGGTGGGCCAGGTGGCCGCCATCATTCGCAAACTGCGACCGCCGGAGCCTTACAAGGGCAAGGGTATTCGCTACGACAGCGAAGTCGTCCGCCGCAAGGCGGGTAAGGCTGGGAAGGTTGGGTAGGTGGTGTTGGTCGAGGGGTAGATGGTAAAGCGGCGATAATACCAATAGGACTTACGCAGTTGGTGCGGCAGTTGCACTGCCGCCGCCCCATCTGCCGCAGTACAACTGCGGCAGCAACATGCAACTGCGTAAGTCCTGACCAATTTACCAGGCTACCAACTCTCTGATGAGGTTAGACGATGGCGAATAGTCGCAATGAAATGCGCATCCGCCGCCACATTCGGGTGCGGCGTAACGTGAGCGGGACGGCGGCGCGGCCGCGCTTGAATGTGTTCCGCAGTCTGGAGCACATTTACGCCCAGATCATCGATGACGAACAGGGCCGAACGTTAGCGTCGGCGTCGACGCTGGACAAGGACCTGCGCGAGGTAGTCGCGGCGCTCAACAAGACCGAGCAGGCCCAGCGGGTCGGCGCGCTGCTGGCGCAACGCGCGCAGGCGGCCGGGGTGAAGCGGGTCGTCTTCGATCGAGGCGGGTATCGCTATCACGGGCGCGTCAAGGCGTTGGCGGAGGCCGGCCGCGAGGCGGGATTGGAGTTCTAATGGCGAAACGGAGAGTCTCAACCGAAGGGCGCGATCGCGAAGTGTTCGAGGAGCCGCGCGAGGAACTGGACGAGCGCGTGGTGGATATCTCGCGCGTGGCGAAAGTGATCAAGGGCGGGCGCCGTTTTGCCTTCCGGGTGGTCGTCGTCGTGGGGGATAATCGCGGGAACGTCGGGATTGGCGTGGGGAAGAGCCGCGCGGTGCCCGACGCGATTCGCAAGGCGTCCGAGCGCGCCAAGCGCGCGATGCGGCCGGTGGTGCTCGACGGCACGACGATCCCGCACTCGGTCATCGCCAAATCGGCGGGCGCCGAAGTAATGCTGAAGCCGGCCTCGCCCGGTACCGGCGTGATCGCCGGCGGCGGCGTGCGGGCCGTGCTAGAGGCGGCCGGCGTCCACGATATCCTGACCAAGTCGATGGGCAGCAACAACAAGCTGAACGTGATCCGCGCTACGCTGGCGGGTCTACGCCAGTTGCGGTCGCCCGAAGTGGTGGCGAAGATACGCGGCAAGGCGACCGGAGACGTTGTACCGTTCTGGAGAAGGACCAATGCCAAGCAACAGCAATGAGTCGGGTGCGGTCGGCAAGACGTTGCGCATCACGCTGGTCAAAAGCCCGACAGGCTATGCCGAGCGCCAGAAGCGCACCGTGCGCGCGTTGGGCTTGCGCCGGGTGAACCAGATGGTGGAACAGGCGGATACGCCGGTGATACGCGGCATGATCGCCAAGGTGCCGCATCTGGTCGCGGTGGAGGAAGTGAATCCTGCGGCGGCGACTGCTTCGTAAGCGGCGTCTGGAAACGCCTCGCAATCGGCGGCGGAAGACGCCGCGCACAGGTGTGAAATGAAACTGCACGATCTCAAGCCGAGCGAAGGCTCGAAGAAGAAACCTAAACGTGTGGGTCGCGGCCTGGGTTCGGGCTCAGGTACGTACGCCGGCCGTGGTCGCAAAGGTCAGCACGCGCGCGCGGGCGGTGTGAAAGCGCCGTACTTCGAAGGCGGCAACCTGCCGCTGGTGCGCAAGCTGCCGTTCATGCGCGGGGTCGGTTTCACCTCGCGCGGTAAAATTCACTACGTTCCGATCAACCTGGTCAAGCTGGCCGCGCTCGAAGTGAACGAGCCGATCACGCCGGAAGTGCTGGCGCAACACGGGCTGTTGAAATCGGCCGGTGACCCAGTGGTGATCCTGGCTCAGGGCGAAATCGATCGGCCGATCACGGTGAAGGCGCACCGCTGCTCCGAAGCGGCCCGGCGCAAGATCGAAGCGGCCGGCGGCGCGGTGGAGATTTTCAAGGATGAAAGCTGACACTTGCACCTGCGCTGCGCGCAGCGCAAGTGCAGGTGAGACAGAGGGATGAAGTAATGTTTTCAGCCTTCATGTCTGATCCTTCCGAGGGCTCACTATGATCCAAGCGGTTCGAAATGCGTTCTTGTTGCCCGACCTGCGGCGCCGCATCTTGTTCACGCTGTTGATGCTGGTGATTTACCGCGCCGCGTCCCACGTCCCGGTTACGGGCGTGGATCGCGAGCAGTTGGCGAGAGTGCTCGGCGGCCAGACGGCGGGCGCGCCGTTGGTAGGCGTGCTGAACCTGTTGTCCGGCGGCGGCCTGACCAACTTCTCGCTGCTGGCGAATGGGGTGTACCCCTATATCACGGCCTCGCTCGTGATCCAAATGCTCACCGGCGTGATCCCGGCGCTGGAGCGGTTGGTGCGGGAAGAAGGCTCCGAGGGTCGGCGCAAGCTCGAGCAGTACACTTATTTGCTGGCGATCCCGATGGCGATGTTGCAGGCGATCGGGCAAATTCAATTGTTCGGCGGCGCCGAACTGATCGCGGGTTGGGGCATCGACCCGCTGCGCACGATCACCGTCATCGCGTCGATGGTGGCGGGGACGACGTTCGCCATCTGGATCAGCAACCTGATCACCGAGCAGGGCATCGGCCAGGGCATGTCGATCATCATCTTCGGCGGCATCGTGTCGCGCTTGCCCAGCAATATCGCCAGCCTGTTGAGCGACCCGGCCACGGCGCTGCAATCGCTGATCGCGTTCATCGTGGTCCTGGTCGCGGTGATCTTTGTGATCGTCATTTTCCAGGAAGGGCAACGCCGAATCCCGGTGCAGTATGGCAAGCGGGTGCGCGGTCGCAAAGTGTACGGCGGCGGCGCCACGCATATCCCGCTGCGCGTCAATACGGCCGGCATGATCCCGCTGATCCTGGCCCAGTCGATCCTGACGTTGCCGGCGATCATCGCCAACTTCTTCGTCAACTCGACGAACACGGGCGTGGCGCTGTTCTTCCAGAATCTGAGCCAAATTTTCAGCGGCGGGCGGCACGCGTCCTCGTGGATTTACTGGCTCTTGTACTTTTTGCTGGTGGTGGGCTTCACCTACTTTTACACGAGCGTGATCATGCAGCAACAGAACCTGGCCGATTCGTTGCAGAAGCAAGGCGGCTTTATTCCCGGCATCCGGCCGGGCAAGCGGACCGAAGAGTATATTACCGGTGTGACGAAGCGGATCACGCTGGCGGGCGCGCTGTTTCTGGGCATGGTGGCGATTCTGCCCTTCCTGTTGAGCGAGATTCGATTTAACAATGCGCCGCTGATCCCGAACGCGACGAACTTCTCGGTGCTGAGCACGGGCCTGCTGATCGTGGTCGGCGTCGTCCTGGATACGATGCGCCAGTTGGAAGCGCAGCTGTTGATGCGCCATTACGAAGGCTTCATCAAATAGTTGGTTCGTTGAATAGCTGGGTAGTTGGTTGCGCCAAGCGGCCCACCCGCCCACCACCTAACCGGCCAACGAGAGAAGCGGGGGAGAAAGGCCGATAACACTTGGCGGACTACATACTGTTGTTCGGCCCACCCGGCGTGGGAAAAGGCACGCAGGCGGAGCTGCTGATCAAGCATTTGGAGTTGCCGCACATCGCCACCGGCGACCTGTTCCGCGATCATCTGAAGCGCGAGACGGCGCTGGGACGACTGGCCAAGGATTACATGGCGCGGGGCGAGCTGGTACCGGATGCGGTGACCATCGGGATGCTGAAGGAGCGCATCGAGCAGCCCGATGCACACGAGGGTGCGCTGCTGGATGGGTTTCCGCGCACAGCCGCGCAGGCGGATGCGCTGGCCCGCTTGCTGGCTGAAGAGGATGCGGCGGTGTGTGTGGTGTTGTTCATCTCCGCACCCACGGAAGTGCTCCTCGAACGATTGACGAACCGCTGGACGTGCAGCCAGTGCGGCGCGATTTACAATATGGTGACCAATCCGCCGCGCACGCCAGGTATCTGTGACCGGTGTGGCGGCGCGGTGACGCAGCGCGCAGACGATAATCCAGAAGTGCATCGCAAACGTATCCATGTCTATCTGGAGCAAACCATGCCCCTGGTCGATTATTACCGGCAGCACGGCTTGTTGGTCGAGATCGACGGTCGGCAGTCGATCGAAGCGGTTCAACGGGATATTTTGGACGCGATCGCGCGCTCGAAATGCGAACGCGCTGAGGCATAATCCGAGAGGGAAGATCGGAACGCCGGGCAGCCTCGGACGCTCCGCAGCGTATGATCGTTTTGAAATCGGCGCAGGAGATTGAGTTGATGCGCCAGGCCGGACGCATCGTGGCCGAAGTGTTGGCGCTGATGCGCGAGGTGGCGCGGCCGGGCGTGACGACGGTTGAGCTCGATCGGGCGGCGGCTGAACTGATCCAGCGCCGGGGCGGGCGCCCGACCTTTAAAGGGTATCACGGTTACCCGGCGAATATTTGCACCATGATCAATCACGAGCTGGTGCACGGCATCCCGAGCAGCCAGCGCCGCTTGAAAGACGGCGATATTCTAAGCCTGGATGTCGGTGTGACGTACAAGGGGTACGTGGGCGACGCCGGCTCGACGCTGGCGATCGGTGAGGTCAGCCCGAGGGCGCGCCAGCTGATCGAAGTGACCGAAGGCAGCCTGTATGCCGGCATCGCGCAAGCCAGAGCCGGTCATCGCGCCGGCGATATTTCAGCGGCGGTGCAGCAGTACGTGGAGTCGCGCGGCTTCTCCATTATCCGCGAGTACACCGGTCACGGCGTGGGGCGCCAGATGCATGAAGAGCCGCAAGTGCCGAACTTTGGCCGGGCCGGACGCGGCCTTGTGCTGAAACCGGGTTTGACGCTCGCCCTGGAACCGATGGTCTCAGCCGGTGATTGGCGAACCCGCGTGCTCGAAGATGGCTGGACGGTAGTCACGGCCGACGGATCGCTCTCTGCCTACTTTGAGCACTCGATCGCCATCACCGAAAGCGATCCGGAAATTTTAACGAAGTTGTGAGAGTGAGAGTGTAGGCGGCGACCAGAGTCGCCGATACGGATTCATGCTTGGAGCGCAGGCCCGTGCGCTGCGCCTTGAAGGAGTTTAAACATGCGAGTTACCGCATCGGTGCGCAAGCGTTGTCCCAAGTGTAAAGTGATCCGCCGCAAAGGCAAGGTTCGCGTGATTTGCTCGAACCCGAAGCACAAGCAGGTTCAAGGCTAGAAGGACGGGAGAGGACTCATGGCACGTATTGCAGGCGTCGATCTGCCCCGTAACAAGCGGGTGGAAGCCGGGCTGAGATACATCTACGGCATCGGCCCGACCAGCAGCCGGGACATTCTGCTCCAGACGGGTGTCAATCCCGACACGCGGATCAAGGACCTGTCCGAGGCAGAGGTTTCGAAGCTGCGCGAGATGATTGAATCCAGTTACGTCGTGGAAGGTGATTTGCGGCGCGAGGTGACGCTCAACATCAAGCGGCTCACCGAGATCGGTTGTTATCGGGGTCTGCGGCATCGGCGCGGCCTGCCGGTGCGCGGCCAACGCACGCGGACGAACGCGCGCACGCGCAAAGGCCCCAAGAAGACGGTGGCCGGGCGTGGCCGGCGGCGCGGCGCTAAGAAGAAGTAAGGCATAGGAGAAAGTATCGATGGGAGGTAGTCAGCGCGGTCGGCGCACCGCCCCGAAGAAGCAGCGCCGCAATGTTGCGCGTGGGCAAGCCCACATCAATGCGACCTTCAACAATACGATCGTCTCGATCACCGACCCGAACGGCAACGTGTTGAGCTGGAGCTCGGCCGGGCAGGCCGGCTTCAAAGGCAGCCGCAAGAGCACGCCTTACGCTGCCCGCCTGGCCGGCCAGAATGCGGCGAAAGCCGCGGTGGATATGGGCGTAGTCGAAGTGCATGTCTATGTGAAAGGCCCCGGCCCCGGCCGCGAATCGGCGCTGCGCGCGCTATCCGCAGCGGGCCTGCGCGTGTTGTCGATCACGGACGTCACGCCGATTCCACACAATGGTTGCCGGCCGCCGAAGAAACGAAGAGTCTGAGCGGGTAAACAGGTAAGAGGTAAACAGGTACCTGATTACCTGTCTACCTGTTACTTATTCATTCACCACAGGAGGAAGCATGGCCAGAACGATTGGGCCCGTGTGTAAACTGTGCCGCCGGGAAGGCGAGAAACTGTTCCTCAAAGGCGCACGCTGTCTTTCGCCGAAGTGCGCTATTGAACGGCGCGGTTACGCTCCAGGGCAGCACGGTAAAACCGGGCAATTCAAACGCGGGCGGGCACGCTCGACAGATTATCTGTTGCAGCTGCGCGAGAAGCAGAAAGCGCGCCGAATCTACGGTGTGATGGAGCGGCAGTTCCGCCGCTATTTCAGCACGGCGTTGCGCAGCAAGGGCATGACCGGCGTGATGCTGCTCCAGATGTTGGAGAGCCGGTTGGATAACGTCGTGTATCGGCTGGGGCTGGCTACCTCGCGCCCCCAGGCGCGGCAACTGGTGCAGCACGGCCACGTCGACGTGAATGGCCTACGCCTGGATGCGCCGTCGCACTTGGTGAAGGTTGGCGACGTGATCGCGGTGCGCCCGTCTAGCCGGAGGACGACTTACTTCAAGGATTTGGCGAGAGACTTAGCGGAGCGCGGCGACAACGTGCCGCACTGGTTGAGCATCGATCCCCTGCAGCTGTCGGGCCGGGTATTGACGCCGCCCGGCCGGGAAGACATCGACGTCAAGCTCAACGAGCAGTTGATCGTCGAGTATTACTCGCGCTAATACCTGAGCGGCTTAAGTCGTTAAGGTTTTACCGCCGAGACGCGGCGTGCGCGGAGTTCTCAAGCTTCTCTGCGCAACCGCCGCCCTCCTCCGGTAACAACACCTGCACTTGCCCGTCCTGCCTCCGGCAGGCGGGCAGGACAGCGCAGGTGCAAGTGTGAAGGGCGCGGCTCTCCGCGCCTCCGGGGTGAGAGTGACGTGGGGGCAACCCTGGCTGCCGTTTGCCGGTACGCCTGATGGGCAGGCGGTTGATAAGGAGGCCAAGAGTTGGCTAGTTTAAGCATGGTTTTGCCCAAGATCGAGACCGATGAATCGAGCCGCAACTATGGCCGCTATATCATCGGCCCGCTTGAGCAGGGATATGGTATCACGTTAGGTAACGCCCTGCGCCGCGTGCTGTTGAGCAGCCTGCCGGGCGCGGCGGTGACCTCGCTGCGCATGAGCGATGTATATCATGAGTTCACCCATATTCCGCACGTGCGCGAGGATATGGTGCAGGTGATCCTGCAGGTCAAGCAGCTGCGCGTGAAGTTGCACGGCGAAGAGCCGGTGCGGCTGCGCCTGGAAGTGCGCGGCGAAGGAACGGTGACGGCGAGCGATATCCAATGCCCGCCCGAAGTCGAACTCATCAATCCCGATCTATATCTGTTCACCGTCGACAACGACAAGGCGCGGCTCGAATTGGAGCTGACGGTCGAGCCGGGCCGAGGGTATAGCCCGGCCGAGGAACGCGGCCGGCTGCCGATCGGCGAGCTGCCCGTGGACGCCATCTTCAGCCCGGTGCGGCGCAGCCGGTTCGATGTGGAACGGGCGCGCGTGGGGCAGATGACGAACTACGACAAGCTGGTGCTGGAGATCTGGACCGATGGCACGATGCGGCCGCAGGAGGCGCTGTCACAGTCGGCGCGCATCCTGATGCAGCATTTCTCGCTGGTGGCCGGCGTGACCGAAGAAGCGCAGTTGGAGAAAGCGCCGCAAACGGCCTCGTCGATCCCGCAAGAGATCTACGAGACGCCGATCGAGCAACTCGATCTGTCGGTGCGGGTGTTCAACTCGCTCAAGCGCACGGGTATCACGAACGTCGGCGAAGTGCTGGAGATGCTGGCGCGCGGCGAGGACGCCATGCTCACCATCCGCAACTTCGGCGCGAAGTCCTATAACGAGTTGCGCGACAAACTGATTCAAAAAGGATTCCTGAAAGATGACGCCATACCGGCGAGCATCATCCAGGCTGACGAGTCGCCCGAGATCGCATCCGATCAGGAATAACGGCGACCTTCGCCGCTGAGGATATCAAGCATGCGACATCGAGTAGCAGGCAAGAAACTGAACCGCCCCGCCGACCAGCGCCTGGCGCTGCGGCGCGGCCTGATCAGCGATCTGTTCCGGTATGACGCGATCACCACGACCGAAGCGCGAGCCGATGCGATCCGGGGTCAGGCCGAAAAGTTGATCACGCTGGCGCGTGACCGGGGCAGTGTGGACGATCTGGTGGAGCTGGCGAAGGCGGGTGACCGCGCTACCTTAGCGCGCCGGGTTACACCTACCCAGGCCGAAGCACTGCTGCGGATCGCGCAGGCTAACGCAGACGGCCTGCGTAAAGCGGCCGCCGCGATCGCGGCCAGCGCGCGGCGACGGGCGGCGCGTGTGCTATATGGCCCGGACGTGATCAAGCGCTTGTTCGACGAGATCGCCCCGCGCTATGCCACCCGCACCGGCGGTTATACCCGCACGTTTAAGCTGGGCCGGCGCAAGGGCGACGCGGCGCCGATCGTGAAGATCGAACTCATCGAGGAATAAAGGCCGTAGGAGGCAGCTCTAGATGCCGCGATCGGCGAGAGTCGCCTCCTACAAAAGTTGAGCGGCATGCGCGTCCGCGCCACTATCGCCTACGATGGCACGCGCTATCACGGTTTTCAACGCCAGTCGGCCGAACGCGAACCGACGATCCAGGGCGAGGTCGAGCGGGCGTTGGAGAAACTCACCGGCCAGGCGCTGACGGTGCTGGGCGCCGGCCGCACGGATGCCGGGGTCCATGCCAGCGGGCAAGTCATCGCGTTTGACGCGCCGTGGTCGCATCCGGTGGCGGATCTGCAGCGCGCGCTGAACGCCGTTTTGCCCGATGCGATTGTGGTGTTGGAAGCGCTGGAGTCGCCCGCCGACTTTCACCCGCGTTACCAGGCGCGCAGCCGCGAGTATCGCTACACGCTTTACAACGCGCCGCTGCGACATCCGCTGCACCGGCTGTATGCGCTGCACGTTTCCGAGCCGCTCGACGTCGAACGGATGCACGCGGCTGCGCGGCGCTTGATCGGCGAGCACGACTTCGCCGCCTTTGGTCAGGCGACGACGGGCGAATCGACTGTGCGCCGGATGGTTCGGGCGGAAGTGGGCCAGGCGGCGCCGTGGATGACCATCGACCTGGAGGCGAACGGCTTTCTGTATCGCATGGTGCGCAGCATCGTCGGCGCGCTTATCGCGGTGGGGCGCGGCAAGCTCACGGTCGAGCGGTTCGCGGAGATTTTGGAGTCGCGCGATCGTGCGCAGGCCGAAGCGACGGTCGCGCCGCACGGCTTGTGCCTGATGCGGGTGAACTACTAGATAATGGCTCGGACGAGGTCTCAAGCCTCGCCCGGCTGGAGACCTGCGTCGAACGAAGAGAAACGGGTAGAAACCCGGTTTCTCGCAGAAACCGGGTTTCTGGAGGACTTAGGTGAAGACGTACAACACGACTAAAGAGGAAATCCAGCACGAGTGGTACGTGGTCGATGCCGAAGGCCGGACACTGGGCCGCGTCGCCTCGCGTATCGCGGCGATCTTGCGCGGCAAACATAAGCCGATCTTCACGCCCTGGCTCGATTGCGGCGACTTCGTCGTCGTGGTCAATGCCGAGAAACTTAAAGTCACCGGCAACCGGCTCGACAGCAAAGTCTACTATCGCCACTCCGGTTACATCGGCGGCTTGAAATCGATCACGCTGCGCGACCAACTGCAGCGGCATCCCGAACGTGTCCTGGCGGCGGCGGTGAAGGGTATGCTGCCGAAAAATCGCCTGGGGCGCAAGATGTTCAAGAAACTCAAGATTTACGCCGGCGGCGCACATCCGCACGCCGCGCAGCAACCTAAGCAGTTGGATTTGTAAAGGGAGAGAGTATGGCAGGCGAGTATTATGAAGGCGTCGGGCGTCGCAAGACATCGGTGGCGCGGGTGCGCTTGATTCCCGGCGGCAGCCACATCGTGGTCAACGATAAGCCGGCCGACCAGTATTTCGGCCGCGAGATCGACCGCTACATGCTGCTCAGCCCGTTGGTCGCCACCGGCACGCAGGGTCAATATAGCGTCAGCGTCAAAGTCGAAGGCGGCGGCATCACCGGCCAGGCCGAAGCCGTGCGGATGGGCGTGGCGCGCGCCCTGCTGGCCATCGATCCGAACTTTCGCTCGGCGCTGCGCCAGGGTGGATTTCTAACGCGTGACGCACGCGCCAAAGAACGCAAGAAGCCCGGCCTGAAACGCGCGCGCAAAGCCCCACAATACACCAAGCGCTGATCGACTCACACATATCTGCACCCGCTTGTCTGGTCGTGTGTCCGTTTGCCGATACCGGAACGCCCTGCATCGGCAGCCGTTTCCCGATCTCTGGTGCTGTTCGCTATACCCATTGGGCCGGGCCGGCGCAACGCCGGCCCGCCCTTGTCATCCGTAAACCATGGCCCTGATCACGATTCTTGGACTCGGCCCAGGCGATCCCGCACTGTTGACCCGCGCGGCCTGGGATGTGCTTTCAAGTGCAAATGAGGTATACTTGCGGACGGTTCAGCACCCAACCGTAGCCGGTCTGCCGGCCGCCGTTCGCCTCCATTCGTTTGATTCTGTCTACGAACAACACGAAAACTTTGCGCGCGTGTATGAGACGATCGCGGCCGAGGTGGTGGCGTTGAGCCGCCGCGCGCAGGGCGTGATCTATGCGGTGCCCGGGCATCCGCGGGTGGGCGAAGCAACCGTCTCGCGCATTCTCGAGCTCGCGGCGGCCGATAACATACCCGTACGACTGGTGGCCGGCTTATCGTTTGTCGAGCCGACGCTGGATGCGCTGGGGCTTGACGGGTTAGACGGTTTACAGGTTGCCGATGCGATTGAGATCGCCGCACACCATCATCCTCCGCTCGATCCCGATCGGCCCGCGCTGCTCGCGCAGCTGTATTCGCGCGGGCTGGCATCGGACGTCAAGCTCACGCTGATGAACCAGTATCCGCCGGAGCACCCCATGCGCCTGGTGCACGCCGCCGGCACGGCTCAACCGCGCGTGATTGATCTCCCCTTGGCCGAGATCGATCGACGCGATGATTTCACCCATTTGACAACGCTCTGTGTGCCGCCCTTAGCCCGTACGGGCGGCTTCAGCGCCTTTCAAGATACCATCGCTCAGCTACGCGCGCCGGAGGGCTGCCCGTGGGATCGCGAGCAAACGCACGCATCGCTCCGGCCGTATTTGCTCGAAGAGACATACGAGGTGCTGGAGGCGATCGACGCCGACGATCAGGATGCGTTGCGCGAAGAGCTGGGTGACTTGTTATTGCAAATCGTGCTCCAGACGCAGATCGCCGCCGACGCCGAAGCCTTTCGCATGCCCGAGGTGATCGCCGGCATCCGGGAAAAAATTATCCGGCGTCATCCCCACGTCTTTGGCGACGTGAATGTATCGGGCGTGGACGAGGTCAAACGCAACTGGGACGCCATCAAGCAGGCGGAACACGCCGATGAGCAGAAACCTGCGCGCGAGTCCGTGCTGGATGGCGTGGCGCAGGGTTTGCCGGCGCTGGCGCAGGCCGAGGTGTATGGGTCGCGCGCCGCGCGCGTCGGGTTTGACTGGGGGGAGGTAGCGGGTGTGCTGGACAAGGTCGCCGAGGAAGTTCGAGAGATCGCCGAAGCGCGTGACGCCGAAGCGCGCGCGGCGGAGTTTGGCGACTTGTTGTTCGCGCTGGTGAATGTAGCGCGCTGGCTCAAGCTCGATCCGGAGTCGGCGCTGCGCGCGGCCAATGCGCGCTGGGCGGCGCGGTTCCGCAAGATGGAACAGGCCGCGCGTGAACAGGGCCAGACACTGCGCGAACTGTCACCCGAAGTGTGGGATCAATTGTGGGAAGCGGCCAAGGTTGGCGACTCTACCGGATGAGTTGCAATTCGGCGTGAGGAGGCTAAGGATCCCGTGGAACTGATCGCTGGGGTTGCGGCTATCGGCGCGGTGGTGGCCGGGTTTGCGGCATTGGTCTTTTTTTGGCAGACCCAGGAAGCTCAGCGCGCCTCGCGCCGCGCGCTGTTCGATACGGAACGGCAGGTCCATCTCGATCGCATGCGCCGGGCCCGCATGACGGGTTTGGGCTTGATTGCGCTCGCTGCGATTTTGTTCGTCCTCAATGTCGGCGGCAGCGCGATCGCGAACCCGCCGCCGACGGCCACGCCGACGCTGACACCTTCGCCGACTTCGCCGCCGCCGACGATTGGCCCGTCGCCCACACCGACGCTGCCCGCCACGGCGACGCCGACCCTCTCGCCCGCTACGGCGACACCCGCGTTACAAACCGGCACCGTGACCAACACCGGCACGATTGGCTTGCGCTTGCGCGATGCGCCAAATGGGAACTTGATCGATTATCTGCCCGATGGCACGGTAGTGACCCTGCTGCCCGATGCGCCGGTCACCACGGAAGATGGCATCGAGTGGCGTCACGTCACCGACCCCCAGGGTCGAGAAGGTTGGGTGGCCGTTCAATACCTGACGATCAATCCGTAAAGCGCAGTGACGACTTCAGTCGTTCAGGGAGGCGACTAACGACTGAAGTCGTTACTACTGTGATCTCAACCGGGCACGAGCGCGACCCAGGCGGCGATGGCCGCGACGTGAAGAACCTGATCCGCCCAGATCGCCGTGTGTGAAGCGTAAGTCCCCTCAGTCGTCTGCCCGAAAAACCCCTGCCACCAACGTAACAAGAATCGGGTATCCACGAGCATGTGAAACAGCGCCAGGACTAAACCGGCCAGCCAGCCCAACGCCCAACCGAGCAAAACCGCCTGAATCAACCCGTGAACCCAGGCTGCCGGATGCCGCAGGCTGATTTTGTTGCGAGCCATCCAATCGTTTTGCAGCAGCCAATCGGCGATAAGGTGAGCGACCAGACCGCGCTCGAACGGTGTTAGCATGCCATCCCTTTTAGCATTCGCTCAAGGCGTACGCGATGGCCTGTTCCAATGACAGGGCCTGACCTTCGGTTCGGGCTGCGGCCTGCGCGGCTTCATCGAGCGGGTGCAAGGTGGGCTGTAACAACTGCTCCAGCTTGGCCTGTTCAGCCGGTGAAAGGGGCGAGCCAATCGCTTCACGGAGCGCCGCGGCTGCGCCGATCAAGCGCAGCGCCTGCTTCGGCCGGCCTTGCAGCGCGGCCATGCTCCCAATGTCCTCAAGCAAATACGCGATCGCCCACCGGTCTCCGATCTCCCAATTGATGGTCAGGCTCTCGCGGTACAATGCGCGCGCCAGCGCCGAGTCGCCCTGGGCCCGTGCGACGTTCCCCAGATTGTTCAACGAGTTGGCGATGTACGCTTTATCTCCGACCTGGCGTTGCAGCGCGACGGCTTCTTCCAGCCGCGCGCGCGCTTCGGCATAATCGCGCTGATCCAACGCGACGTTCCCCAGGTTGTTGAGTGACACGGCAATGGCGCGGCGATCACCTAGCTCGCGCCGGATCAGCAGGCCTTCTTCGTGTAGCGCGCGCGCCGCTTCGAGGTTGCCCTGATAGCGCGCCACAACGCCCAGGTTGCTGAGCAAGCTGGCGATGTGCGGCTTCTCGTCCAACTTACGCCGGATCGCCAGGCTCTGCTCGTACCGCGCGCGCGCCGTCGCGTAGTTGCCCTGCTGCGCGGCCAGCGACCCGGCATAATGCAACACCTGCCCAACACCCGACGCGTCGGCTAGCGCTTCAAACTCGGCCCGCGCCCGCTCCAGCCATTCAAATGCCTCGGCGAAACGTCCTTGTTTTCTGAACAGCTCGCCGATAGCAGTCTGGCATTGCGCTTGAGCTTGCCGATCGCCCAGCTGCCCAGCCTGCTCCAACATCTGCCGATACAAATCACCGGCGGCCTGCCACTGGCCTACCAGTTCCAGCACGTGCCCTAGCTTGAGCGTGACGGGTGTTTGCTCTTCCGGCGACAGCAGCGGCAATACCCGCTGGTAGTAATCGATGGCGGCGGCGTTGGCGTAATTCGCCTGCGCCACCTCACCCGCACGTTGCAGATAGATGCGTTTCTTCGCCTCGTTCTGGCTCCGGTCGTAATGATAGGCCAGTAGATCGATGTACTGCTCGATCGACTGACCGAACGTTCGCTCGACGAACTGCCCCAGGTGATCGTGCAGCGTTGCGCGCAGCGCGTAGGGCAGGCTCTCGTAGGCGACTTCCTGGGTGACGATGTGCTTGAAGATGTAGGCCAGCTCCGGCTCCGGCGCGTCCGGTTGCGTCAGCTCCAAGAGGGTCAAGATTTCCAAATCCTTGTTGATGCGCTCCGGATCGGCGGAGTGCGGGTACGCGCCCCACAACCAGGCGGCCTTGAACCAGCGCCCGATGACGCTTGCCAGCTTCAGCGTGACCTTCTGGCTCTCGGCCAGCTGATCGATGCGGCTGAGGATCAGGCTGTGCAGGCTGGTGGGCAGATCGAGTTGCTGCAACGCCGAACTGTCGTGCGGGTCGATGCCGCGATCCTGAATGTAGTTCAACAGCTCTTCGATGTAGAACGGGTTGCCTTCGGCGCGCGCCGTGAGGCGATCGATCAGTTCGCGCGGCGCTTCCGTGTCAGACCCGAAGAATAGTCGCAGCTTCAGCCGGATCAGCTGCTCGGCTTCTTGTAGCGTGAAATCGGTCAACTGAATCTCGGTGAAGTGGGCCAGTTGACTCACGCGCAGCCGTTGTGGTCGATACGCCAGCACGATGAGCACCGGCAGATCGATCATCGCTCGCCCCAGCACTTCAAGCAAGTCCTGCGATAATGGATCGAGCCACTGGCAATCTTCGAGCACCAGCAGCGTCGGCGTCATTTTCGCCCGCCCGCGCAGACAATCGACCAGCAGCCCTTCCAGCGAGGTCTTGCGCAGTTTGGCGTCGAACGCGCGCGTGAGATCGTTGTCGGGGAGGCGCAAGTTGAGCGCCGTGCTCAACAAGGGCAGGCGGGGAACCAGTTCGGGATCGAGCAGGCGCAGCTGCCGTGTGAGCACGTTCACCTGCTGGTTCAATTCCCAGGCCGGATCGACGCCGAAGAAGCTGCGCCAGATGGATTGCCAGACCAGGTAAGCGCTCTTCGTGCCGTAAGAGAGACACTCACCGCCGTAGCCGATCAGATGGCGCTGGCCGGACAGCCGGATGATCTCGGCGACGAGCCGCGACTTGCCCATGCCGGCCTCGCCGGTAATTCCCACGATGCGCCCGTGTCCCTGTATGACCTGGTTCAGCTGCTGCTCGACCAATGCGAGTTCGGCAGTACGCCCGACCATCGGCAAGGCGTAATCGGGTTCTTGCAGGCGCACCGCGCGCCGTTCTTTGACGCCGACGAGATCGAAGACGGCGACCGGCTCGGCCTTGCCCTTGACGCGGATGTCCGGCAGGCTTTCCCAACTGAATACATCGCCGGTGCTGTGGTAAGTCGCCTTGCCGACCAGAATCTGCCCCGGCGCAGCGGCCTGCATCAGGCGCGCAGCCAGATTGACGTCGTCGCCGAGCACACCGTAGGTGCGGCGCATTGCTCCACCGTACGCGCCCGTGCGCAGGCGGCCTTGACTGATGCCGATCTGGATGTGGCTGATGAAATCCAGCGCCGGAGCCAGCGCGCGCAACTCGAGCGCGGCTGATGCGGCGCGCACGGCGTCGTCTTCGTGCGCGACGGGGGCGCCGAAAGCCGCGTAGAGGAAACTGCCTTTGTCGCCGATCGTCAGCTGCAGCAAGCTGGCTTCGTAGCGCTTGAGAATCCGCTGCACGGCCTGGATGAAATCATGCAACTTTGCGCCGGCCGCTTCGTCCGAATCGTAATCGATCCCGCCAAAGCGCAGGAACAACGCCACCGCCGGCCGGAGCTCGGCCAGAAACTCGCCGCGCCCGCTGTGCAGCCGTTCGTAGACGGGCGGCAGCAGCCAGGGGCGCAGGAGTTCCTCGCTTAGGGCATCGGGTGGCAGGGGCGGCCAGGGTTCGGGCGCGACGTGATCGCTGAGACTGCTCACCACGCCGAACCGCTGGCCGGTTTCGTCGGCGCGCGATTCGGCTAGTTGCACCCGATCGCCCAACGCGGCGACCGTCGCCGGGTCGAGCACGACTTCGCCTCGCCCAGCGAGATGCTCGGCGGCGGCCAGGTTATCCAGGAGCGCGCCGGCTAACGTGTCGATGATTTGCAGCTGCGGATCGCCGACCAGGAAGCGCCGCGCCGCACCGGCCGCCACGGCGGCCTTCATCGCCAGCGATACGCTACTGCCCGAAGGGATGCTGACACGGGCAAAGCGGGCCATCGCGCGTTGCATGGAGAGTGCACAGGCGGTGGCCCTAAACGATGAATGCTGAACGCGGAACGCGGAACGCTCGGCCGCTATCCCGTCGCGTTCCGCGTTCAGCAATCCGCGTTCAGCATTGGCGTCGAACCAGCAGGTGATGCCATCTCCGGCGAAGCCGATGACGCTACCGCCATAATGCTCCAACTCGGTGATGAGCGCGTCGTACACATTATTCAGGTGGCGGGTGAGTTCCTCGGCCCCGCGTTGCGGACCGAGTTCGCGCGTCAGCGCTTCGGTGAGGGGCGTGAAGCCGGAAATATCGGCGAAGAGCGCCGCGCCCTGCGTCCGATCGGGCAACGCTGCGCCGCGCGCCAGCGCGTGTTGTCGATCGATGGGGATGTAAGCGTTGAGTGTTTCCATGCCTATGTCATCAATTGCGCCGCGACCTGCCTCAGTTTCAACGTCACCGGATGATCGGGATAGCGCAGCGCAAACACGCCCGCGCTGGCGAGCGTCATCATCTCATCCGAGTGGGGGAGCACGGCCATGACTTCGCAGTTGTAGGCCTGTTCAACGCGCGCCTTCACGGCGGCCGGGTCGAAGGTCTCAGGCGTCTTGTTGACGATGAGCGCCATGCGCGGCACGTCGAGTTTACGCGCGACCTGCACGGTGACGCCCGTGCCCTGATAATCCTGCTGATCGGGACGCAAGATGATCACCAGCGCATCGGAGATGGCAATTGACAAGAGGGTTTCTTCGTTCAACCCCGGATGCGTGTCGATCAGCAGCGCATCCAAACCGAGGCTCGCGATAAGCGAGTGGAAGCCGTCGTTGAGCAAGCCCACGTCGTAGCCCTCGCGCAGAATGCGCGCGATCTCGTTGGCCTTAAGACTGGAGGGGATCACAAAGATACGGCCGGGAATGTCTACGCCCAGACTCGAGGTGACATCGTAAGTGGCTTGCTGGATGTCACACCGGCCCCAGAGGTAATCGTTGAGCGAATAATTCAGCTGCGTCTCGTCCAGGCCGAACAAGACGTGGATGCCCGGCGAGAGGATGTCGGTATCGACGACGCCGACCCGCCGTCCTTCGAGCGCTAACAACGCGGCAAGGTTTGCGATGGTGTTCGATTTGCCGGCGCCGCCCCGGAACGAGTGGACGGAGATGATCCTCGACATGCAGGGTTCCTGCTGGGCTGAGATATACCTGCTACCTGGCTACTTGGATACTGGGAATTGGTGCATTGGTAATTGGTACAGGACTTACGCAGTTGGCGCGGCAGTTGCACTGCCGCCGCCTCATCTGCCGCAGTACAACTGCGGCAGCAACATGCTGATAAATTGGTAAACCGGTAGCAGGTAGACAGGTAAATGGTGGTCAATCCAGTCCGCGCAGCTTGCGCGCTTTGCGCTGGAGCTCTTGAAAGTATTCCGTCTCGGTGATTTCGGCGACCTGGCGCGCTTGCTTCCCTTCGTCGATCTCGATGCGCAGCTCGGCCACCTGTTGCTTCAAGCGTTGCTCGCGGGCGTACACCTCGCGCACCATGCGCTGAAAGACGCGCGCCAGCTGGCCCAGCTCGTCGGTGCGTTCAGCCACTGCGGCGAGGCTTTCCGGCTCGTAGATGCCGGCCTCGACCGCCACCGCCGCCGAGGCGACCTTGGCGAATTGTTGCATGTACTCATAGTCCTCGGCCATGTCGCGCATGCGCGCGCGCAAGTGCCGGGAGAGGATGCGGATAATCCCGCGCCCGATCTCCGGGCGCTGGTTCATCAGCTCATACAACGCCGCCTGCCTGAGCCGAAAGAGGCGCGTATCTTCGATGGCCGTCACCGTGGCGCTGCGCGGTTCCGGATCGAGCGCGGCCATCTCGCCGAACACATCGCGTTTGCCCAGGTCGTTGAGGGCGAGGTCTCCATCATGGACACGCACCCGGCCTTCTGCGATGATGTACATGCTGTTGCCGGGGGCCCCTTTTTCGAAGACGGTCTGCCCGGCTTTGACCTCGGTTTCCTCGAGCAAGTCGACGATCTCGGCCAGCAGCTCGGCGGGGGTTTCGGCGAAGAGACTCACTGTTTTCAAAACGAAAACCGGGTCGGTGCTCATCGTCCATCCGCTCCACGGCTGATCCGGACTCGCGGTACGCGCGTACAATCATCTGCGGTTTTGCTCGACAGCGTGGAGACGAGTCCTATTATCGCTCGATTCATCCGCCTTGTCCAAACCGGGTGAGTACCGTTCACGGAAGAGTCTTTTCAAAGTGGGAAGAGCCAGACGCTCATGTATCGAACACGTGTGCCGTAGCCTAGGGCCTCGTGCCCGGTGCACGCCCACGACCCCGCAAGGCGGCGCAAGCCGGGGGCTCTGCTACCGTCCACGCACTTGTTCTGAACATGAACCTAGCCAGAAAAGGGCACGGGCATGCTCCCTTGCCCGCGCCCCAAGCGGTGTAAAGCGAGACTCTGCCAGGTTTCGCAAAACGCTGACAGGTCTGGCTGCATGATCGCGTTACGGTGTGATCGTCCCGCCGCCGAAGTTGTCGAAGACCGCGCCTTCCGCATCGATGAACCACAGCCCGATGCGCCCGCCCTTGTTGACGAAGAAGGTTCCAGTGAGCGTCTGCGTGTCGACCACGCCGAGCAGATCGCAGTTGCGGTAGACGCGGACGGCGCCATCGGCCAGCGCCTGCCCGCCGAGCTGATCCCCATTATTCAGCGTGACCGGGATGGCAGGATGGATCTTCCAGGTCGAGTTGCCGGGCTTGAACGTCTTGACCTGCACGGTATGGTGTGCGGAGTCGTACAGCACCTTGATCGCCCCCTTGCTCCAGTCGGGCTTGTTGCCGCCCTGCACTTTGAGCAGCAGGGCTTGGCCGGGCGCATGCGTGTCCACGGTCGTCAGCGTGACGAACGCTTCCTGCGCGGCGCCGAAGGGATTGCCCGCGCGCCAGTAGATCGGGCCGCCCTTCCGCACGTGAACCTGTCCTTGCTCGATCTTATAGAAGCCCGCGCCCTTGTTACCCTCCCAGTTGTTCCCGATCGAGCCGGGATGGTTGAAGTTGTCGAGCACGCTCGTCGCGCCGAAAGCGGTGATGCGCACGATCAGCGTCTGCGTCGCCTCCACGTTGGAGGCCAGATCGACCGAGTAGAACTCGATCGTGTTCGTGCCCTCATTGCCGACGACGAATGGGCCGGTGTAAGTCTGCCAGGCGCCAAAGGCTGCGTTGAAGGGCTTTACCCGATAGAACGTCGCGCCCGGCTCGTCGCGGGTCAGCGTGACGGTGACGTTGCCGGCGTAGAACGTATTGGTGGTGCAAGAGGGTTGAAGCGTGCCCGATACGCTCGCCGTTGTAACCGGCGGGGTTACATCGGGAGTTGCGATCGTCAGCGAGCCGGTTGCGGTCGCCGGTTCGTAGCGTTCGTCGTTTAGAGTTAGCGCTTCAGGCAGCGGGATTCCACCGCTGAAGTAAGCCGCGATCGAGTAAGTCCCTTCGGGCAGCGAGACCACGCCGAGCGGCGCGCGGCCGGCGTAATCGGTGATCGTCGAGACCGAGTAGTCGTTGTTGCCGACGATGAAGAACACGCTGCGCTGGCTGAGCGCTCGCCCGCTGGCGTCTTTCAGCGTTGCGCTGATGCCTGAATCCTGGCCGGAGAAGATCGTCACCGACGCCGGCTGGAGCGTGAGCACCGTGCCTTGCTTCGTGATCGTGAACGGGCTGGAGTCGGAGGAAGCGGCCAGTGCCGCCGCGCCCGCGAACGAGGCGCGCACTTCGTCGTCGCCCGGCAATCCTAGCAGCGGAAGCGTAGCGACGGCCACACCGTTGCCGTCGGTCGTCGCGTTTCGGCGTTGCGAGCCGAGACCGAAGGTGAGTGTTTGATCAGCCAACGGCGACCCGTTGCTGGTGAGCCGGGCGCTGAAGGTCGCTTCGGTGCTGTATGCGCCGGAAGTTGGGGGCGCTTGCAGCGCCAGCTCGGTCGGCTCCGGCGGTGTGGACGATTGAGCCGGATCGGCGCCCAGCGCGTAGTACGCGCCGAGGTTCGTATTCAGCGCGACCAGACCGACGCCGTTCACGGCCTGCACCAGGTAACGTAGCGCCGGCTGATCGGCGACGCCGAGCGGCAACGTCCCCTCCCAGCGCGTCGAGTCGTCCGGGTCTTGGGTCAGGTTGAGCGATTGCCATTGCCCGGCGAACGGGCCGCCGGTGTAAGTAACCCACACTTCCTGGATGCCGGCCGAGGGATCGCCGGTCACATCGACACGGAACGTGACGCTGGTGGTATCGGTGATGGCCGACACGTTGACGATCGAAGGCGGGGCCGACAGCGCGGGTGTGTTGCCCGAGGTCTCAAACTGCGTGAGGTTATCGCTGTAGTACAGGCGAAAGTCTATGTCGTCGAAGTAGCGCAACGTGCCGGTGATCGAATCGGGCGCGCTCGATCGGTAGTGCGCCGGAGTCACGATCAACCGTGCCGCTTCATTCGAGCCGGTCGCCAACACGCCGAAGTAGTTCGCGCTCCACAACCGCACCGGGTAGAAGATGCCGGAGAAGAAGGGCGGGTGGACGCCGCGAATCTCGGTCGTGGCCGCGCCGGTCAACGGCAGCACGTCCGGCAGGTCGGTGTAACTGCCGCCCCTGAAGCCGATGCCGCGCAGCACCAGCGTCGGCGTGGTAACGCTGGCATTGCGAATCTCAAGCGGCAGCACCGGTTCGGCGGGGTTGGCGACGACGCCATTGGAACCGGACAGATACTTCGCGGTGACGGTCTGGGTTGAAGAGACGATGTCGAGTGGCTGTAAGTTCAGCGTGAGCGCCGGCGCGACGGTGACATCGGCGTAGATCAGGCCGAGCGTTTGGCCCGGATCGGCGGCGAACGTGTGCGTTGTGTCTACGATCGAAGTGTCGGCGGGTGGATTGATGCGCCCGGCAGGCAGGTTCACGCTCAACATCGGCAGGCCGAAGATCGTCGCCTCGAGGAGCGCCTTTTCGTGGATGCCGCGCAATTGGGGCGTGCCGGCCAAATAAGCTTGCTTGGCCGCGACGAGCGCTTTGCCGATCGGGACCGGGCCGGCGCCCAGGCGCAGCTGGTGCGTGAATTCGAGATACAGCCGCTCGCTGTATTCGATGAAATCGGTGTCGCCGTATTGATAGCCGGTTCCGGCGATCAGCGTGGCCTGCTTGCGCGCAAACGCCTGCGCCCAATCCGGTTCGAGCGTGACGTTGGGGACGGCGTGCGGATTGACGACGTTGTAGCCGGCGTGGCAGCCCGCGCTGTAGATGATGGCATTCGCCAGGTTCAAGGCCGAGGCGGATACCTCGGAGGCGAGCAGGCGCGTGCTGTAATCGGCGGCGAGCGCGCTGCCCGAGCTGAAGTGACCGGCCAGGAAGGTGAGATCGTGCCGGCTGCCGAGCAGCGCCGTGCGCAGGTCGCTGGCCGTCCAGGCCGCTGGGTCTTGCGGCGATACATCGCGGGCGGCGATCAGCGTGTCGGCTGCCAGGCCGCCAGCTTCGAGTTCGGACTGCACCGCGAGCGCGGCGTCTTCGAGGAAGTCGTAGCCGGTGACGAGCGAGTTTGCCGGCGTCACGGCGCCGGTCGCCGTGCCCAGGTAGGCGTCGAGCATGCCGGTCGCTTCGGACGCGGTTTCGACCAGCCGCCCGACGGCGAGGTCGGGGATGGGCAGCGCGCCGGTCTTGGACGAGAGATCGATCCGCGAGCCGTAGGCATCCTGGCCGAGCACGAAGCCGAGTTTCAGGCTGGCCTGCGAAGCGGTCGCGTCGCGCACCGGCGGCTCGTAATTCTTCTCGTTCGCCAGCAACGCCTGATCGGGATGGCGGAAGAAGGGGATCACATTGTCGTTGCCGACGATCACCACGTACTCCAGCGGGTTAGCTTCGCGGTAGGCATCGACGATGGCTTTGATCGCTTCGGCGACGAGATTCTTGGCGAATGGACATTCGGGGTTCGCGTCGGCTTGCGCGTTGGCCGCGGCCACCTGATTGTCCGCGCCGACATCGACGATGACCCCTTGCACTTCGGGTCGAGCGGCGAACGTGTTCAGCCGCGCCGATAGCGTGGCCTTTTCGGCAACAGTGCCCTCCATGCGCGCCGGATCGGTGAGGATGATCGTCCGGTAATCGCCGTCGCCGGCGGTGAGGCTGGTTGCGGGCAGGTCCGGCGTGACCGGGCCGCAGGCCCCGGTGAATAAGGTCACTTGAAGCTGGAATAGCGCTTGGAGGCTGAACGCGCCGTTGCGGCCGCGCACGCGCACGTAGAAATCGCCGCTGTTGTTCCAGGTGTTGACGACGATGCCTTCGCCGGCGGCGCCCTCGAAGGCCGAGACGGCGATCAGGCTGCGGGTCTGCGCGCTGGAAAAGGCATCGGGGCTGAAGGCATCGGGCGAGAAGGCGTCAGGACTGAAGGCGTCGGGCGAAAAGGCGTCAGGTGAAAAGGCATCGGGCGAGAACGCATCCGGGCTGAAAGCATCGGGTGAGAAGGCGTCCGGCGAAAACGCATCCGGGCTGAAGGCGTCGGGCGAAAAGGCGTCAGGTGAAAAGGCATCCGGCGAAAAGGCATCGGGCGAAAAGGCATCCGGGCTGAAAGCATCGGGTGAGAACGCATCCGGTGAAAAGGCATCCGGGCTGAAGGCGTCGGGCGCGAACTCGGCGCCCAACCGCGCCAGGTCTTGCGGCGAGTTGAGTTCCTGGAACGCGGCCGCGATGTCTTTGTATAACGTCAGATCGTAGTTCGCCGGGAGATTGGTCAATTGGAGGATGAGTTTGCTGCCCGGCTGCACGGTGAATTTGTACCAGCGCGACTGGCCCGGCACGTCGATCGACTGCTCGACTGATGCGGTTAGAATGCTGGGCGAGACTTCATCGGGTACGAGCTCAAGCGTCTGCGCGGTCAGCCACGAGTTGTTGCCGGAATCCAGCGGCGTCAGCGAAACATCGTCGACGAATGCGCCGAACGAGTTGGAGACGCCGCGATCGGCAAACTCGAGGCGCGATGCGCCTGACGACGCGACGACCGTGAAGGTGTAGTAGGTCCATGCGGTCGTGGCGAGATCGCTTCCATCTTCGCTGATCAATTCGCCCAGGCGCGCGCCGTTCCAGTTCACTTCGAGGACGTTATCGCTGGCCGTGCGACCGGGCCTCGGCGAAAACGCAAAGCGCAGCAGGTAGGCCGCGCCGGGTGTGGTCGGTATATCCTGGTAGATGCCGCTGGAGCTGGTCGAGTCGAGTTCTACGAGCTGGTAGCCTTCGGCGGCCGGCCAGCCCTGGATGCGATTCTGTACCTCGATGGCCGTGCCTTCAGACAGCGCCCAACCGGGGATCGATCCCAAATATTGAAAACTGTTTTGGGATAAGGCCGGCTGCTCGAAGCTGCCGTTCTCGACGAGATTGGTGGTCGCTTGTAGGGTCGATACGGGCGGCAGAGCCAGCAGCAGCCCGACAATGAACGCAAGCGCGATGAGTGTGAATGAAGAGCGCCGGCGAGCGATGCGTTGTTTCGCCATCAATGTGTCTCCTGTTTTTCCGCTAGGCTGGGGCGTCCCTGGCTAAGGGCTGCCCTGAGAGGGTCGGCTTACGAACCACGCCAAAGCCTCCCAATTATAGGGCGCAATTTTTTTGAAATTAGTGGGGAAAGTGTTAGAAAAAGGAGCTCTGAGAGGAATCCTATGAAGAGTTGAGGCGGGCACGAGGCCCTATACTACGGCCTCTTTATGTTCCAGCTTAGGGCGCCGGTTGCCGCCTGAGAGCCAGCATCGTGATGTCGTCAAACTGATCGGCGCCAGCGATATGGCGGCGAACAGCAGTATAGATGAGCTCCAGCAGGGCGGTAGCGGAAGCGGCCGGCGCCTGTACCAGGGATAGCAGTCGTTCTTCAGCGAAGAATTCACCCGCGGGACTGCGCGCGTCGGGAACACCATCGGTGAACGCGAGCAAGACATCACCCCGCGCGAGTTCCACCTGCTCGATGCCGAACTCTACACCGGGCATCAAGCCGACGGCCGGGCCGGTGGGCTTGAGGTGCGCGGTGATTCCCGCCGGGCCGATGATCAGCGGTGGATTATGCCCGGCGTTGATGTACATCAGCTGGCCGGTCGCCGGATCGAGCACGCCGAAGAAGACCGTGGCAAACATACTGTCGCGCCGGTGGTTACGCACGATGTAGCGATTAGTCAGATCGATCGCGCTCTTGAGCGCAGCGGTTCCGGTCGATAGCAGCGCGCGCCGCCGTCCAACCGAACTGCTTTCGCGCGAAGCAGACGCATCGTCCGACAGCACATCCAGCCAGCTCAACGAGTAATGCTGATCGGCGAAGGCGCGAATCAGGCTGCGGAACAGCGCCATGAATAACGCCGCGCCGACCCCCTTGCCGCACACGTCGGCGATGACCAGCCCCATCCGTTTACCACTCGACAACGCGAATGCATCATAGAAATCGCCCGCGACTTCGCGCGCGGCTTGGAATCGCGCGGCGATTTCCCAACCCGGCAACTGCGGGAGCTGATCGGGCAGGAACCCGGCTTGAATACGCCGGCCGACCTCCAGCTCGTGTTCAGCCGAATGTGTGATGTGCGGCGAGGCGGCTTCGGATTGCTTGCGCTCGGTCGAGTCGTGTAGGATGCCCCGGAACCCGATTGGCTCACCGGCGGCGTTCCGGATCAACCCGATTGTACCCTCGGCAAACCGCGGCGCGCCACCGCGCTTCTTCAGGCTGAACTCGATTCCCGGTTGCGGTTGTCCGGTGCGATGGATCGCATCGAACAGCGCGGTGACGCGCTGAATCTGCCGGGCATCCAGGAAGTGGCGGTAGTGGCGGCCGACGATTTCCTCGGGGGTGTAGTCGAGCGCCTGGCAGAATGTGTCGTTGGCGAGCGTCAGCCCGCCGGACAAGTCGGCTTCAAAATACGCGTAGCCCAGGCTGTCCAGCAGCGCGAACGGACTCGATTCCGTCTGGTTGATCATGCTTCACTCGGCGGCCAACAGGCGTTGGAGGTAAGGTAATTGCGCGGCGGCGCACTTCGCGCCGCCTGAGCCAATGACCAGCGCAACTCGCTTGTGACTCAACGATGGTGTTGTGATCATAGGATTCTCAATTAGCCACAAAGGCACGTCGAGCCGTAGCATAGGGCCTCGTGCCCGCCTCGTCGTTAGCTGGCCTGGAAGCTGGCTACGGCCTCGGCGACGGTAGGGTAAGTCTTGAGAATGCTGGTGAAGCCGGACATCTTCAGAACTCTCTCGACGCCCGGCTGCGCCGCCGCCAGGCGAAGATCGCCTCCCTGCTGGCGGCTTTCCTTCAGGGTCGCGAGGATCGCGCGCAGGCCGGCGCTGCTCATGAACTCGACTCGACTGAGGTCGGCCACCAGCTGCTTCTGCCCGGCGCCGATCTGCTCGCTCAGGAAGTGGGCCACTGCGCCAGAAGTCAGCGCATCGACGCTGCCCGAAATAGCGATCACGGTTGTTGGCCCTGCGGGTTCGGCCGTAATCTCCACGATCTCCTCTCCTTCGATCAAGCGGGCGGGATGCGCTGCAAGCGCTTGACCAGTATCAGCCGGTTGCAAGCGTCGGTCGTCTCGTAGCTGACTTCGTCCATCGTCTGGTAGATGAAGTACAGGCCAAACCCGCCCGTCGGTTGATCGTGCAGGCCGGCCTCGGCGTCGGGCCTGGGAGGTTCGCTGGGTTCGAACGCGTGTCCAAAGTCGGTGATCGTCAGCGTGACTTGCCGGGGACTGACTTCGAGCGCGAAGATGATCGAGCCGGGGTTCATGCCGGCATAGCCGTGCTGGATGATGTTGGTGCACGCCTCGTCCACGGCCAGCTTCAAATCGTAGCGAACCTGCTCGTCGATATCCGGCTGATCCTGGCAGGCGGCGTCGATCAAGTCGCGGAACGCCGCCAGCGCTTCGAGTTCTGCCGCGCGAGTGATTTGACGTGTCGTGCTCAAGGGTTGCTCCTACAGCGTAAACCCGCCGCTAACAACTACCACGAAGATTTATCTGATCCACGAATGAACACGCATCTGCACGAATACTGATTTTATTCGTGTGCCTTCGTGTGGATTCGTGGATCAACGCTTTTAGTTGCGGTTAATACACGGCATTCGGAAAAGTTTCCACGCCCGCATGCCGCCCGATCTGTTTGACCATCCGCAACCCATCCCATTCGGCGTCGATCGCCGCGAGGATGCCGTCGTGAATGGCCCAGGCGCGGCCGGTGACGGTGCGCCATTGGTCGGGCCGGCGAAACGGCGTACTGCCGTCGAGTGTTTGATGCAAGCGGCCGCCCGGCTGAAACTCCTTGTGAATATCGTCCATCAACTTGTGGCCGCGCACGTAGGCAAACCCGCGCCGCTCGAACACCCAGGCCGATGCGTAAGTGAGCGGCTCCAGGAAGTAGGCGCGCTGGCCCAGCGCCAGGAGAAAAGCCTCCAGGTGATCCAGTACGCTGCGCGAAGCGCCCAGGCTTTTGCGGATTTGCGCCGGCGCTAAACCCGACTGCGCGGCGCGCGCCTCCTCGGTCAGGTTGCGGCGCGCCGTGCCGAAGAGCGTGGGCCGGCCCGCCGCATCGATATCGGTGCGAAAACGCGGGCTATCCGGATCGTTCAGCAGCAGCAGGCGCAGGTCGATGCTGTTGAAGGCGTTGTCGACCAGCTCGATGCGGAGGAAGTCGTCGTCCGAATCGGTCGAATTGCGCGCGGCGAGGCTGACGCCGCCTGAATCCGATGCGATGGCCAGCTGGATACGCGGCTCGCCGTCGGCGCCTTTCCAGCCGATGGGATCGATCCCGAAGCGGGTGAGTAGGGCCGGGGGCAGCAACGCGCGATAAACACGCGTTCGGGCATTCGCCGGGAGCGCGTTAACCTGCCGCAGGTTGAGCGGCGTGGTGGAGTCTTGCGCCAATCGATCGAGGGCGAGCGCGCCCGGTTCGGGGACGCTGCGTTCGATGGGTTTTCTGACGCGCAGATTTCGGAACATGAAGACTCCAGCGGAAACATCGGCAGTCGCTCGACCGTTCGATTGCGTTTCATCGTCGGCGGCGCTTGCATCTGGATGCTGAATTGTTCGACAGGGGAGCGAATGTAGGACGGTTGAATTATAACTCACCTTACGCAGTTTGCTCCCCGACCGCGTCCTCGCGGTCGGGTGAACGGCTGGAAACGCCCGCGAGGACGCGGGCTTCGAGCGAAGTTGATCGGCGGCTGCGTAAGGTGAGTTATAACAAAGAAGAGGTTGCGCCACCATCCCGGCAGGAGGCAATGTGCGCGCAAAGGTTGTCAGCTTGTTAGACCTGCGAGGTTTAGGCAAACACTTTCGCCGTAACGCGGTTTGAACAAAACCGCGCAGGTCTTGCCGGTTGGTGGGGCAGATTGAACGGGCTGCCGCGCAAAAGATAGTCAGAAAATTGAATGAAGCGTTCTCAGGGCAGTGGATGCCAGATCAGCGAGAGGCCAATGGCGAGCGCGGCAAGGAGCGCGCCGATAGCCGTAAACGCTACGCTGATTTCCATGGTTTCTTGCTTGGTAATCAAGTACGTCGGGAGACTCCGAAACACTTCCTGAAGCGCGCCCGAACTCTCAGCCGAGTAATAGGCGCCGCCAGTCATATCCGCGACTTGCTTCAGAGTTTCCTCATCGATCCCCCTGCGGAACCCGCCGCCGCCAAACCCCCCGCCGCCGCCAAATCCCTGGCCGCCAAACGGGTCGCCGCCGCCGAATCCCTGGTCGCAAAACGGCATGGCCGCGTTCTCGTTCGCCGTGCCAAACCCGATGGTGTAGACTCGAACTCCACGGTCGACGGCTTGCTGTGCGGCGGCCAACGGCAATGGCCCGCGATTGCTCACCCCATCGGTGAGTAAAACAATGATATTCGGTACATACACTCCGGGAGGCGCCGGCGTCGGCTCGCTCCCAAGCGACATGTCGGTCACACTAGGCGCAACGCTCTGATCTATTTCGGCAATCGCATCCAGCGATTTAAGAATGCCGCTGCCAATCGCCGTCCAACGCCCTGTGGTCAGGCTCTCGACCGAGGCTTGCAGTGCTTCCTGATCGGTGGTGGGCGGTTGGATCAATTCCGCGAAACCCGCGAAGGCGACGATCCCGATCTGTGTGCTGGCCTCTTGACGTTCAATGAATGACAGCGCGGCTACCTTGGCGGCTTCCAGGCGGTTGGGCCGAATATCGGTGGCGCACATGCTCCGCGAGACATCCAGCGCCAGGATGATGACCGTCTGCCCGGCGGGCACACTCACACTGGCCACCGGACGCCCGAGTGCGATCACCAGGCTCGCCAGCGCCAGGAGGAACAGGGCAAACGGGGCGTGACGCCGCAGGCGTGACTGGTGAGGCAGCGCTTCGCGCACCAACGCCAGGCTAGAGTAGCGCACCGCAAAACGCCGCCGGCGGCGCAGTATCCAAATGTATACTGCGACAATCAGCGGGATTAATCCCAGCAGGAGAAGGAATCCGGGCCAAAGCAAGTCCATCTACAACCTCCCATACACCCGCACCTGGTCGCCAACCCGATCACGGTAAGCGGCTGAACCACAGGAGCGAAAACACACCACCGATCAGTAAGACGAGGATGCTGGCGCCTGCAAACAGGGAAGTGACCTCCATCTCTTCCGGTTTGATGACCAGCTGCACGCCGAGGTTTTCGTAAATCGCGCGCAGGTCTTGTTCAGTCTCGGCGTTGTAATAGACGCCGCCGGTGAGTTGTGAGACTTGTTGCAGCATCGGCTCGTCGAGCTGCGTGTGAACGGTAAAACCGTTGACATGCAGGGTTGTGCCGGCCGCGCTGCCGATGCCGATCGTGTGGACGCGCACGCCGCGCTCGGCGGCGGCCTGCGCCGCGGCCAGCGGGTCGGGCGACGTGTTGTTCTCGCCGTCGGTGAGCAGGACAATCACGGCCGACGTATACGTGCCTTGCGGGACGGGCGTCGGCGTGGGTGCGGGCGTCAGGTTATCATTGGGCGTCGAGACCTGGCCGGCGGCCACGGCAATCGTGTTGAGCGAAGCGAGAATGCCCTGCCCGAGCGATGTGCCGCGCTGCGGCGTCAGGCGATTGATCGAGGCGAGGATGGCGGCCTGGTCATTCGTCGGCGCCTGCACCACCAGACCGCCCTCGCTGAAAGCGACGACGCCGATCTGCACGGTCGAGGGCTGGCGCTGCACAAAGTCCAGCGCGGCGGCTCTAGCTGCATCCATTCGCGTCGGCTTCACGTCGTCGGCCGCCATGCTGCCGGAAACATCGAAGGCCAGGATGACGATACCTTCCACTCTCGGCAAGCTGACCACCGCTTGCGGGCGCGCCAACGCGATCATCAAGATCGCCAGGCCGGCCAGAAAGAGCGCCGGAGGGATGTGGCGGCGCAAGCCAAGCTGGCGCCCGGCGGCCTCGTGCACGAGTCCAAAACCGCCGTAACTCGCCGCCAAGCGCCGCCGCCGTCGCTGCAACATGACATAGAGCGCGACGCACGGCGGAATCAACAACAGTGATAAAAGCATCGTGGGCCAGATGAAGGACATAGAAAAGCCATTTTGGATTTCTGATTGCGGATTTCTGATTTTGAAATCAACAATCAGCGATCATAGGACTTACGCAGTTGGTGCGGCAGTTGCACTGCCGCCCCATCTGCCGCAGTACAACTGCGGCAGCAACATGCAACTGCGTAAGTCCTGAATCAGCGATCCTCAATCATCTCCGTCGCTGCTGCCGTAAGGCGGCAAAGCGCACGATGGCGCGCAGCAGGTCTTCTTCGGTCGAGAGCGACAGCGCCGCGACGCCGGCGCGTTTGAACGCTTCTTTCAACGCTGCTTCGCGCCGTTGGGCTGCCTCGTGAAAACGCTGGCGAAACCTGCGGTCGTGCGTGTCGACGTATAACTGCTCGCCCGTCTCCGCATCCTCTAGCATGATCGGGCCGATATCCGGCAGTTCCACTTCGCGCGGATCCCACAAGCGCGCCGCCAGGACTTCGTGCCGTTGGTTGAGCAAGTTCAGCGGCCGCTCCCACCCCGGCACGCTGATGAAATCCGAGATGATGAAGATCAACGAGCGTTTCTTAATCGCGTGCAGCCCGCCTTCGAGCAGCGGCGTCAGGTTCGTAAACGGCGCGCGGGGCAAACGCGGCTGCTGGAGCAGATCGTTGACGAGGCGCAGCACCTGCATCCGCCCGCCCCGCGCGGGAATCGTCCGCTCCACACGGCTGCCGCCGTTGGCAAATATCGCGCCGATACGATTGCCGTGGCGCGTGAGCAACCGCGCCAGCGTGGCGACGAAATCGATCAGCACCGTCCGCTTCAGGTTTTGCGTTTGCACGGCGCCAAAGTCCACGGAGGGGCTGAGGTCGAGCAGAAACCACGCGGTGATTTCGCGATCTTCGACATACTGGCGGACGTACGGGGCATTCATCCGCGCCGTGACGTTCCAATCGATGTAGCGAATATCGTCTTCGGGTTGATATTCGCGCAGATCGGCAAAGTCCACCCCATAGCCGTAAAACAGGGTGCGATAATCGCCTTGCAGCAGGCCATCCAGCCGGCGGATGACTTGCCAGTCGAGGCGCTGCAGGATGCGCTCAGGCGTTGACGCGGACGTTGACGTGTTCATGTAACGGCACTACCGGGATCGGGATGCGGTCGAGAATCTTTTTCAGGAGGTCGTCGCCGGTCACGTTGTCCGAGAGCGCCTCGTACGACAGCACCAGGCGGTGCCGCATCACGTCGAGCGCCATATCCAGCACGTCCTGCGGCAGCGCGTAGTTGCGCCCGCGCACAAAGGCGAGCGCCCGCGCGGTGAGGATCAGATTGATCGAAGCGCGCGGACTGGCGCCGAACGTGACGTAGTGTTCCAAATCTTTTAAGCCATAGTCTTTCGGCTGGCGCGTGGCGGTCACCATGCGTACGGCGTACTCGATCAGGGCCGGGTCCACGTACACCCGGTCGGCTTCTTGCTGCAAGCTCAGCAATTCCTGCGTGGTCAATACCTTGTGCACCGCCTGCAAAATGCCCGTCATGCGCTCGACGATGACAAATTCTTCCGTCGCGGTGGGATAACCGACGAGCACCTTGAGCATAAAGCGGTCCACTTGCGCTTCGGGCAAATCATACGTGCCTTCAGTTTCGATGGGATTCTGCGTCGCGAGCACCAGAAACGGACTCGGCACTTTAAAAGTTTCGCGGCCGATGGTCACCTGCCGCTCTTGCATCACTTCGAGCAGCGCGCTCTGCACTTTGGCCGGCGCGCGGTTGATTTCGTCGGCCAGCAGCAGGTTGGTGAAGACCGGGCCGAGCGCGGTGTTGAACTCGCCCGTCTTTTGGTTGTAGATGCGCGTGCCGATCAGATCGGCGGGGACGAGATCGGGCGTGAATTGAATGCGTTTGAACTCGCCGCCGATCGCCTCGGCCAGGGTCTTGATCGCCATCGTCTTCGCCAGCCCCGGCACGCCTTCGACGAGGATGTGCCCGCGCGCCAGCAGCGCGACGACCAGGCGTTCCAATAGATGATCCTGTCCGACGATGATTTTCTTGACTTCGTACAACACGCGTTCCATCGGCTTCCGGTTTTCGGGTTTCATATATTGATCCATCGGCCATCTCCCTTGAGAAAGTAAAGAGTTGTCAGTAATCAGTGAACAGTCGAACGGACAGCCGATGACGGTTTGACCGCTCACTGATTACAATTCACTGACCACGTTAATACGGCGGCGAGCCGGCTCCCGAGGCTGCAACGTTGATCGGCACGGCAAAGCCGATGCCGACAAAGAAATCCTCCTCGGTCGGATTCACGATGCCTACGACGATGCCGATGACCTGGCCGCCGCGATTGAGCAGCGGGCCGCCTGAGTTGCCGGGATTCACGGCGGCGTCGATTTGAATCAAGCCTTCCAGTTCTTGTTTGCCGCCAGGGGGATGGAACGTCCGCTCGAAACCGGAGATGACGCCCGCGCTCATCGAGCTGTAGAGTCCGAAGGGATTGCCGACGACAAACGCCTCGTCGCCGACGCGCATGGCGTTGGGATTCCCCAGCGTCGCGGGCACGATGAGCGCCGGGGGCTGGCTCGGTTGCAGAACGGCGATGTCATTTTCCGGTTGCTCGACCGTTACCTGCGCGCTGGACTGCGTGCCATCCGCGAACGTAAGCTGGATGTCGGAGGCGTTCGCAACGACGTGCAAGCTGGTGAGGATTGCGCCGTTATCGTTAATGACGACACCGCTCCCTAACCCATGCTGGACCTTGCCCTCTGCGTCCGGCGCTTCCGTTTGAATGAGAACGAGCGAAGGCTGTATGGCCTGGTACACGCGCGCAGAATAGGCGGGCGGCGGCGTGGCAGACGCGAGCGCCTGGGCCACGGTGTCGTTCACGTCTCGCGCCGTCAGTTGAGGTTGGCCGGGCACGAGAGCGTTGTAAAACAAGAGCGCCACGAGCGCGGCGAACACACCGGAAGCGAACGGCGCTGCACGCCGTGCGCGCGCGCCCAGGCGCTGCAGTCGACGTCGCCACGGCTCCGGTCGTGAAGCAAGCGATTCGTTCATTCTCTTTTCCACCATTTACGCTAAATAACCACGATAAATATAGCACTTTTTTCTGAGACAAAAATGAGATAATGCTGAGAGGATAGCCCAATAATACCGTACTTTGTAACTGCGCGTGGACAGGCTTAAGGGGAATGACGCCGGGCGCCGTTTCCCTCGATTAGGCAAACGACAAGGGCCATCGCATCTAAGTTCATCTAACACGGGATATTCAACCCGGAGTGCGCATTGTCCTCGTCCGCTTCGCGCGGCCCGCGAGACGCGGGCCTGGAGCAACCGCGCCTGATTACCGTGAATCCGGCATTGACATGTTAGCTGCGATTGCCCTAGCCAACGACGCCTGGCTTGCCCCCGGCGTCTTTTTTTCATAAAATTGGAAAGAACAATGGAGAGGAGAATGTCAAATGGACAAAGTCAACCTGGCGCAGAAGTTCAGCTTGTTTTCCGATACGTGGAGCCCGAAGATCGTCGGCGAGCTGAACGACTCGTACGTGAAGCTGGTGAAGCTCAAGGGCGAGTTCGTGTGGCATCACCACGAGTCCGAGGATGAATTGTTCCTCGTCGTGAGAGGACGCTTGCTGATCCGTTTACGCGATCGGGAGATTCACCTGGCCGAGGGCGAGTTCGCAATCATTCCCAGGGGCGTAGAGCACCTGCCGATCGCCGACGAGGAAGCGCACGTGCTGCTGCTCGAACCGAAATCGACGCTGAACACCGGCAACGTACAGGGCGAACGCACCGTCGCCGAGCCGGAACGGATTTGAGGCGGAGGCTGAAATGCAGCGACAAAATTTTGCTACCGGCACGCCCTGGGAACCGGTGGTCGGCTATTCGCGGGCGGTGCGCATCGGGCCGCACGTGCACGTGTCGGGCACGACAGCCACCGATGCGCGCGGCGAGGTTATCGGGCCGGGGGATGTGTATGCGCAAGCGATCCAAACGCTGAAGAATATCGAGACGGCGTTGCGGCGCGCAGGCGCCAGCCTGAAGGACGTCGTCCGCACGCGCATGTACGTCATCAACATCGACGAGTGGGAAAAAGTGGGCCGGGCGCACGGCGAGTTCTTTGGCGCGATTCGCCCCGCGACCTCGCTGGTGGAAGTGCGCCGCCTGATCGCCCCGGAGATGCTGGTCGAGATCGAAGCGGATGCCTACATCGTCGAACCCGATGCGAACGCGCCAACATCCGACTGAAGCGCCTGAGGAGTGGCATGCCGAAGGACTACCGCCTGAACGTCACGCCGCCGAATGCTCAACGTCGCCCGCAGAACGCGCAGGACGATGAGTGGATCAAGGATTTTCTCGCCCGCGCGCGGGTCGGACACGTGGCGACGCGCTGGGAGGAGCAGCCATTCATCACGCCGACGACCTTCTGGTATGACGCCGAGCGCCATCAGATCGTCTTTCACTCGAACAGCATTGGCCGCGTGCGCGCCAACGCCGATCGGCGCGCCGAAGCCTGTTTTGAAGCGAGCGAGTTCGGCAAACTGCTACCGTCAAACATCGCGTTGGAATTCAGCCTTCAGTATCAAAGCGCGATCGCCTTCGGCAAGATTCGAGTTTTGCAGGATGATGCGGATAAACGCCGGGCGCTGTACGGCTTGCTTGGCAAGTACTTCCCGACGATGCGTCCCGGTCACGAATATCGCCCGATCACCGATCAAGAGTTGCGGCGCACCAGCGTGTATGCCATCGCGATCGACAGTTGGAGCGGCAAGCGCAACTGGGCGGATCGTGCCGAGCAGAGCGACGAGTGGCCGTCGTTGAACGAAGACTGGTTTAGCTGAGTTCCCTCATGGATTGCCCCAGCGCACTTGCAGCGTCGGGCGACCTGCTGCGTTCCAATCCCCGGTATCCGAAGACGTGAAATATTTGCCGCTGTGATAATCGCTGTCGGCCGAGTAGAGCGCCAGGCGCAATGGCTGCTGCGCGGCGTAAGCCTGCGCCACCGCGTAGCTCACGTCGAACGTTCGGGCAAAGCACGGCCAGGGCACGCTGCTGCCGCAGCCGGGCGGGACGGGGTCTACCCAGCCGCGCCCGACGTTCTCGGTGGCGAGCGGCGCGGTGTTCCAGGTGAGGGTCGCCTCGTTCCAGCTTGCGCCCACGCTCAAGACCTGAATCAGCGAGGGCTGGGCCTGACCCGCGTTTCCGGCATTTCCGGAATGATGTAACGTGAGCGTGGCCGAGACAATCGCTTTTCCCGACGGGATCGCGCTCAGCGGAAACGTCACGTAATATTTCGAGAAGCACGGCCAGTCGGAGATGTCGGACTGGTTCTGGATATTGAAGTCCGTGTCTCCCCCATAATTCGCATTACCCCATTCCGTCCAATAATCCAACCCATTACCACAAACGCTATACCCGCCGACTGCTGCATCGGTTACGACTGCGCCATCGAGCTTGTGGCGAATGGTCGTGACTTGCGTGGAAGCGGCGGAGGGCGGCGTGTACGTCGGCAGGCCGAAGCGCAACTGGCCCCAGGTCGATTGGCGATTGGCGTCGAGGCTCTCCGGCCAGGTTTTATCTGAAATCGGTGCGCCGCCTGAGTCATCTCGATCGTGGAGCGCCAATGCCAGTCCCCACAGCGTTCCTTGCGCAGGCGGGCCGGACAGGCCGAGGCTGGTGAAGGGAACGCGAAACGTCATGGCCCAGCCCCGGTCATCCGTATTGTTGTTAGGCGCGTCGCCTTTCCACCCGGCGCCGGTTGTAAGCGGCAGGTTGGCCGTCGCCCAGGCCGAGCCGTTGCCTTTATAGGCAGCTTGATAGTTGGTGCGCGCCTCCCACCAGTTGAACTGCGCGTCGAAACGGTAGGCATCGGTATCGGGCGCGCCGCCGACGTTGCCATCCCGATCGAGATAGAGCGTGACCGCATCCCAGTTAGTTAGATCGCCCGGCGCAGGGCTGGTATCGTACCACAGGCGACGATCGAAGGCGGCGACGTAGACGTAGAGTTCGGCATTGTTATAGCCGAGACGCACATCGGCATAGTTGTCGCTGGCGCCGATGCGTCCGAACCAGAAGATAGCCGTCTCGGAGAATTTGCTCTGGCCGATGTTCGCCACGTCGAAATAGGGGACATTGACCCGGCGTGAGCTAGTTTGAGTCATGATGAGCGGAAGATAAACGTACTGCGTAGCGCCCGCCGCCGCGTTGGCGGCCGGCAGCTGCGCCGGGCGCATGTCGCTGCCGGCCGATCCTGCCACAGCCAACAGGGACGCGAGCGCAAGCAGCGCGAACGGCGAGGTTCGGGTTGAGTTCCGCATGGTTGTCTCCTGATTAACTCACCTTACGCAGTTTGCTTCCCGACCGCGTCCCATAGGCGGTGCAGTGCTCCCGTCGCGGTCGGGTGAATGGCTGGAAACGGCGTCGTGTGCCTGTGTGGATCAGGTTTATTTTGAACGAAGTCTAATGTTGCGGGCACAGTCGGGCCACCGGTTACTATATCGCGCCGGGCCGGGATTTGTCTATCCCCACAGAGAACTGGTGATTGGTTGCATCTTGGATGCTTGCCCGCGAGGACGCGGGCTTGGAGCAGAGAGCCTGTCTATCCCCACACAGCAGGATTGACAGTTTTGCGCATCCCGACGGGTGTGTTATGCTTGCGCTCATTCTAATCGTGAGGAGCGGCATGCAGCTGTCGGTCATCATCCCGGTTTACGACGAAAAAACGACGATTGCCGAGATTCTCAAGCAGGTGCGCGCCGTCGGGCTGGCCGCGCAGATTATCGTGATCGACGACGGCTCGACGGATGGGACGCGCGAGGTATTGAAAAATGAAGAATCGGCGCCGAACACGCTGGTTTTATATCATGATCGCAACCGGGGCAAAGGCGCTGCCGTGCGCACCGGTCTCGATCGGGCGACCGGCGAGATCATCCTGATCCAGGACGCCGATCTGGAATACGACCCGCGCGATTACGCCAACCTGATCCGCCCGATCGAGGAAGGCCGCGTCAGCGTAGTCTACGGCTCGCGCTTCCTCGGCCCGCGCAAGGCGATGTTGTTCTGGCACATGCTCGGCAACAAGCTGCTGACGCTGATGACGAATGTATTGTACAACGCGATCTTGAGCGACATGGAGACCGGCTACAAGGTGTTCAAGGCCGAAGTGATCAAAGGCATCCCGCTCAAATCGCGCCGCTTCGAGTTGGAGCCGGAGATCACGGCGAAGGTGCTCAAGCGCGGACACCGCATCTTCGAAGTGCCGATTTCGTACTACGGCCGCGAGTACCACGAGGGCAAGAAGATCACCTGGCGCGAAGGGCCGAAGGCGATTTGGACGCTGATCAAGTATCGATTCGTTGACTGAACTTTTCGACCGACGACGAAAGACGGAAGACGACGGATGAAGGCGGAGGGCGGAGGGATGAAGAAATCCAACCGCGAATTGGAGACGCCGAAGGTCTTTCACGATTCGCCGCTGCGCGATAGCGACGAGTGCTACTTCCATTTTGACGAGTTCGCCGTCACGCTGGCGCGATTGATCGCGGCGAAGGAAACACGCACGCCGTTGACGATCGGCGTCAGCGGGCCGTGGGGTTCGGGCAAGACGACGCTGTTGCGCCGCACGCGCAAAATGCTCGACGCGACCATCGCTCTGGCCGATGCGCAGAAAGCGGTTCAGCTCGCCTTCGCCAACGATCAGGACAATCCGCAGCAACTGTTCCGCGTGTGCCGTACGGTGTGGTTCGACGCCTGGAAGTACGCCAACGAGGATCAACTGCTCGTCGCGCTGATCCGCGTCATCCTGGCGGAGATGATGAAAGGCAACCTGGGCGACAAATTCTGGCGCAAGGTGCTCGACCCGCAACACCCGCGCTACAACGTGCTGGCCGCCTTTCTGGGTTTCTTCAAGGTCAAGGTCGGGGGCGCGGAAATCGGCTTCGACATCGAGAAATACAAGAGCGAGACGCCTTTCGCGCAGAACACGGCCTTCTACGACTTCTTCGAGGATGCGTTCGAGGGATTGCTCGCGCGCTGGGTGCACGGCGCGGGCGACGCCGATCGAATCGACGAGACGCGCGGCGCGCTAGTCGTGTTCATCGACGACCTCGACCGCTGCCTGCCGGCCAAGATGGTGCAGGTGCTGGAGGCGATCAAGTTGTTCATGGACAAAGAGGGCTGCGTGTTCGTCCTCGGCGCGGACGCGAGCGTCATCCGCGATGCGGTCGCCAGTCATTACACAGATATCGGCGTCACCGGCGAGAGCGCGGGCGATTACCTGGAGAAGATCATCCAGCTGCGTTTTCAACTGCCGCCGATCGTGACCGATAGCATGAAAGCCTACCTGGAAGCGGCGCACAGCATCGTGGACGACGAGGTGCGCCGCAGCTGGCAGACGATTATCGTCGGCGCGGAGATCAACCCGCGCAAGGTCAAGACCTTCGTCAACGATCTGAACTTGCAGTGGGCGATGCTGAAGAACACCGGCCAGGCCGAGGGCGTGAACCGCGACGACTTCACGCGCTGGCAGGTGCTGATGCGCGCCGCGCCGGCGAACTTCGTCAAGCGCGTCAGCGACCTGGACGACATCGACCTGCGGCGCAAGTTCATCGACGATGCGCTGAAGTGGGCGCAAGGGGAGGAGAGCCTGACCGCGACTTTTCAAGAGTACGCCGGCTCGCTGCGCCTGCGGCGCGTCTTGCGCGCCATCCGGCAGTTCAGCCCGCAGTTCAGCGCCGATACGTTGGATGCCTTCGTTTACCTGATCGCGCCGCCGGCGCCGCCCGCTCCACCGCCAACCGGTGAAGAGGCTCCGGCGGTCGAACCCGAAGCGCAGCCGATCGCCAAAGGCGCGCCTCCCGGCGAAGGCGTGACGCGGGAACGAGACCGGCGGGCAGCTGAAATTCGGGATTCGGTCGGCGTTGTCCCGACACGCGAGCGCGGCGAAGTCCGCCGCTTCGGCGGCATCGAATTTGTGCGTGTGCCTGCCGGCAAGTTCGTCATGGGCAGCAAGGATGACAACCGGCTGGCCTTTGACGCTGAGAAACCACAGTACACCGTCGAGATTCCATACGACTACTGGATCGCGCGTTATCCGGTTACGAACGCGCAGTTCGCAGCATTCGTCGAAGCGACGCAGTACGTGACTACGGCGGAGAAAGAAGGCGGCTGGTCGGGCAAAGATTTTGAGAAAGGCTATGATTGGAAACATCCGCTTGGCCCGCAGAGCGACTGGCAGGACAAAAGCGACCACCCGGTGGTTCAGATTTCATGGTATGATGCGGCCGAATACTGCAAGTGGCTCAACGAGAGGCTGCAAAAAGAGACAGGAACGCCCCTTGGGGTTAGTGAATTAGAGATTAGGTTGCCGACGGAGGCCGAGTGGGAGAAAGCCGCGCGCGGCGAGTACGGCAACGAGTGGCCGTGGGGCAACGAGTTCGACGCCGCCAGGTGCAATTCGGTCGAGGGCGGCAAGAGAGAGACGACACCGGTCGGTTTATACTCACCGCAGGGCGATAGCCCGTACGGCGCGGCGGATATGGCTGGCAATGTATGGGAGTGGTGTCATTCCTTGTTCAAGCCGTATCCTTACGCGGCAGATGATGGCCGGGAAGATGAGTCGGCTTCGGGGCCCCGGGTGTTGCGCGGCGGCGCGTGGATCAGCAGTGGTGGGCTCGCGCGCTGCGCCTCCCGCCTCGACTTCCATCCAGACTACCGTTTCGTCAATTTCGGGTTTCGGGTGGTCGTCTCCCCCCGGCTCTCTTGATTCTGATCCTCTGATCTCTGATCTTCTGGACTCTGATCGGGGGGTCTGGGGGGCGAAGCCCCCCAGGAGGCAGATTTTTTCACAGGCAGATCGCGGCGGAAGCCGCTTCTGCGGGGGCTGGTCGGCAACGACCGCGTGCGGCGTACCGCAACACGCTTCGCGACAACCCTGACAATCGTAACCACAACAGGGGTTTGCGGGTGGGGTCGCTCACGACACTCTGACACGGCCGGAAATTCGGCGTGTTCACGGATGCGCCGACGAGGCCAACCAAGAGAGCCGGCGGACCATGCTCTTGGCCGCGCGACCGCTTCCCCTCTCCTCGTAGGCGAGGGGTGGGGGTGAGGTCGCCGGGCGAATACAGAAAAGGCCCGCCGCCTCGGTCGAAAGACCCTGCGGCGGGCCACCTACTATTTGTACGTGCGTCATACGCGAGCGTCTTTGTTCGTGTCCATTCGTGTAAATTCGTGGATCATCCCTCTCGCCCTATGCGCGCTGGCGTTCGCCCTGCGGCTGGGGCCTGCGTTTCAGAATCGGTTTCACGCCGACGAAGCGCTGTATAGCAGCTGGGCGATGCAGATCGCCAGCGGGCGCGATCCGTTGCTGGCGGCCGTCCCGGTCGATAAGCCGCCGCTGGCGTTGTATGCGATGGCGGCCAGTTTATGGGCGTTCGGCCGGAGCGAAATCGCCGCGCGCTTGCCGAGTCTGATCGCGAGTGTCGTCAGCGTAGCGCTCGCCTGGCGCTGGGCAAGAACCCTCGCCCCCAGCCCCTCTCCCGTTGACAGGAGAGGGGAGTTGTTTGCTGCTTTCGTCATGGCATTCTCGCCTTTCAATATTGCCTTCGGCGGGACGGCGTTTCTCGATCCGCTGATGGTGATGTGGGGCCTGGCGGCATGCGTTGCGGCGGCGCGCGGCCGATACGGGTGGGCAGGCAGCTTGCTTGGCTTGGCGTTTGCGACAAAGGCGCAGGGCTTGCTGTTCGCGCCCCTGGTGATCCTAACCGCAAAGTATGCTGAGAGCGCGAAGAAAGGCTCTGCGTTCTCTGCGCGCTCTGCGGTTAAATTCTTTATGGGTCTAAGTCTGATCCTGACATTGCTCGCGGCTTGGTCGCTGGCGCGTAGCGGGACACCCTTCTGGGTGCAACAGGCGATCAACTACGGCGGAATCCGCCCGGCCTTTGCGAGCGAAGTTGTCCCTCGGCTGACACGCTGGCTAGAGCTGCTGCCGTATTTCTTCGGCCCTATCCTGAGCGCGCTGGTTTTAGGGGGAATGCTCATGTTGCTCGGCAATACGTTTGCACGGGCGAAGCGCACGCGCGCCGCAGCGCTCGATCTACTTTTGATCGCTTACACGCTCGGCTTCTTCGCGCTACATTGGCTCCTGGCGTTCCCCGTGTGGGATCGTTATCTGCTTGTGTTGGTCCCCGTTGTGGCAGTCTTGTCTGGACGGTTGGTTGGTTGGGTAGTTGGCTGGCTGGATGATTCGCGTAGGCAGTTCGCTATCAAGCGTGTAGTCTTTAGCATGGCAACCCTCTTGATCTTGCCCTACACGATTCAGGCGGCGCGCAGCGAGTTATCTATCGGCGGCGATCGCGGCTCGCATGACGGGATCGATCGAGTAGTTGTCTATCTGCGCGATCTGCCGCCCGGCAGTGTGGTGTACGATCACTGGCTGGGGTGGGAGTTCGACTTTTACTTGTGGGACGCGCCGCTGTATCGCGCCTACTTCGATACGCCGAGCGATCTGGCGCGCGATCTGCACGCCTTTGGCCGAACCTCGCCGCGCTATCTGGTTGCGCCGGGGGGCGCATCGCTCGCCAAGATCGAGCGCGCGATTGCGGCGGAGGGCTTCTACCCGGCGCCTGTCCTCGCCACGCCCAATCGCCACGGTCAGACTTCATTCACCGTCTATCGCTTGCTCTCGAATAACTTTCAGTAATGACTTTCAGTCGAGTCGAGCGCTCTGGCGCTGGTGATTATTCACAAGTCCGTTCGTCCGCAGTTGTACTGCGGACGGCGGGCGACAGTGCCAGCCGCTGCCTTCATTACAATTCTAAAGGACGGCAGCGGTTGTGTCGCCCAACAGGTGTGCAATCACCAGCTCTGGCGCGGTCCGCCGTGATTATCCAGGTCGGTGTGTGGTATCATGCGGCTTGACCTCGCTGATAGCCTGGCTTGATGATGAAGAGACGATTGCTTGTCGGTCAAGAACTTGTTCCGATCTTAGCGCTGATTGCGCTTTGCCTCCTGTTCTTCTGGAAGATGCTCTTCACCAACCTGATCCTGGCGCGCGGCGATGTGTTCAGCTATTTCTACCCCTATCGCGATTTCGCCGCGTCCGCGTTGCGCGACGGGCGCGTGCCCTTGTGGAATCCCTACCTATTCATGGGCGCGCCGTTGCTCGCGAATAGCCAGGTCGGGTTCTTCTACCCGCTCAACCTGCTCACCTCGTGGTTGGATGTCACCCGCGCGATCAACTTGAACATCGTCGCTCACGTGTTGATCGCGACGCTGGGCGCTTACATGTTCGCCCGGCGACGGCTCGACGCTTCGATCAACGCGGCGCTGCTGGGCGGGGTGTCGTTCGGGTTGGGGGGCTATCTCGGCGCGCAAGTCGAACACTTCAATCAGTTGCAAGCGCTGGCGTGGATGCCCTGGGTGTGGCTGGCCTACGAGCGGGCGGCGGGCGCGGATGATCGGATTCAGCAGGTTAAGGCCAGTTTGTTAGTTGGTTCGTTGGCAGGATTGATGCTGCTGGCCGGGCACACCCAAAGCGTCTTCATCGTGTTCGTCGGGCTAACCGCGTATGCACTGTGGCCGGCGCTGGAACATTGGCGCGAGGGTCGGGGAGCGCTGCGCAGCGCCGCCAAACGGCTGTTGCCGATTGTTATAGCCGCGATCTTTGGCGCACTTCTCGCGGCGGCCCAGCTGCTGCCGACCACGGAACTGGCCGCGCTCTCGCCACGCGGCGGCGGATTGTCCGCGAACGAGGCCGTGTCGTTCTCACTCGACCCGCGCCTGCTTGGTCATGCGCTATTACCAGACTACGCAGGTGCGTTGCCCGATGGTAGCGAGTACACGGCCTTCTTTGGCGTCACGGCGCTGGTCTTGATGTTGATTGGTTTGCTGGTTGGATGGTTGGCTGGGCCGAGCACCACCCAACTACCCAACTATCCAACTACCCAACCATCCCTCCGCTCACTTTCCATCGTCGCTGGCTTGGGGCTGTTCCTCGCGCTCGGCGGCTTCAACCCGATTTACTACGTGCTGGTCAGATTCATTCCCGGCTTCGATCTGTTTCGCGCCCCGGCGCGCTGGCTGGCGCTGTTCGCCTTCGGCGCATCGATGCTGGCGAGCGTGGGCTTGGACGCCGTTGGACGCGGGTTCGCGCGGAAGACGCGGATAGCGAACGTATTGCCCAGCGTCACGATCGCACTGTTGATCGGCCTGACTTACCTCGGCGCGCGCATCATCCCCGCCGGCGCCTCCGGCCCGATCGGCTCACCAGGCCTCACTTCGCTTCTACTCTGGATCGCCGTTTCCATCCTCGTCCTCTTGTTAGCCCGATTCCCGCATTCTACATTCCGCATCCCACATTCTGCATTCGCCTTTCTCTGTTGTCTCGAGCTCTTCGTCGCCACGCGCAACTTGCCGTATCACGCGCGCCTGACCGCGCCCGATGCGCTGACCAGCTTGCGCCCGGCGCTCACGCAGTTATTGATCGATGCGGAGGACACCCCCCCGGCGCGTTTCCTCTCGATTTCCGATATCCTGTTCGATCCCGGCGACGCCGCCGAACTCGAATCGATCTTCGCGGATCAGCTGCCGCCCGATGCGTATTACGACCTGCTGATCGCCTCCAAGCAAAAAGAGATCGCCGCGCCGAACTTGCCGCTGTACTATCGCGTGCCGGCGGTCGACGGCTACGATGGCGGGTTGCTGCCGCTGCGTACTTATCTCACGTTCCAGCGACTCTTCCTCGCGCCTGAAGCGATCCAGTCCGATGGTCGGCTGCGCGAGCAGTTGAAGTCGATCCCGGATGCGCGCTGGCTCAACTTGATGAACGTGAAATACGTGATCACCGACAAGGTGCGCGATCGCTGGCTGGCTGGCGTCTTCTACGACTTGCAGTTCACCACGCGGTTGGAAGCGGGCGAGGCAGTGTTCACCGATCAGCTGCCGAAGCTCGAGGCCACTGCGCTCGGCCTGGTTTATTCCGAACCCTCCAGCGCTTCGGCGCTGGCCGAAGTCGAGGTGACGTTCGCCGATGGCTCGACTCAATTGTTGCGGCTGATCGATGAGCCGCTTGAAGTGAGCGCGGAGTTGGCCGTTTCAAAGGTCAGCTGGAGTCGGGCGCAGCGGGTGACGCGCGTGCGGGTGCGCGGCGCGAGCGGTCTCACGCTTCACGGCGCGGCGTTGATCGACGAACGCAGCGACACCTTTGAATCGTTCGTGCTGGCGCAAGGCGGCCGCTTTCGCCTGGCGCATTCCGGCGATGTGAAAGTGTACGAGAACGCCGATGCGCTGCCGCGCGCGTTCGTCGTGTCAGAGGCCCGCTTCGCCGCAAGCGACGACGAGGCGATCGCCCTCATGCAACGCCCCGACTTCGACCCGTCTAAGACAGTCGTGATTGTGGGTGAAACCCCCTCTGTCCTTCACCCTTCATCCTTCATCCCTCAGCCTTTCCCACGGTTCACTCACTACTCGCCTGAATATATCTCTCTCGAAGTCACTGCTGACTCCGCCGGCTACCTCGTCCTCACCGATGCCTGGTATCCCGGCTGGGTTGCAACTGTGGACGGTGAGCCGATCGAAGTGCTGCGCGCCGATGTGCTGTTTCGCGCAGTGTCAATTGGGGCGGGGACGCACCGGGTCGAGTTTCGCTACGAGCCGGCGACGTTTCGGATCGGGGCGGCTATCAGCATCGGGGCATGGGCGATTCTCGGATTCGTGCTCGTCGGATATCGGCGAACGCGCGCAATACGCGCGCCGTAACATCGGGCCTTGTGCCCGTCCCTCTGTTCGGCGGGTAGTTGTACTGCCTGCCGGGCGCATCCGCCACGTTTGGCAGGCAGTTGCACTGCCTGCCGGGCCGCAGTACTGGCCGCCGCCCTACATTGGATGTGGGAGGATGGGCGACGGGAACCTGGATTGAACAGGCATTACGCGGCGCGATGATGATCGGTTGCCTGGTGCGCGTCGCCCGCCTCCGGTTCGATCGGGTCGATGTGCACCGTGACCTCGACGAGCGCAGGCAGCGCGTGAAACAGCGCGTGGCGCACCGCTTCGGCGATGCGATGGCTTTCCCACGTGGGCAGCTGCCCATCGACGCGGATGTGCAACTCGGTGCGTTGGCGATGTCCCACCCAGCGCACGGCCACTTCGTGAACATCCCGCACGCCGGGCACCCCGGCCACAGTTTGCTCGATCGCCTCGCATAACTTCGGGTCGACGGCATCCATCAGGCGATACCACATCTCGCGCGCCGCCCCGCCCGAAATCGCCAGGATCGCGATACCGATGGCGAAACCGATCAACGGATCGGCGAGCGGGAAACCCAGCCCGACGCCGATCGCGCCCAGCAACACGCCGAGCGAGGTGAAGCCGTCGGCCCGCGAATGCAGCCCATCGGCGATCAACGCCGCCGAGTTGATCGCGCGCCCCACGCGGATGCGGAACAGCGCGACCAGTTCGTTGCCCAGGAAGCCGATGATCGCCGCCGCCGCCACCCAGCCTAGGTGCGCGAGAGGCTGCGGGTTGGCGATCTTCACAATCGATTCATAGAACACGATCAGCGCGCTGAGGAAGATCATCACCACGATCAGCGCGCCGGCCAGGTCTTCGGCCCGACCGTAGCCATACGTATAGCGTCGATTGCGCGCCCGTTTCGCCAGCGTGAACGCCAGCCACAAGGGGAGCGCCGTCAACGCATCGGAGAAGTTGTGAATGGTATCGGCCAGCAGCGCCACGCTGCCGCTGATCGCTACGATCCCCACTTGAAACAGCGCTGTGAGCAGCAGCCCGATCAACGAGACCTTCAAGGCCCAAATGCCGCGCTCGGTTGAGAGCGCGGGGTCTTGCGCCGAGGCCGGCTGGCCGTGCGCGTGCGTTCCGAGCAAGTGCCCGAGCCGGCCGACGATCCCGCCGGTTTCGGCATGCCCGTCGTGGGCGGTGGGCAGAGTGGAGTGATGCTGCTCGTGATCCTGTGTCCGATCTTCTGATAAAGCCGGGAATTCGTTTATTTCGGATTCGTCCATGCCGTGAGCCTTGTCTGGCGCCGAAGGTAGCCCTATCCTATTTGGGATCCGCGCTATGTCAACGCTTGAGATTTATCCAGTTGGCGCGGCACAACCGCCGCCTCACCTGCCGCAGTACAACTGCGGCAGGAACGGGTGCTATGTCAACGCTATCGCCATAGAACCTTGGGAGCATTTCAATTTCGGGGCGACTTGTACGCCGTCTGCCAGGTCTGATCGAAGCGGCGGCTCATGATAGCCGCTCGAATGGGTATCAGCCTCTGGAGACTGGGGCGGCTCCAGCGCATGCCTGCGCCATTGAAGCGT
>DATDPU010000129.1:0-15074 GCA_035292585.1 Anaerolineae bacterium | reverse complement strand
GAGACCATACCGCGCGCACCGTGGCCGTCGCCGGTTTAGTCAATCGACAGATTGAATGCCGCATGGCTTACTGACACTCCACTCCACCTGGACACCTAGCTAAAGTCCGCCTCATGCCCTTATTGAGAAGCTTATCTACTACCTATCCGTTGCCAATCCGTGTGTCCGTTGACCGCGTCCGTTCATCTCACCTCAAACACCCGCTGCACAGCGGCCCTCAGCGTGCTCTCGGTTGTCGCGCGATCGAAGAACTTGAAGCAGGCATTGCTGCCCAGGTAGGTTGCCCCGCCGTTCTCCGGCGGTTGGCCCGACCACGCGCGCGGCGCGATCCACAGTCGATAGGGCGCCTGGTCCTCAAGCCGATACTCGAACTCGGTCACACCCGCCGCGCCCGACCAGCCTTCCGGCCGAGTATCGCGGCTCGCGATCCGAAGCGTACCCTGCGGCGTGGCCTGCTCCAGGTCGCGCTTCATCGCGTACAACCGCGCTTCGTCGCAACCCAACCCGTAATCGGCGCGCGGCCCGAGCACCCGGTATTGGAATCCGTTCATCCAGATATCGTCGATCGGTTCATAGCGCGCGCCGATCGCGCGCAGCACCGGGTCGGGATAGAACTGCGCGCGCAGCACGACGACGTTGAAGGCTTGCGCGTCGATCAGCGTGATCAGCTCGGTCGGGTCGAGCGCGTCATTGTTCCACAGGTTGAGCAGTTGCGTCGGGTTGGTGACGACCGGCTTGCCGGCGCGCAACGCGAACAGCGCTTCTTCGCTGAGCGCCGGTCGCGTGTCCGGCCGCACGTATTCGTTCACAATCCGGTCGCCGCTGCGCGCGTCCTCTTCGGTCGGCAAGTGACCGACCTGCGTATAGCCGATTGAATCGTAATAGGGATAGCCGGCATACACCGACGCGCCGCGCCCGACGCCGATCGCCTCGGCCAGCACGCCGAAGACCGGCCCATCGGTCGGCAGGTGACGCATGCCCCAGGCCTGCGCCAGGTAGAGTAGGGGGATCGCGATCGAGATCGTAGTCGCTCTGAAACGACCAACCCCACTCCGCTGCGCTGCGGGGGCAATCGAGTCGTTACTACTTCTGAGCTTCCCGATCGCCAGGCCCGATAGGATACACGCGGCGACGATCGCCGTCGTAAAGTAGCTCTCGCCCGCGCCCCACTTGCCCGCCAGCGCGGCGTTGACCAGCGCGAACGCGAACCACACCCCGTAGGCCGAAAGCCGATCCCAATACAACTCATACGCCAGGTAACCGATCGCCAGTATGGCGATGACAAAGTGCAGGCTGAAGAACTTGCCGTACAGCTCCAGCGCCTGGCCGTAATCGTACACATTCGCGTTGGCCGTGATCGAGTTGACGAACCACTGCCCCTGCGTGGCCGCATTCAGCCCGATAAAAATCGCACCGGCCACGAGCGCCAGCCCCAGCCCGGCGCCGATCGCCTTCTTCGGCGCGCGCAGAAACAGAAACGCGAGCACCGCGACTGCCGTCGCCGCCGAGAGCTGCTTGGTGTAACCCGCCAACAGCAGGCACACCATCGACAGAACGATGTTGCGCCGGCCGTGTTGCGGGTGGTCGTACTGGCTGATCATGACCACCGCCAGCAGCTCGAACAACACCATCGTCATGTGCTGGCGGAACAACGGACCGATGTGATACACGAAGTTCGATGCGAACACCAGCAGCGCGCTCAACACCGCGATCGGTCGATCGCGCGTGTGTCGCTGCACCACCATGTAAACGCCGCCGCCGATGACGAGCGTCGCGAGAAAAGACAGGGCGCGCCCCGCAGCCAGCGTCGGCCCGAAGATCGCGAACAGCGGCAGCACCATCAAGTGAAACACCGGCCCGTAGTTCGAGGCGTAGAACGGAAACGTCTCGTTGTTCTGGTACGGCCACTCGCCGCGTGCGAACAGCAGGCTGTCATTCAGCTCGAAGCCCTCGCCTTGATCGTAATCGTACGGGAAGCGGAACAACGCAAAGGCGTACACTAAATAGATGACGAAGTAGAGCATGAAGACCAGGATGGCAATCACTAACAGGATGTTGGCGACGCGGGTGAGTGGGCGTGACGCGAGTGGGGTCATCGCAGATAGGAGTCGTCTCCAGACGGCGAAGTGTATAACTCGCCTCCCGGCGACGATATGTAGGAGTCGTCTCCAGACGACGATACGCAGGCGTTGTGTCCAGACAGTGATATAGTCTGCCTCTGCAACCTCTACGCCGACCGCGAAGATTTTTATCCACGCATCACACGAATCGGCGCGAATCACTTTTGATTCGTGTTTATTCGTGGAGATTCGTGGATCAATCTTTTGGTTGCGGCGGGAGGCCGCGCTATGTAGGCGTCGTCCCTCGCAGATCCCCGGAGCAGAGCGAAGGGGACAGACGACGACCTGATGACGATTCTACGCCGGCCGATCGCCGAGCCGCAACAACGGCAGCGCCAGCAGGATAACGCCCCCGCCGATCGCCAGCCCGATCTTTTGCAGCGGGCCAAAACCAACGTCGCGCGCGCCGATGACGTTGGCCGCAAACGCGCCGGCAAGGGTCAGGCTGCCGACGCCGATCAGGATGAGGCCCAATTGCCGCTTTGTAATCATGGCGGAGATTATAGCAAGACCTGCGGGGTTTTCAAAACACTGGCTGTATGTGCTCAGTGCAAAGGTGTGACCCAGCGGATTCTGTTTCTGCGCTGAGATTATCCTTCGCTGAGTGTGGCAATGCCGCGCGCTTCAACAGCCACGGGCGGTGTTGGCCTGGGTTCCTTCACCTTAATGAAGATCAGACCCCCGATCGCCCATAGGGCGCCACATACGAGGTAGACGTACCGGATGCCCAGCAGCGTCGCTGCGAGGGCCGCGAGGGCTGCGGAAAGTGATACGGCGGCAAACGCAAGCAGGCTCATCACGCCGAACACGCGGCCGCGCGTGTGATCGGGCGTGGCTTGCTGAAGTAACGTCGGTATCACGGCCATCGCGGGGGTGTATCCCACCCCTAGAATGAACGCAAATACCAGTATAAATACAAAGCTGGGTGCGATTCCAGTCATCCCTAACATAAGGCCGCTGAGCATGAAGCCCAGGGTGCAGATGAGCGGCTTGGGCAAGCGCGATGCCATCCGCCCGACCGCCAGTCCCCCCAGCGCCATGCCCAAACCCTGTACAGAGTCTACCAATCCAATGCCCTCCGGGCCGGCGCCATACAAGTTAGCCAGCAAAGGCACAAACAAGACGTTGGTCGCGCCGACGCCCAGCTGCACGGTGGCCAGGCCGAATATCACGTTTCTCACCACCGGGTTGCCGGCCACGAAACGCAGCCCTTCAAGCGTCTCCTCTCGTAATGCGCGCCATGTGCGCTCGTGGCCGGCTTGCGGCCGGGAAGCGGGCAAGGCGCCAATGCGCCACACCGCCAGTGCAGAGATGAGAAACGTGGCGGAATCGACGATGAAGGCCGTGCCCGTGCCCAGCCAGGCAATCGTAAAACCCGCCAGCGCCGGCCCGATCACCCAGGCTATGGTTGAGGTCACTTCGGATAACCCGTTAGCTGCCAGCAGCTCGTCTTCTTTGACTAAAGCGGGAATGAGCGCTCGTTGGGCGGAGGAGAAGAAAGAACCGGCGGCTGACGCGATAAATCCCGAGACCCACAATGTCCACGTAGTGGCGCTGTCATGCACCAGCAAACCGCCCAGAACCAGGACGGCGCGTAACAGATCGGTCACGATCATCACGTGTCGCCGGTCCCAGCGATCCACCAGCACGCCGGCTGGCAGACTGAACAACAGCCCTGGCAAAGCAAAGATGAAGAACTGCACCAGCCCCACCGCCCAGATCGAACCAGTCACCTGGTTGATCATAATTGGCACGGCGAGCAGGTAGAAATAATTGCCTATGGCCGAAGTCGCCTGCCCCAGCCATAGCTTGCGGAAGCGTTCGTTACGCAAAACCTGGATGAAGCCCGCATTGGTATGACTGTGCATGACATTTCCCGTGGGCAACTGCCCTCGTTCTAGACGTGAGCGCGTGCTGAAGCGCGCGCCGGCGCGTTGAGATGACAGTCTGGTATGGTTACGCTTCCGGCCTGCCGCGGTCAGACCGGAAGCGACCAGGCGGACCACCAGCCACTAGCGGGCGGCGAAGCACGATGACTATTAGCCGCCCCAGTTCACCGATTTGTTCATGACAATCTTCTCCTTCAATCTGGTCTGGGGTCAATACTGTTTAGATCAGCGTAGTTTAGTCCCTGGCGGGTGGACATACAGCTCGATGCTATGGCTAAACCAAACAGTATTGGGTCTAAGGCGGTTACAAGCTCCCCCGTTAGAGGCTTGCAATTGCGGTGCGCTCCTTGTGGGAAACCTTCATCGTCAACTCCCTCTCAACCACGGTGAGATGGAGGGTGACTTGAAAGTGTCGCACAGTATAGAATCAGTTTGCAACCTGTATCAAGTGATAAATGTCATGCTTCATGTCACTATGCCTCAAAAAGAACTGTCGGGGTAGATGAAGGGATAAATAAAAGACCTGCCCGATCTTGAAAACCTGGCAGGTCTTTGGTCTACGATTCGATCTAGTACATCGCGGCGGAAATACCCCAACGGTTTGTCATGCTGAACGGAGCGAAGCATCCCGCCCATAGTGCCGAGACGCTTCGCTTCGCTCAGAGTGACAACCATTGGCTCATTTAAGCCCAGGAGCACTAGGGGCACGCTGCGCCTGCGGGGTTGGGACGGCACAACCCTCTTCGCTGCGCTCGTGGGCAGGCCGCCGCCCTCTTTAGAAGGCAATGAAAGGCGGCGGCTGGCACTGCCGTCCGCCGCAGTGCTGGCCGCCGCCCTCTTTGAAGAAGGCAGTGAAAGGCGGCGGTCATGCGGCAGGAACTATGCAACTTCAAGTTGTCGAAGTACTAGGGGCACGCTGCGCCGGGCTTGTACTCTGTGAAGAGCGCGCAGAAGGCCGCCCCACGCGCTTCACCTTCTGCCGAGGGTTCCGTGGCGTTCACCTCCGGCGCATCTTGGACACAGCGCAAGCCGATGTCCACGTCGTTGTAGCCGCGATCGTTGACGAAGCGACGGCTGGTGGTGTAGGTCGCGCCGTCCCGATTGGCGAAACTGCCCCCGCGGAAGATGCGCGTTGCGCCGCTGCCGATCTTGACCGGGTTGCTGGCCGGCGAGTTGGCGTAGAACTCCGGGTCGTATTCGTCGGCGACCCATTCGGTCACGTTCCCGGCCAGGTCGAGGACGCCGAAAGGACTGGCGCCGCCGGGATAGCTGCCTACCGGTTGTGTATCCGGCGCGCTCGCCGCCGAAAGCTCCGCATCGAACGTGTCTCCCCACGGCCAGACGCGGTTCTCCGGGCCGCTGGCCGCATACTCCCACTCGGCTTCGGTCGGCAACCGCTTGCCCGCCCAGCCGCAATAGGCCGCCGCTTGCTCCCACGTTACACCGATAGCCGGGTAGTTATCGTAGGCCGGGTCGTCGCGGTAGCCGGCATGCGTAAACGAGTCGCGCACGCCGGTCGGTGCGCAGTTACCGGCGCTGACGCAGGCGCGATACGCCGCGTTGGTCACTTCGGTGAGGTCCATGTAAAACGCATCGAGCAGGACCGGGTGTTCCGGCGCTTCGTTCGCCTGCCCGGTCGCCGAACCCATTTGGAAGAACCCGGCCGGGATCAGCGCCATGCCTTCAGGGATGGGGATCGGCGTCGCGGTCGGCGCGGGTGTGGCGGTCGGAGCAGCGGCGATCGACGTTGGATCGACCTCGCGAATCGTCAGCGAATCGTAGTGAATGTGCGCCAGCGTCTCGTCCAGCGTCTGCACGACAAAGCCGATGTCGCCGCCCGCATAGTCCGCATCGCTCACTTGCCCCACGCTCTGGCGGTTGATGTGGAACGTGAAGAGCTGGCCGCTGACATCCACGCGCAACGTGTCGATGGCGGCGAGGCCTTGCAGCGTGGCGTCGGTTCCTTCCGCCAACGTGCTGACGCCGGCGGCGGTCGTCTTGACGACCTGCCAGGTCTTATTGCGCGCCGAGACGACGAAGGCGTAATAGCGATCGCCCGCCGCGCCAAAGACCAACCCATAGCGGAAATCGCCGGTCGAAGTATCGGTGTGATCGACCCGCACTTCCGTCTCGGCCGTGAAGTCGTTGAAGTTCAGACCCCGCAGAGCGGTTCCGGTCGTGTCGGGCGCGTTCACTTCCACGTGATAAAAATCCGGCGGGTGATAACCGATGAAGTGTTCGTCGCGTTCCTCGACCGGCCAGCCGCTGCTCGGATCGGTGAAGCTGTCTTGATACAGCGCGCTCTTCGCCGCGAGCTGACGCAGCGTCAGTGAAGCATAGTGAATGTGCGCCAGCGTCTCGTCGAGCGTTTCGGCGATGAACCCCACATTGCCTTCCGTGTAGGTGGCATCGTTGACCTGCGCCATCGATCGGCCGTTGATGTAGAAGCTCAAGTCGGGGCCATTCGCATCGACGCGCAGCTGATCCACGCCGGCCAGTCCCCCGATCGAGTCGTCGTTGCCCTGGGCGAGAACGATGGGGACGCCCTCGGAGTGCTTGACAATTTGCCAGGCTTTCTTGCGCGATGAAATGGTGAAGGCGTAATACTGCTCGCCCGATCGCCGGATCGCCAACCCGTAGCGGAAATCGCCGCCGGGCGTGTTGGTGTGATCGACCAGCACATCCGTCTCGGCGCTGAAGTCGCGGAAGTTCAGCTCGCGGAAGATCGTCAACCGATCGTTCGGCTGGCTGACTTCAAGATGATAGAACGACTGCGGATGGTAACCGAAGGTGTGGTTTTCTTCTGCGCCGACCGGCCAGCCGCTGCTCGGATCGGCAAACTCGTCCTGGAACAGCACGCCGCTGGTGAGCTGCGCGACGGCAGTGGGTCGATTAACCTGCGTCACGTTGCCGCTGACTTTCGGCGCGGCGCAGCGAACGCCGGCTGCCGCAAACATCGTCGGCACGTTGGGATCGCCCACCAGGCGATAGGCCATATCTTTGAGGAAGCCGAAAGCGCCGCCGTGCAAGATGCGTTGGCCGTCGGGCGCCGGGGCGTAACCCTCGTCCACCCACTCCCACACGTTGCCGGCCATGTCGAATGCGCCGAAGCGGCTGCGGTTGGCGACGATGCTGCCCACCGGGTACGTTTCGCCGCGTGGGAGCGGAACGGTGTGCTCGTCGTTGCCCCACGGGTACAGGTACGATTCCGGCCCGCGCGCGGCCACTTCCCATTCGGCTTCGCTGGGCAGGCGCTTGTTGGCCCAATCGCAGTAGGCGGCGGCTTCATCCCACGTTATACCCTGAACCGGCCGTGCCTCCTGGCCGGCTGGGAAGGTTCCTTCCGGCCAGCTGGCGGGCGGCTGTGCGCCGGTTGCGGCGATGAATTTGGCGTATTCGGCCTGTGTGACTTCCTCCTGATCGATCCAAAACTCGGCCAGCTTCACCTGCTGCGGCGGAGCGTGCGCGCCGTCCGAAAGGGTGTGCCCCACCAGGTAGACGCCGCCATCGATCCGCAGCATCCCCTCGGCTGAGGGCAAGGCCGGGCCGCCCAACCCCGGCGCGATCACGAACAGGCCGATGGCCAGTGCGACCAGGACAACGCCCGTGCCGAGCAACACCACTGGACGGCGGCGCTTGAGGGTAGGGGGTGCTTGAGAAACCGGCGCTTGAGAAACCGAGGGCTGCGCTCGGCCGACCGCCGTTGGCGATGTTTCCGAGCCGAGGGCTGGCGCGGGCGGCTGGTTCGCGCCGCTTATTTCCACTTTCTGGGCGGAGGCCAGGGTGGGCTGTGGATGCCCTTCGATCGCGCGCAAGGCCGTCGCCATGTCGGCGGCAGATGGGTAGCGGCCGGACGGCGACTTCGCCAGCGCCCGCTCGATCACGGTGACCAGCGCGCTGGGGATATCGGCGTTCAGCTCGCGCACGTCGGGCACCGGCTCGATCAAGTGCTTCATCATGATCGACACGGCGGTATCGGCTTCGAACGGCCGCCGGCCGGCCACCATTTCGAACAGCATCACCCCCAGCGAGTAGATGTCGGCGCGCTCGTCGGGACGCTCGCCGCGCGCCTGCTCGGGCGCCATATAAGACACCGTGCCGATCACGTCGCCGGTGGCGGTGTGGTGCGTCTCGCCCAACATCTTCGCCACGCCGAAATCCATCAAGATGGGTTGACCGGTGGTGCTGAGCATGACGTTGGCCGGCTTGAGGTCGCGATGGATCATGCCGCGCTGGTGCGCATAAGCTACCGCGTCGCCGATTGTCGCTATGATCTGGATCGTCTCGGCGATCGAGAGACGCTGTTCGGCTTCGTTCAGCCGTTTGAGCCGGGCGTGCAGCGTCTCGCCCGGCACGTGCTCCAGCACCATGTAGTATAGATCGCCGTCGTGGTCGAAGTCGTATACCTGAATGATGTTGGGGTGTCGCAGTTGAGCGACCGCCGCGGCCTCCTGCTCGAAGCGCCGGACGAATTCGGCGTCGTTCGATAAGTGCGAGTGAATCAGCTTGACGGCGACGGTGCGTCGTAAATTCGGGTCGGTGGCGCGATACACGGTCGACATGCCGCCCTGGCCGAGCAAGGCCTCGATCTGGTAACGTCCGCCCACGGTGTGTCCAATCCAAGTGGCTTGAGACATGAGCTACTCCACAACAGGCGCTAATTGTAAACGCAAGGGTGCGCACTGAACCTTGGCTAGGTGTGGTTGAAGTATAGTTTGAAACCACTCAAGTAGTCAACTCCCGGCGCGCGGATACAAGTTGCGGTTGGGTTGGCGAAGAGTTACCGCCGGGTTGCGCGCAGGTTGTATCGCTGCGCAAGGCGTGATCGCCGAAGCAAGGTCATTCGCTATCTTACCGAAGGCGCACGCTTCCGCTGTGTCGTGGTCGCAGGCTGTGACGAAACTGCGGTGTGTGTGCTGACGATGCATCTCAACGCGGCGCCGCTGGCGCGTTTCTTTGACGCTCATCGTTCTCCGTGTTATACTCTGCGCCATTAACGGCGGGCGAGTGCGACGCTTCGCGGCGAAACTCTCGTCCGCCGCTGTATTTATTCCTATGAACGAACCTGTTCTCGTCCTCAACCGCAACTTTGAGCCGCTCAACGTGTGCGACACGCGTCGCGCGGTGGGCCTGTTGCTGCTGGGCAAGGCCGAAATCATCGAGAATGGCCGGGGTGAGATTCATACCGCGTCGCTGGCTTTTCCGCGCCCGTCCGTGATCCGGTTAGCGCACTTCATCAACCGGCCACGGCCGCGCGTGAAGCTGACCAAGCGCGAGATTTTCCGCCGCGATAATTACCGCTGCCAGTATTGTGGGACGATCTCATCGCGTCTCACCATCGATCATGTTATTCCGCGCCACCGGGGCGGCGGCCATTACTGGAACAACCTGGTGACCGCCTGCCCGCAGTGCAACCGGCGCAAGGGCGGTCGCCTGGCGCATGAAGCGCAGATGGCGCTGCTGAATCTGCCCGCGGAACCGCATCCCACCGCCGATTACCTGTTTGGCCGTTACAGGGTCAATTATCACGAGTGGGCCAAGTACCTGGAAGGGTGGTAAGCGCGTAGCCCTTCCGTACCGGAGGAAGAACAGCCGGGCGCGCGCGCCTGGCTGTTTTAGTCTTAATCCTCCCTTCACTCAGCTGTAACCCTCGCCGCGGCCCACTTAACCTACAATTCAAGTGACTTTGCCGGCCAATGCAGCGGCGCTCCTTCGGTTTTCGTTTGAGGCGCGGCGGGTCGAGGATCAAGGCCATGGCTCTTACCATTGCAGTCAGCAGTCAAAAAGGCGGCGTCGCCAAAACCACCACGACGTTGTCGCTGGGCGCGTCGCTGGCCGAGCAGGGGCGCAGCGTGCTCGTGGTCGATCTCGATCCGCAGGCCAATCTCACCCAATCTTTAGGCGTGGACCCTGGTCAGCTCCGGCGCATGATCGGCGATGTGCTGCTCGATCAAGCCACGCTGCTCTCGATCAGCCGCGAGAGCTCGGTATTCAACCTCGATCTGGCGCCCGCCAATCAGGGTCTGCTGGTGCTCGACAAGGTCTTGTATGGCCGGCAGGGCTATGAGTATCGGTTGAAAACGCACTTGCAATCGCTGAACGGCGGCTACTACGATGTGGTGATCTTGGATTGTCCGCCCGCCTTCGGCACGCTCACCATCAACGCGCTGACCGCCGCCGATTTGCTGATCATTCCCGTGTCGTGTGACTTTTACTCGGCGCGCTCGCTGCAAACGTATCTCGACTTGATCCGCATGGTCAATCACAACAGCAACTCGAAGCTGACTTACCGCCTGCTGGTTACCATGTTCGATCGGCGCAATCGGATCAGCCACATCCTTCTGGATCAGCTGAAAAAGGCGTATGGCGCGGTGCTCTTCAACACCATCATCCCGCTCGACGTCCGGTTACGCGAGAGTCCCGTCTTCGGCAAACCGATCACGCAGTATGCTCCCAGCGCGCGCGGCGCGCAGGAATACCGCGCCCTCGCCGGCGAGTTGCTCGCGCCGCTGGCGCAGCCGGTTGTCGCACACGCGAGCGCATAAAGACCGACACGCTCAGGTATCGAACACGTGCGCCGTAGCCTAGGGCCTTGTGCCCGTTTAGCCTGGGGCCTTGTGCCTGTTGCGCGCCCACAACCCCACACGGGGGCGCAAGCAGGGGGCTATGCTACTATCCCTGCACTCGTTCTGAACATGAACTAGACCGACATCGGCCCGGTGCGCGGCATCACAACCGGGCTACCCCAAATGTATCCGCATCTGTATCGCCGAGCTGTGCCTGGATATATTGGCTATGGCCTGGGCATCGACTAAACTCATTTTAGATCGAAGTCGCCTATGAACCAGCGAGAGCTAGAGCGTCGCCTGGAAAAATTGTTTTCGGCTCCGGCCGAGCCGGAGCCGGTGCAGCCCAGCGATGTTATATCACACGTCGAAAATACGATTGACCTTACACCCCCAGAGGGACAGGCGCCGGTTGAGCCGGTGAGCGCCACGACGGCGCCGCCCAACGTGAGTGAGCAAGACACGTCTGCGGGAAACGTCATCTCCCGACCCGATATCGCGCTGCTGCAAGTCACCCTCGATCAAATTCCCGGCCCTGTTTTCGTCAAAGATCGCCGGCACCGCTACGTCTTTGTCAACAGCGCTTTTTGCGGGCGGGTGGGTCGAAACGCCGACAGCCTGCTGGGCCAGGCCGATCGCGATCTTTTTTCGCGCGAGCAGGCCGACTCGACTGAGCGCCTCGACGATCTGGTCTTCAATACCGGCCATCCCCGCACGCTTGAAGAGACGTTCAATGCGGCGGGCGGCCCTCCGCGTATCCAGCTCGTCCACCGCCGCCCGGTTACGGGTTCGTCTGGACAGGTTGACTATCTGGTTGGCACGATCGAAGACATCACCGAGCGCATGCGGGCATCGAGCGCGCTGGAGGAAAACGAGCGCCAACATCGGGCCGAACGCAAGCAATGGGAAGAGCGGCTGCGCCGCCTGAAGCGCAACCTGCTATTTCAGTTCACCTTCTTCGGCCTGGCGGCGGGGCTTTTCATCGCCGTATTCGTCGCGGCGCGCGTGCCGGATCGCGTGGTTCGGGCTTTGACCGGCTCGGCGCCGGCGCAAACGCCCATCTTAGTGGCGACCGAAAGCCTGGCGGTTGCGCTAGCCGGCGCTCAACCTACCACTGCCGCTACGGCCGCGCCGACCGCGCTCCCCTCGCTCGCGCCCACGGCAACGCTCGACCGGCCGGCTTTTACACCCGCGCCCACGGTTGGCGCGCGCGGCAGTGTCATCAGCGATACGTATTACGCCCCGCCCGCGCCTGCGACGTTGCGCGACTTCGGGCCGAACACCCTCAACATCGTTTTGATGGGCAGCGATCGCCGGCCCGGCGATGGCGCGTGGCGCACCGATGTCCTGATCCTGGTCAGCATCGATCCCGATATCCCCTCGGTCACCCTGCTGTCGTTTCCGCGCGATCTGTGGGTTTACATTCCCACCTGGCGCTGGCAGCGGATCAACCTGGCGGATGGATATGGTGAGACGTCGGGCTTTCCGGGCGGCGGCCCGGCGCTGGTCAAACAAACCATCCAATACAACTTCGGCATTCCCGTGCACTACTACGCGCGCGCCGACTTCGCCGGTTACAAGCGCCTGGTCGATATCGTCGGCGGCGTCGAGGTCGTGGCCGATTGCCCGCTGTACGACATCTTCCCGGACGTGCCCGACGGCCAGAGCGACATCATCAACGGTGAGGCGCTCAGCACCGTCCCGACCGGGACGATCGATATCCCGGCGGCGGGCGTATATCACCTCGACGGCAAACACGCGCTGTGGTATGCCCGCTCGCGCAAGACCACCAGCGACTTCGATCGTTCGCGCCGGCAGCAGCGTGTGTTGCGCGCGCTATGGGCTGAGATCCGTGAACAGGGTCTGCTGGCGCGCGTGCCGGAGCTGTGGGATACGCTGATCCAATCGGTTGAGACCGATCTGACGCTGAACGACGTGCTCTACCTGGCCGATGTCGGTTCGCGGCTCGACCCGGCGCATATCCGCAGCCGCTTCATCGATGGATCGATGTTGACCTGGCACACCACCGAGACGGGTGCGAACGTGCTGCTGTACGAGTACACTGAAATTGCGCCGGTCTTGGATGAAGCCTTTGCGCCCCTGCCGCAGAACATCACCAGCCAGGCGCCGGCGGTCGTCGAAGTGCTGAACGGCACGCGCTTTTCCGATTGGGATCGCGTCGCCGCCGATCGGTTAGGGTGGGCGGGGTTCGTCGCGCCGAGTTGGGGCCAGGCCGATTCGCTCAAGCCCCAGACCCAGATCATCGATCACACCACCACGGCCAAAGGCTCTCGGTTGCCGGCGCTCATGGAGTTGTTCGACGTCGGGCCGGAAAATGTTAGCGCTCAGCCCGATCCCGACAACCCCGCGTCCTACCAGATCATCGTTGGCGAAGATTTCGAGCCTTGCCAGCGCCCATCGAGCGGCCGCTGGCCTCCCGCGCCGGAGCCGACGCCGACACCCACGGCCACGCCGGCGCCCTAATCCTCACCCCAGCGAATCACCGATCGGAAATGCCCCCTCTCCTTGAACGTAGGTTCGGCGTCATCCCAGCGTGCCACGGGCGTATTTGACGCATAGCGCACCTGGCATATAATCGCGTTGTGTAGGAACCAGGTTTCTACAGGGGGAAACCTGGTTTCTGATTGCCATCGTTTGAGAGGAAGTTCGAAAGGATACGTGAGTCGAGCATGGGCACTCGCTCCGTCCCGGAACGATCGTCAACTCTATCGCTGATCGACCTGTTCTTGATCATTATCATCGTCACGTTGCTGCTGGTGATCGGCGTGCTCTTGGCCTTGAACACGTCGGGTCGCAACCGGCTGATCGTGCTCGTCGCTACGTCTACCGTCACGCCAACTCTCGCGCCGACCGGCTCGCCCACGATAACGGACACGCCGTCGCCTACGGCTTCGCCGACTTACACCCCCAGCCGCACCCGCACGCCAACGCGCACACCGACGCGGACGCCGACCCCCACACTGACCGTGCCGCCCCCGCCGTTGATCAACCTGGCCTTGACCGTCACACCGCTGGCCCCAACCGAGCAGCTGCTCGACGCTTACGGGCCGCCGCCCCCGCCGGCGCCGCTGCGCCAGTTCTCTTCGAACACGGTCAACATTATTTTGATGGGGAGCGACCGGCGCCCCGACCGGGCCGGCTGGCGCACCGATGTGATGATCCTGGTCAGCATCAACCCGGATGTGCCCTCGGTGACCATGCTCTCCATCCCGCGCGACCTGTGGGTCTACATTCCCAACTGGAAATGGACGCGCATCAACCTGGCGGATGGGCGGGGTGAGAGTGTCGGCTTCCCCGGCGGCGGGCCGGGCCTGCTCAAAGAAACCCTTCAATACAATCTCGGTATCCCGGTCCAGTACTTTGCCCGGGTCGACTTCGCCGGTTACAAGCGCCTGGTCGATGCGCTGGGCGGCGTCGATGTCGTCGCCGATTGCCCGCTGTTCGACATCTTCCCGGACGTGCCCGACGGCCAGAGCGATATCATCAGCGGCGAGGCGCTCAGCACCGTCCTGACCGGGACGATCGATATCCCGGCGGCGGGCGTATATCACCTCGACGGCAAGCACGCGCTGTGGTATGCCCGCTCGCGCAAGACCACCAGCGACTTTGATCGCTCGCGCCGGCAGCAGCGCGTGTTGCGCGGCTTATGGGTGGCCATCCAGCAACAAGGTCTGGTCGGCCAGTTACCGGTGTTGTGGGATACGTTCACGGAGGCCGCGCAGACCGATCTATCGCTCAGCGATGTGATCTACCTGGGGCAGCTCGGCGCGCAGATCGATCCCACCCATATCCGCAGCCGCTTTGTCGACGGTACGATGCTGCACTTCTTCGTCTCAAACGAAGGCGCCAACGTGTACGCCCTCAATTACGCCGAGGTGGAACCGGTGCTGGACGAAGCGTTTGCCGCCATCCCAGCCAACTTGACCGCGCAAGCTTCGGCGGTGGTCGAGGTGTGGAACGGCACGTCCAACCCGGATTGGGACCGCGTGGCGGCCGACCGCTTGATGTGGGCGGGTTATCAGGGCTGGGCCAACGGCATCGCCGATCGACTGTACGAACGCACCACCCTGATCGACTTCACCACGACCGAAAAGGGATCGCGCCTGGCGGCATTGGCCCGGCTCTTCCGAGTCTCCGACGCCGACATCATCGATCAACCCGATCCCAGCAGTTCGGTTTCCTACCGCATCATCCTCGGCGCGGATTTCCAGCCGTGCTTGCGCAGCGCGCCGGTCTTCGTCCCGACCGCCACGCCGGTGGCTACTCCCATTCCGGTCGTTCCCGACGTTCCGGTTGTGCCGTGAAGACGGGAAGCCGGTCAGGGCAATCGCATCTAATATTACAGCGCAAAGTTAGGCATGGTATCCTTCTCCAACAACTGGCAAGTTGGAAGGAGACTGGAGACCATGCCCACCGAGATTGTAGCAGAAACGTGCCCGGCGCCTGAGTGTAATCTGACCCCGCGAGACGTGAAGAAG
>DATDPU010000128.1:0-88163 GCA_035292585.1 Anaerolineae bacterium | reverse complement strand
GCGATCCGTTCTTCGCCTAACACTCTGTCTGAGAAGTTGCTCGAAGCCCGCATCGACATGCCTGCGGCGGGTACACTACAGCCCCCGTAGCACAGCGGAGTGGGGGTGCTCCCGTCGCGGTATCTTCAAGATCGATCCGGTAGACATTCTGCACGCGAAGGTCGTCGGAACGATCGTTGCCGGCCGGTTCGTCTGGCGCGATCCGTTCTTCGCCTAACACTCTGTCTGAGAAGTTGCTCGAAGCCCGCATCGACATGCCTGCGGCGGGTACACTACAGCCCCCGTAGCACAGCGGAGTGGGGGTGCTCCCGTCGCGGGCGTCCACCGCGAGGACGCGGTGGACGGAGCATCGTATTCTGAGGTTTCAGACAGCCCCTAACACGCTCGCGATGGCCGAAGGTGTCCGAGCGAAGCCCGCTGCGGCGCACAGAGGATTCATGAACATCACCGATACCACGCGCTTCGACGAACGCAAACGCCTGTACTCCGCGCAGCGCCTGAGCCTCCCACGCGACCAGCTCCAACCCGAACTGGCGCTGGACATGACACTGGCTTACCGGTTGGCTGCGCTGTACTTCGCCACCGTGGAGCGCGCCCTTCGTCCGTTGCTGAAAGTGGAGATCGATGCGGGCGAGATTCAGCTCATCGTGCGGGGGCGCGGCATCGCGCTACGCTTCGGCGTGGGCATCCCAGAGGTGAGCGCGGCGCGCACGGCGATCCGCTGGCCGATCATCGGCGGCTGGGCGCTCGATGGAAGCGCGGACGATGGCGGCGCGTATACCGTCGGCGCGGAGTGGGACGAGCCGCGCCAAAACCTGACGCTCTTCACCTGCGTCGAAGGTTACCCCTCCTCGATTGCAGGCGCGAACGCGCCGCCGCTGCGCCGTTTGCTGTACGCGCTGACCCAAGGGTCCTCGCACAAGTTTTACACGCGGCGCTTTTTGAGTGAAGCGGCGCGCGAGCTCGCGAGAGACGAAGGACCAAAGACGAAGGACGCACGCTAACCTCGTTCGTCATTCGTCCTCCGTCGTCTATCACTTCACCACGGATTCGCGTGAGGCCGAGGGCTTGAGCAGCTCGTGGTTTGCCGGCTGCCGCAGGTGGCAAGCCGCCAGGTGACCGCCGCCGAGATCGAGGAGCGGCGGCTCGACCTTGGAGCAGATGGCGATGGCGACCGGGCAACGCGGGTGAAAGCGGCAACCGCTTGGCGGGTTGAGCGGACTGGGCACATCGCCCTTAAGGAGGGTGCGTTCGCGCTTGAGATTGGGATCGGGGATCGGGATGGCCGACATCAGCGCCTGGGTGTAGGGGTGCTGCGGGTTACGATACATCTCATCCCGATCCGCCACCTCGACGATCTTCCCCAGGTACATCACGGCCACGCGATCGCTGATGTGCTCGACCACGCTCATGTTGTGCGCGATGAACAGATAAGTCAGGCCGAACTCTTGCTGCAATTGCCGCAGCAGGTTGAGCACCTGCGCTTGAATCGACACGTCGAGCGCGGACACCGGCTCGTCGCACACGATGAACTTGGGGCGCAGGATCAGCGCGCGGGCAATGCCGATGCGCTGGCGCTGGCCGCCGGAAAACTCGTGCGGGTAGCGGCGCGCGTGGTAGTCCTCCAGCCCCACCTTCCGCATAATCTCCAACACCTGTTCCTGGCGCTGGCGCCCATCGCTGATACCGTGAACGCGCAGCCCTTCGCCGATGCTATCGCCGATCGGCGTGCGCGGATCGAGCGACGAAAACGGGTCCTGGAAGATGATCTGCATCTGGCGACGAAACGGTTTGAGTTCGTGCTCGGACAGCCCGGCAATATCGCGCCCTTCGAACAGGATTTGACCCGACGTCGGCTCGATCAGGTTGAGCAGCAACCGGCCCACGGTCGTCTTGCCGCAGCCCGATTCGCCCACCAGCCCTAGCGCCTCGCCGCGCCGGATGGTGAACGAGACGCCGTCGACGGCCTTGACGACATGACCGGAGGGAGCGACCTGAGCGCCAGCGGGCCTAAGACGGCCTACGCCCCGGACAATGACCTTGCCCAACAGCCAGCCCACTGCGGTGAACAGCAGCGTGACGATTATGATATTGCCCAGGCCATTTAGAAATCCAATAATGCCAGAAGTTGAGATTGATTCTGAGTTGACAATCAAACTACCCAATAGACCGGCTGCGCCGAATAAGAATCTCAATAGCGACGGGAGCGAGGCAAGCGAAAAACCCTGCCGGACCGGAAAGTGCTTGACCAGGTCGCGCACCTCGATCAGGAAATCGGATTCAACCGCCGTCGATTCTTGTTCCCACTGCAGCTGAACGGTCATGCTCAATTCGCCGCTGAAGAGCGATTTTCGTACAGCCAGCAGCGCGCGGTGTGGTCTGGCGCCGCCGGCTTGAGCTCGGGTTTCTCGCGCGTGCAAATCTCCAGCCCGTGCTCGACGCGCGCCAGGCAGCGCGGCGCGAAACGGCAACCTGCCGGCAGATCGATCAGGTTCGGCACATTGCCGGGGATGGTGTCCAATTCTGGTTTCAATCGGCCCAGCACCGGGATCGAGCCGATCAGGCCCTGGGTGTAAGGATGTTTCGGGTCGCGGAACAACGTGCGCACATCGGCCTCTTCGACGATCTCACCGGCGTACATCACGGCCACCCGATCGCACATCTCGGCGACCACGCCCAGGTCGTGCGTGATCAGGATAATCGACGTGTTGAGGGTGCGCCGCAGCTCGCGCATCAAGTCGAGGATTTGCGCCTGAATCGTCACGTCGAGCGCGGTCGTCGGCTCGTCGGCGATCAGCAGGTCGGGCACGCACGCCAGCGCCATGGCGATCATCACACGCTGCGCCATGCCCCCGGACATCTCGTGTGGGAAGGCATTGACGCGCCGCTCCGGATCGGGAATCCCGACCATCTTGAGCAGCTCGACCGCGCGCGCGCGCCCCGCTTTGCGGCCCATCGTCTGGTGAATCTCCAGCACCTCGGACAGCTGCGCGCCGACCTGAAAGACCGGGTTGAGCGACGAGGTGGGCTGCTGGAAGATCATCGAGATGCGGTTGCCGCGCAGCTTCGTCATCGCGTCGCGCGGCAGCTGCAGCAGGTCTTGCCCGTCGAACAGCACGCAGCCCGATTCGATTTTGCCTGGCGGCGCGATCAGGCGCATGATCGACAGCGAGGTGACGCTCTTGCCACAACCCGACTCGCCCACCAGTCCCAAAATCTCGCCGCGCTGCACGTGGAAGTTCACGCCATCTACGGATTTCACCACACCATCGCGGGTGTGGAAATAGGTTCGCAGGTCTTGTACGTCAAGTATTCGATCGTTGTTGCCTGACACACATCTCCTGTCGGTATGTCCTTTGTAGGAGGCATCTCCAGATGCCGATGACACAATTCCAGATGCCGATGGCGCAATCGGACATCGTCGTCTGGAGACGACTCCTACAGACGACTCCTACACACCCCTACCGGTGCAGGCGCGGGTCGAGCGCGTCGCGCAGCCCATCGCCGAGCAGATTGAAGCCGAGCACGGTGAACATGATCGCGAGACCGGGGAAGAGCAGCAGATGCGGCGCGTTGAACACGCTGCCCCGCTCGACGCCGAGCATCGTCCCCCATTCCGGATACGGCGGCTGCTGCCCCAGCCCTAAAAAGCCGAGCGCGGCGGCGTCCAGAATGCCGGTGGCAATGCCGAGCGTGCCCTGCACGATCAGCGGCGTCAGCGCGTTGGGCAGGATACGCCGGAAGAGAATGCGCCGGCGCGACACGCCCAGCGCCCGATCCGCCGCGACGAAATCTAGCTCTTTGATGGACAGCACGCTCGCGCGCACAATGCGGGCATACACCGGGATCGATACGAAGCCGATGGCGAACAGCGCCGGGATCAGCGGCGATAAGCCGCGCACGATCACCGCGCGCAGAATCGCCACCAACGCGATCGACAACAGCAGGCTGGGGAAGGCCAAGAGCACATCCATGAACCGCATCACGATGTTGTCGAACCAACCGCTCAGGTAACCCGCCAGCGCGCCGATCAGCGTGCCGACGATGATGCCGAACGTGACGGTCGCCAGGCCGATAAACAATGACACCTGCGTGGCGTAGATCACGCGGCTGAACAGATCGCGGCCGTTGCTGTCCAACCCAAAGTAGTATTGGGGCTGATCGGCCGGGCAGCCCAGCACATGGACACACGGCGGCAGGCGCGTGCGCCCGCTCGGATCGAAGAAACCGATCGGATCGTGCGTGGCGATGATCGGCGCGAAGATGGCAACCAACAGCAGGAAGCCCAGGATCACCATCCCCACCTGTGCGGAGCGGTTGCGGACCAGGCTGCGCAGCGCATCGCGCCACAGGCTGGCCGGCGGCGCCAGTTTTTGCTGTTCGGTTATCGCAGGAAGTGCATCGGCGGTCTGCATGAAACGATCCTCAAGCCATACTTGCTACTTGTTTACCTGCTACCTGTCTACCTGTTTACCTGCCACGCCTTACCCATCAATTCAGCCGCACCCTCGGATCGAGATACGCATACGAGATATCGACCAGCAGGTTGACGAAGACGAAGATCATCGCGATGGTCAGCGTGAAGCCTTGCACCACCGGGTAGTCGCGGGCGAAGATGGAGTCGACCAGGAACTTGCCCATGCCGGGCAGGCCAAAGACCGACTCGGTGAGCACCGCGCCGCCGAGCAACGCGCCGAATTGCAGGCCGATGATCGTCACCAGCGGCAGCATCGCGTTGCGCATGGCGTGCTTGAAGACCACGCGCCGCTCGATTACGCCCTTGGCGCGGGCGGTGCGGATGTAATCCAGCCCCATCACGTCCAACAGGTTCGAGCGGGTGAGCCGCGCGATGATCGACAGCGGGATCGTGCCCAGCGCGATCGACGGCAAGATCAGGTGCTTGAGCGCATCGCCGAGCACGACCCAATTGCCTGTCACCAGCGCGTTGAACGTGAAGGTGTTCGACAGGAAAGTGATGAGCGTGCCGCCCAGCCCTGACGGTTCTTGCAGGTTCCATGTTTCCAGGAGCGGCGCGATGGTGATGCCCGAAGTCAACCGGCCCTGCGTGGGTAATTGCAGCGGCGTGTCTTTGAGCGCCACGCCGAAGAATCCGGCCAGCAACAAGCCCAACCAAAAGATCGGCATCGACACGCCGAGATTGGCGCCCATCATCGTCGCCGCGTCGATGGGCGAGTTGTGCCGGTACGCCGAGAGAATGCCCAGCGGAATCCCAAAGACGATGGCGAAGGTCATCGCGCCGATCGCCAGCTCCAGCGTCATCGGCAATCGCTCCAACAGAATGTCGCCGACGGACCGCCCGAATTTGATCGATTTGCCGAGATCGCCCGAGAGCAGGTTGCCGGCATACCGGCCGAATTGGACGATGACGTTGTCGTTCAAGCCAAAACGCTCTTTGAAAGCGTCGCACGATTTTTGAGTGGCTTTTTCACCCAGCATCGCCCGGCAGGGATCGCCCGGAATCGCACGCACCAGGACAAACGTGACGAAGATGATTCCGATGAGAACCGGGATGATCAACAGCAGGCGGCGAAGCAAGAAACGACCCATAACCGTGTTCCCCGACCTTACCCCCACCCCTCCCCCTCCCCCCTCGCCTATCGGAACAGGAGCGGGGGAGGGGTGGCAGCCGGCCGGGGTGGGGGTGAGGTATAGTGAATGGGTGGGACGCACGGCCCCACCCATTGAAGCTAGACCTCCGAGGTTTGTTGAAACCTCGGAGGTCTGACGGCTTGATTTACGGCTGAACGTTGTTGTTCAAGCCGATGTAGAAGATGTTGAGCGCCTCACGCGGGAAGAGCGTCAGCGTTGAATCGCCCTCGATCGTCGCGAAGTCGTTGGGATCGGGATTATCGATCGCGTCCACTTCGCCCGCTTTCAGCGCGGTCAGGCGCGCGGCCGCTTCCGAGTTCCAGCGGAAGATGACGGTCGGCATCAGGGGCGGCTCGCCCCAGTAGTTGGGGTTGGCGACCAGCGTCAGGTGATCGCCGCGCACCCACTCGTCCACTATGTACGGGCCGGAGCCAAGCGCGCTCTCCAGCAGGTCGCCGCCGCCGCCGGTTTCCTCCAGATGCGCAGCGGACTGGATGCCGACCGAGCTGAAGGCGATCTTCGACGGGAAGGCTGGGTCGGGCGCGCACATCGTGAACTTGACGGTCTGCTCATCGACCGCCTCGATCGATCTCACCAAGCCGCCGTAGTCGCAATTCGCCGCTTCGTACTTGTCGGCGGTCGCCGTCGCCGGCGGCTCTTCCAGGAACGCAAGGAACAAGTAGGTCCAGTAGTCGAAGTTGCCGGTGTTGCCGACGTGCAGCGGGTGGTTCCTGTCCCACTGCACGGCATAGGTGGCAACCACGTCCTGCGCGGTGAGCGGCGTGCCATCGGAGAAGGTGACGCCGTCGCGCAAGGTTACCGTCCACTCGGTCAGGTCGTCGTTCGCGACGGGCATCTCGGCGATATTCGGCTCGACCGCCACGCCGCCGATCTCATACGTCAACAGCGGGTCGAAGATCTGCTCGCAGGCGCGCAGGCTTTCGCCGTCGGTCTCGTCGGCGCAGTACAGGCTCAACGGCTCGGCGTTCTGCATCCACACGAAAGTTTCCTTGCCGGGCGCTTCGACGACCTTAAAAGATTCGTTGCCGAGCGGGCTGGCATGCCCGCCGGTCGCGTCGGCCGTGAAGACGGTGGCCGAACCGCCGTGCGCCACCGGCACCATCGGCACGTGCTGTTTGATGGCCGTGTTCGCCGTAGCATACAATGCGTTGCGCGCTGTCTGGTCCGCGAGCGAGGCGGCTTCGGCCAAAGCCGACGTGACGTCGTCAAACTTCGCGCCGAACGAGTCGTTCGCGCCCGCCCCCATATGCGAGTCGAGGAAGTTGGTCGCATCGGGGTAGTCAGCATTCCAACCCAGCAGGAAGATTTCCAGCTTGCCGTTGGAGGCGTTATCGAGGAACGTGCCGCCCTCCTGCATCTCGATCGTCGCGTTGATGCCCAGCTCTTTCAGCTGCGCTTGAAGCTCTTCCGCCACCCGGCCGGGCGTCGGCAGATAAGAACGGACCACATCGCGGTAGGCCAGGGTCAGGTCAAAGCCGTTCGGGTAACCGGCTTCCGCCAGCAGGCGCTTGGCCGCTTCGCGATCAAACGCATACCACGCTTCGCCTTCGCAGCCGCCGGGGATGGCGCACGGTGTGAAGTGTGACGCGACGGTGGAGCCGGTCGGGTAGAATTTATCGACAATGGCCTGGCGGTCGATGCCCATGGCGATTGCCTGGCGGACTTTCTCGTAGCTGAGCGGATGGCCAGGGGGCGGCGTCGCGGGCGCCTGACAAGCCGCCAGGACGATGGCGAGAATAACGAGCGTTGAGACAACAGAAACCCATTTTCGGTTGTGTAACATGCCCTCTCCTCCTTAGAGATTGCTTAAGGTAACACAACGCAACATTCACAACGCGGGCTTTAGCTGGGTCGCACCTCCTTTCGCTACCTGTTGGGCGGTGGTGTGGGATAGCGGATTGATCGGCGCAGCCTGACCCGCGTGGGCGGGCACGCGGTCCGATGTTGCGGCAAACACGACTGCCCTTAAAGCCCAAATGCCGTCTCACTCAAGGGTGGGTCGATACACCGGTGTTGAACTTTGCCGCCGCATCCACGACTGACGAGAAAATATTGAACAAGCTGATGAAGCCGACCATCTCGAAAATCTCGCGCACGCGGGGCGCCATGTTGCACAACACGACGTCGCCCCCAGCCGAGCGGGCGCGCCGCCGCGCGCTGAGCAGCGCGCGCAAGCCGCTGCTGGACACATACGTCACGTTAGCCATATCGATCACCAGGCGCGACAAACCGGCGTCCAGGCTCTCGCTCAGGGCCGTTTCGAACGCCGGCACGCTGAACGTATCCAGCCGTCCTTCAGGCGCGAGGCGCAGCACGTTGCCCGTCAGCAGTTCTTGTGCGACCCCGTCACTCACCTGGGCCTCCGTTTCACCATCGTGAGATGGTTGCCCGCGCCGGGGTCAAAGCGAAAGTTGACCTCGTCCATCAGCTTGCGCATAAAGAACAGCCCCAGCCCACCCACTTTCATCGACTCAAGGTCTACGTTATCCCCCTCGATTTTGGGAAACGGAACTTGATCGGGATCGAAAGGTTGGCCGTGATCGCGGATCTCGACGACGAGGTCGCCGTTCTCAGCCACCCGGCACAGCAGATCGATGTCGCCGTCGCCAGCCTGCCCGTAGGCGTGTTCGATGATATTGGAACAGGCCTCATCGACCGCCATCTGGATATGGAACACATCATCCTCGTCGAAACCGGCGTCGCGGGCGACTTGCGTAATAAAATCTGAGATTCGGGCCAGATTCTCATACCGGCCAGGTACCGTCAGGGTGCGTTCATTCACCATGATCGCGTTTACGCTCGCACAGAGGTGACCGTCATTTACAATCGAGAGTATTCAGTAATCGTCCCGACGCTTCACATCACCGCCACAACACGGCGCAGCCGACCCTTCGCTCCGCACAGGGCAGACCGGCGTCGGCTGCGGGGCTTCGGTCACCCGTGGAGCGATCAAAATGATCCCACTGCCTCCACGACGTCGTCATACAGCGCGAAGACCGAAGTCAGGCCGGCCAGTTCGAGGACTTCGCGCACTCGAGTCGAGGGGCGGGCGATGACGACATCGCCGCCGCCCTTTTTGGCCGCTTTCAGGGCCGAGACCAGCGCGCGCAAGCCGGCGCTGCTCATGTACTCGACCTCGCCCAGCTCGATGACGATCTGGGTACGCCGGCTGTCGATCAGGCTTTGCAGCGTCTGTTCCAGATCCGGCGCCGCTGCGCTATCGACACGACCACCCACCGTCACGACGTTGACGCGCTTCAACTCGCGGCTAGAAATCTGCATCGCACCACTCCTGATTGGGGTGAGGGCGATTATACCACAGGCAAATTGTACGGGTCAAAAGAGCAACGGCTGTGAAACGGATAAACGGATAAATCCATTCCGCGTATCACGCTTCCCGTTTCACTTCCAGCGCCAGCCGCGTGGCCGCCGCCGCCAGGCCGACGAACAACCAGAAGAACACGGCCGAGTGATGAAAATCCAGATTGAAGAAATAGTGATCCAGCACACCGCCGATCAGCGCCCCGGCCAATGCGGTGTGCAGACCCCACCACAGCGGTTCCAGGGCGGGGCGGGCGCGCACGGTCGACCGCGCTCGCCCGGCCCAGGCAAACAGCGTCAGCATCACCAGCAGGAAGACCGCCAGCCCGACCAGCCCCATTTCTTCGGCCATCAACAGATACACGCTGGAGACGCCGATGTACGTGTCGAGATCGGGCGAGCCGGTGAACCCGACGCCGAAGATCGGGTAACGGCCGATCAGCGTCAGCGCATCCTTGTACTCGCCCACACGCATTTGCGTGGCCAGGTCCTCACCCTGCACGCCTTCGAAGAAGTGTGAAACATAGTCCTGCGTTTGAGGTAACACCAATATGAGCGCCGCGACGATTGCGATCACCGGCAGAACCTTGCGGTAGCGGAGCAGACCCAGCCCGAGCAGCGCCGCGCCCACGCCCGCGAACGACGCCCGCGAGAACGTCAAGATCAGCGCCAGGGCCATCGTTGCAGTGAAGAGCGCCGCCCAGGCGCGCCGCACCACGCGGCGCGCGCCGAAGACCTGTGTCACGCTAACCGACAGCGTCATAGTCAACAGGCCGCCCAACACATTGGGATCGATCGACGTGCCGGTGGCGCGCTGCGGCAGGCTCGGATCGTCGCGGATGTAACGCAGTACGCCCGGGCCTTCGGGATAACCGAACGCGCGCAGGCGCGAGAGCAACTCCATCGTCGTGCGATCGGGCAAGGCGTACAGCACGATCGCCACGATCGACGCGATGAAGCCGGCGATCAGAATCGCGCGCACGAACTTCGCCAGGCGCGTTTCGTCACGCACGGTATCGACGACCATGAAGAACAAGACGACGCTCAACAGGATTTCGGCAAAGTGCCGCGCGATGGTCTGCGTGAGCGGCGCGTGCCCCAGTCCGGCGATGAAGGCCGCCAGCGCCAGCGCCAGAAAGATCAAGACCGGCAGCCCGACCGGCGCCGTCACCAGCTTCCCTTGCTTGCCGGTCACGCGCTGCGTCAGCCAAACGACGAACAGCACGAGCATGATCAGGTCGAGGAATGTCGGCTTGAAACCGATAGGAAGCGGCAGCGCTCCGAACGGCAGCAGGCAGACGCTGGCGATCAACGCCAGGTAACCCGCGTCGATATCGCGCAGCATCCACGCGCCGAAGCCAAGACCGGCCAGCAGACCCAGGCTGATCGGCCCACCCAACAGCGCCACCAGCAGGCCGCCGATCAGCGAGAGGAGCGCGGCCAGGAGCAGCACGCCCGCGACGGAAACTCGCGCGTCGGGTGAACGAAACACCGAAGGAGTCGAGCTCGTACGATCCATGTGTGAAAGGTAAACTCCCCGGTCAGCCAAAAGGTTCAATCCGTTGACGCCACTTGAGATCGGGCGATCGTCACGCGGGCCAGCGCGATCCACGGATCGCCCTCGGCGTCGGGCGGCATCAGCGCCGATCCCGTGGCCGCCCGCCGAATATTCGTGCGCAGTAGATAGTCGCCCGGCGGCGTGTCAACCGGAACGATCAAGGCCTGTCGATCGATGATGACTTGCCCTGCGGCCCACGTCTCCGGCGGCGCGAACACGTCGCCAGGTCGATAAACACGCTCGGCCCAGGTGGTATCATCCGAGCCGACCAGCGCCAGGCTGGCCACCAAATCCTCGGCCGGCGGGCGCAGCACGCGCCAATGCAAGGCGACCAGAATCGCATCACCCGTCTGAACCGAATCCTGCGGCACAACGGCTTCGCGCAGCTCAAGCGTATCGTCCACCGCCACGCCAATCGGTTGAACCCGCACCGTCTCTTTGCGAATGAAGAAGAGGGACAGGTCGCCGCGTCGATCGGCCGGGAAGGCGTTCTCATTGAGCCAGCGCACGACAAAGGCATTGGGATCGGCGATCGGGACGGCAGCCTGCACCACCCAGACGCGCCGGTAATCGCGTGCGATCGATTCGAGGATCGGCTGCGTTTCCAGCGGATCGAGCGCGGGGGGCGTCTGGGGCGGCAGGAAAAACAGCGGGACATCGCCAGGCCGATAATAGTCCAGCTGCACCCACTGCCACGGCCCGTTCAAGATCAGCGCATCGCCCGGTTGCCAGCTCGAGCGGATGGTTTCGATCACGTCGCCATACACGCTCTTGGGCGTGGGATATTGATGCGCGTAACGCGAGACGGCCGTCCAGGCGACGACGAGCGTCAGCGCCAGGCCGAGCAATGGGAGCGAGCGGCTTGCCTGCATGAGCGCGATCGATACCGCCGCCACGAAACCGAACACGATGAACAGCACATAGCGTGAATACAGCGCTTCGGGCGTGAGCAAAACCAGAAACGGCGGCACGAGCGTCAGCGCCGCGATCAGCCAACCGGCGCGGGCGCGCGCCGCATCGTGCCGTGCCCCGATCGAAATCACCAGACCGATTGCGGCCATGATCAACATCGCCCACAACCACTCGTGCCCCAACCGCGAGACCGGGCTGAAGATCACGTCGAACGCGAGCACCCGCAGCGTGCGGATCAACGGCTCGGATCGACCGCTCACTCCCAGGTTGCCCAGCGTGGTCTGAAGCCCCGGCGAAGCCAGCACCCACACCGCGATCAGCGCAGCCACGCCAAAATGGATCGCCAGCCAGGGTTTTAGCGCGCGCCGGTTGTGCCGCCAGGTGACGAGCAGGAACACGGTTTCGACGGCATTGATCAGACCCATGAAGTAATGCGTCGACAGGCCGATCAGCGTGACAACGCCCCACCCGATCCACCAGCGCCGGCGACCATCCTTGAGAATGCGATCGAGGCAGATCAGCGACAGCAAAGCCAGCGTGCCGATCAAGGCATACATGCGCGCGTCTTGCGAGTAATAAATGTGAAAAGCCGAGAGCGTCAGCAACAGCGCGGCAAGCAAGCCTGTGCCCCGATCGACCAGCCGTCGCAACCAGGCGTAGATCAGCGGCACGCTGAGCACGCCGGCCAGGACAGACCAAAAGCGCAAGGCATACTCACTCTGCCCGGTCGCCTGCGTCCAGGCCCACAACGAGAGATAGTAAAACGGAGGATGCTCGTGGAACGCGCCCAGCAGATAGCGGATCATCTCCGGCGGCGGCTTGCGCGCGATCCAGATGCTGGCCGCTTCGTCGAAGGTTAAATCCCAGCGGCCTAAATCGTTGAGGCGCAAAACAAACGCCAGCAGCGTCAGACCGGCAACGCATGCACTCGCCCAACCGGGCCAACGCCGATCGAATGCGGCGCTGAGCGCCTCCAGTTGTTTTCTCACCGCGCCACCCGCACCTGGCTCAACAAGATATAGTTCTCCGTGATCCGCCCATCGTCGGTGATCACGCGTAGCCGCTCGAAGGCCGGCGTGGCCGCGTGGTACACCCCGATCTCGACTTCGTAGACGCCGGCTGGCGCATCGGGCTTGATCGTCAGATCGTAGGTGTCGCTCACCACCTGCCCTACCGTCCAGGTCGTGGTCGGCGGAGCGAGCGGCTTATCATCCTGCGCCCACAACGTTTCGGGGCGTTCGAGGATGTGCGTGAACACGGTATACTCGATCGGCATCTGCGCGCGCGCGCGCCAGTAGAGTGTCAACTGGATCGTCTCGCCGGGCGCAGCGACCCGCCGATCCATATCGTATCCGATCAGGTCGATCTGATTGCCGAGGTTATACGCGACCGGGTTCGGGAGCTCGCCCGGTCTGCGTTCCAGCGCCACCGATCCGAAACGCACGTTGTCGCCGCCGCCCGAAGCGGGCAGGCGCGGCTCGCCGGAGTCGCACTTTTCGCACAACCCGATTTCCCAGATCAGGCGATCCGGCGTGTAAGCCGTCGCGGGAATCTGAAGCACGTAGCGGCTGGGGATGATGTCGCCAACTTTGATCTGTGAAGTCGGCCAGAGTCCTTGCCCCGGAAACATCAAGCGCTGCGCCACGACGATGTCATTCGGATCGAGCAGGTGCACGAAGGTGTAATAATCGCGGTCGATCGGCGCAACCGCCTGCCAGTACAACACGATCTCGATTGACTCACCCGGCTTGACCGCTCTCGCGTCAACATTCGCGCCGATCAACTTGATGCGATCGCCGAAGATCGGATCGAGGCGCACGTCGAGCGCTTCGGGTTGGGGCGCAGGCACCGGTCGGGCGTATGCCGGCGCGATCGTCGTGAATGGCGCGACCGCCGAGATCACAAACATGAACGCAACAACTCCAGCAGCGATCCATCGCGCAACGGACTTAAAGGATGACCACTCGACCAAACCCAGGACGAAGAAGATCGACCAGGCCGAGATCGCGCTGAACACCAACCGGCCTTGCGAGGACCAGGTGACGGTGGCCCATTGCGTCAGCGCGGCGACGACGATGACACCGAACAGGCCGACGAGGAACAGCGGCATGCGGCCTTGAACGTAATCGCGCAAGTTGTGCAGCAGGCGGCGCCGGCCGAAGGTCTCCCGACCGAGGCCGGCACCGCCATCCGTGCGAAACCAGCGCAACGTGATCCGTACGAGATAAGCGATCGCGCCGATGAAGGCGATCCACGCCAGCGCATTCAACGCATGATACACCCACTCGTCCAGCGGCACATTCACGCCGCCGAACAAGCCCCAGTACGCGAGCATGAAGCCCCAGCGCTCGCCCCACAGTTGCGGCAACGAGGCGGGCGCGGCGCGTTTGCCCAGCACGTCGATGAAGGCGTTCAGGCCGGTCACGTCGCCGTAGAGCTGAATATTGCGCAGGTACCACCAGCCGGCGAGCAGCAACACGGGAAGCGCCGTCGCCAGCGCGCCGGAGAAAAACTCCGGCCACGATCGACGCTTCCAGGCGACGACGCCGACGGTAAGCGCCGCCAGCGGCAGCAAGCCGAGCGCGCTGGTCTTGGTCAATGCACCCAGGCCCAGCACGATGCCGAGCGGCGCCCAGCGCCCCACGCGGAAACCGGGCGTGGCCGGCTCGTCGGGCGCGCGCAACCGTTTGACCATCAGCAACAGCGCGAGCGAACACAACAGCATCGTCAGGTTATCGTTGTTGACCGCGGCGCTGATGAAAACGAACATCGGCGTGAAGGCGTTGACGGCAGCGGCGAGGAGCGCCCGCCCTCTGTCCCCCCCGCTTCGCGGGGGGGAAGAAAGGGGGGGCAGGATTTCTAGCGCGATACGATACGTCAGCCACACGGTCGCCGCGCCCATCAACACGGAGAGCAACCGGACGAGGTGCACGGCCAGGACCGTGCCGCGCCAGGGGAATGCCTCGCGCACCGGATCGTGAACCACCAGGCTGATGTTGCCGTCGCGCGTGATCACGCCGTTGTCGGCGTGCGGGTTGGGGCGGAGCACGGCGGGCATATCACTCGTATCGATCCAGAAGGTGGCCCAGCCCATCAAGTAATAATACAACGGCGGCTGGCTGGCCTCCTGCTTCCACGGCCCAACGTTGTTCGGGTCTTGTATCGGCAGCGGGTTACCCTTCGACAGCCACTGCACCAGCGGATAATGCCACAGCTCATCGGATGCTTCGAAGATCGGCGTGATGACGCTGTAAATTGCGCCAAGGAGGATGAAAGCGACGAGGATGGTCTTGATGTTTGTCAGGCGGTGGAACAGCATAGCAAGCGAGCGCATCTTTCTCCCGCTCACGGGATTTCAAAACTGCCTATCGGGATGGCGTTATCGGGTACAGGCTCGCCTTGCGCATCGGTCGCTGGCAGGCGAACCAGCGTGTCCAGATCATACATCCCGGCAAAAACCTGGTAAGCGCCGGAAGGGGCATCCGCTGGCAGCTCCAGGCGATAGCGATCCCCGATCACCTCGCCGGGCAACCAGTGCGTGGTCGGGTGGCGTCCAGCCTGGGGCCAGGCGTCGGCTTGCCGATACAGGCGGCCGTCCGGCCCGAACAGGTGAACGAAAACGGTGTAAGGCCGCTCGATAAACGTGTGGGCCTGCCAGTATAGCGTCGCCGTGACCGATTCGCCGGCAGCCGGACGCTCGATATCCAGTTTCGCGCCTGCCAGGCCGATCAGGTCGCCCAGCCGATAATCTAACGCCGGGATTCCAGCCGGTAAGCTGAAAGCCCGCGTGACCTCGACGTTTACCGTCCCGATGGGAATCGCCATGTCGCCCGACGCGGCCCAGATCGTCGTCAGCCCACCCTGTGCGTGAGGCGAGATGGGCAGGCGGCTGATCGTACGATACTGATCGCCGACCTGCCAGGCCGAAGTGGCGTCGAGTTTTGGAAGCAGCGCAAACGCCTCGGAAGCGTCCGCCAGCCTCAGTTGCGGTTCCTGAAAAGGCTCAACCACTCGCCAGATCGCCTCGACCTGTACCGTGCTATCCGGGGGTGCTGCTTCGGGAGAGATACGCGCGCCTTCCAACATCAGGCCTCCCAGGCGCAGCGGCGCAGCCTGACTCGCGAGCGTCTCGGTGAAGGGCGCGGCCGGACGACTGATGGTAACCAGGCCGAGGCTTACCTTGCCATAGCTGATTTTGTCCATCCCATATAAAATGAGCTGGAGTTGGTAGAAGTCGCCTGGCGGAATGCCAGGGAGGGGACGCAGCGTATAGCGGCCCAGCACAGGCTCGTCGAGCGGCCAATGCTCCGGCGGCAGGTAAGCGCCGCTGATCGCGCTATCGGCTCGCCCCCACTCGCTGCCTGCCGTATCCAGCAGACGGAACGAGATGGAGAGATTCGGCAACACCTGCCGCGCTTGCCAGTAACAAGCCAGAGTCAGCAGGCGATCCCCCGGCACATTTTCGGGCAGCACACACCCTTGAAGATCGAGTGCTTGAGTCAGCGCCGAGCTCACCGGCGGAGAGACCATCGGCTTCGACGGGAGGGGTAGTCGTTCGGAACGCAGCCGGTAGTGGCGCAGCCGAATCCCGGCCGGCTGCTGGACTACGGGCAGTTCCGTCCCCAGCTGATCTAGCAGCGTGCCCACCAGCTCGGTCGGATCAATGACATACGCTTCCCATTCTACCAGCCAGACGCCAGACCGCCCGGCCAGGTATCGATTGAGCGGCCCGATCGTGTTCTTATAGTGCAAAACATGGTTGAGGTTTAGGATCGGGTCGTCGGGCAACGGTATCCACTCTCCCGGCCCGAAGTAGAATCCCCAAACGGGGAAAATGAACCCTGGCACGATCGCGACTGCTTCATCGGGCTGCATCTGCTCACGCACCAACCGCGCCGCCGTGCGAAAATCGGCGTGGGCGTAGGCGGAATTAAAGAACAGGTTATTCAGGCCCAGACCCGCTGACGTCACCAGAGCTACGAGCATCAATCCGCCCAACACGCGGTAGATTGTACGGCGACGGCCCGCACGCTGGAACAGCGTCGCCAGCCCCATTGCCGGGAGCAGCACGAACGGCGGCGCGGCCAGGATCATATAACGCGGGCTGAACTTAGGGATGTTTTGAAACAAGACGGCCAGCAGAACGACGGGCACGCTGAGATGCGCCATCAGGAAAAGCGCCGTCTTCAAACGGCGGCGATCGATCAATGCAGCCAGGCTAACCAACATAGCGCTGCCCCACGCCGCGAACGCAGCCGTCACAGCCGCCCCTTCCATCACTTCGCCGGTGAGGATTCCCCGCAACGTGCCCATGGCTACCACCGACCATTCCAGGCGGCCAGGCCAATAACCGGCATTCTCGCCCAGAAACGGCCAGGCATACACAACCCAGGGCAGCCACAGGGCCGCCGCCACGGCGAGAGACGTCATGCCGCTTATCCAACGTTCGCGCCGCCGGGCCACGAGACCCGAAACCAGAACCACCAACGCATGGAAAGCGATCAGGAAGCCGCCGGTCACCTGAGTATAAAGCATTAACGCATCGAAGAGCGCCACACCCACCCACCGCCGCCGGCGTTCTGGCCGGCGCAGTGCCCGGATCAAACAAAGCGTCGCCAGCAGCCCGAACAGGGCTTGAGGCATGTAGATGCGAGCGTACTGGCTATACCAGACGTAGTACGGCAAGACAGCGGCGAGTACTCCCGCCAGCAGCCCGGCACCCGATGAATGTAATTCCTTGCCCATCCGCATGACCACGGCTACCGCCAGCGTACCCATCCAGACCGACAAAAATCGGGCCGAGAATTCACCCGACCCGGCCAGCGGAAGCCAGAGCGCCAGCAAGTAGCTGTGAAGAGGTGGAACGACGTCGCGCGATGACCAGTAGAGAGTCTCGGCCGGGCTGAGGCCCGCAATGTAACGCGCGTACGCTTCTTCGAGCTGGAAACTCTGAGCATCCAGGCGATAGAGGCGGATCGCCCACGCCAGCAGGACGACGAAGCCAAGCGCCAGTATCGGCTTGCGGAACGGCGAGGATGTGTGATCGCTCACCCGACTGTTCACCATGACCCAGGCACTACCGCTCTGCCCATCACACCACCCCACTATAGACGTCGGTTGTTCGCGCAGCGATCTTGTCCCAAGTGAACTGCCGCGCCAGGTCGAGCGCGCCAGCCTCCAGGCGCGCCCGCAAGCCGGGTTCAGCCAGTACGCGCCGGATGCCCGCCGCGAGCGCAGCGGCATCCTCCGCGCCGACCAGCAGACAATTCTCGCCATCGACCAACTCAGGGAGTTGAACACGCGGCCATGTGGTGACAATCGCTTTGCCGTGCGCCAGCGCCGCCATCAAGCTGCCGCGTCTGAAGGATACGCCGTCGGCATACGGCAGCGCGATCACATCTGCGGCCGCCAGCGCCGTAGACACCTGCGCCGGGTCGACGTAGCCGGTAGACTGTACTCGATCGCGCAAGCCAAGCGATGACAGCGCGCGATCGACTTCGGCGGCATATGCGGCGTTGGCGGGATCGCTTGAGCCTGTCCGCCCACCGATGAGCAGCAGCCGCGCCGGCAGGCCATCGTTGAGCAACAACCCGATCGCCCGGAGCAGCGTCAGCCCACCCTTGCTCATGCTCAAGAAGCCGAAGTAGGCGATCAGCCAATCGTTGGCGCTTGCACCCCGACGCCGCCGCTCGCGGTCGCGGTCAAAGCCGGGAGGAAGAACGGGGTAGATGTTGGAGCCGATAGGTATCAGGTGGAGATTGGAAATTGGTAATTGGAGATTGGTCAGGGTGAGAAGGTCTTCTGCGTTGGTGACGATGACGGCCTGGCTGTGCCGCGCGAGAAACTCGACGACTTTCCAGCGCAGCCGGCCGGCCTTCGGAAAGAGATAGGGAACCAACAGATCGTGAAAGGTAGTCACGACCGGGCTCGGGTTCGGCTGGCGACGATACCACCACGGGAACAGGTTGACGCCGACCTGCATCGCGTAGGCGGCCGGTTCGTACTGGAGGTTGAGCACATCCAGCTCAAGCCGCTGGGCTGCCTCGGCAATCAGACGCCAACAGGTTCGCGTCCACTTGGGGACAATCGCTTCGACACGAATCGCTGGAGAATCCTCCTGCACCCCGACCTGTGAAGACGTGATGACAACGACCTGGTGTCCTAGCTCCACGAGCGCGCGGGCCAGCTCGCGCGTGAAATCGCCCACACCCCCTTGCAGGGGTGGATACTCGCCGGTGATCAGGCCGATTCTCATCAGCGCGTCATTCCCCTATGGGTCGTCACTTCGATGTCCTTGAGCAGCACCCGTGTTTCAGACCCAGGCGCGCCGCCCGTCACCGCCAGGCGCTCGCCCGTGTCCAGGCGATAGAGTCCCACCTCGAGGCGGTAATGTCCCGGCGCAAGAGACACCGACCAACTGCGCTCGTCGACGATCTCTTCCCCCGGCGACCAGAACGAGGTCGGGTACAGCCCGCCGCGCGGTTGGGCATCGTTGGCCGACGCCGGCGTTTCATCCGTATTGATCAAATGCGCGAACACCGTGTAGTCTTCCGCGACAACCGCGCGCGATTTCCAGGTCAGCGTGTAGGTAAAGGTTGTACCCGCAACGACTTGATCAGGCACGCGCGCCTGCGCCAGTTCAATCTTATCGGCAAAGATCGCGTTGACAGGCTGAGCGGTCTGATCGGTGGAGACTGGCAGGGGCGCCAGTTTCGTCGTCCCGACCGGGCTGGATTGCTCGGCTGCCTGCGGCGAATCCAGGAGTGGCGCTGCTTGATCGGTCGCCGGATCGACCAGCGCCACGCTCAACCGATAGCCGATGGGCCGTTGCGTCGCATCGAGCGGCAAGCGGTATTCGTCGCGCACCAGTTGAAACGGTTCCCAACGCGAGGCCAGATTGTGGCCGGGTGTATCGCGCACGACTTTTGCCCTGGCGGCGCCCCGCGCATCGCTCAACAAGATTTCGACCCGGTAATTCCGCGTGGGAACCTGCCGGGCTTGCCAGTACAGGGTCAGCGCGTCCGGCGCTTCGAGACGATACCCCACCAGTTTCACTTCAGCGCCAAACTCAGACCACGCCGGTATCAGCGTATCGGCCAGCGCGCCATTCTGAAAATGATGAACCCACGCTGAATCGAAATGATCAAGCCAGATAAACTTGTACAGTGCGAGTATGAGCAGGAGACCGCAGAACACGGCGGCGCGCATATCGACCCGATTCACTTTTTCAACCGGCCGGTCGGGCGGCTCGAGTGTGCCTTTGGCTGCTACCTGGGGGGCGAAGATGCGTCGGGGGAACAGGGACGCCAACGCGATCAAGAGCGCCGCCAAGATGGAAATGCCGTCGGATACCGATCGCACCGGTGTTTCCCCAAAATAGATCGTCAGCCGGTGTTCACCCGCCGGAACCGAAACCGTCAGGCGGCCCGCAGTGTCGGGGCCGATCGGGGCGGCTCGCCCGTCGATCTGGGCCGCCCAGCCGGGAAAGTAAAACGTGTAAAAGGTCAGCGTCGTCGTGTCGGGCAAGTCGAGCTGGAACGCGGCGTGCGTCGGCCCGCCACTCGCCTGGATCACCGACCCGGCCGGGAGTCCGGCGCTGATCAGCTTTTGGTCGAGCGTCGCCCCTAAGTCCGCGCCGGGAAAGGGAGGTTCCACCGGCCAGGTGCGAGCCGTGGACGGCATGTATTCGCCCCAGCTCGTCAGGCCATAGATCCCATATTGAACCTGGGCCTGCCGCGTGACGTCGGCCAAAGTGGGTCGAGCGGGTAGGCCCGTTTGCCAGCGCAGCGGATAAAGATAAGGCACTGCATTGGCATAGAATACAATCAACCCAAGACCACCGATGGCGACGCGCCGCCACGCCGCCGTGACGAATCGTTTGGCTAACCAGCCGCAAGCCAGCGGAAACAGGAAAGCGCCCACGTCGAGCAAACGCACCGGGAATTGGAAGTTGTCCAGGATCGACAGGTTTTCCCAGAACCAGGCCGAAAGCGGCGTGGCGAGGAAGGTTACGCTCACGGCCAGAATTCCGCTCAACGCAATGATAGCGTCCGTGTCATCTGCGCCAGAACGCCGGTTGCGCCGCGCCAGCCCGAGCCAGGCGGCCCACCCAAACCCGATACTGCCCAGAACCAATTGCCCGACTCCCACGGACAAGGGCAGGCCAGGATTAGCCAGGCCATCGACCGCCGGCGCAGGCCATCTGAATAGATCGGCGAAAAACTGGGTGAAGTCGACTTTGCTCACCGCTGTGCTGTAGTGCGTAAATTGAATCTCGGCCAACGCGGGCAACCACGAAAAGGCCGCCAGGCTCAAACCGGCGGCCACGGCCAAGCCCACCACGCTCACTCGCGCAACCCTCGCCTTCCCCTCGCCGCGTTGAAGCAGCGCTGCCAGCAGCCCCAGCGCCGCAAGCGGGATCACGAGCAGCGCGCCCGTGACGAGATGCGAAAGGAGAATCGCTGCAAGCGCCAGCGCCGCCAATGCCCACCGGCGTACGCTGGGCATCCGGGCCAGGTCGATGAGCGCCAGCAGCGCGAAAGGCAGGCAGGCCAGCGCCAGAGCGTTGGAGAGGCTGCCCCGCTGAAAGGTTTGATAGAGCACGTGTGGCGCTAACACGTACGCTGCCGCCGCAAACACGCCGCCAATCAGGCCGAAGAGTCTGCGACCGAGCAAAAACATACCCAGACCGGTGACGATCAAGATCAGGCCCGATGCCAGATTCCAACCCAGCCAGGCATTCTCACCGGCCAGCCAGTAACTCGCCGTCAGCAAGTAAGCGCTGAAGGGCGGATAGAAATTGAACAGCGGGTACCCATAACCAAACACCAGATCAGGTGCCCAACGCGAATAGAGCGCACCTTGTCGCAGGAGTGAATTGATCAGCGGGACGCGATAGTAGTGGAGGAGTGTATCATCGCCCCGGGGTGTAGTAGCCAGCAGTGGTTGAACGACGATCGCCACGATCAGACCAACGCTAAACCACCCCAGAGCCGTCGACGTGACGGGCCATCCGCGTGCGGCCGATTTCACGCGTGTCTGCCAATGCATCACCTTAATCCGCTCCGAAGCACCTGCCAGTATACCCCGATGCGCTGCCGGCGCATCGAGCGCTTATGGCCGAGCAGCGCCTTAGCCGACTCCAATCCGAGCTGCCACACGTACATTCCCAGCAGGAGAAGACGCAGCACACCGGCGGCCCAGCGACCGTGGTGCTTGCGGAAGTAGCGCACCTTGCTGGTTTGGAAGTGAATATGCCGGGCAGCCACGGCTTGTTCACTGCTCCGGCCGGTGTGGTGGATCACCTTGGCTTCGGGCAAGTAAACGATCTTCCAGCCCGCCGACTGGATACGCTTACACCAGTCGAGCTCTTCCGAGTACATGAAAAAGGCTTCGTCGAAGCCGCCAACAGTTTGCAACACTTCACGCCGCACCAGGATGCAGGCACCCACCAACCAATCCACTTCCTGCATCACATTGGGGGCGATGTCCTCCATGTAGTAACGCTGCAACACGCCGTGTGGAGCAAGACCTTGCAGCCAGGTACTCTCAAATAACGCAGTGCTGAGCGTGGGAAAACGGCGGCGCGAAGACTGGATCGATCCATCAGGGTTGAGCAGTTGCGGGCCGAGCGCGCCAACCTGGGGATGCGCGTCGAGGTAAGCCAGCATGCCAGTCAGCGCCTGGCCGATCAGTTCAGTGTCGGGGTTCAGCGTCATGACATACCGGCCGCGTGCCACGGCGAACGCCTGGTTGTTCCCGGCGGGGAAACCCCGATTGTGCGCGTTCGCGAGGAGCATGACCTGCGGAAATTCGGCGCGCAGCATTTCGGAGCTGCCATCGCTCGACGCATTATCTACGACGATCACTTCCATCCGAGGTAAGTCGGCGACGAAGATCGAAGCCAGGCAACGGCGCAACAGCTCGCGCACGTTCCAGTTGACAATGACGATCGACAGGTCAATCACGTCTATCTTCGGCAGAATGGTCACGGGTAAATTGGTTGCCGGTAGACTGGTCGATCAAGCAAGGAATCAAAATACCCTTTACCAATTACCAATCTACCAACTTCCCATCTACCAATTACCAATCTACCAACTTCCCATCTACTCTCGCTAATGCGTCCGGGTGATCACGTACTCGGCGAGGTCCCACATCGCCTGCCGGGCGCTGCCGGCCGGCAGGTAGCTCAACGCGCGCTGGCTGCGCTGCGCATACTGGCGCGCTTCGTTCAGCGCGGCGGGGATGGCGTCGGAGCGCCGAATTGAGTCAATGATGCGGCCGATGAGTTGCTGATCGGGGTGAGCCTGGCGCAAGAGCGCGTCGAGGTGCTCATCTTCGGGATGCGCTTCCAGGTAAACCAGCGCCGGCAGCGTGACGATGCCATGCAGCAGATCGCTGCCGACCGGCTTGCCCACTTCGGAAGCGCTGCCGGTGAAGTCGAGCACATCGTCGACGATCTGGAAGGCCATCCCCAGGTCGCGACCGAAGTCGCGCAGGACACTGACTTGATCTTCGGGCGCCCGGATCAGCACGCCCGCCGCTTCGGTCGCCAGTTCGAACATCGAGGCCGTCTTGGCGTAAATGCGCCGCTCGTAGCGCTCGCGCGTCACCCGGCTGCCGCTCTGGAACAGCTGATCCAACTCGCCCGTCACGATTGTCATCAACGTGCGGGCGAAGATCTGCATCACGCGCACGTCATCCGAGCGCGCGGCGAGATCGGCGGCGCGCGCGAACAGGTAATCGCCGACCAGGATCGTCGCGCCGGGCGTCCACATCGCATTCAAGGTCGGGCTGCCGCGCCGCAGCAGTGAACCATCGATCACGTCGTCATGCACCAGCGAGGCCGTGTGCAACATCTCGACGGCCGCCGCCAGCGAAATGACTTTTTCAGCCTCAGCCGGATACAGCCGGCTGGTCAACAGCGTCAGCGTCGGGCGGATGCGCTTGCCGCCGCTGTCCAACAGCTGGTCGACCGCCTCTTCGACGATCTCGTCGTCGATCATCGGCAGCGTGCGCAGCGTCTCCTCGACGCGCTGCAGATCTTCGCGGATCGAATCGGTCATTTCAAGGTGATGGGACGCCATGCTCAATTCATCCACCCGAACAATCGCGCGGCGTTAGCGGTCGTGCGCCGGGCAATCTCTTCAACCGATATGGGTCGCTCGTGCGCCAGGTACTCAGCGATCGTGCGAACGTTGGCCGGCTCGTTGCGCCGGCCCCGGCGCGGTTCGGGCGTGAGAAACGGCGCATCGGTCTCGAGCACGAACCGATCCAGCGGCGCACTCCGCGCCAGCTCGCGCAGCGCCTGCGACTTCTTGAAAGTGACGGGGCCGCTGAACCCGATCAGGAATCCCAGCTCGAACGCGCGTTGCGCGGCCGCGATACTTCCGGCAAACGAGTGCAGAATGCCCGGCATGACCCGTGACGGGTGACGCGCAACGTGTTGCTCAAGTAGCGCGAGAATGTCTGCGGTCGTCTCGCGGCTATGGATGATCACCGGCTTGCCGATCTCAGCCGCGAGTTCGAGTTGAGTGACAAAGGCGCGCGCCTGCACAGCCGGCGCAACCTTTTTCCAATAATTGTCGAGCCCGATCTCGCCCAGCGCGACCACCTTTGGATGCTGCGCCAGTTCGCGGATCGCGCTCAATGTATCGTTGTTAAATGCGGCGGCGTTATTTGGATGCACGCCGACGGCTGCGTAGACCGCCGGATACTGCTCGGCCAGCTCGATCGCGCGGCGGCTGCTCGCCACGTCCACGCCGATCGTCACCATCCGGGTCACGCTCGCCTCGATCGCGCGTTGAATCACTTCGGCGCGGTCGGCGTCGAAGGCAGGCCAATCGAGGTGGCAGTGGGTATCGACCAAAGACGAAGGACGAACGACCGACGACGAAAGTTGCGCCTTGGCAGCCATTCGTCTTTCGTCCTCGGTCATTCGTCGCCTCACCTCAATCCCGCGATCCGCAACCCTTCAGCGAGAATCGCCTGCACTTTGTCCGGGTGCGTCGTCTCCGTGTAGACGCGGACGAGCGGCTCGGTGCCCGATAAGCGGATCAACAACCAGCCGCCGTCCTCCATCATGAACTTGAAACCATCCAGCGCATTCAGGCCGATCACCTTGAGTCCGGCAAGCGTGGGTGGATGGGTGTTGAGCGCGCGATCTTTGACCTCGTCGCGCTTCTCCGGTGTCGTGCGTACATCGATGCGGTCGTAGTAGTGCGGGCCGACTTTGTCGAACAAGAACTGGAGCAACTGGCTGGGTTTCTTGCCGGTCTTGACCATGAAGTCGAGGAAGTAGAGATTGCCCAGGATGCCATCGCGCTCCGGCACATTCCCGCGAAAGGCATACCCGCCCGATTCTTCGCCGCCCAGGATCGCATCCACTTCCATGAATTTAGGCGCGATGTACTTGAACCCGACGCCGGTCTCGTACACCGGCACGCCGTACAGCTTCCCCAGCTTGTCCAGCATCGACGTTGTGCTCAACGTCTTGACGATCGGCCCCTTTTCCTTTCGCACTTCGAGATAATACAGCGCCAGCAGCGCGTACACCTGTAGCTGATTGAGGAACTGGCCGTTCTCATCCCCGATGCCCATCCGGTCGGCGTCGCCATCGGTAATGCAGCATACGTCGGCGCCCAGCTCGACCGTCTTGCGCAGCCCCACATCGATGTTCGGCCGGATCGGTTCGGGCCGGGCCATGTCGGGGAAGATCGGGTTGCGCTCGTTGTGAATTTCCAGCACGCGCGTCTGGCCGCCGCTCAATAGGCGTGTGAACCAGCCCGCGCCATTGCCCCACATCGGTTCGACCAGGATGGTCAACCCGGCGTCGCTGATCGGCTGCACGTCGATCAAGTCTTGGAGATGCGTCAGGTAGGCCGGCGCGGCATCGAAGACTTCCACCAACCCCTGCGCTTTGGCCGCTTCCAACGACAGCGAACGCACGTCGCCCATCGGCGGGATGCGCGCCTCGATCTCCATTAGCCCATCCGGGTCGATCGCGCCGCCGTTCGGATCGCGCACCTTGAAGCCGTTGTCAACCGGCGGGTTGTGCGACGCGGTGATGTTGATCGCGCCGCCCGCCCGGTGCGCCACCACGCTATACGAGATCACCGGCGTCGGCGTGGCGTCATGGGTCAGCCAGACCCGAATGCCATTACCGGCCAGCACCTCGGCGCACGCGGCCGCGAAGTGCTCGCTCTGAAAACGCTTGTCGTACCCGACCACGACGCCTTTTGAAGCCAACCCGCGATCGTTCAAGTAGTACGCAAAACCCTGCGCGCAGCGGCGCACGTTGTCGAACGTGTAATCGTCGGCCATCCGCCCCCGCCAGCCATCCGTGCCGAACTTAATCTGCGTCTCCAACGATTATCGCCTCCCAATGACGGCTGACTGCGGTCAGCGCTTCAGCCGCGTAATCTCCGTCAGGTCCGGGAAGTGCTTCCCGTCGGTCATCGCTTTCAGATCAGCCTCGACCATCATCGCCATCAGGTCTGTGAACCCGACCACCGGCTCCCACCCCAACGCCTGACCCGCCTTGCTCGGATCGCCGACCAGCAGATCGACTTCGGCCGGGCGATAGAAGCGTGGATCGCTGACGACGTGGTCCTCATAGCTCAACCCGACCACTTTGAATGCGACCTCGCACATCTCGCGGATCGAGTGCGTCTCGCCGGTGGCGATCACGTAGTCGTCGGGCTTATCCTGCTGCACCATCAGCCACATCGCGCGCACGTAATCGCCGGCAAAGCCCAAATCGCGCTGCGAGTCCAGGTTGCCCAGGTGCAGTTGGTCTAGCCGGCCCAATTTGATCAGCGCCACGCCGTGCGAAATCTTCCGCTCGACGAACTCCAGCCCGCGTCGCGGCGAGCCGTGGTTGAACAGGATGCCCGACGTGGCGTGCAAGCCATACGACTCGCGATAGTTGACGGTGATCCAGTGGCCGTACACCTTCGCCACGCCATACGGGCTGCGCGGATAAAACGGCGTCCGCTCCGTCTGCGGCACTTCCTGCACCTTGCCGAACATTTCGCTGCTCGAAGCCTGATAAAAGCGAATAGCCGGATCGACCACACGGATCGCATCGAGCAGGCGCGTGACGCCGAGCGCCGTCGCCTCGCCGGTGAGCACCGGCTGCTGCCAGGAAGTCGGCACGAACGACATCGCAGCCAGGTTGTACACTTCGTTGGGCTTGAACTCGCGCAGGATACCGATCAGCGATGCTTCGTCGAGCAAATCACCTTGCACCAGCGTGATGCGGTCTTGAATGTGCTCGACGCGATCGAGATTGATGATGCTGGTGCGGCGCACCATGCCGACCACATCGTAACCTTTTTCCAAGAGGAACTCGGCCAGGTATGACCCATCCTGGCCGGTGAGACCGGTGACCAAGGCGACGCGTTTAGTCATGTGCCCTCTTTTATCCTCATGCGCCAATCGTCCAGCACGTCGCGCAGCGTCTGCTCGAAGGGGATGAGCGGCCGCCAGCCGGTGCGCGCGCTGAACTTGCCGGCGTCGCAATAGGAGATCGGCGTATCGGATGGTCGCATCCGCTCCGGATCGACTTCAACCCGGATCGACTTTGTGCTGAAGCTCAGCAGAACGTCCAGCAGTTGTTGGACGCTGCGCGGCGCGCCCGACCCAATGTTGTAGACTTCGCTCACTTCCGCCTGCTCTACTGCCAGGCGATACGCGCGCACGATATCGCGCACGTCGCTGAAATCGCGTTGCGCGCTGAGGTTGCCCACCTTGACCACCGGCGGCGCTTGCCCCGCTTCGATCAGCGCGATCTGCTTCGCGAAGGCTGCCGCGGCGAACTTTTCGCTTTGGCGTGGGCCGATGTGGTTGAACGGCCGCACACGCACCACCGGCAGCCGGCGGCTGAGCGCGTATTGCAGGCCGATGAAATCCTGGGCGATCTTGCTCACGCCATACGGGCTGTCCGGGCGCAGCGGACTATCCTCGCGCAAGGGCAGCTGATCGGGCTGGACCAAACCGTACTCTTCGTTTGAACCGATCACCAGCACCCGCGCCATCCGATTGCGCCTGAGCAAAGCTTCAAACAGGTTCAGCTGCGCGCGCAGATTGGTTTCATACGTATCCCACGGATCGACCCATGATTGTGGGACAAAGGCTTGCGCTGCAAGGTGAAAGACGAAATCGGGCTGGGACTGGTCGATGAGGTCTAAGGCCGAACGCGGGTCACGTAAATCCGCCACCACTGCACGCACGCCGGGCACCACAAACTGCATATCGCCCGGATCGCGGACATTCCCCCAGACTTCCCAATCGGTGGTCGCAGCCAGGTGCTCAACCAGATGCCCGCCTACGAACCCGGCCACACCGGTGATTAGCGCCCGCAAGTCTACCCTCGGCTAAACGTGATGAATTTCTCAATAATCATTATACCTAACTTCCAGCAGCCCGGCAAACACCGGCCACAAAAGACACATAGAGCCTCACTCGCGCGAGGCCCCAATTAAACGATAAGACCTGGCAGGTCTCAACCGGCTACATTATCTTTCAAGTGTGCTGCACCCGACCTGCCAGGTCTGGCCGACCTACGTTCCTTCTTCCCACGATTCCAGATATTTCTTCTGTTCGGAGCTGAGCGCGTCGATCTGCACGCGCATGGCTGCCAGCTTGAGGCGCGCCACCTGTTGGTCGATTTCGTCGGGCACCGAATACACCGCGTGCTCCAGCGACTTGGCGTGCCGGGCCATATACTCGGCCGCGAGCGCCTGATTGGCGAATGACATATCCATCACGCTGGCCGGGTGGCCTTCGGCGGCGGCGAGATTGATCAGCCGTCCCTCGCCCAGCAGGTTGAGCTTGCGCCCATCCTTGAGCGTGTACTGATCGACGAACTCGCGCACTTTGCGCGGCGCACCCTGCGACATCGCCTCCAGGGCCGGGATGTTGATCTCGACGTTGAAATGGCCGGAGTTGCTGAGCAGCGCCCCGTCTTTCATCCGTTCGAAGTGCGGCGCATCGAGGACGTGGATGTCGCCGGTCGCGCTGATGAAGATATCGCCCAGCGGGGCCGCTTCGAGCATCGGCATCACCTGGAAGCCGTCCATCACCGCCTCCAGCGCCTTGAGCGGATCGACCTCGGTGACGACGACGTGCGCGCCGTGGCCCTTCGCGCGCATAGCAATACCCCGGCTGCACCAGCCATAACCGGCCACCACTACGGTCTTGCCCGCGATCAGGATGTTGGTCGCGCGGATCACGCCGTCGAGCGTGGATTGCCCGGTGCCGTAGCGGTTATCGAACAGGTGCTTGGTATCGGCATCGTTGATGGCGATGACCGGAAACTTGAGCGCGCCTTCCTTCGCCATCGCGCGCAGCCGAATGACGCCGGTCGTCGTCTCCTCTGTGCCGCCCAGAACATTGGGCAACAGCTCCGTGCGGTCCTTGTGGAGCGTCGAAACCAGATCGGCGCCGTCGTCCATCGTCATATGCGGCTGATGATCGAGCGCGGCTTTGATGTGCTCATAGTAGGTGGTGTTGTCTTCACCCTTGATGGCATACACCGGAATTTCGTAGTTGGCGACGAGCGACGCGGCCGCATCGTCCTGCGTGGATAGCGGGTTCGAGGCGCACAGCACGATATCGGCCCCGCCCACTTGCAGCGTATGCATCAAGTTCGCCGTCTCGGTGGTGACGTGCAGACAGGCGCTGATGCGCAGCCCATCCAGCGGCCGCTCTTGCTTGAAGCGCTCGCGGATCAGCCGGAGCACCGGCATCTCCTGCTCGGCCCACTCGATCCGGTAACGCCCGCCCGTGGCCTGGTTCAAGTTCTTGACGTGATGTTCGACGGTCATTTCGACTCCTGTTTAAGTTGGAAGTTGGAAGTTGGAGATTAGAGATTGGGGCTGCTCACTTCCAATCACTAACCTCCAATCTCTAATTTCAAATCCCTAACTTGCCTTCCGCACCGCGACGCCTTCGATAAACGGCGCGTACTTCTTGAAGCCCAGCTGCGCGTACACGTGGATCGCCGCCGCGTTCGATTGCGCCACGTTCAGCACGATTGTGCGAATGCCGCGCCGCGCCAGCTCGGCGCATACGGCGCTCGTCGTGATTTGGGCGTAGCCTCGGCCGCGATAGTCGGGGTGCGTAAACACATTGCCGATGGCCGCCGCGTTATACGTCTCGCTCAACACGTGCGTCCCCGCCGCCGCGACCAACCGACCCTGTTCCTCGACGCCGAAAAACGCGCCGGCGAAAACCTGGCCCGGTGTGAAGGCGTCAAGTGCGTTACAGCGCCGGGCGTATTGCAAAACTCGCCCGGCCTGAGCGTCATCCGCCACATCGGTTCGAGATGCGCCGCCCGGTAGTGCGCCCGAATCGCCGGCAGGTGCTCTGCGCGCACGTTCAGGTAAACGCGCGACACGCGCACAGCCTCAGCCAAGAGGAGCGTCACACCTTGCGCCTCGCCCAGCGTGAAGAGCGTTGAACAACAACGCCAGCGCGCGCAGCCCGCGCTCGTCTTGCGCGCCGTACCCTTCGGCTAAAGGGCGCAGGTCGGCATCGAGATCGGCCAGGGCGTAAGCCGCCCACAGACGATCGGTTTCGAGAAAGGCGTGTACGGTTTCAAGATTATTGAGTGGATGAACGCGCACGCTCGAACACCCGTAAAACGTGAAGCGTGAAAGTAATCTGACACATCACGTTTCACGCCTCACGCCACCCGCTCCCTCAACCGCTCGATCGCGACGGCGTCGTCAAAGTGCTTGCGAAAGCGCTCGACGAACTCGGGCAGCGTATAGGAGTGCCCCTGCGGCCCATCGCTCTCCAGCACGTACGTGGCGGCCAGGCTGGCGATGCGGCCGGCCGATTCCCAACCCAGGCCCACCGCCAATCCCTTGAGCAGGCCGGCCCGATAGCCATCGCCCACGCCGATCGGATCGATCGCGCGTTCGGGCGCGACCGCCGAAACATGGATGACGCCGTCGCGGCGATAGATCGTCGAGCCGTGCTCGCCGCGCGTCACGATCAGCGTCTCGGCCCGCTCCAGGATATCGCCTTCGTCCCAGCGCGTGCGGTTGCGGATCATCGCAAACTCGTACTCGTTCACGATCAGCACGTAACTGCCGGTGATGCCTTCGCGCAGATCGTCGTCGCTCAGGCGCACGATTTGCCAGCTCACGTCATACAGATAGGGAATGCCGATCTCCTTGCACTCGCGCACGCAACGTTGCATCGCTTCCGGGTCGGTCGGCGAGACAATGGCCAGGTCGATCGGCCCGCCGCCCAGATCGTAAAACGAGAGCTCGCGCGCCCGGCTCATCGCGCCGCTGTAAAAGCTGGCGATCTGGTTCTGCGCCAGGTCGATGTTGCAGAAGAAAGACGCGGTGAACAGGTCGGCGTACTGTCGCACCGCCGACGTGTCGACGCCATGCGACTCCAGCCAGGTGCGATATTCATCAAAGTCCTGGCCGGCGGCGCCCATGAGCAGCGGCCGCTCGCCGAGCAGCGCCAGGGTGTAGGCGATGTTGCTGCCCACGCCGCCGCGCCGCCGCACCATCCGATCGACCAGGAAGCTCAAATTGATCGACTCGGCGACTTTGTCGGCCAACACGTGCTCTTTGAAGTAACCCGGAAACGACATGATGTAGTCGTAAGCAATCGAGCCGGTGACGACGATGTTCATAAGTTCATGCTCCCGGCCCCGACCCCGGCCCTCCCCCGTTTCACGGGGGAGGGCCGGGAGGGGGTTCTTACCGCGAGAATCGCTCTCGCAGAATCACGCGCAACGCCCGCAAGCCATCGCGCACCGCCCGAATCTTTTTACCCTCGGCCACCGTGCGCGGCGTGTACGAGATCGGAAGCTCCACAATCCGATAACCGTGCTTGAGCAGCTTGCACGGCAGTTCGAAATCCAAATCGAAGCCGTCGCCGCGCAGGTCGAGCGCATGGAACACGTCGCGCTTGACCATCTTGGTGCCGACCGCCACATCGCTCAACCGCGCGCCGTACAACACATTCGTGAGCCAGGTCAGGCCGCGCACGCCCCAGTAGTTCTGGCGATACTTGTAGATCGCGCGGCCGCCCAGCGTCCGCGAACCGAACACCGCCTCCGCGCCCGTCTCCGCCGCCTGCGCCATGAAGTGCGTCAGATCGGCCGGATCGTACTCGAAGTCGGCGTCCTGGATGACGGCGTAGTCGCCGCGCGCCTCGCGGAAGCCCGTCCGTATCGAAGCGCCCTTGCCCCGGTTGCGTTCGTGGAAGATCACCCGCACGTCCGGCGCGTCGAGCGCGCGCAGCAGTTCGCGCGTGCCGTCGGTCGAGCAGTTGTCGACGACGATGATCTCTTTCTCCCACGCGTCGATCGGCTGCACCTGCCGCACTCGCTCCAGCACCGGCAACACGCTGGCCTGTTCGTTGTAGACGCACATCACGATCGATAAACGCTTCAAGCGGACTGGCGCGCCGGTCGATTGGTCATCACGTCCATCAGGCGTCACCGAGATTCCGCTGAGCGATTGGAGATCAGAGATTGGCGAAGAAGTCATGGAACACGCCCAGCAGATAGTCGATCCGCGCCTGGTCCAGCCCAGGATACACGCCTACAAAGAAGGCGCCCTTCAGCACGATGTCTGAGTTAGGCAGGCTGCCAACGACGCGCCGCTCGATATCGCGGTAGCCCGGCTGCTGCAAGATGTTGCCCGAAAACAGGTAACGTGTCTCGACTTTGTGATCTTCCAGGAACTGCGTGATCTGTTTGCGCGTAAACGGAGCGCCGGGGCGCACCGTGAGCGGGAAGGCGAACCAGGATGGGTCGGCTTTGGGGTGTTGCGTCGGGAGGAGCAGATGCTCTTCGTAGCGGCGCAAGCCCGCGTCGATCAAACGGAAATGCTGTTTGCGCTTCTCGATGAACATCGGCAGCTTATCCACCTGCGCCACGCCGATCGCCGCTTGCAGCTCGGTCATCTTGAGGTTGTAGCCGATCTCGGTGTACAGGTAGCGATGGTCGTACGGTTCGCTGGAGCCGGGAATTTTCCAGTCGAGCCGGTGACCGCATTTGCCATTCGGCGGATTGTCGTAGTTACAAAAGCAATCACGGCCCCAATCGCGGATAGTGCGCGCCAGGCGCGCCAGGCGGAGACTGTTGGTGAAAACGACCCCGCCTTCGCCGGTCGTGATGTGGTGAGCCGGATAGCAGCTCAACGTGCCGAAGTGCCCGAAGGCGCCGACCAGTTTCCCATCGAACGTGCTGCCCAGCGCGTCGCAGGTATCCTCGATCAGGAACAGGTTGTGCTGCCTGCAAAACGCGACGAGCCGATCCATATCGATCGGGTTGCCCAGCGTGTGCGGGGCGAAGACCGCCCGCGTCCGATCCGACCGCGCCGCCTCCAATTGATCGACGTCGATATTGTAGTTTCCGAGCTGGCAATCGACCAGCACCGGCACCAGCCGATTTTGCACGATCGGCGCGAGCGTCGTGGGGAAAGTCACGGCGGGCGTGATCACTTCATCGCCCGGACGCAGGCCGTTACGCAGCTGCCGCGCGCACAACGTCGTCACGGCGACGAGGTTAGCCGACGAGCCGGAGTTGACGGGGATGATTTCGCGCAGGCCCAGGAAGGCGCCCAACTTGCGCTCGAACGCCTGGCCGAAACGACCGTGCGTCAACCGAAAGTCGAGCACCGCGTCCGCGGCGTGCATCATCTCCTGCTCGTCGAAGACCCGGCCGGCATACTGCACGCGCGTCTGGCCCGGCGCGAACGGCTGGTCGGCATACTTAAGCCGATAATACTCGGCGACCTTCGCCAGGATTTCCTCGCGCAGGGCCTCGGCGGGATCGGTTGGTTGCTCAGTCAGTTGATCGATGCGCTCGGCCACTTGTGTACCCATTCGATCGTCTCCCGTAAGCCATCTTCCAACGATACGCGCGCCCGCCAGCCGATTTGCTGCTCGGTCCGTTCGGCGTCCGCGACCTGTCGATCGACTTCACCCGGCCGCGCCGGCAACACCCCAATCAGCGGCTTGCCCGATCCGCCCACCAGGCGATAAATCAACTCGACCACCTCGCGCACGGGTGTCGCGCGCCCGGTCCCGACCTCGAGCGTAGGAGGCATGTCTGTAGGAGGCGCTTGTGTAGGAGGCGACTCCAGTCGCCGACTCAGTCGCCGACTCAGTCGCCGACTCTCATGCGAACCTACCTGCACGAATGCCTCAACCACATCCTCGACATACACCCAGTCACGCTGCTGCTCGCCGTGTGTCATCGGAAAATCTTGGCCGCGCAAGGCAGCGGCGATCGCCGCCGGAACCAGCGAGCGGGCCGGTTGACCCGGCCCATACACTTGAAACGGCATCACGCCGACGATGGGCCAGTTGTGCGTCCGGCGCAGCATCTTGCAGAAAGTCCACGCCGCCGCCTTAGCGGCCGCGTACACATTCAGCGCATACCGCTCGCCGGGTGTCCGGGCCACCATGACCGGCGCCGCGCCGTTCACGGCCCGCAGCAGGTGCAGCGCGCCGTACAGGTTGGCTCGAATGGCGGCGTCGGGCGAGAGAAATGGATCGGTCACGCCCGCGGCCGCCAGATGAAACACGCGCTCGGGCTGGATCGCCTGCACCGCATTCGATACCGCGCCATAGGTGCGCAAGTCAACTTCGTGCCAATCGATCCCCGGAACGCATCCCGGTTGTGTCACCCCGGTCCGTCGAAACGCGGAAACCTGCGCGCCCGCCGCCACCAAGCGCGTCGCCAAATGCGCGCCAATGAACCCGGTCGCCCCGGTGACCAGAATACGCCTACCGCGCCAGTTCGACATCATTTAGACCTTGGAGGTCGCTGCCCTTACGCCACGCTTCGGGTGCGCTCCGCAGAGACCTTCGAGGTCTCTTTCATAGACAGGTAAGCGCGATACCACGCCAGCGTTTGCCGCAGTCCCGCTTCGAGCGAATAGCGCGGCTGCCAGCCTAACACTCGCCGCGCTTTCTCGCTGGAGAGATATTGCTGCTGGATTTCGTGGCCGGCGCTGTTCAGGATAATCGGTTTCAGCTCGGCGTGATCGGAAAGACCGATGATCGTCTCGACGATCTCCAGCACCGACCGAGGGGCGTCCATCCCAAAGTTGAACGCCTGGCCGTACAGCGCGGTATCGTCCAGCCGCTCGGCCAGGCACAAGTAGCCGGCGACGGCATCGTCCACGTATAAGTAATCGCGCTGTAACGTCCCATCGCTGCGAATGACCGGCGGCTCACCACACACCACACTCCGCATGGCGCCTGGAACGAGCCGATCCCAGTTCAGGTCGCCGCTGCCGTAAATGTTGCCACAGCGCGTGACGGCGAGCGGCAGCTCATAGGTGTGCGCGAAAGCCTGTGCGATCAGATCGGTGCACGCCTTGGAGGTATCATACGCACTCCGCCCTTCCAGCGACGCGGCTTCCGTGTAAGGCAGCGCACCTTGAACGCCGTAGGCCCGATACGAAGAGGCGACGACGATGCGCTTGACCGTCTTCGACAGCCGGCAGGCTTCGAGCAGCAGCCACGTCCCGCGCACATTCGTCTCGAACGTGTCGACCGGCTGCTGGCTTGCCACGTGCACCAGCGACTGAGCCGCGAGATGGAAAACGACCTCGATCTCGTACTCATTCAACACACGTTCGAGTAAATGATACTCGGTGAGGTCGCCGTCCACCTGCACGATGCAGGCGTGCGTCCCCAGCCGAAACAGGTTACTCTCCGGCGCCCGAGCATGCACCAGCCCGATGACTTCCGCATGGGCTTCAATGAGCGCATGCGTCAGCCACGAGCCGAGAATACCCGTGCAGCCAGTGACCAAAACGCGGCGGCCTGTCCAGAATTCATTTCCCACCGAACGGCTTCTCCACGAAGGGTAGACAGTAAACAAGGAAACAGGTAAGCCACTTACGCTATTAGGACTTACGCAGTTGGTGCGGCAGTTGCACTGCCGCCGCCCCATCTGCCGCAGTACAACTGCGGCAGCAACATGCAACTGCGTAAGTCCTGGCTATATCTACCTGCTACCGGTTTACCTGCTACCGAATCTACCACACCTTCCACGGCGCCTGACCGCTCTCCCAGATCGCCGTCAGGGCTTGCACATCTTTGAAGGTATCCATCGCGCGCCAGAACCCGGTGTGCGGGTAGACGCACAACTGCCCGTCACGCGCCAGGTTCTGCAGCGGCTCCTTTTCCAGCTCCAGGTCGTCCGGCTCTTCCAGGTAATCGAACACGCCGCGCTCGAAGACGAAGAACCCGCCGTTGACGTAGCCTTCCACCTGCGGCTTCTCGCGGAAACCGGTCACCCGAGTTCCATCGGTCTCCATGACGCCAAACTGCGAGAAGGGGCGCACGCCGGTGAGAGTTGCCAGTTTGCCGTGCCCGCGATGAAACGCGAGCAGCTGGTCGAGGTCCACATTGCCGACGCCGTCGCCGTAGGTCACGAAGAATCGCTCGCCCGGAATATACCGCTCAATCCTTTTAACCCGTGCGCCGGTGTGGGCCGTCGCGCCGGTGTCGGCCAGCGTCACGCGCCAATTCGACTCGGCGTGATCGGCGTGATACTCGATGCGCCGCGCCTGGCCGAGCGCGATCGTGAAATCGCGGCTCATCGGCTCGTATTCCAAAAAGTAACGCCGGATCATCTCACCGCGATAACCGAGCGCCAGCACAAAATCGCTGTGACCGAACGCGGCGTAGAGCTTCATGATGTGCCACAACATCGGCCGCTCGCCAATGGGGATCAGCGGCTTGGGCAGATCGTCAAGGCCCGACCCGCGCAGGCGCGTGCTTGCGCCGCCGCACAAGATGACGACTGGAAGAAGCTCTGTCATGATCGCGTATCAGGTCTACCTGCTACCTGTTTACCTGTCTACCCACCACTGGTATACAGGTAGCAAGTAAACAGGCATTACTCGTTCCCACGCACCACACGCCGCAAAGATATCTCAAACGGCGGGTAGGCAATGCCATTCTCGGTGACGATGCCGGTCACGTAGCGATGCGGCGTCACGTCAAAGGCGGGATTGCTTACCTTCACCCCGGCCGGTGCAACACGCACACCTTCGATCTCGGTGACTTCGCGCTCGTCGCGTTCTTCAATCGGGATTTCATCGCCGCCGTTCAGGTTGAGGTCGATAGTGGAAGTCGGCACGACCGGGTAGAACGGGACGCCGTTCTCCTTCGCCAGCACCGCCAGCGGGTACGTTCCAATTTTGTTCGCCACGTCGCCATTCGCCGCCGTGCGATCGGACCCGACCAGCACCAGGTTGACCTTGCCGCTTCGCAGGTAATGCCCGGCAGCATTATCGGCGATCAGCGTCAGCGGCACGCCCCAACGCATCAGTTCCCACGTCGTCAGCCGCGCGCCTTGCAGTCGCGGGCGTGTCTCATCGACCAGCACGTGAACGCGCTTGCCCTGTACGTGCGCCATCCGGATCACGCCCAGCGCCGTACCCCAATCGACGGCGGCCAGCGCCCCCGTGTTGCAATGATGCAGGATCGTATCGCCGTCGCGAATCAGCGCAGCCCCGTGCTCGGCCATGCGCCGGTTGATCTCCACATCTTCGTCGGCCAGTCGCTGCGCTTCGCGAACCAGGCGCTCGCGCGCCTCGTCGACGGAATTAAGCGACTCGTCGGTCGCCGCGCGCAACATCCGATCGATCGCCCAAAACAGATTGACGGCCGTCGGGCGCGATCGGCGCAGCACTTCGGCGGCCGCTTCAAGGTCGCGCAGCAACGCCAGGCGATCCGTCGCCTGGCTCTGCAAGCCTGCCAGCGCCAGACCGAACGCCGCCGCCGCGCCGATCGCCGGCGCGCCGCGAATCACCATCGTCCGGATCGCTTCGGCCACGTCGTGGTAATCGGTATAGGAGAGGATGACATATCGATGCGGCAGGGCGCGCTGGTCGATCATCTTGACCACAGCGCCGGTGGGCGTCGCGCGCCATTCGATTGTCCGCTCGAGTGCTTCGTCCATCACAGCCTCTGCATAAAAACCGCCCTCACCCAAGGAGAGAGCGGTGGAACATCCATAAAGACTTCGGCGGGAAGTCTAACATGACCCCGATCATCTGTCAATTGAGTTGCAGGCATACATCATAGAAACCTGGTTTCTGGCAGAAACCAGGTTTCTTAAAGTGAGTACCCCGGCCCATTAGCCGCATTGACACATGACCTGTAGTCCGCAATAATGACGCAGCGAGACGCCCATGCTTTCGACCCGTCACCCTTACCTGCTTATCCCCACCTTGCTGTGCTTGCTCGTCACCGTGGCGTGCACGCTTGGGGCGGGACAGACGCCGGGGACAACCACTCCTGCATCGGCGACGCCCGACAATCCACCGACCATCCAACTAACTATCCAACCATCCAGCCAACCAACTAACTCGCCGACCAGCACTCCCACACCTTCGCCCTCCCCCACTCCGCCACCCGCCGCGCGTCTGGCCCAGGCTACTCAAGCGCTGCACAACGGCGACTATCAATCGGCGCTGGCAGAGTACCAGGCAGTCGCATCGGATTCCGGCTCAGCTGAACAGGTCGAAGCCGCCTGGTTCGGACTGGGCGAAGCGGCGTTGCGGCAAGGCGATCTCGTCGCCGCCGAGAACGCGCTGACCCGCTTCATCGAAGCTCATCCCAACAGCTCGCGCCTGGCCGATGCCTGGTTCCTGCTCGCGGAGACGCGCTATGCTTCCGGCAACTTCACCGGCGCGGTCGATGCTTATCGCGAGTACCTGGAGCTGCGCGGCGAGGTGATCGAGTCATACGTGCAGGAGCGCATCGGCGAGGCTTACGATCAGGCGGGCGATACCGCAGCCGCGATCGAAGCCTACCGGCGCGCGATCGTCGCCGCGCCCGACACGTCGATCGCCGCCGCGCAGCGTGAGAAACTCGCGCTGATTTACCGCCTGAGCGGGGACTTCGAGAGCGCCATCGAGCAGTACCAGGCCATCCTGGAGTTTGCTCAAATCGACAGCTATCGCGCGCACGTCATGCTGTCGCTCGGCCAGACGCTGCTCGATTCCGGCGACGATTCCGGTTACGACTTTTTCCGCGCGCTCATCGACACTTATCCGCGCACCGGCGAAGCCTACGATGCGCTCGTGTTGCTGGTGAACGCAGGCGCCACCGTCGATGCGTTTCAGCGCGGCCTGGTCGATTACTACGCCGGCCAATACGAGGCGGCCATCGCCGCCCTGTCCGATTTCATCGATTCGACCGCCGACCACGCCGACGCGCACTTTTACCTGGCGATGTCGTATCGGGCCGCGGACAACACGCCCGCCGCGCTCCGGCAGTTCGACACGCTGATCGAAGACCATCCCGATTCGCAGTTCTGGGGCCAGGCCTGGATCGAGAAAGCGATCGCGCAATCGCTCGGCGGCGAGCTGGACGCGGCGATCGAGACGTTGACGCGCTTCGCCGAAGACTATCCCAGCGCGGCGCTCGCACCCAATGCGCTGCTGCGCGCCGGGCTGCTGCTCGAACGCGCCGGCGAGTATGGGCGCGCCGCCGAAATGTATGGAGATGTGCAGGCGACATTCCCCAGCGATCCCGCTGCGCCCGACGCGCTGTTCGCCGCCGGCGTCAACGCTTATCGTGACGATGACACACGGCTGGCGTTGAGCGCCTGGCAATCGCTGAGCAACACGCACGCCAGCGCCGACCCCTATCCGGCGGCGCTGCTGTGGCAGGGCAAGCTCGCGCTGAACACCGATGACCGCGCCAAAGCCCAGGCGTTGCTCGACACCGCCGCGCAAGCCAGGCCGTTCAGTTATTACAGCATCCGCGCGGCCGAACTGCGCGACAATCTCCCTATTCTCCAATCTCTTCCGTTCAATCTCCAGTTTGACGCCGAAGCCGAGCGCGCTGAAGCCGAAGCATGGCTGACGGGGTGGATCGGACAGGAGACCGAATCGGAGATCAGCTTAGAGATTCCGCAATCGGTTCTGGACGATGGGCGTTATCAGCGCGGCGCAGAGTTGTGGCGCTTAGGCCGGCTCGATCAAGCCAAGAGTGAATTCGAAGGCTTGCGCGCAGCCGTCAAAGACGATCCGATCGCGTTGTACGCCTTATCGCTGTACTGGCGCGACATCGGTCTGTATCGATCGTCGTTGATGGCGGCGGCGCGCTTGATCGCGATCTCTCCAGCCGGGACGGCCCCCGCCGCACCCGCCTTTATCGCACGCCTGGCCTACCCGACCTACTACGCCGATCTCGTCGTGCCCGAAGCCGACGCGCGCGGCCTCGATCCGCTGCTGGTTTTCTCGATCATCCGGCAGGAGAGCCTGTTCGAAGGCATTGCCACGTCGAGCGCGTTCGCCAACGGTTTGATGCAGATCATTCCTTCGACCGGCGAGGAGATTGCGACGGCGCTCAACTGGCCCAACTACCGCACCGCCGAGCTGTACAAGCCTTACGTCAGCGTCGTCTTCGGCGCGTATTATCTCGCCCGCCAACGCGACTACCTCGAAGGCGATCTATACGCCGCGCTCGCCGCGTATAACGGCGGGCCGGGCAACGCGGTACGTTGGCATGAGATCGCCCACGGCGACCCCGACCTGTTTCTCGAAACCATCACGCTCAACGAGACCCGCACCTACCTTCTGCGCATCCGCGAGCACCTGGCGATGTATCAGTTGTTGTATGGAAGTGGTAACAGGTAAACAGGGAACAGGTACACAAGTAATCTGTCTACCGGCTACCTGTCTACCAATCTACCTTCTCCCTCCCCACCTTCACAACTATAAAGTATAATTCGGGCCAATGCCTATGCCCGACGCCCTCAGCTTCACCCTCTCGCCGCTTCTCGAACGCGCGCTGTTGTACGTCGCGATCGCCGTGGCAACGAGCGTCGCCTTCACCAACTGGCGGCGCGGCGACGCGCACGCCTTCCGCGAGCCGCTGCTCGCCTTCTTCATGCTGTGGTTCATCCAAGGCGCGCTGTTCGCGGCGACGGCTGCGCCGAACCTGATACCCGCCCCGCTCACGCGCGGTTTAGACTTCGCCACGATCGTCCTGCTGGCCTGGGCCTTCCTCGCCGCAGCGCTGCCGGCGCGTTTCGGCGGCGTGCTCCTCGGCGGCGGGATGACGCTGGCCGCGGCGTTGAGCGCCTTCGCGACGAGCGCGGCGCGCCTGGCGGGCGGTGAGCCGACCTGGATCGGGCCGGCCTGGTCGATCGGGACGCTGATCGTGTCGGGCGGGACGGCGCTCACGCTCTTCGGGCTGCGGCGCTCGCCCGATCGCACCAGCGGCACGATCGCCGCCTTCGCCGTGTTGGCGCTATCCGCCGCGTTCGACTTGCTGCTGTTGCCCGATCTCTCGCGGGTGTGTCGGCTGATCGGCTTTTCGCTCTTCCCGCTCGGGCTGTACCAGCGCGCGCTCAGCGACCTGCGCACTACGCAGGACACGCTGCGCGAGTTCAGCGAGAGCGCGCTTCGGCAAACGCGTGAACTCGTCACGCTCTTGGAAGCCAGCGCCTACCTGTTCACGTCGTTCGACCTCGACGAGCTGCTGCGCAAGGTCGTCGAGCATGCCGCGAGCGGCATCGAAGCCGATCGCGCGCTCATCGCGCTCACCGACGAGAGCGCGCCGCAGACCTTGCGCGTGGGCAGTTGCCACCCCCGCGGCATCGTCGACATCGGCCAAACCTTCGCGCTCAATGTACAACCGGCGCTGGCGCTGGCTATGTCCAGCGGCGAGCAGGTGAGCGTGGGGCCGCGCGGCCAGGGCGCGGCCGCGCTGCTGCGCTTGCTGAACCTGGAACGGCTCGGCCCGTCGATCGTCCAACCCTTATCGACGCAGCATAACACCCTCGGCGTGTTCATCGCCGCCAACGCGCGTGACCGGCGCGAGTTCAGCGATGGACAGAAACGGCTGCTCGAAGCGCTGGGCGCGCAGATCGCCGCCGCGATCGTCAACGCGCAGCTATATCGTGGTCTGGATGCGCAGGCGCGCGAGCTCGCCCACGTTTTGGCCACCCGCGAGCAAGAGGCCGGGTGGTATGCCTCGATCCTCGAATCGATCGGCGATGGCGTTCTCGTCACCGACAAAGCCGACCAGGTGATCCTGGCGAACACGGTGGCGGTGCACCTGCTCGACACCCCGCTCGACTACATGCTCCATCGTCCGCTCGGTTTCATCTTCGAGCGGCTCAAACCGTTGCGCGGCGCGCCGAGTGTGGCTGAGGCGGGCCGCGCCAGCGGATCGGATGTGGTGCGCGCGTCGTTCGAGTTCGGCGCTACGATCCTGCACCTCAGCCTGACGCCGGTGCACAGCCTGCGCGGCGAGCGGCTGGGCGTGGTCGCCGTCTTCCGCGACACCACCCTGGACCACCAGCGCGACTTGAGCCGGATCCAGTTCATCGGCAGCATCGCGCAGGAGTTTCGCACGCCGCTGGCGACGATCAAAGGTTATGCCGATCTGTTGGCGAAAGGCGCGGCCGGGTCGCTGCCGGCCGCGGCCCTCGGCTTCGTCGAGACGATTCGCGCCAACGCCGAGCGCTTGAGCGCGCACGTCAACGCCATTCTCCAATTCAACGAACTCGATCGCGGGCGGATCGAACTCTCGATCGAAGAGACCGACGTCGCCTCGCTGCTGGCCGATGCGGCGAGTGACTATCGCCCGCGCTGCGAGCTGCGCAACCTGGCGCTCGATGTGCAGGTCAAGCCCAACCTGCCCAGCGTACGCGCCGATCGCCGGCGGGTGCGGCAGGTGCTCGATCAGCTGCTCGACAACGCGCTCAAGTTCACGCCGGATGGCGGGCAGGTGCGGCTATCGGCTACGCCGTCATGGGATGGTCACTCGACCGACCGGCCCGCTTTCGTCGCCGTCGCGGTCGCCGATAGCGGCAACGGGTTCGATCGCGCACAGGGCCAGCGCCTGTTCGAGGCGTTCTATCGCGGCGAAGGCTCGCCGCACGTCGATCAGATCGGGTTGGGGATCGGCCTGCCGATCGCGCGCGGGCTGTGCGAAGCGATGGGCGGCCAGCTCTGGGCGCATAGCGAGAAGGGACACGGCGCAGCGTTCACCTTTGTCTTGCCCGTCGCGCGCGTGACTGACCCGCGTCCGGCGAGCACAACCTCCGAGAGCGCTTCACTTGAAACATGGATCGAACAAGCGCTATCAGCCTGGGAAGACGACGATCGCACGAGACCTGCCCGGTCTCGGCCGAAGGGGCCTGAAGCCTAGTAGTCAGCCCATGTGAAATGGATAGGCCGTAGCATAGCCCCCTGCTTGCGCCCCCTGGCGGGGTCGTGGGCGGTGGACGGGCACAAGGCCCTATGCTACCCATCAAAATCAAGTGGACTGACCACTAGTACCCCGACCACTTAATTTTGCGGGGTTCGGACGGCAGTTGCGCGAAGCGTGCCGTCCGCCGCAGTTCAACTGCGGCGGGAACTACGCAACTTCAGATTGTTGAAGTACTAGCCGGCGACTGAAGGAGTGCGGGCTTTAGCCCGCCAATTGGGCACGGGCAAGGCTGCACTCCCACGTGCTAAAGCAATTCACAGCAAATGTTGAAGACTTGGCAAGTCTCAAAATAGGAGGAATTTCGTGGAGAGCAAGCTGCAAGAACTCAAGACGCGCTTATTGGAGATCAACGACTTCAACATGGCGAATGCCGTGTTGAGCTGGGATCAGGCCACCTACATGCCGACGGGCGGCGCGCCGGCGCGGGCGCGCCAGATGGCCACCCTGGGGCGGATCGCGCACGAGAAGTTCATCGATCCGGCCATCGGCCAACTGCTGGACGATTTACGCCCGTACGCGGAGAGCCTGCCGTATGACTCGGACGACGCCAGCCTGATCCGCGTGACGCGCCGCGAGTACGAGCGGGCGGTGAAAGTGCCGCCGGCATTCGTGGCCGAGCTCGACAATCACAGCGCCATTTCCTACCAGACCTGGACGGAGGCGCGGCCCACCAACGATTTCTCCCGGCTGCGGCCCTTGCTCCAAAAGACGGTCGACTTGAGCCGGCAGCTGGCCGATTTCTTCCCCGGCTACGCGAGCATCGCCGATCCGTTGATCGACTATTCCGATTATGGCATAAAAGCATCCACCGTGCGCGCGCTGTTTGCCGACCTGCGCGGGCAGCTCGTGCCGATCGTGCAGGCCATCACTGCGCGGCCGCCGGCCGACGAGGCCTGCCTGCGCCAGCGCTTCCCCGAGGCGCAGCAGTTGGCGTTTGGACTGGAGGTGGTGAAGAAGCTCGGCTACGATTTCAATCGCGGGCGGCAGGACAAAACACCCCATCCGTTCATGACCAAATTCTCGCTGGGCGATGTGCGCATCACCACGCGCATCAAGGAGAATGACTTCGGCGATGCTTTCTTCAGCACCACGCACGAAGCCGGTCATGCCATGTACGAGCAGGGCATCCGCATGGACCTGGAGGGCACGCCGCTCGCAAACGGCGCATCGTCCGGGGTGCACGAGAGCCAATCGCGCTTGTGGGAAAATCTGGTCAGCCGCAGCCGGGACTTCTGGGAATTCTTCTATCCGCAACTCCAGATGGTTTTCCCCGACCAGCTGAAATCGATTCCGCTCGATACGTTCTATCGCGCGATCAACAAAGTGCAGCGTTCGCTGATTCGCACCGAGGCCGACGAAGTGACCTACAACCTGCACGTCATGCTGCGCTTCGATTTCGAGCTCGACTTGCTGGAAGGCCGGCTCCCGGTGAAAGACCTGCCCGAAGCCTGGCACGCGCGTTACCAAACCGACCTCGGCGTGCGCGCGCCCGACGACCGCGACGGCGTGCTGCAAGACGTGCACTGGTTTGGCGGGATTGTGGGCGGCGCGTTCCAGGGCTACACGCTGGGCAACATCTTGGGCGCGCAGTTCTTCGACGCCGCCTTGCGCGCCCAGCCGGACATTCCCGATCAGATCAGGCAGGGCGAGTTCGGCCCGCTGCACCGCTGGCTGACAGAGAACCTGTATCAGCACGGCAGCAAATTCACGGCGGCCGAGCTGGTCGAGCGCGTCACCGGCGGGCCGCTGAAGATTGAACCGTATATCGCCTATCTGTGGACGAAGTATCAACCGCTCTACGGCCTCACGGGTGATATTCCGGGCAAGTCTGCCACTTGATAGCGAACCGAGCGAGCTGCCTAAGGTGCGAGAGTTGTAAAGGATATGAACAGTAAGACGCCCGGCCAGTGCCGGGCGCTTTGTGTTTCTCGCAGCGTTTGCCCTACCCTTAGCCAGCGGGTTGCGCCTGCGCGTGACACTGTTCATCAGCGTCTATCGAGCCTCTCAAGTCAGCGGAATCTCGACTATTTTTCCTCCGCCAGGCCGCACGATGAAAGCGCCCGCAACCCCTGCTTTCTTTCGCTGCTTGGCACACGCCTCCATCTTATCCCAAGCATTGATTAGTTGCTTTCCGGTTTCTCTAACGCCCATCTTGTCCCCACCCAAATAAAACGCCACTATCTTGTGCTTTAATAAGGCCGCCCTTTCTTTTGGGTTCTTACGGATATTCTTGTCTTTCGTGATCAGCGCAAATCCGTGCTTGCCTACATACTCTAACCACTCTTCGTCAGGAGTGCCAGGTTTGAAAGTTTCGAGGAGATGTTCAACATTAGTGCAACCGAGTCCGCGTAAGCTTTGGACTAAGTCCCGTCCATAGTTTTCGTCTACAAAAAACGTTATCCCCATAGACTGTGTTCAAATTGAACCGCAGCCTTAATGTCAGGAACAGGAATATTAAACCACTTGCTTACCGGTTCAACCTGTTCGCTTTCGCCCAAGTATAGATCGTAAATATTGCTTGTAGCCGTACCTCGACCTATTAACGTTGGACGTCCAAAGCACACTTGCGGATCAATAACAATCATCCCGCTTTTCCCTTTGGGATACCATCTTTGAACAAGACCAAATTCTGTAATAGTCTCAAAGTCTAATTTGTCGCTCAGTTTTTCTATGATTTCAGGGATTGCAATTTGGCCGCCTGTTATTAGGGCGATCATATAGCCCTGTTTTGGGAGCTTTAGGACGATTTGATCTCCACTCGTATAGAACTCGCTTCTTGCAAAGTGCGGGGTTCCCAAGTATGTTTTAGCTTCGATTAAGGCAAGGCGCAAATGCTGAAGCGTAAACCCCCTTCCGAGGAATTCTTTGACAAATAACAAATCCACTAGGTCTAAAAACGATGCATACGTAGCGCCCTCGTCTGATTGGCTAACAACGGGCGGCTGTTGTCCTTCACGCGTTTCTTCTTTGGTGCGATACTTATACTCATATCCCCTTAAGTAACGACTGACGCTCCAGCTCGGAATTCCTATCAAGCGACTGGTTTCGGCTATCGAATATGCCGGAGCATTGAGTGATGCAAGCAGTTCACCACTCGGATAGACAATCATCCCATCCCCCTATTCTGTCGCTTATTGGAGTGCTTTCTACACATTGACAAGTGAACAGTAGCATAAAAAGAACACCCGGTCAACAGCACAGACCGGGCGACCGGGCGTTCTTATCGAACACGATGCCCTTCTGTATGAGACCGCCCGGTTTGCACCGAGGGCTTACTCTATCGGCTCTGTTTGCCCATCACCACTCCTGATCGTATAATGCGGCTTACCATCGATTGCGAAGGTAGCCATGACCGAACTCACTTGGGAAGGCAAATACGATGAACAGGGCCGGCGGGTTGCGCCCTTGCGCGTGACGCTGCCCTTTCAAACGATTGAGACGGTCAACGAATCTGCCCAGCAGCGACAGCGGACGCTTGATCTTTTCAGCGCGGGCCGTGATTCCGACTGGCGCAACCGGCTGATCTGGGGCGACAAGAAGTACGTGCTGCCGTCACTGCTGGACGAATTCGCCGGCAAGGTGAATTTGATCTACATCGACCCGCCGTTCAACGTGGGGGCGGATTTCTCTTTCACGGCGACGATCCCCGACGACCCCGACACCGACGATGACGAGACGACAAGTTTTCTGAAAGAGCCGAGCGTGATTGAGCAGAAAGCCTACCGCGATACGTGGGGACGCGGGATGGATTCATACTTGCAGTGGTTTTATGAGACAGTTGTGATGTTGCGCGAGTTACTCGCTGACGATGGAAGCATCTATGTGCATCTCGACTGGCATGTAGTGCATTATGCAAAAGCGCTTATGGATGAAATCTTTGGAACGGATTGCTTTCACAGTGAGGTGGTTTGGAAGCGCGCAGATAGTCACAATGATGCCCACACTTACGGCGCGGTGCATGATACCATTCTGTTCTATTCCAAGACTGATCGCCCAATCTTCATACCGCAATATGTTCCATTAAGCCAAAAGACCGTCGATTCTTGGTACAGACACAAAGAGCCTGAAACTGGTCGTCATTATAACCTGGGTAATCTGGTCAGTCCGCATCCCCGTCCAAATCTGACTTACGAATATAAAGGAATTAAGCCGCCGCCTAACGGTTGGCGGATTTCTCGCGAACGAATGGAAGAATATGATCGTAAGGGATTGTTAGTCATCGTGGGAAAAACGCAGCCGACTCTGAAGGTGAAACAATACCTTGACGAGAGTCGTGGTAGACAAGTAACCGATTGGTGGGATGACATTAGTCAATTGCGTGGATACTCGACAAACCAGGATGAACGGATTAACTATTCAACCCAAAAGCCCGAAGCCTTGCTCGAACGCATCATCAAAGCTTCATCCAACGAAAACGATCTGGTGCTCGATTGTTTCTGTGGTAGTGGCACGACGCCGACCGTCGCGGAGAAACTCAATCGGCGTTGGATCGCGTGCGACCTGGGCCGCTTCGCCATTCACACCACGCGCAAGCGGCTGCTGTCCATTGAAAACGTGCGCCCGTTTGTCGTGCAGAATCTTGGGAAGTACGAGCGGCAGGCGTGGCAAAAGGAAGCATTCAGCGGTCAGCCGTCAGCAGTCGATAATCCGCAGCGGGCGTATGTTGAGTTTATTCTCCAACTCTATCACGCCCGCCCGATCAGCGGCTACGTGTGGCTGCATGGCGTCAATCGCGGACGGATGGTACACGTCGGCGCGGTCGATGCGCCGGTGTCCGTCGGCGACGTGACGAACATCGTGACGGAATTCAAGAAGTCCATCGGCAAGGGTAAAGACTCGCCCGCGACGAACGGTGTAGACATCCTGGGCTGGGACTTCGCTTTCGAGATCAACGAGGTCGCGCGCCAGCAGGCGGCGCAGGCCAACGTCAACGCGCGTTTCTTCCGCATTCCGCGCGACGTGATGGACAAGAAAGCCGTCGAGCAGGGCGACATCCGTTTCTTTGAACTGGCCGCGCTGTCGGTCGATGTCAAAAAGAGCAAGCGCGACGTGACGCTGACGCTGGCCGATTTCGTCATCCCACCGGATGACGTGCCGCAGGATATCCAGAAAGCGATCAAGCACTGGTCGCAGTGGATCGACTATTGGGCGGTCGATTGGGATAACAAGGGCGACACCTTCCACAACGAGTGGCAGACCTACCGCACGCGCAAGAGTCCCGAATTGCAAAAGAGCGTGACGCACAGCTATGAAGCGCCGGGTGAGTATCGGATTATGGTCAAGGTGATCGACATTCTAGGCAACGATACGACGAAGATGCTGAAAGTTGAGGTCAAGTAACCATGCCGCGTCGCGCCAAGCCGCCCGATGCCCAGCTGAGCCTGTTAGAGCCGCGCGTCAAAACCGCGCCGTGTGTACCGGCGGTGCGTAAGGCGGTCGATGACTGGCGGGCCAACAACTACAAGGGCGCAACAGATACCACGCGGCTGTTGCTCAATTACTGGTTTAAGACCGACCATCGCCTGCCGCATAGTGGCCGCCCGTTTGTGTACCACGACTCGCAACAGCGCGCGATAGAGACGCTGGTTTACCTGTACGAAGTCGCGCAGGTGCGCCGTCACAAGGATTTGATCGAGCGATTCGCGGGGGCTAACAGCAACTTGCGCTTGCTGCAATACGATGACTTCGCCCGTTACTGTATCAAAATGGCGACGGGCAGCGGCAAGACTAAAATCCTGTCACTGGCGATGGCGTGGCAATACTTCAATGCCACAGCGGAGGGCCGCGACGATTACGCCAAAACCTTTATGCTGCTTGCGCCGAACGTCATCGTGTTTGAGCGGTTGCAATTCGACTTCGCCAACGGGCGGATATTCCGCACTGACCCGATCATCCCGCCTGAGCTGCGCATCTATTGGGATTTTGACTGTTACATGCGCGGCGACGGCGAGCGGGCGCATTCGCAAGGGGCGCTATATCTGACGAACGTGCAGCAGTTTTACACGCGCCCACCTGCCGACGATGACGAACCCGATATCATGACCGCCGTGTTAGGCCCCAAACCGCCCGCGCAGCAAATGGCGGTTGAGGACTTCGACAAGCGTATCATCGCGCGGCGTGAGCCGGTGATGATTCTCAACGATGAAGCCCATCACACCCACGACGAAGAGAGCGAATGGAATAGGTGCATCCGCAACCTGGCGAAGGCTTTGAATCCTTCGCCAGGGTTGATTGCTCAACTCGATTTCACGGCGACGCCGCGATACAGCAAGGGGGCGCTGTTCACCTGGACGGTCTATGATTACCCGCTGAAACAAGCCATTATCGATGGGATCGTCAAGCATCCGGTCAAGGGCATTGCGACGGGCATACAAGAGGCGAAATCGGATATTGCCAGCACGCGCTACAAAGCTTACCTGACGGCGGGCGTTGAACGTTGGCGCGAATACCGCGAGCAGCTTACGCCGCTCAACAAAAAGCCGGTGTTATTCGTCATGATGAATGATACCGATGCTGCCGACGACGTAGGCGACTATTTGCAGCGCAAATACCCCACTGAGTTCAGTGGTAACAAGCTGCTGATTATCCACACCGACCGATCCGGCGAAGTCTCCAAGAAGGACTTAGACAAGGCGCGCAAGGCATCGCGCGAAGTCGATGACCCCGACAGCCCGATTAACGCGATTATCAGCGTGTTGATGCTGCGTGAAGGGTGGGACGTGCAAAACGTAACGGTTGTCGTGGGGCTGCGGCCTTATACAGCGAAAGCGAACATCCTACCGGAACAAACCATCGGACGCGGCTTGCGCCGGATGTTTCGTGAGGTGGCGACGGATTACGTTGAACGGGTCGATGTCATCGGCAACAAAGCCTTTATCGAGTTTGTCGATCAACTGGAAAAGGATGAGGACATCGCGCTTGAAACCTTCCAGGTTGGCAAAGACAAGCTGACGATTGTCACGATTGCGCCCGACCCGGCCAAGCTGGACAAAGACATCACCTTGCCGAGCCTCAGCCCGATCTTGAGCCGCAAGCGAACGCTGGCCGAAGAAATCGCCGGGCTAGACGTCGCCGCAATGTCTTGCCCTGTCCTGCCGCGCAAAGAAAGCGATGCAACCGCTAAGACCTTTCGCTATGAGGGCTATGATATTCTCACGCTGCAAAAGTTGATCGAGCGTGACTATACCCTGCCGGAAGCGCAGACCGCCGAAGAAGTCATCGGCTACTACGCCAAGCGCATTGCACAGGAAGTCAAACTGCCCTCGCAGTTTGCGGCGCTTGCGCCGAAAGTCCGCGAGTTTCTCGAAAGCCGCGCGTTTGGCGAGCCGGTTGACCTTGTCGATCCGGTTATCCTCAGAGCAATTAACTCCAACGTTGCACAGTATGTCACGGTGCAGACGTTCCTCAAAGCACTGCGCCCGCTGGTTGTGCAGGAGCTTGAACCGCAGCTGTTGAACGCGGGCCGCAAGCTGTCGGAAACTCCGCCGTTTCCCTACTCCCGCCCCACCCTACCCGCAGCTAAGACCGTGTTTAACCTTGTGCCATGTGGCAACGAGTTTGAGAAAGCATTTGCCAAGTTTCTCCAAGACGCGCCCGACGTTGAGCGATTCGCCAAGCTGCCGGAGCAATTCGGCTTTGCGATTGAGTACACCGACTCGAATAACAACCTGCGCTATTACGAACCCGACTTTGTAGCTGTGTTATCCGAGGGGAAGCATTATCTCGTTGAGACAAAAGGCCGCGAAGATGTTGACGTAGCCAACAAGGATCGGGCGGCGATGCTGTGGGCTGAGAATGCTACGCGCTTGACCAGCGCGAACTGGCAATACATCAAAGTGCCACAGAAGGAATTTGAGAAGCTACAGCCGGATGCGTTTGCAGACCTGTTGGTGTTCGCACAGACCCCGATGGTATAACGTCTGTTCGCTGAAACTTGCCTTTAGAACAGTTGAGCTAACTGTGGTAAAATAATCGCCGGGCGGTGTTGGAGCACCCCCGGCGATGGTCAACCGTGACGCATGAAGAAAGTATGAGGAGTTGTATCAGCTGTAGTCACCACTTCAGTCGTGAGCGTTAAGCAGAGGTCACTTTGCGTGGACGACCAGGACGGGGTTTCGGAATCAACTTAGAGGTTCGTTGCGCCGCAGGCAATCCGTTGCCGAGGTGAATACCATGTCCTTTCATATCCTCACCGCCGCCGACGTGCGCGCCGCACTGCCGATGCCCGCCGCGATCGACGCCATGCGCAAGGCGTTCAGCCTGCTTTCCGCTGGCGAAGCCGATATGCCGCTTCGCACTATGCTACAGATTCCTAAACATGCTGGGAGGGTGCTGGTGATGCCGGCGTACTTGCACATCGGCAACCGGCTCGGCGCGAAAATCTTGTCGGCGTTCCCCAACAACCCCGATCTGGAATTGCCGGCGATCCACGCGCTGGTGGTCTTGATCAACGCCGCCACCGGGCAGCCCGAAGCGTTGCTTGAAGGGACCGCCTTGACGGCGATCCGCACCGGCGCGGCGAGCGGCTTAGCCACCGATTTGCTGTCCCGTCCTGATGCCGCGACATTGGCCCTGATCGGCTCCGGCGCGCAGGCGCGCACTCAGCTCGAAGCGGTATGCTGTGTGCGGCGCATCGAGTGCGTGCGAGTGTACTCACCCCACCGTGCGCACGCCGAGCGGTTCGCGCAAGAGCTGGCCGGACGCAACGGCGCCCCTGCGGCGATTGACGTGGTCGCTTCCGCACGTGAAGCGATACGAGAAGCCGACATCATCTGCACCGCAACTTCGTCAGCCACGCCCGTGATCGGGCCGGCCGACGTTCGCCCCGGCACGCACATCAACGGCATCGGGTCGTACACTCCCGACATGCGCGAAGTCGACCCGGAATTGGTGAAACAGTCGCGGGTGATCGTCGATCAACGCCAGGCGGCGCTGGCCGAGGCCGGTGAGGTGATCGCCTGCATCGCAAACGGCGCGCTGCAAGAAAGCCAATTGATCGAGCTGGGAGAAGTGGTCAACGGCGTGCGGCCTGGCCGCACGCATCCTGAACAAATCACGTTCTTCAAATCGGTCGGGCTGGCGGCTCAAGACATTGCCGCCGCACAACAGGCGCTGACCGCTGCTCTACACAAGAAGATCGGCGTCAGCGTCAATTTGTGACTCACCCCGCAGGTAAATGGTTCGCCCCACTTCGGCGGGAATCGTGTTTCCCGCTAGAATCGGTAGACGGGATGGGTCTTGTCAGTTCGCCCACTACCCTTATCGCACCTTATTGCCTTGTCGAGTTGATAGTTCAACGCGCTTCTCGGTCCCTTTGATCAACCGATCGATGTTCGGCCTGAGCGCGTAAACGATCAGTAGCGCCGCGCCGACGCCATACCAGATGTACTCGACCGGCCCTTGCCCCAAGACTGCGCGCAGCGCAAAAATGGCGACGATGACGGCTGCGATGAAGATCGAGCCGAGTGAAGCGTAACCGATCACGAAGTAAGAAAAGGGCAGACTCAGCAACGTGAAGATCAACGAGGGCGGCCAGAAAGCGCCCGCCACGCCCATATTCGGGCCGCTGCCGGCGCCCCCTTTGAACCCGATATAGATCGAGGCGTTGTGGCCCAGCACTGCGCCCCAGCCGGCCAGCACCTGCGCCCACACGAAGCCGGACACCAGCGCTCGCGCGAGCACCACGGCAGCATAACCTTTGCAGATATCGCCGACGACCGTTAGCGCGGCCGCTCCGAATCCGCTGGCGCGCAACGCATTCGTCCCGCCCGTGCGACCGCTGCCTTCGGTCGTGATGTCACGCTCGCGCAGCATGCCCACGACGATAAACCCAAACGGGATCGATCCCAGCAGATACCCGCCCAGGCCCGAAACGGCCAGCTGCGCCCAATCCGGCCACACCTGCCCCAACGCCGTGAGCAGCCTCTGCACACCCGTTTGCTCCGCCAAGAGGAGCGTGAGGACCGCAACTGAAGCGATCAGCGATAGGGCCACTCCAGAACGGTAGATCCGTCCTCGCATGTCAGTTACCTCGCAGATGTAGTTTGCCGCCCGCAGAACAGCTCGTAATCGATCAACTCGGTGACGCTCGGCGCATCGCCGCACACGGCGCAATCGGTTCGGCGCGCAACTTGCACCGGCGTCACCGCGCCGGACAATCCCTCAAAAATCGTCAGCCGATCGGCCAGCACCTCGCCGAGACCCAGCACCAGCTTGATCGCCTCCAAAGCTAGCCACGAGCCGATCGTTCCGGTTAACGCGCCGATCACGCCCGCTTCGATGCAGTCGGGCACGCTGCCCGGCGGAGGCGGCGCAGGGAACAGGCAGCGATAGCACGCCGACCGGCGTGGCTTGACCACCGATAGCTGCCCGTCGAACTGATTCGCTGCGCCCCAGACGAAGGGTATCTCGGACATCACGCACACGTCGTTCACGAGATAACGGGTGGGGAAGTTGTCGCTGCCATCGATCACCACATCGTAATCGGACAAGATCGCACGCGCGTTGGCCGAGGTCAGGCGTTCAGCGCAGGGCATCACCGTCACATCGGGATTGAGCGCCCGCAGCACCCCCGCCGCTGCTTCGACTTTGCTGCGACCTGTGTCGGCAGGCTTAAATAACACCTGACGCTGTAGATTCGATACGTCAACCGCATCGCTATCGACAATCCCGATCGTACCCACACCCGCTGCGGCCAGATACAACGCGGCCGGCGATCCCAGCCCGCCTGCGCCAATGACCAAAACCTTCGCCTGCAGCAAGCGTCGTTGCCCTTTGCCGCCGACGCCCGGCAACACGATGTGGCGGGCGTAACGCTTGATTTGGTCTTCGGTGAAACCGAACATACTTGCCGCCAAGAGACGGAAGACCAAAGACGAAGGACGATGGCTACATCTTAAACTGCTGCCAGCCCTTCATCATCAGTCACATAGTCCGCTGATTGTTCACGCAGCCACCCTCGATCTGGCGCTATGCTCCGGCGCATTGTATACCCGGCGCGGGAACAATCTGCGGTTGTGCTCACCGACCGCGTCCCCGCGGTCGATCAGGATAGACGCCCGCGCGGACGCGGGCTTGGAGCAGCAAAAAGCGCAACTTGTAACCGCGCGCAGTATATGTAACAGGACTTACGCAGTTGGCGCGGCAGTTGCACTGCCGCCGCCTCATCTGCCGCAGTACAACTGCGGCAGCAACATGCAGCTGCGTAAGTCCTGTGTAACTTAGCGGCCAGTGTCTCGGCGCGACTATATACTTGATGGAGAGGAACCTCATGATGTAGTCCACGGCCAACTGCCACACTTCCAGCTTCTCAAACTTGAAGGGCATGTGTCGCTCCTTCTTCTCCGCCTTTCATTGGTCTTTCGTCACTCGTCACTCGTCGTTCGTCCTCCGTCCCTCGTCGTTCGTCCTCCGTCTACTCAACCCTCAACTCGACCTCGCTCACCTGCCCCCCCGCAATCCTAAACGCCCGCGCGCCGGGCGGTTCTTCGCCAAACGACACAATCACGTAGATCGAATCGGGGTAGGTTGCTTCAGCGACATCGGTAGCCGAAGGTGTGGGCGGGCCAACCGGGTGCGAGTGGTAGATCGCCAACGGCTCGAAGTTGCAGGCGCGCATCGCCTCGATGAACTCCGGCCCATCCATACGATACGCCCACGGGCTGCGCAACGAGTTGGGAACGGGCAACACCCGTAAGACGCGACCAGTCTCGCCCGCCAACAGGCCGCAGCGCTCCTGAGTGAGATCGCCGCGCAAGTGCGCCAGCATTTCCTCATACTGAGCCTGCGACATGATCAGCATCGGTCTATCCCCGGTAAGCAGGCAATCATTTTACTCGATGGGTTGAGCCCCGGCAAGAAACATTCTGCTCGTCGGCAGAGCGGGCAGACCTCGCAGGTCTTTAGGCCATGCTCCAAAGCGACGTGGTGGAGCGAGACCTGCGAGGTCTTAACGCCGTCATCGTTTGCGGACGAGAATTTCCCACTCGCCCGGTTGCGTCGGCGTCACCGACAAGACCTCCTCACCCTGCAAGACGACGCTACGCGGCACGCTGCGCGTCGCGGGTTCGAAATCGATTTGTACTCGTAACACCTGGCCCGGTTGCAGTTCCTCCAGCGCCAGGCGCGTCTTGACGTAGGTGTAGGGACACACTTCGCCGCGAATATCGAGCGTTTGATCAACCGGCTGCATACCGCGATTATAACTCAGCCATGTACTCTGCGCAGGTTGAGGGTGTTTGGGACGAACCTCAGGCTAAAGTCCTACTTGACAACCGAGCAAATCTAGATAAAATTTAGGCATGCCTAAAATTGGATTATGGAGCACCAAATGGAAAAACTCAGCCATCAGATCGAGGACTACCTGAAGACGATCTACCTGCTCCAAGATCGAGCCGGCGGCGCGAACACCAACGCCATCGCCGAGTCCCTCTCGGTCAAACCGGCCAGCGTCACCGGCATGATCAAGAAACTGGCCGAAATGAAACTCGTCAGCCATGCCCCCTATCAAGGGGTGACGTTGACGCGCGCCGGCGAAAAGATCGCGCTCGAAGTGATTCGCCATCACCGCTTGATCGAATTGTTCTTGATCGAGACGCTGGGCTATTCGTGGGATGAAGTCCACGCCGAGGCCGATCGGTTGGAGCACGTGATCAGCGAAGACTTCGAGGCGCGGGTGGCCGCGCGCCTGGGCAACCCGGAGGTCGATCCGCACGGCGACCCTATCCCTGGCAAAGACGGTCACATCGCCACCGTCAAGCAGAAATCGCTGGCTGAGTTGGAGCACGGCCAGGCGGGGTGCATCACCCGCGTCAGCGACGAGCACCCGGAAATGCTGCGGTATGCAGCCGGGCTGGGACTTCGCCCACAGGTGCGCGTCACCTTGATTGATTCAGAACCGTTCGGCGGCTCGCTGCGCGTGCGCGTCGGAAAAACGGAGCGCGCCATTGGCCGCGAGCTGGCGCGGCAAGTGTATGTGACCCTGGAATCTTAACCCCAATCGGGAGAATGCTGATGCCGGATCCGTTGATGGCGTTGTTGATCGGTGTGTTGGTTGCCAGCCTGGGCCTGTTGCTAGGCTGGCCCGACCAGGGGCTGGTCGCGCGCTGGCGGCGCATGCGCCGCTTGTCAATTCGCGTGCTGAGCGAGGACGCCTTGAAGCACATCCACAAGGCCGAGCTCAAAGGCCAGCGGCCCACGCTGCACAGCGTGGCGGGCGCGCTGCAGGTCAACGTGAACCGGGCCGCGGAGCTCGTGGACGATATTGAAAAGCGCGAACTGGTCATACCGGACGGCGACGGCTTTCGATTGACGCCGGCCGGCCGCGAGGCGGCGCTGCACGTCATCCGGGCGCACCGCTTGTGGGAAAGCTACCTGGCCGAGGACACCGGCTTCGCCGAATTGGAATGGCACCCGCTGGCCGAGCAGTACGAACACGCTCTCTCGCGAGACGAGACCGACGCGCTCGACACGCGCCTGTCGCATCCCACGCACGATCCGCACGGCGACCCCATCCCGACGGCTACCGGCGAGCTGGTGCCGCATGTCGGAAAACCGCTCACGTCGATCGCGCTCAACCAGCTGGCCCGCATCGTCCACATCGAGGACGAACCTGAAATGGTGTACGCGCAACTCGTCGCCGAGGGGTTGCACCCCGGCATGTGCGTGCGTCTGATCGAAACCACGCCGCAGCGCGTGCGCTTCTGGGTCAACGGCGACCAGCACGTGCTCGCGCCGATCGTGGCGGCCAACATCTCCGTCGCGCCGATCGCGCAAGCGTCCCCGGCCGAAGCCGATCGGGGCGAGCCGCTCAACGCTTTGAAGCCGGGCGAGAAAGGCCGGGTCATCCGCCTCTCGCCGCGCTGCCGGGGGCCGGAACGGCGACGGATGATGGACCTGGGCATTTTGCCCGGCACGATTATCGAAGCTGAACTGATCAGCGCGGGCGGCGATCCAACGGCTTACCGCATCCGCGACGCCCTCATCGCGCTGCGCGCAGAGCAGGCTCGCTTCATCCATATCCTGCGCTTACCAGAGGCAACTTCATGACGACTCTATCACCACACCCTAACCCATCGGCGTGCGCAGCCTGCCCGGCGCATCACACCTCCAACTTGCTGCGGTTAGGCGTCAACCTGGACAACTGGGATTACGTCGTGGCGCTGGCCGGCAATCCCAACACCGGTAAGAGCACCGTGTTCAACGCGCTCACCGGACTGCGCCAGCACACGGGCAACTGGCCCGGCAAGACCGTGGCGCGCGCCGAAGGCAGCTTCGAGTACGGCGGCAAGCGCTACAAGCTGGTCGACCTGCCCGGCACGTATTCGCTGCTGGCGACCAGCCTCGACGAGGAAGTGGCGCGCGACTTCATCCTCTTCGGCCAACCCGACGTCACGCTCGTCGTCGTCGACGCCACGCGCCTGGAGCGCAATCTCAACCTGGTGCTCCAGGTGCTGGAGATCACCGATCGCGCCGTGGTGTGCCTGAACCTGATGGACGAAGCGCAGCGCCACCACCTGCAGCTCGACGAGCGCCGCCTGGCGCGCGATCTGGGTGTGCCGGTCGTGCCGACGGCGGCGCGCCACCGCGAAGGCTTCGACCTTCTGTTGAAGACGATCGGCGACATGGCCGGAGGGCGCATTGCCGGCCGAGCCTATCGCATCCAGAGCGAGCCGCCCGAGCTCAAACACGCGATCGCCACGCTCGCGCAGCAAATCGAAGCGGCCTTTCCGGGACTGCCCAACGCCCGCTGGGTGGCGCTGCGCCTGCTCGACGGCGATGAGCGCCTCAGCGCAGCTGTCCGCACCGGCGAGCTGGGTGAACTAGCGCGGTCGACAGGCGGCGCATCCGCTGAACTCAACCCGGCTCCGGAGGCAGCGGCATGAACACACCGAACTCGATCCAGCCCAACGACATCCTCGCCACTGCCCAATCGCTGCGCTGGGAGATCGGCAACTTCCACGAGAAACTGATGGAAGCCGTGTACGCCGATGCCGCGCGCATTGCCGATCGCGCTCTGATCCGCCCCGACCGTAAGCCGCGTTTCGATCTCGATCGCGCCATCGACCGCATCGTGACCAGCCGGGTGTGGGGCTTCCCGATGATGATCCTCCTGCTCGCGGTCGTGTTCTGGCTCACGATCAGTGGAGCGAACACTCCATCGAGATGGTTGTCCTCGCTGCTGATCGACACCCTCTATCCGGCGTTGCGCGAAGGAGCCGCCAGCATTGGCCTGCCCTGGTGGTTGAGCGGCCTGCTGATCGATGGGATGTATCTGGCGACGGCCTGGGTGATCAGCGTGATGCTGCCGCCGATGGCGATCTTCTTCCCGCTGTTCACGCTGCTGGAAGACTTCGGCTACCTGCCGCGCGTGGCCTTCAACCTGGATAACCTGTTCAAGAAAGCCGGGGCGCACGGCAAACAGGCGTTGAGCATGATGATGGGGTTCGGCTGCAACGCGGCGGGCGTCATCGCCACGCGCATCATCGACAGCCCGCGCGAGCGGCTGCTTGCTATCCTCACCAACAACTTCGCGCTGTGCAACGGGCGTTGGCCGACGCAAATCCTGATCGCCACGATCTTCATCGGCGCGTTGTTACCGGCGAGCATGGGCGGGCTGATCGCGGCGCTGGCGGTGGTAGGCATCGCCGTGCTGGGCGTCGTCCTCACCTTTGTCACATCGCGGGCGCTCTCCCGCACCATCCTGAAAGGCCAAGTCTCGACCTTCAGCCTGGAGCTGCCGCCCTATCGGCCGCCGCGCATCTGGCAGACGATCTACACCTCGGTCATCGAGCGCACGCTGTACGTGTTGTGGCGGGCGATCGTCTTTGCGATGCCGGCCGGAGCGGTGATCTGGCTCAGCGCCAACATCCAGATCGGGGACATCAGCCTCGCCGAGCACCTGATCAACCTGCTCAACCCGATCGGCGTGCTGATCGGCTTGAACGGCGTCATCCTCGTCGCGTACCTCGTCGCTATCCCGGCCAACGAGATCGTGATCCCCACTGTCTTGATGCTGACCGTGTTAGTGACGCGGATGAGCGGCGCCGGCGCCGGGGCCGGCGTGATGTTCACACTGGACAATGCCGGCACGCTGGCGCTGCTGCAAGCCGGTGGCTGGACGTTGCTGACCGCTGTCAACCTGATGCTGTTCAGCCTGATCCACAACCCGTGCAGCACCACGCTGGTGACGATTTACAAGGAGACCGGCAGTCTGAAATGGACGGCCGCCGCGGCTCTGCTCCCGTTGGGGATCGGCTTCTCGCTGACCTTCTTCGTGGCGCAGGTGTGGCGCTTGCTCGGCGGAGCCGGTTAGCAATTTGCAGGTCAAGGAAACAACTATGACACAGGATACGGTTTTCCGATTGATTATTTTCGTAGTGGTTGTCGTGAGCCTGGCGATCTCGATTCACTACCGCCGCAAGGCCAACCGCGCTTCCAGTGAGCGCATCTCTCGCCGTGAAGAAGGCGTACCCCTGCTCGTGTTGCTGAGATTGGCCGGGCTGTCGGTTTGGTTGTCGTTGCTGACGTACCTGATTAACCCGGCCTGGGTCGCGTGGGCCGCGCTGGCGTTGCCCCTTGAACTGCGCTGGCTGGGAGCCGGCTTCAGCCTCACGGCGCTCCCGCTCGTATTCTGGATGTTCCACAGCCTCGGCCACAATGTGACCGACACCGTCGCCATTCGCCAGAGGCATACGCTCGTGATGCACGGCCCGTATCGCTGGATTCGACATCCGCTCTACTCGTTCGGCTCCCTGTTGTTTGTCGGCATCGGCCTGATGGCAGCCAACGGGCTGCTCCTGGCGACCATGGGCATAGCCTTCCCATTGCTGGTGATCCGCACGCCGATCGAAGAGGCGAAGTTAATCGAGCACTTCGGCAACGAGTATCGCGCGTACATGCAGCAGACCGGGCGCTTCCTGCCCCGGCTGACTCGCCCGACATCATGAAACCGACAGAGAATACTTCACTCGAACTGAATATTCGCGGCATGGACTGCGCCGACTGTGTGCGCACGGTCGAAACCGCATTGAATGGATTGCCGGGTGTTACCTCAGCCCAGGTGTTCCTGACCGCCGAGCGCGGCAAGGTCACCTACGATCCAACCGCCGTGGCCCCGCAGGCGATCGTGAACGCCGTGAACGCGACAGGTTATACCGCCGAGGTTCGAGAAGCCAACGAACCAACCAGCCAACCAACTAACCCACCAACCAATCGATGGTTGCCCTGGCTGCCTGTGTTCTTCCTGGCCGGCCTGTCGTTGTTCGCGCTGATCGAGCTGATCCTCGAAGGCATGCAGGGCACTGCGATCCTGCCCCGGCCGCTCGCGCTGCTGGCCACGCTCGGCGGCGGCTGGCCCATCGCCCGGCGGGCGCTCGGTGGATTGCGCCAGCGACAAATCACGGCCGATCTGTTGATGAGCATGGCGATCCTGGCCGCGCTGGCGTTGGGTGAGTTCGTCGCCGCGATGTTGATCGTGTTCTTCATGCGCGTCGCGCACGCGCTCGAATCGTTCACCACCACGCGCGCCCGACACGCGATCAAGGCGCTGGTGCGGCTTGCGCCCGAAGTCGCCCGTGTGCAGCGCGCTGGCTTGGAAGTTGAGATACCCGCGCGCGAGCTGCGCGTTGGCGATAGGCTCCTTGTCCGGCCCGGCGAGCGCATCGCCGCCGACGGCGAGGTGCTCGATGGTTACAGCGCGGTCGACCAAGCGCCGATCACCGGCGAGTCGATGCCGATCGAGAAACGCGCTGGCGATGCGGTCTTCGCGGGCACGCTGAACCAGCGCGGCGCGCTGACGGTCAACGTGACGCGCGTCGGGCCAGAGACACTCCTAGGGCGGATCGCTAAAACTGTCGAGGAAGCCGAAGCATCGAAAGCGCCGGTCCAGAAGTTCGCCGATCGTTACAGCACGCTGTTCCTCCCGATCATTCTGATTGTTGCCGCGATCACGTCGGTGATCGCCGGCAACCTTCAAACGGGCATCGCCGTGCTGGTGGTGGCCTGCCCGTGCGCGGTCGCGCTGGCGACGCCGCTGGCCGTCACGGCGAGTGTCGGCGCAGCCGCGCGGCGCGGGATTCTGATCAAAGGCGGGCTGTACCTCGAAGCCCTGGCGCGCGCCGACGTGTTGGTGATGGACAAAACCGGGACGCTGACGCTGGGCAAGCCGATGGTGACGGATGTGATTGCGGATTTTGGATTGCGGATTGCTGAATCCGAAATCGCAAATCGCAAATCTGAAATTCTACAGTTGGCTGCCAGCGCCGAGAAACGCAGCGAGCACCCGCTAGCCGAGGCGATCTTGCGCGAAGCGCGGCGGCTGGGCGTACACGCACCCGAGCCGGAGTCGTTCGAGATGACAGTGGGCGGCGGTGTGTCGGCCCGCGTGAACGGCCACACGATCCTGCTCGGCTCACGACGCTGGTTGAACGAACAAGGTGTCGCGTTCGGCGAGACGGCAGACCGGGCGACGGCGCAGTTCGAACGCGAAGGCAAGACGGTGATGGGAGTGGCGAGTGTGAGAGGCGACTCACGTCGCCGACTCTCGCCCTCTGCGTCATCAGCAGTGTCGGCATCTAGAGATGCCTCCTACACGTTGATGGGGCTGATTGCGGTAGCGGACACGCTGCGCGACGAAGTTCCGGCGGCGCTCGATCAGCTGCGGCGGTTGGGCATCAAGCGGATGGTGCTGTTGTCAGGCGACAACCGGCAGACAGTTGAAGCCATTGGGAAGGGATTGGGGATAGAGGCGCACGGCGCGATGTTGCCGGAAGATAAGATCGCCTTCGTGCGCGAGCTACAGGCGCAGGGTCACATCGTGGCGATGGTCGGCGACGGCATCAACGATGCGCCGGCATTGGCGCAGGCCGACGTCGGCATCGCGATGGGCGCGGCCGGAACCGATTTGGCGATCGAGGCCGCCGACATCGCGTTGATGCGCGACGATTGGATGGCGCTGCCGCTCGCGGTGAAGATCGCGCGGCGGACGTTCGGGACGATTCGGCAGAACATCGGGTTCGGCGTGCTGTTCAACATCGCCGGCGTCACGCTCGCCGCGATCGGCATCCTCACGCCGATCCTGGCCGCCGCTGCACAATCGCTGCCGGATGTCGCAGTGTTTTTGAATTCGAGCAAGTTGTTGAGAGTGAAATAACCTCACCGACCCCCACCCCTTCCCTCCCCCGTTAAACGGGGGAGGGTGAAGGAGGGGGCGGGTGAGGTAGCCAAAGGAAGGAGTGAAACTGTATGTCAGACGTATCGAGAAGGAACTTTCTTAAAGCCAGCACGGCCAGCATGCTGGGGGCGGCAGGGCTGGCCTCGCTGGCGGCGACTCGCGCGCAACAAGAACCGCAGCCGCCGACCAATCCCTATTTCGACCACGGCGAGGGACACGCCGGCAACGTGATGATGGGCGATGTCGATCCGAACAACGCCAACGGGTTCGACCCCACGACGATGCTCGACGACTGGGATACCGGCAAGGTCAACACGCTGCCCGATGGCCGGACGCTGCGCGAGTACGAGGTCTTCGCGGGCGAAAAAGAGATCGAGATCGCGCCCGGCGTGTATTTCCCGGCGTGGACGTATAACGGTCGCGTGCCTGGCCCGACGATTCGCTGCACCGAGGGCGATCGGATTCGGGTGCACTTCGTCAACGGCACGTCGCACCCGCACTCGATCCACTTTCACGGTATCCATCCATCGGGCATGGATGGGCTGCAACCGGTTCCGGTCGGCGGCGAGTTCACTTACGAGTTCGACGCCGAGCCGTTCGGGCTGCACCTGTATCACTGCCACACGTTGCCGCTCAAACGTCACATCCACAAAGGCTTGTATGGCGGCTTCCTCATCGATCCGAAGGCAGGCCGGCCGCCGGCGCGCGAGCTGTTCATGATGATGAACGCCTTCGACACGAACTTCGACGGCGGCAACGAAGTGTACGCGGTCAACACCGTCGGCTTTCACTACTTGCGCCATCCGATCCAGGTCAAGGCCGGCGAGCTGGTTCGGATCTACGTCGTCAACATCGTCGAGTTCGATCTAATCAACTCGTTCCATCTCCACGCCAACTTGTTCGACGTGTATCGCACCGGCACGCGGCTGGAGACGAGCGAATACACCGACACGCTTATCCTGGGTCAGGGCGAACGCGCGATCCTGGAGACGCGCTTCAAGTGGCCGGGCCAATACATGTTCCATGCGCATGTGAGCGAATTTGCCGAGCTGGGTTGGCTGGGCTTTTTTGAGGTGACAGAATGAATGAGAACACACTTCCCGTGAAGGTCACGGCCGAGACCGGCGTCCATCGCGGAACCCGGTGGCTATGGGCGCTGTTGCCGCTCGTATTGCTGGCCGGGGTCGTCGCGTTGTTCCTGTCGACCGGCGCGGGCATCCAGACGCCGGAGGGCTTGCCGCCAATCGAAGAGCTCTCGATCCAGAATGTAACGCTGCCTGAGCCTGATTTGATCGTACTGAATATCATCAACTCCGGCCCCGATCCCGTGACGGTCGCCCAGGTGCTCGTCGACGATGCGTACTGGAATTTCCAGATCGAACCGGCGAGCGAGATTCAACGCTTTGGTACGGCGACGATCCGCATCCCCTACCCCTGGGTGCAGGCCGAAGCACACAGGATCGTGCTGGTTACCTCTAGCGGCACGCTGTTCGAGGCCGAAATACCCTTGGCGCTTGAGACGCCTGCGGCGAATCTGAACACGGTTCTGAACTTCGCCTTGATCGGTATTTACGTCGGCGTGATTCCGGTTGGGTTGGGTTTGATGTGGCATCCCTTTATGCGCGGGCTGAAACGCCGCGCGATGGATGCGATCCTCGCGTTGACGATCGGCCTGCTGGCCTTCCTGCTGATCGATACGGCGAGCGAAGGGCTGGAAGTCGCGGGGCGAGTGCCGGGCGCTTTCAACGGGTTGATCCTATTCGGTGCGGGTGCGATCCTGGCTTATCTGCTCATCCAGGTCGTCAGCTCGCGGCGCGGCGCGAGTCGCGATGAGGTAACGGGCCGGCTGAACCTGTCGTATCTGTTGGCGATCGGGATCGGGCTGCACAACCTGGCCGAAGGTCTGGCGATCGGCGCGGCGTATGCCGCGGGTGAGGCTGCGCTCGGCGCATTCCTGGTCGTCGGCTTCACGCTGCACAACATCACCGAGGGCATCGGCATCGCCGCACCCGTAGCCGAGGATCAACCGAAGCTGAAGACATTCCTGTGGCTTGCGTTGATCGCCGGCGCGCCCGCAATCGCCGGGGCCTGGATCGGCGGCTTCATCTACAGCGACCTGGCCGCGGCGATCTTCCTCGGCGTGGGAACCGGCGCGATCGCGCAGGTCATCGTCGAGGTCGGCAAGCTGCTGTTGCGGCACGGCCAGCGCGAGGGCGCGTCTTTCGCCACCTGGCCGAACGCGATCGGCTTCACCGCCGGGCTGGCGATCATGTACGCGACGGCGTTGTTGGTGGCGGTGTAGTTTAGTTCGTGTTGGAAAATGTAGTATAGCCCCTCGTGGGCGTCAAAGTTTCACAGGGCAACGCCGACAAGCGGCTACGACAGACCTGCGAGTTTTTGAAAACTTCGCCGGTCTTTCACCGCCCGATCGAAGTCCTTGGTCGGGCGGTTTGTTTGACTTCTCTCGCGGCACACTTTACAATCGACTCACCACGGAGATGCCATGCCCGTTCCCACCTTTGGCTGGGTCGTCTCGGAACTCTCCGTGACCCTGCTGCGTCTCTCTTCCAGATTCGATCCGCCTGCCGCTCGTTGAGGAGACCGCTCATGTCCCGCCGAACCCGAATCGCTGCCGCCGCGTTGATCGGAACCGCCATTGTCATCGGAGCTGTCTTACTAACCAACCAACCAACTAACCAACCACTCGACCTCACCCCCTCGCCCACAACCGGCCCTGTCGTCGCCATCTCACCCACGCCGACCTTTCTTCCCACCCCATTGCCGACCCGGCCGCGGGTAGGCTACACGCCGGTTGCCGACGACGTAGTCTCGCCGGTGGTGATTCAACGCTCGCCCGTGCTCGGCGAAGAGCAGTCACCCGATGGCCCGATCGAGATCGTCTTCGATCGCCCAATGAACCGCTCCTCCGTCGAAGCCGCGTTTCAAGTCTATCCGGCCGTCGCCGGGGCATTCAATTGGGTAAACGATCAGACCGTCCGCTTCCAGCCACAGTCGGTTCTGAATCGCAACAGCGTCTACGACATCGTGCTCGACCAGCGCGCGCAGGATGCCGCAGGCGCGCCGCTCAACCAGGCTTACCAGTTCCGTTTCGCCACGGCGGGTTTCCTCGAAGTGGCGCAGGTGATCCCCGCCCCGAACACGGTAGACGTCGATCCGAACAACGCGCTGATCACTATTATTTTCAACCGACCCGTTGTCCCGCTCACCTCGCTACAAGGACAGGCGAGTTTACCGCAACCGCTTACGCTGGTGGATGGAGCAGGTAAGCAAGTATCAGGTACTGGGGAGTGGTTGAATACCTCCATCTTTACCTTCCGTGTGGGAGGCACTTCTGCCGTGGGAGGCATCTCTGCCGTGGGAGGCATCTCTGATGCCGACTCCCTCGCCGGGGGTATTACCTACACCGGCCGCATCTCCGGCCTGACCGACACCGACGGCAACCCGATGCAGGCCGAATACACGTGGTCGTTCACGACTGCGCCGCCGGAGGTCGTGTGGGTCACGCCGACCGAGGATGCCACGCTCGCGCCGATCGAGACGACCATCACGGTGCAGTTCAACCAGCCGATCGATTCCGAATCGGCGCGCAGCCGGTTCAGCCTGGTCTCGCAGGCCAACCAGCGCATCGACGGGGCGTTCTCAGTCGTCAACGATACGCTCACCTTCACCCCGACCGCGCGCCTGGAGTTCAACACCGCCTACCGGGCCAGTATCGAGGCAGGCGTCGCCAGTCGCGCTGGGGGCGCGGGCAGTCGCGCTTCACGACAATGGTTGTTCAGCACTGTCCCGCTGCCGCAGATTCTCCGCACCGATCCCGCCGACGGCCAGCGCGACGCGCCGCCTTACGCTCAATTCACCATCTACTTCAACGCGCCGATCAACCTCGATACCGTCATGCCCAACCTGCGTATGACGCCCGCCTTCAGCCCGACGCTCGTCTACACCTACTTCAACACGTACGACAACTCCTTCGTGCTCGGTTATGACGTGAAGCCCTCGACCGATTACACCGTCGAGATCGGGCCGAACATCGCCGACCCGTACGGCAACACCACCGGCCAATCGCTGACGGTACGCTATCGCACGGCCGCGCTGCCGCCATCGTTGCAGCTCAACGTGCCCGGCCAGGTCGCTACGTACAACGCCAATGATCCGGTGTCGCTGTATGCCGCGCACGTCAACGTCAATCGCATCGATCTCAATCTCTACGCGCTAAACACCGATGACGTGCTGACCTTCTTGCAAGATTCCTACAACTACCCACTGCCCTCGTCTGCGCAGCGCTCGTGGTCGTTGACGATCGATTCGCCGTTAAACGAACTCGACTACACTCAGATCGACGTGACCGAAGGCGGCGCGCGACTTGCGCCCGGCTTCTATTTGCTCGATGTCAACTCGCCCGAAGTGCCGCGCGAACAGTTCGCTTACACCAATCGTCACCTGCTCGTCGTCAGCCCGTACAACGTCACGCTCAAGACTTGGCAGAACGAGGTATTGGCCTGGGTCACCGATCTGCGCACCGGCCAACCGCGTTCGGGCGTCAGCCTCACTTTCTACAGCTACGACAACACTGTCATCACCACCGCGACTACCAACGCCGATGGCCTGGCCAGCGCGCGTTACAACAGCGAGCAGCACGGCGTGAATTACGCCATTGCCGAGTCGCCCTTCACCGCCGGATCGGCGAACTGGTCGAATGGCATCAGCGTTTACGATTTTGGCGTTCAGGCGACCTACTATGGCAACGCCGCTTACAACGTCTTCGTCTACACCGACCGCCCGATCTACCGCCCCGGCCAGGCAGTCGACTTCAAAGGGATCGTGCGCGCCGAGGACGACGTGCAGTACAGCCTGCCCTCGAACCTGCGCCAGGTTCACGTCACCGTCTACGACGCGGCTTATACGCAGGTGTACGATACCGATCTCAGCCTGAACGAGCTGGCAACCTTCCACGACGAATTCCAGCTTGCCGACGGCGCAGCGCTCGGTCAATACCAGATCACCATCTCGTTCCTCGATCAGTCTTTCACGCAGGGCTTCACCGTCGCCGCCTACCGCCCGCCCGAGTTCGAAGTCGTCGTCACGCCGGACGAAGCCGAGATCGCGCGCGGCGACTCGACGCAGGCCACCACCGAAGCAAAATACTTCTTCGGCGGCGGGCTGGCGAACACGACCGTCAACTGGAATGTGCTGGCCGAAACCTACATCTTCCAGCCGCCGTGGGGCGGGTCGTATTCCTTCCACGACAACGACGACCCGTGGATCTGCTTCGATTGCTGGTGGTATGCCCCCTTCTCCGTACCCGAACCGATCCTCAGCGGCGCCGGCACAACCGACGCGCAAGGGCAACTCATCATCAACATCCCGGGCCAACTCCAGTGGAGCAGCGGCGAGCCGATCACCGGCAGCGTCAAGCTGATCGTCGAGGCGAGCGCGACCGGGCCGGATAACCAGCCGATCGCGGGTCGGGCGGAGATCATTCGTCATCCGGGCGATATCTACGTCGGCATAGCGGCGCGCGATTACGTCGCGATCGAAGATCGACCGACCAGCGTCGATCTCGTCGCCGTCGATTGGATCGGAACCCGAATCTCCAATCGACCCATCACCGTCTCCGCCTATCGCCGCGAGTGGATCAACACCTTCGTCGAGAACGAAGTCGGCGGCGGTCAATGGGAATACACTACCCAAGATACGTTGGTCGATACGCAGACGGCCGCCACCAACGCCCAGGGCGAAGCCGTCTACACCTTCACGCCGCCCGACGGCGGCTCGTACCGCATCGTCGCCGAAGCGACCGATAACGCGGACCGCACGGTGCGTTCGTCCACATTCCTGTGGGTGAGCGGTCGCGAGTACATTTCGTGGCGGCGCGAGAACAACGATCGGCTGACGCTGGTCAGCGATAAGAACAGCTACGCGCCGGGCGAGACCGCCGAGATTCTGATCCCCTCGCCGTTCCAGGGCGATCAATACGCGCTGATCACGATCGAGCGCGGCGGCGTGCTGCAGAGTGAGATGCTCCGTCTCAGCAGCAACAGCACGGTGTATCGCCTGCCCATCACAACCGACCTTGCGCCAAACATCTACTTCGGTGTGGTGCTCGTTAAGGGACAGAATAACTGTGTCGGGGCCGACTGCCTGGAGCCGGAGAACCTGGCCGATTACAAAGTCGGTCTGTTGCCGCTCGACGTGTCGCCGGTCGCGCAGACGCTCAACATCGCGTTGACCCCGGATACGCCCTTTCCGACTCCCCCTGGGGGAGTCGGGGGCGTCCCAGGGGAAGCGCAGGCTCAACCCGGCGATGATGTGACCTACGAAGTGCTCGTCACCGACGCGAACAACCAGCCCGTCTCCGGCGAATTCTCGCTCGACCTCGTCGATAAGGCCGTGCTGTCGCTGCTGCCGCGCACGCCCGATGCGATCGTGCAAGGCTTCTACGGTCGTCGCGGTTTGGGCGTGTCCACGTCGAGCGGTCTGGCGGTTTCCGGCAACCGGCTGTTGCAGCAAATCATTCAAGACCTGGGGGCGCAGTTGGCGGCCAATGGCGCTGAATCCGCCGAACGCGAAGGAGCACCGCAGGCAACAGAAGCGCCAGTGGAAGCGCCCGCCCCGGCCGATGGAGAGCGCGCGTTCGCAGCTGATCAAGCCGGTCTCCCACCCAACGTCGAAGTTCGCGAAGAGTTCGCCGACACCGCCTACTGGAACCCGATCTTCACCACCGACGCATCCGGTCGCGGCGCCGTGACGATCCGGCTGCCGGATAATCTGACGACGTGGACCTTCCGAGGCGTCGGCGTGACCGCCGATACGCGGGTCGGCGAAGCGACAGTCGAGATCGTCGCGACCAAGCCGCTGCTGATCCGGCCGGTCGCGCCGCGCTTCTTCGTCGTCGGCGATCGCGCGATTCTCGCCGCCAACGTCAGCAACAACACCGATACCACGCTCGCCGCCGACGTCAGTTTGACTGCCGAAGGGGTAACCATCAACGCTGTAGGAGGCGACTCCAGTCGCCGACTATCGGCATCTGGAGATGCCTCCAACAGTCCTGGAGATGCCTCCAACAGTCCTGGAGACGCCTCCAACAGTCCTGGAGATGCCTCCAACATCACAGTGACCATCCCACCGCGCAGCGAAACTAAGGTCGAGTGGGATGTGAGCGTCGAGGATGTGGAGAACGCGCAGCTAATCTTCGCCGTGGTCAGCGGCGACCTGAACGATGCGAGCAAGCCGCGCCTTTCCACCGGCCCCGATGGTTCGCTGCTCGTCCTGCGCTACTCCGCGCCGGATATCGTCGGGACGGGCGGGCAAATCGCGTCGGGCGGGCAACGCACCGAGGTGGTCGCGCTGCCGCCGCGCTTCAACGAGCGCCAGGGCGAGCTCTCGATCCAGATCGATCCATCGCTGGCGGCCGCGACGGTCGATGGCCTCGACTACCTCGAACACTATCCGTACGATTCCACCGAATCGACCGTCAGCCGCTTCCTGCCCAACGTGCTGACTTATCGCGCGCTTAGGGAATTGGAGATTAGTGATCAGGAATTGGAAGCGAAACTGCCGGGGCTGGTGCAAGAAGGGCTTGATAAGCTCTACCTGCAACAGCACGACGACGGCGGCTGGGGCTGGTGGATCGATAGCGCGAGCAACGTGCACCTGTCTGCGTATGTCGTGTACGGATTACTCCAGGCGCGCGAGGCAGGCTTCAGCGTGCAGGCTGATGTGATCGATCGCGGCGAGCAGTATCTGCTGGGCAACCTGACGGAGCTCCGGAGCCTTAACTCGTTCCGCGAAGCAAACCGGCAGGCGTTCGTCTTGTTCGTGCTGGCCGAGGACGGCCGCGCGCCGGCCGATCGGCTGAACGACACCTTTGAGGCGCGCGAGAAGCTCAGTTACTACGCCCGCGCCTTCCTGGCGATGGCCTTGTCGGCGTCGGGGTCGGCATCGGGTGTGTCGGCATCTGGAGATGCCTCCTACGGCGACGAAATCAATACCTTGCTATCGGATTTAAATAGCGCTGCGATCCTGAGCGCGACGGGCGCGCATTGGGAAGAGGACAACTACGACTGGTGGGCGATGAACACCGACACGCGCTCGACCGCCGTCATCCTGGCTGCGCTGGCCCGGCTCGATCCGAACAACGAGCTGAACCCGAACGTCGTGCGCTGGTTGATGGTCGCGCGCCAGGCCGGTATCTGGGAGACGACGCAGGAAACCGCCTGGTCGTTGATCGCGCTGACTGACTGGATGCGGCTCACCGGCGAGCTGCGGCCCAACTACGATTATGCCGTGTTCCTCAACAACAATTCGTTGAGTGAGGGGCAATTTACATCGGCGTCAGGAGACGCCTCTCGCAGCGTGAAGTTGAAGGTGGCGGTGAGAGACCTGCTGCGCGACGTAGGCAACCGGCTGACGATCGCGCGCGGCGAAGGGGACGGGCGGCTGTACTACACCGCGCACCTCAAGGTCTACCTGCCCGTCGAGGAGATCGACCCGGTGGATCGCGGCATCATTGTCTCGCGGCGCTACACCCTCGCCTCGTGCGGGGAAGCGAATCGCAACGAGTGTCCCGAAGTGACCGAGGTGAAGTTGGGCGACGTGATCCGAGTCGATCTGACGATCATCGCCAAGCACGATCTGTACTATCTCGTCGTGGAAGACCCATTGCCGGCGGGCGCAGAGGCAATCGATCGGGGTCTGGCAACGACCAGCTTGCTCGAGCAGTCGCCGACGCTCTCACCCGTCGGCGACCTTGGAGGCCCGCGTCCATTCTATTTCGATTACTGGTACTGGTGGAACTGGTACAGTCGCAGCGAGCTACGCGACGAGAAGGTGGTGCTGTTCGCCGACTACCTGTCGAGGGGCACTTACGAATACTCGTACACGATGCGCGCCACGCTGCCCGGCGCGTACCAGGTCATCCCGACGGTGGCACAGGAATCCTATTTCCCAGAGGTGTTTGGGAGGAGCGCTGGGCGGTTGTTGACGATTAGTCAGTAACACAGACCTCCGAGGTCCCATGACCTCGGAGGTCTTTTTATCCCCTCCCCTTGCCACTTCCCCCGGAACGAGGATACAATTCCGCCATTCGCCAAGAGAGGACGGGGATGGCACAGACGACCGCGCAACTGAAAGAAGACCTCCGCTGCCAACAATACATTGCCACCGACGAAATTGCCACGGTGTTGTTCCTGGCCGATCGGCTGGGCAAACCGGTATTGACCGAGGGGCCGGCCGGCGTCGGCAAAACCGAGCTGGGCAAAGCCTGGGCAGCCGCCACCGCCCGCCCGCTGATTCGCCTGCAATGCTATGAAGGGCTGGACGAGACCAAGGCGCTGTACGAGTGGGAATACGCCAAGCAGATGCTGTACACGCAGTTGCTGCGCGATAAACTCGCCGACTTGATGACCGACGCCAAAACGCTCAGCCAGGCCGCCGATCAGCTTGCGGCCGAAGAAGACGTTTTCTTCTCCGATCGATTCCTGTTGGCCCGACCGCTGCTCAAAGCGATTATCAGCGATACGCCGGTCTTGCTGCTCATCGACGAAATCGATCGCGCCGATGCGGAATTCGAAGCGTTCTTGCTCGAAGTGCTGAGCGACTTCCAGGTGAGCGTGCCCGAGCTCGGTACGCTGAAAGCCAAGCACCAGCCGCTGGTAGTGTTGACCAGCAACAACACGCGCGAGCTGAGCGAAGCGCTCAAGCGCCGCTGTTTGTATTTGTTCATCGATTACCCGACCATCGAGGCGGAGCTGAGCGTCGTCCGACTGAAGGTGCCCGACCTCGCGCCACAGCTGGCCCAGCAGGCCGTCGAGTTTGTTCAGCGCCTGCGCAAGCTCGATCTCAAAAAATCGCCCTCGGTCAGCGAGACGCTGGATTGGGCCAAGGCGCTCGTCGCGCTCAACGCCAAATCGATCGATCGACAGACGCTCGATACGACCATCACGGTATTACTCAAGCACGAATCGGATGTCATCCGGGCGCGTCGCTCGGGGGGGACTTCATCGAGTTATTCGGACGACGACGACGACCGTGGTTTTCGCCCGCTTCCCAAACGACTGAGAAGCAATTGATGATTTGGGATTGCGGATTTGCGATTGCAGGCCACGGTTCCGCAATCCGAAATCAGAAATCGACTATGGATGATCGTATCGTTGACTTTATCGCCGCGCTGCGCGCCATGGGCGTGCGCGTCTCGCTGGCCGAGAGCCAGGATGCGATGCGCGCGATCGAGCACATGGGCGTGATGGATCGCGAGAGCTTCCGCATCTCGCTCAAGACCACGCTAGTCAAAGAGGCCGCCGACGGCCCGATCTTCGATCGGCTCTTCCCGCTGTTCTTCAGCGCCGAGACGCCGCAAATGCTGAACGGCCTGGGCGGGCTGTCGCCTGAAGAGCAGCAGATGTTACGCGAGGCGCTGCGCCAGCTGGCGCGCGATCTGGCGCGACGCCTGCAGCAGTTGATGGAAGGGCGCGGCCTATCTCGCGAAGAGCTCGAACGAATGGGCCAGCAGGCCGGCCTGCCCAACGCGCACTCGCCGTATCAGCAGTCGTGGATCACGCGGCGCATGCTTCAGCAAATGGGGTTTAACAGCCTGGAGGAAGCGCTGGAGCAAATGCTGCAAATGCTGGCGGCGCTGGGCATGAGCCAGGCGGCGCTGGATCAGCTATCTGAAGCGGTTGGCGAGAACCGCGAAGCGGTCGAGGAACAGATCAACCGCTTCGTCGGCGCGGGCATCGCGAAGAATATGGCGGAAGACTACCAACGCCGCCCGCCGATCAACGATTTGATGAACCGCCCGCTGCAATCGCTCAGCGAAGAAGAGGCCGACGAGTTGCGCAACCAGGTGCGCCGCCTGGCCGCCCGCCTGCGCAGTCGCGCCGCGCTGCGCCAGAAACACGGCAAGAAAGGCCAGCTCGACGCCAAGGCTACCATCCGCGCCAGTCTCAAGTACGGCTCGGTGCCGCTGGAGATCAAGCACAAACGCCGCCATCTCAAGCCCAAGCTGTGCCTGATCGCCGATGTCTCCACCTCCATGCGCCCGGTGGCCGATTTCATGCTGCGGTTGATGTACGAACTCAGCGACCAGCTGGCCAAAGCGCGTTCGTTTGCGTTTATCGACGACATCAACGAGATCAGCCAGAGCTTTGCCGAGAATCCGCCCGAGGTGGCCGTGCCGGAAGTGTTGGACCACCTCCGCCCCGGTTATTACAACACCGACCTGGGCTTTTCGCTGGCGCATTTCACGCAGGATTACTTCGACGCGGTCGATCGACGCACGACGGTGATCATCCTGGGCGACGGGCGCAACAACTTCAACGACCCGCGCCTCGATAGCCTCGATGCCGTTAAGCGCCGCGCCCGCAAGCTGCTGTGGTTCAACCCCGAATACCAGCCGCTGTGGGGCACCGGCGATAGCGACATGCTGGCCTATGCGCCGTTGTGCGACGCCGTGCACACCGTCAGCACGCTGGCCCAGCTGGCCGACGCGGTTGATCACCTCTTCGACACACATTAGAATACGAGCAGAGCTGACGAAGGACGGATGATACTTATCTACTTGCTACCTGTTTACCTGCAACTTCTCCACGTATACAAGTAGACAGGTAGATTCATCCCTCATCCCTCCCATGCACATGATACCCGCCTCGACCATCCGCCGCATCATCGCCACACTCTTCGTGGCACAAGGGTTGGCCCTTGCCGCGTTGATCGCCTCGACGATGATTGCCAGCATCACCGGCACACAGCTGGGCGGCGGTGAGTGGGCCGCCGGCCTGCCTTCGACGTTCACGCTCATCGGCGGCGCGCTGGCCGCTTATCCCGCCGGGCGTTTAGCCGGCCGCTTCGGTCGACGGCTGGGCTTGAGCGTGGCCTACCTGTGCGGGATTGTGGGCGGGCTGATCGCGGGCATCGGGGTGATCGCGCAATCGCTGCTCGTTTTCCTGATCGGCATGGTCTTCCTCGGCGCGTCGCGCGCGGTGTCCGATCAGGCGCGCTACGCCGCCGCCGATGTCATGCCGATCCATTTGCGTGCTCGCGCGGTGAGCCTGATCGTTTTTGCCGGAACGATCGGCGCGGTGCTCGGCCCGATCCTGTCCCCGATCGCGGGCCGCGCGGCGATCAGCCTGGGTTACGCCGAACTGGTCGGGCCGTGGTTTGTCACGACCGGGCTGATGATCGTCACCTTGATCTTCGTCGCCCTGCTGCTGCGCCCCGACCCGCGTGATATTGCTCGCGCACTTCAGCCCGAAGCAGCGCCTGGACACCTGGCGGCAACGGCTCAACCGGCTCGCTCATTCTGGCAGGTCATGTCCGTGCCGGCGGCGCGGCTCGCGTTGATCAGCCTGGGCTTGGCCCAGACCGTGATGGTGATGGTGATGACGATCACGCCCGTGCACATGACGCACCACGCGCATGGGCTGGACGCGATCGGCTTCGTGATCTCGGCGCACATCCTCGGCATGTACGGCCTGTCGATGGCGGCCGGCTGGCTCACCGATCGCGGCGGGCGGCGTTTGACGATCGGGCTGGGCAGCCTGGCCTTGATCGGCGCGTGCGTGCTCGCGCCGCAGAATCCCGACATGTGGCCGCTGGCTCTGTCACTCTTCCTGTTGGGGTTCGGCTGGAATATGTGCTTCGTGTCCGGCTCGGCGTTGCTCACCGATGCACTGGACGTCCACGAGCGGGCGCGGATTCAAGGCGCAGCCGATCTGGTGGTAAACCTGGCCTCGGCCATCGGCAGCCTGGGCAGCGGGCTGCTGATCGCCTCGCTAGGGTTTGGAACCCTGGCGACCGTAGGCGCCGTGCTCGCCATGCTCGTCGTAGTGGCCGCGTTGAAACCAGTGCGCGCCCGCCCCGTGGAAATGGCTGCGGCCAACTGAGCAACGGATACAACACGGATAAACGAATGCGCCCATCGTCATCCGTTTATCTATTCCCTATTCACCCGCTCCCAATTTACCTGTTCCCTGTTTACCTGCTTTCTGCCCTACCCCCCGCCTCCGCCAGCCCCATGAATACCACCCTCCGTCAGCCGGCGAATATCACCGAGAACCGCATCGATCTCTTCGATCGTCATCGGTTGGCCGGTGTCCTTGTGGACCAGTTCCCCGGCCTGAATCTTCTCTAGCGCAACTTCGCGAATCGTCGCATTCCGCGCCATCGCCGCCTTGGCGATCTCCGCGCCCTTGGCGTAACCGATGATGGGATTGAGCGCCGTGACCAGGATCGCGTTCTTCGCCAGCCAGCCGGTCGCCTTCTCCGGGTTCGCCTTCAGACCGGCGACGCAGAACCGCGTGAACGCATTGACCGACCCGATCATCACCTGCATCATCTCGAACAGATTGTGCGCGAGGATCGGCATCATCACGTTCAATTCAAGTTGCCCGGCCTGCGCGGCCAGCACAATCGTCAGGTCGTTGCCCAGCACGTGGAACATCGCCATGTCGAGCATCTCGGCCAGCACCGGGTTGACTTTGCCCGGCATGATCGATGAGCCGGGTTGCACGGCTGGCAGGCGGATCTCGTCGAGGCCGGTCGCTGGGCCTGACGACAGCAGGCGAAAATCGTTCGCGATGCGAATCAGGTCTTGCGCCACGGCCCGAATCGCGCCGGAGAAGTAGACCGTATCGCCGTGCGATTGCATCGACTCGAATAGGTTGTCCGATGCGTATAGCTGCAACCCGGTCAGTTCGCTCAACTTCTTGATCATGCGCGAATGGTATTGCGGATGCGCGTTGAGGCCGGTGCCGGTGGCCGTGCCGCCGATGCCCAACCGCCGCACGCCCTCCGCCGCTTGCGCGATCCGATCGCGGCCGCGCCGGGCAGCCAATGCATACGCGCTAAACTCTTGACCGAGCCGCACCGGCACTGCATCCTGTAAATGCGTGCGCCCCGATTTAACGATCGGGTCGAACTCGCGCGCCTTGTCTTCCAGCGCGCGCGCCAGGCTATCGAGCGCGCCGAGCAACTCGTCCAGCCGCCACAGCGCGCCAAGCCGGATCGCCGTAGGGATGGTATCGTTGGTCGACTGCGCCATGTTGACGTGGTCGTTCGGGTTGACGAGTTTGTAGTCGCCGCGTTGGCCGCCCAGCAGTTCGGTCGCGCGATTGGCGATCACCTCGTTCGTGTTCATGTTGTGGCTGGTGCCCGCGCCCGCCTGGAACGGATCGACGACAAACTGATCGTCGAACTTACCTGCGACGACCTCCTGCGCTGCCTGCACGATGGCATCGGCAATCTTTCGATCCAGCAAGCCCAGCTCGCGATTCACCTCGGCCGCCGCGCGCTTGAGCGTCGCCATGCTCCAGATGAAGGCGCGCCACGGGCGCAGCCCGCTGATCGGGAAATTGTTGACCGCGCGCTGCGTCTGCGCGCCGTAGTACGCGCCGGCAGGCACGCGCACTTCGCCCAGCGAGTCTTTCTCGATTCGAACGTTGTCGGCCATTCGCATCTTTCCCCTTGAAAAACAACGAGGCGATCAGCCGCGACGTTGGAAACGCCGGCCCTGATAGCCTCGTAAAGATGTCAGTCCGTCAGCGATCTGCGCCGCCCGCGCCTGCTTACATGTCCTTCGCGGCGTAGCCTGGCCCTTCTTTGAAGAAGTCGTAATTGGGCTGAATATCGTCTTTCAAGTTGAGCACCTCGCCGCCTTGCAGCTGCTTGGCGTTCAGCACGGTGACCGTGTGCCCCGATACCTGGCCGGAGAACGGCTGACCATCGGGCAGTTTTTCTTTGGTGTTGGTGATCCACTGGCCGGGCTTGGCCGTGTGCGCTTCAGGCACCTCATCTTCGGGGAAGATCGCCTCGTACGGACATTCCGGAATGCACGCGCCGCAATCGATACAGGTATCGGGATCGATCAGATACCACGGCCACTGCTCTTCCGGCTTGCCGGCAATGATGCACTCGACGGGGCAGACCTCGACGCAGGCGCCGTCGCGCAAGCACAAGCTGGTGATGATATGGGTCATACGTGTCCTCCAGTGAGGTAGAATGTGAGCGCCGACGAGCGGCGCTCGGGTCACTCGACAGTTAACCGCCTTTCGCTTGCTGATAACGCGCGGCGATTGCGTTCCAATTGACGACGTTCCACCACGCGGCCAGGTAATCGGCGCGGCGATTCTGATATTTCAAGTAATAGGCGTGCTCCCACACATCCACGCCCAGGATCGGCTTTTGACCCGTCGCGAGCGGGCAGTCCTGGTTGGGCGTGCTGATCACGGCCAGCTTGCCGCTTTGATCGAGCACCAGCCAGGCCCAGCCGCTGCCGAAGCGCGTCATGCCGGCATTCGACAGTTTCTCTTTGAACGATGCAAAATCGCCGAAGGCCGACTTAAGCGCTTCGGCCAATGCGCCGGTCGGCTCGCCGCCGCCGCTGGGGCTCATGATCGCCCAAAACATGGTATGGTTGTAATGGCCGCCGCCGTTGTTGTTGACTGCCGTGCGAATGTTTTCCGGCACGCTATTCAAATTCATCAGCAGGTCTTCGACGCTTTTGCCCTGAAGGTCGGGCGCGCTTTCCAGCGCCTTGTTCAAGTTGGCGACGTACGCCGCGTGGTGCTTGTCGTGGTGAATCCGCATCGTCTGTTCGTCGATGTGGGGTTCCAGCGCGTTGTAATCGTATGGAAGGGGTGGAAGCTCATGTGCCATTTTGATTCTCCTCATTCATTGGCTGTTGAACAAGTTGGGGACTTGCAGACTGGATAGGGTCAATAGCGAATGGCTGCATTCAGTGACCTGGCGAGATTGTAGCCACATTCAAAGTGCTTGTCAAGCCGAGCACAATCAAAACCGCACAATGACCGACTCCGTAAACCCTCAAGCTCAGCTGTATCCGCCGCTTACGCCGTTGCCCGTTCTTTTGGTTGGACTGTTGGTTGCATCGACCTCCGCGATCGCCGTGCGCTTTGCGCTGGCGGCCGGCGCCGCCGCCTTGCTCATCGCGGCCTTCCGCCTGTCGCTTGCGGCGCTGTTGTTAGCGCCCTACGCACTGGCGCGACACCGACCCGATCTGACCCGGTTGAAGCGCAACGACTGGCTGATCGCGCTCGCTGCCGGCGGCTGCCTGGGCCTGCATTTCGCCGCATGGATATCCTCGCTGCGCTATACGTCTGTCGCCGCATCGGTGACGCTGGTGACCACCGCGCCGTTATGGGTAGCGCTCGCCTCGCGTCTGTTCCTCGGCGAGCGTTTGAGCCGCCCCGTGCTGATCGGGCTGCCGCTGGCATTGGCCGGCGGGGTGCTGATCGCCCTGGATGGAGCAGGGTGCGCGCAGGGGTCGGCGTGCGCGCAACCGCTGCTGGGTAACCTGCTGGCCTTGCTCGGCGCGATCGCCTATGCCGGCTACCTGCTGCTGGGCCGGCGTTTGCGCGCATCGCTGTCACTCGCGCCATACATCTTCATCGTCTACTCTACGGGCGCTCTGGCGCTGTTGGCCGTGGTAGCCTTGAGCCATACGCCGCCCAACGGCGCGCCCGAGGCGCTCGTCTGGATCGCGCTGCTGGCGGTCGGGCCGCAACTGATCGGCCATTCGTCCGTCAATTATGCGCTGCGGTATCTGCCCGCCACGCTCGTCGCGATTGTGACGCTGGGCGAGCCGCTCGGCGCGTCGCTATTGGCCTTCCTGCTACTGCACGAGCTGCCGGGCGCGGCGATGTGGGTAGGCGGGGCGCTGATCTTGATCGGGATCGCGAGCGCTACACGGCAGGCGGATCGATCATGAATTCTCCTCCGATACCCCTAACCGACGCGGCGCTGGCGCGCGGCCTGCGCTGCCTATCAAAACGCGATCCGCTCCTGGCGCGGATCCTGAAGACAATCGGGCCGCCGCCGTTATGGGCGCGCGAGCCGGGGTTCCCGACGCTCCTGCACATCATTCTGGAGCAGCAAGTTTCGCTCGCCTCGGCGCGGGCGGCCTACGAACGCTTGCTCGCCAGCGCTGCGCCGCTCACGCCGCAGCGCTTCCTGGAACTGGAAGATGCCAGGCTAAAAGCCGTCGGTTTTAGCCGTCAAAAGATGACTTATGGCCGCCAGCTGGCCCAGGCTGTCCACGACGGCGCACTCGACCTGGCAGCTTTAGATCGGCTGGATGATGCAACCGCCCGCGCGGAGTTGATCAAAGTCAAAGGCATCGGCCGTTGGACGGCGGATATTTACCTGCTGATGGCGCTGCGCCGGCCCGATGTGTGGCCCAGCGGCGACCTGGCTTTGGCCGTCGCCGTGCAAGACATCCAGGGGCTGGCGGCGCGGCCGACACCGAACGAACTGGAGACCATCAGCGCTGCCTGGCGGCCCTGGCGGGCAGTCGCCGCACGGCTATTGTGGCGCCACTATCTCAACCGACGCGCTGCGCGCGGTCGGTAGGGGTTCACAGCGATAACTGATCGAGCGTATCCTTTCATCTTGATCTTCGTTTGACGATAGGCTACAATGCGGGCAGTCGGGCGCAGGCATGGCCCGCGCACACGGAGGCAAGTCGAATGATGCAAGTACGCTGTCAACGTTGCGGCTGGGTCTTCACGTTGAGCCGCGCTGCAATCGGGCTGGCCGTGGCGGAAGCACAACAGGCGCAGGCCGAGTATTATCAGGAGCCTTGTCCCAAGTGCCGCAACGTCATCAAGATTCAGGTGAAAGAATTGCGGCGGCGCTTGCCGCCCGACTATGTGCTGCCGGAATTACCCCCCAAACCCGAACCGATCCAGGTGAAAAAGGACGAGGCGAAAGCCGAGGCGCCGCAGCCTGAAGCGCCACCTCTACCCGCCTCACCACCCGAGGCGAAGCCCAAACGGCCCGCCGCCCCGAAAGCCGAACCGGCCGCTCAACCTGAGGCTGCCCCCAAATCAAAGACCCGCCCAACGGCGCGGACGACGACCAAATCTAAACCCAAAGCTGCTCCCAAACGCACGACGAAGAAGTGAGAGACCGGCGCACTTGAGGTATTCACATTTAGTTGCGCTTGCCGTTCGACTGAGTACAATACCGGCGTGATGCGCTTCAAACTCATCAGGAGGAACCGCCCATGTACGAAATCCGCTGCCCGAACTGTGCCTGGACGTCCGAGCTCTCCCAGGAGCAAGTCGCGCAGGCCGTTGCCGAGGCCGATCGCATCCAGGCTACCCATCATATCGAGCACTGCCCACGCTGCCAGTGGGTAATCCGTATCCCAGTCGAAGACCTGCGAAAGGAGCTAGCAATGGACGAGATGCATAACCCCGAAGAAGGCCAGCCGACACTGCCCACACCCGAACCGCCGCCCGAGTCGGTGATGCCGCCCATCCCGCCGGCGCCGCCGATGATGCCGCCGCCGGAGCCGGCCGTAAAGAAAGCGGCGGCAAAGCGACCGGCCGTTAAGAAGAAGGCCGCTGCCAAGAAAGCGACTGGCAAAAAAGCAGCAGTGAAGAAAGCCGCCGGCAAGAAAGCGGCGACCAAGAAGAAAGCCGCCGCCAAGAAGCGCACCACCAAGAAGAGCGCGGCTAAGAAATCGACCGCCAAGAAGAAAGCGAGATAGCGGAGCTCGTCCAGATTTAGCAGCGCCGTACCCAACCCGGCCTGTCTCGTCGTCGGGCGTCGCTGGCCGATGGGCATCGCCCAACGGCCAGGCGCTATCGGTCATCTCTCGACTTCTGCCTGGGCTTAATCCATTTCGTTACCGTCATGGAATCGAGCGGTAAACCACTGATCCTAGTTGTCGATGACAACCTCACCATTCGGAACTTGGTGGCGACGATTCTCAGCGCACACAATATGGAAGTTGTCTCCGTCGCCGACGGCGACGAGGCGCTGGCGTACCTGGAGAAGCGGCGCCCCGACGTGGTGCTACTCGATCTGGCGATGCCCCGCGTCGATGGGCTGGAGGTGCTGCGCCAGGTGCGCGCTCACCCCACGCTCTACGATATACGCATTGTCATGTTGACGGCCGTCGCCAACACCGCCCGCTTCAAAGAAGTCCACGCCTACAAGCCGGACGGTTATCTAGAGAAACCGTTTCGCATTAATGACCTCATCGATCAGGTGAAGCAGGCGTTGAGAGGAAATCAGCGCTGATTAAGCAGAACCCCGGTTACTTACTGTAACCGGGGTTCTCTTTCATTCCGCGACTTCGATAAAATCCTTGATCGCCCGCGTCAGTTCGGCGGGCCGATGTAACGGAATATCGTGCAGCGTATCCGCCAGCCAGATCGTCCGGCTGTGCGCCAAACGTTCCTCGGCCTGCGCAACGGATGCGCGCTTGCCAGCAAGTCGCTCCTGCGCGGCAGCCTCCAGCGGGCCGGGTGGTATCGCCGGGAGCAGCAACACTGGGCAGCGCACCTGCGCGTACAACTGCGAGGGGCGGTGTTCCCACAAGGCCCGCACGACTTTCATGTGATTCACCTTACGCATGCGCGGGCGAACGGTCTGATCGGGCAACACCTCGAAATTGTGCAGAGTAATCGCAGCGGTTGCTTCGCTCCAGGCCGGGCCTAACCAATTGCGCAAGCCGGCCTGGAGGGCCGTCAACGGCATGCCTGCCAGATCGGGCGGTTCCAGCTGTTTTTCGGCGGCGGGCCAATCCAGCCGCGCCCCGATCTCCAGAAACCCGCCGTCGACAAAGACCAGCGCGGCGACTCGATCGGGGTGACGGGCTGCATACTCCAGCGCGACGTTACCACCCCACGAATGCCCGACCAGCGCCGGCCGCTCGATCTGCGCAGCGTTCAAGAATAATTCTAAATCGCGCGCGATGGTCGCAAAATCGTAACCCGACTCGGGCTTGTCGGTTAAACCATGCCCGCGCTGATCGAGCGCGATGACACGCGCGGGCTCGGCCAGGCGCGGCGCAACCAAGTCCCAGATGTGCGCCTGCGACGCCAGGCCGTGCAACAACACGATCGAGCGCGCCGGCGCTCGCGTGGGGCGCAACGGCCCGCCCCATTCGAGCGCGTGGAAACGTAGCCCGGCCAGCGCATAGAAGCGAGCGCGCGGCGCGCCGCTCGCTAAAGTCATGGCTTGCTCGCGCCGCAGCCTTCGAGACCGGAGCAGAACGCCTGGCACATGGTATCGGTCGTGCCCAGGTAAGCGATGTAGAACTCGTTGTCGTCTTTCTTCAGCGTATAGGCGTTGGTACACACTTGCATGGCTGCCTGCGCGTTGAAGCCGGGTTCCTGCCCGCCCGTCAAGCAGTGCGCCAGGTTGCCCACATCCGAGAGCGCATTGCGATCGACGATCGCCACCAGACCGGTCGATAACGGGAAGACTTCATCCGCATAGACCCGCACGGCAACTGCGCCGAGGTCCTGATAACAGTTCACTGCCCCTTGCGCGAATTCGATCGCCGCCACCAATATGGGGTTGCCGGCCAGCAACGATTTGCCTTCGGCCAGCGTTGCGATGTAGTCCACGATCGTCTTGCCTTCAACGATCGTGGCCTGGGGGATGCTGGGCAACAAGGCGCGCGCGCCGCCAGGCGACGGTTCGCACGCCGCGGCAATCACAATCAGCGATAACCCCACCACCCACAGTCGTCGTCGCATCGATCCTCCTTTATTGGCCCAGCTTTTTAAACCCCAGATCAACTGCCCAGATACGGTCGGCGGACGGCCAATCGATGCGCGCCGGAAGCGCGTGTGTATACTTGCCACCTTTCGACTCGCAGAATCGCGCGCAGCGATTACACAATGCAACACCGGCCCGGCTTTCGAGCACGGGCAATGTCGGGCCGCCGCAGCAGGCGCACCGTTCGCGCGCAGCGGTGATGAGGCGCTGATTGACGGCCTCAGCGGGCTGGGCAATGACGGATGATTTCTTAGCCATGTTTCTCTCCACTTGTGAAACGCCAATTCGAGTCGGCGCTCCAGTCACTGATACAAACGCTTTTCGGCGATATACTGTGCGACGGCGCGCGGTACCAGCCCCTCAACCGATTGGCCTGCGCGAACCCGACGCCGGATCTCGTGACCGGAGATATCGCTCAAGGGTGCGTCAACCCAATCGATGCAAGCGCGCAGCTCAGGCAGCGCCGCGTCGAGCGCGCCCCAATCCAGTTCGACGCCAGACCGATGCAGCACCGCCAATCGCGCCAGCTCGATCAAACGCTGCGGATCGCGCCAACGCAACAAATCCTTCAACGAATCCTCGCCGAGGATAAACCACAGTTGCGCGCCGGGATAAATCCCGGCCACAATTCGCAGCAGATCGACCGAGTAGTGCGGGCCGGGCCGATCCAGATCGATGCGCGAGAGTTCAAAGCCTGGTTCACCCGCGATCGCCCGCTCGACCATCTGGGCGCGCTGATCCGGCGGTGAAATCGGCCGCTCCTGTTTGAGCGGCTGCACGCCGGCCGGCGCGAAGAGTACCCGATCCAGGCGGAGCCGTTCCCTGGCGGCGCGTGCAATGAGCATATGGCCGTTGTGCGGCGGGTCAAACGTGCCGCCGAGGATGCCGATGCGCATAGCATTTGTCGAGTCGTCTGTAGGAGCCGTCTCTCGCAGATCCCCGCAGCAGAGCGGAGGGGACAGACGACGACCTCTTGAAGTTAGATGGTTGGTTAGTTAGTTGGTTGGTTGAGTAAATCGTCGAGCGCAGCGCGAACGGCGAGCAGCGACGGCAAGATGTGGTCGGCAGCGGACAAGTCGAGTGAGCGCGTGAAGACGTTGGGAACGGCGACGCACCGCATACCGGCTGCTTTCGCCGCCGCAACACCATTGGGCGCATCTTCGAGCACTAAGCACGCCGGCGGTGCTACGCTCAAGCGTTCGGCTGCGAGCAGGAAGACATCGGGGGCGGGTTTGCCGTTGGCGACTTCGTCGCCGGTCACGATCGTCTCGAACCGCTCGCGCAACCCGATCGATTCGAGCACGGCCTCGACGTAGCGGCGCACGCCGCTGCTGGCGATCGCCCGCTTCACGCCGCGCGCATCGAGCGCCGCGATCAACTCGAACAGACCCGGCAACGGCCGGACGTTGCCATCGAGCCGCTCGATTTGCAGAACGGATTTCTCCGCGCCCAGCGCAACCGGGTCATCGCTCAGGCTGAAACGTTCGATCAGCAGCCGCGCAGTTTCGTCCAGCCGCAAGCCGAGCGTGGCATCTGCCGTCGCCTGATCGAGCTGCACGCCGCGCCGCGCCAACACCCAGCTCCACGTCGCCAGGGCATGCGGTTCGGAATCAACCATCAGGCCATCGAGATCGAACAAGATTGCGGTAATCAAACTACTCTCGCCACTCCAGTTCGTAATCCGAGCCGATCCACACCGTGTCGCCTTCTTTCACGCCGGCCTCGCGCAGCGCGCCGATCACGCCCATGCGCTCCAAAGAGCGATGGAAGTGCATCAACGCCTCCTCCGAATCGAAGCGGCTCTTCTTCGCCGCCAGCTCGACGGCCGTCCCCTCGACATGCCACGCCGTATCCGGTCCACGGCGAATAGCAAAGCCCGGCCCGGTTGGGCGCAAGACGGGGATTTTGGTTGGCGCCAGCTCGACCGGCGGCGGCGGCAGCTCGCGTAGGATTTGCAATGCCCGATATACTAGCTCGCGTGTACCGCGCTGAGTCGCCGCCGAGATGGCATACACTTCGACGCCTTCGGCCTTCAGCGTTTGCTCGAAGCGCGGCCAGTGCGCTTGGGCGTCGGGCAGATCGATTTTGTTGAAACACACGATTTGAGGCTTGCGGTCCAGCGCATAGCCAGACGCGTTGAGCTCCACGTTGATCACGCGATAATCGGCCAGCGGATCGGGCGCAGTACCGTCGACCAGATGGATCAGCAAGCGCGTCCGCTCGATATGACGCAGAAACTCGTGACCCAGCCCGGCGCCCTGGCTCGCGCCTTCGATCAGGCCCGGAATATCGGCCAGCACGAACCCGTCATTGGGGCCAAGATCGACCACGCCCAGGTTGGGCTGCAAAGTCGTGAAAGGGTAATCGGCGATTTTAGGTCGAGCCGCCGTCGTCGCGGCCAGGAAGGTCGATTTGCCGGCGTTCGGCTTGCCGACCAGCCCGACATCGGCCAGCAGTTTCAGCTCGAGGTCGAGTGTGCGTTCCTCGCCGGGTTCGCCGTTCGTCGCCAGGCGCGGCGCTTGATTCGTCGGCGAGGCAAAGCGCGCGTTGCCCTTGCCGGGCCGCCCGCCCCGCGCAACCTGTAAGCGCTGACCGGGCTGCACGAGGTCGCCGTACACGACGCCGGTCTCGGCCTCACGCACCACGGCGCCGGGCGGAACCTCGATCTCGATATCGCGGCCTTCCGCGCCGGTCTGGTTCTTGCCGCGCCCGGCCTTGCCCGATTCAGCTTTGAAATGATGGCGCCGCTGAAAGTAGTTCAACGTATTCATCTGCGGATTGACGACGAGATACACGTCGCCGCCCCGCCCGCCATCGCCGCCGTCCGGCCCGCCGAACGGAACGTGCGCCTCGCGCCGGAACGAAACGACGCCATCGCCGCCATCGCCGGCTTTGACCTGAATGCGCGCCACATCGAACGCCATGCACGAAAGGATACCTGTGTCGCAAGGATGTGTCAATATGCAAACAGCGGAAGGGGGTTAGTAGTCGATTAGTCTATTCTGGTTAGCCGCTTTATAATATGCACGGTATAACCGAGGGCTAACTTCATGAAGAAGCGGCTATTTAACTATCTCCAATGCGCTACGATGGCGACTTCAATATGGGCGTATTGTCAACCTGACTGAAATGGTTCCGGGAATTGTGAAAATCTTATGAGCCAGAGCCAACGCTACATTGCTGAAGCGGTTTCACCGTATGCCCATGCGCTGAGTCAAAGCAATCTGCTCCGCTTAATCTCACCTCGAGACACGCTTGAGCGCGCGAATGAAGAGCTGCGCCGTTTGACAGGAGTCAACCAATTCTTTTCGACATCTCAGGCGCTCACGGACTTCCTAGAAGTACTCGGACTATCTTCTAGCGCCGGTCATTCTGATGCTGGTCGAGAATGGGGTGATTTCCAGACTCCCCCCGGATTAGCGGCGCAAGTGTGCAGTTATCTATCTCAAACAGGCGTATCGCCTCACGTGATCGTCGAGCCGACGTATGGAGCCGGAAACTTTGTTCTCGCGGCGCTGAAAGCATTTCCACTGGCCAGGCTCGTCTACGGCGTTGAAATACAAGAGAAATATGAATGGCAGCTCAAGATGTCATTACTGCTCGAAGCCCTGGATGGCCGCCGTCCTTCGGCCGAAGTTGAATTACATTGGGACGACATCTTCACTCATGCTTTCCCTACAAGAATTCTCACCGCGCAGAATATTCTCATCATCGGCAATCCACCTTGGGTGACCAGCGCCGAACTGAGCACGCTGAATTCGCACAACCTCCCGGTGAAAAGAAACCTTAAAGCATTGAAAGGTATGGATGCCGTTACAGGCAAGAGCAATTTTGACATCAGCGAGTTCGTGTTGCTTCGGCTGCTAAGCTTATTTTCCGGGCAACGCGGAACGCTTGCCATGTTGTGTAAGAATTCCATCGTCAAGAACATGATCGAAGCCTTACCGCAGCAACAGTTCCAAGTCTCGAACCTGCGCGCGATTGAAATAGATGCCTACCGTGAGTTTGGCGTATCCGTGGAAGCCTCACTGCTGGTGATGGACCTTGGCGTAGCTGATCCCACTTTCACCTGCGGAGTAGCAACTCTCGATCAGCCGGATCGGATCGTCAGGAGATTCGGTTGGGCCGGCAACAGGTTTGTGTCCAATATCGATGCTTATGCCTTAAGCTCGGAGTTGGACGGAACATCACCGCTGCTCTGGCGGCAGGGCCTTAAACATGACAGCGCAAAAGTCATGGAGCTAGACCTGCGCGAGGGACAGTGCTTCAACGGAAAGGGCGAAAGCGTAGAGGTTGAAGCGCACTGGGTATTCCCGCTGCTAAAAAGCTCCGATCTGCGGAACTTTGAAGTTGATCGGGCAAGAAAGAAGGTCATCATCACTCAACGCCGCCTCGGCGAAGACACCACCGGCTTACAGGCGCGCGCGCCCAAGCTGTGGAAGTACTTAATAGGGAATCGTGAATATTTTGAGAGGCGAAAGTCGAGCATCTACCGCAATAAGCCGCTCTTCTCGATTTTCGGCATTGGCGAGTACTCGTTCAAGAATTACAAAGTTGCCATTTCTGGACTATACAAACTACCTTGCTTTTCCATCTTGCTTCCCATCGCGCATCAACCGGTGATGCTCGACGATACCTGTTATTTTCTCGGCTTCGACACCTACTTGGATGCCCTGCTGACCGCGTCGCTGCTCAACAGTCCTATCGTCGCACAATTCCTGCAATCGATTGTTTTCCCAGATGCCAAACGACCTTACACAAAAGAAGTCTTGATGCGGATCGACCTCGCCGGGGCAGCTGCTCAATTATCATTCGGCCAAATTCGTACGCTATGGTCTGATATGAATTATGAACCGAGAACACCGGTGACCGAATTGGATTTTGAGGATTACAAGCATCGCGTTTTAAACCGAGATACACAAGGCGAGGGATTTCAGTACAAACTTGGCGTGTAGTGATTTTTGTATTCGACAAATCAGCCAAGACCGTGCGCCCACAATGTTAAGCGCTTGAAGACAGGTACGCACTGCCTAGCCCAACATGTTATACTGGGAGCGTCGTGCCCATCGCTCATAGAATTCGGAATTGGATAAGGATAGCGCATGACCAAAGCCGTATACCCTGCTTCCTTCGACCCGATCCATTACGGCCATCTCGACATCATACGCCGCGCGGCGGCGGTTTTTGACGAAGTGATCGTGGGGGTATACGATCGCCCCCTGAAAAATCTGCTGTTCAACGTGTCGGAGCGACTGGCGCTGGTGCGCGAAGCCGTGGCCGACATCCCGAACGTGCGCGTCACTTCGTACAGCGGGTTGACCGTCGACTTTGCGCGCGAGACCGAGGCGCAGGTGATCGTGCGCGGCTTGCGCGTGGTGTCCGACTTCGAACTGGAGTGGCGCATGGCGCTGACCAACAAACAGCTCGCGCCCGAGCTCGAAATGATCTGCCTGATGACCAGCCTGGAGTACGCCTTCTTGAGTTCGAGCACCGTGCGCGAGGTGGCCTTGCTGGGCGGCGACGTCTCGGGCATGGTGCCGGAACATATCGCGCAGGCGCTGGCCCGGAAGGCAGGCGACGGGCACAAGGTCACGTCGACCGCGTTGAACGACTAGTACCCCGACCACTTAATTATGCGGGGTTCGGACGGCACAACCCTCTTCGCTGCGCTCGTGGGCAGGCCGCCGCCCGTCCTTATAGCTGGCAATGAAAGGCGGCGGCTGGCACTGCCGTCCGCCGCAGTTCAACTGCGGCGGGAACTACGCAACTTCAAAC
>DATDPU010000127.1:0-25315 GCA_035292585.1 Anaerolineae bacterium | reverse complement strand
TGGTGCAGGGGTCCATACCCACCTCCTTGAGGTAGAAGTATGAACCCACTGCACACGATGTCCTGGCGGCAGATCACCACTAGCGCGCCCACGATGTCGTGGCGGTTCTAGCGCCCACGATGTCGTGGCGGTTGACACTTATCAGTCAACCCTGCGGCTCTTCTGGCGGCCACGCCGCCCTTTACCGTTGAAGAGATGAATCTTAGATAGTTGTATGGGTGGTCTTACAACATCGCTGATACGTGCTTAACTTGACCAGACTTCACCCTCGTCGACCGCGCCACGGGAAGGCGAGCCCGTGCACACTGCCAACACGGATGTCTCGCGCCCTGTCGTCGGCGCGTGCGAAGGTTGCGTCGATCTCGGCGTGTCCAAGATCATTGGCGCGTTTTGTGCACAGTCCGGCCCCCACGCCTTGGAGCCAGAGCCTTGGTTAAACGCGTTGCCATTGTCAGATTGCTAAACTATTCGCGCGATATGCTGGTGCAACGCGAGGCTGAAGCGTTGCATAGCCTCGGCTTCGACGTGGATGTTTTCTGTGTGCGCCATGACGAACCGGCTGAGGAGGTTATCGACAGCATCCGGGTGCACCACTTGCCTCTTCGGCGCAAGAAACGCGGGGCAGCCCGGAACCTGTACGAGTACTTCGCCTTCTTTTTCCTCGTCGCGCTCCGTCTGACAACTGCTCACCTGCGTCGCCCATTCAGTGTGATCCAGGTAAACAGCATGCCGGACTTCTTGGTGTTTGCTACGCTCATCCCGCGCCTGTTGGGCGCCAAGGTGACGCTGCAAATGTACGAGCCGATGCCGGAGCTGTGGCAGACTCGTTTCAAGGCATCCCTGCCCATCACCTTGCTCAAGCGCATTGAGCAGTGGAGCCTGCGTTACGCGCATGTCGCTTTTACGGTCACGCAGCAATTGAAAGACAGGTTTGTATCGCGCGGCGCTGATCCCGACAAAATTACGGTGGTTCTCAATGCGCCTGATCCGCACTTGTTTAAAACGGCGCCGCCGCCTGCAACATCTTCCGTTGGCAACTGTTTTACACTGATTTGTCACGGCGCAATCGAAGAGCGTTATGGGCATGACACGATGCTGCAAGCCATTGCGGCTATTCGATCGTCCGCCCCCGGTCTGCGCTTGCGTATCCTGGGCGATGGCGGTTACCAGGATGAGTTCCTGGCTCGGGTGGAGGCCATGGGGCTTCAGGCTCAGGTGGAGTATTTGGGTTTCCTCCCACTCGATCGGCTGGTGGTCGAACTCAGTCAAGCGGATGTCGGTATTGTCGCGCAGCGCGCCTCGCCCTATTCCCACCTCGTCCACACAGGCAAAATGTACGATTACCTGGCTTTTGGCAAGCCGATCATCGCATCGCGGTTGCAGGCCGTGCAGGCTTATTTTAGCGAAGACAGCCTGTGCTTCTTCACGCCCGGCGATGCGGACGATCTCGCGCGCGCCATGCTGGATTTGTATCGGCAACCGGATAAGCGGCGAGTCTTGGTAGAAAACTCACAGAAACTTTACGAACAATATACCTGGGAGAAGCAAAAGGAAATCTATCTGTCCGTCTATCGGGCGCTGCTCGACCTGTCCGACGTTCCTCAACTAACGGGATCGGTTGCGGCGGACCGGGGCGCGGCGTAATCGATTCGATTTCCAGCCATTATGAACACGCATTTTCTCGTACAGGCCAAAGGCTTGAGAAATCTTGCCCGGCGGATGTGGAGCATCGCTCGATTTTATGGGCTTACACCCATCCGGATGAGTCAAGAATTAGAACGATTGGCCGCCGTACTGGAAGCCCACGGCGCACGCGCCACGTTGCCTATGCCGGCCGTGACCCTGGCTCGCCAACCGGCTATCGCCCATCGTCTTCAGGCGCGCGGGATCGAGCTGGCCGTCCACGGTTGGACGCACGTGCCGCTCGAAAATCGGCCGCCCGATGAACAACGCGCGCACTTGCAACGCGCCCGCGCTATCTTTTCTGCCAGCGGCATCCAGCCGATCGGCTTTCGCTCGCCTTACCTGAGCCGGGATGCCAGCCTGCACGCCGGCATCGAAGCTACCGGTTTCGGCTACGTGAGCAATCAGCCCATTTTATGGGACGTGCTTGAACCCGATGCTTTTCCTCCGGCCCGTTATGCGGCCTACAAACGATCGATAGAGTTATATCAGCCGTGGCGAATCGGCGAGCGACCCTCTGTGCCGCGCCTCGGCAACAACCTGGTGGAAATTCCGGTGTCTTTGCCTGACGACGAGATGCTGGTCGATCGCTTGGATGCATCGAGCGATATCATCGTCAAGGCCTGGCAACGCATCCTCACCGAATCCTACCGGCGCGGGGAATTGTTTACAGTCAGCCTGCATCCAGAGCGGACGGCCAAGTGTGCCGCTGGCTTGTCTGCTACCTTGGCCGAAGCGCGCCAGCTGACGCCGCCAGTGTGGTTCGCGCGCCTGGACGAAATCGCCGCCTGGTGGCGAGCTCGTAGCCAGGCACAGGTGGCCGTAACCGAATCGAGCCGCGAGGAATTTCGTGTGGCTGCGTCGGGTCCTGACGAGATGACCCTGCTGGCGCGCAATGTTGAAGTTGACGCTCCGGCCAGTCCGTGGGCGGACAGTTATAGGCGAGTAGCTGCTAAAACTTTCACCGTGCGCGCGCCGGTGCGGCCGTTCGTCGGACTCTCGCCGACAGCTGCCCCCAATCTGGTGGACTTCTTACGCCAGCAAGGCTATATCATCGAAGTCAGTGAGGATCGCCAACGCTATGCCTACTATTTCGACCAGACAGAATTCCCGGCCGATCACGAACGCCGGTTGCTGGCTCAGATCGAGGAAACGGATCGGCCTCTGGTGCGGTGGGGTCGCTGGCCGAACAGCGCTCGCAGTGCGCTGACCGTCACCGGCGACGTTGACGCCTTGACCTTTTGGGATTACGCCTTGCGCCTCATCGGAAAGTGAGATCACCGTGGATATCAAACTGGTTCACGGCCTGCCGGAAGACAAATGGCGCAATTACGTTGAACAGCATCCCCAGGGCAACATTTTTCATACCCCAGAGATGTTCCAAGTCTTTTCTCGAACCAAGGGTTATCAGCCCGCTTTGCTATCCGCCACGCTCCGGGGCGATCGTGTACTCGCCCTGCTGTCGCCCGTTCAAATCACGCTCGGCGATGGCCCGTTGCGCCGGCTGAGAACGCGCGCCGTAGCTTATGGCAGCGTGCTCTATGATCCCGGCCCAGCCGGCGCTTCGGCGCTGACTACCCTGATGCACGCCTACGTTCACAAGACAAGCGCCAAACTGCTCTTCACCGAGCTGCGCAACCTGGCGGACCTGAGCGCCGCGCGGCCGGTACTCGCACGTCATGGATTTGCTCACGAGGATCATCTCACCTATTTGATTGATCTCGACCGGCCTGCGAACGAGGTCTGGCGAGCTCTTCATAAGAGCGGCCGCAAGGCGATACGCCGGTCAGTACATAGAGGGGTGACCGTTCAAGAGCTTGACGATCGCTCGCTGCTCCCGGCGTATTATGACTTGATCCGGCAGACCTACGCGCGGGCGCAAATACCTCTGGCAGATATATCTTTGTTCGAAGCGGTATTCGATGTCTTGGTGTCCCAGGGAATGGCCAAAATGCTGTTAGCGCGCGTGGCCGATGACTACGTGGCCGCCTCTCTCGAGCTGCTATACAAGGACGTCATCTATAGCTGGTACAGCGGCTATGATCGCGCCTTTCGATACTTTTATCCAAATGATATTCTGGTCTGGCACATTCTGGAATGGGGGGCGACACACGGTTATCGCTGCTATGATTTCGGAGGAGCGGGACGCCCGGATCAGGCCTACGGCGTGCGAAACTTTAAAGCCAAGTTTGGCGGGCAACTGGTCAACCTGGGGCGTTACACCTACGTGCATGCTCCCCTCGCCCTCATGGTCAGTCGTGCGGGATACGCGCTGTACAGAACCCTACTGCGGTATCGGCCTGCACGCCGTAGCGCACCGACGACCGTCACGCAGTTGAATGAGTGCGCGGAGCTGCATGCCGGTTGATCCGGGTCGAGCGCGCAACGGCGCTGCTTGAGGACTAAACGTAGTGTCCATCACCATTGTGAACAGCTTGCCGGAAAAAGACTGGAGCGGCTTTGTCGCGCAACATCCCTTGGGGAATATCTTCCACACGCCTGAAATGTGTCAGGTGTTCGCGCAAACTCCGCGCCATCAACCGCGCCTGTGGGCGGCCGTCGACGGCGACTGTCACATCCGGGCGCTTTTGCCGTTGGTCAATGTCACGGTAGTGAACGGCCTGTTGCGTATGTTCACTACGCGTGCGGTGGCATACGGCGGCGTATTGGTTGCGCCCGATGGAGCGGAAGAAGAAGCATTAACCGTGTTACTACAGACGTATCGGCGCGCGGTCAAGCATCGTGTTCTGTTCACTGAGCTGCGCAATCTCTCGAACGTGAGCCATCTCCAGCCAGCGCTGGCCCGCTGTGAATTTGCTTACGAAGGCCACCTGAATTTTCTGATCGACCTTCAGCGACCCGTCGATCGAATATGGAGCAGCTTGCATTCCAACGCCCGAGATAATGTTAAGAAGGCGCGCCGCAAAGGCGTTTTGGTTGAAGAAGTCACCTCGCTCGCTGAAGTACCGGCTGCCTACAGCGTGCTGTCGCAAGTGTACTCAGAAGTTCAGGTGCCCTTAGCCCCGTTGTCGCTATTTGAAGCGACCTTCCAGGTGTTGCATCCGAAGCAGATGATGAAGCTGTGTATTGCCAAGGTTGATAATGTATGTATCGCGGTTGGCCTGTATTTGCCGTATAAGGATGTGGTCTACGCCTGGTATGGGGGCGCGCTTAGGGATTATGCGGCGTACAAAGCCAATGATCTGCTCAACTGGCATATTTTGGAATGGGCGGCCGCCCAAGGTTTCCGCACCTTCGATTTCGGCGGCGCGGGTCGGCCCGACGAAGACTACGGTCCTCGCACGTTCAAGGCCAAGTTTGGCGGTGAGCTGGTCGAGTTCGGGCGCAATGTCCACGCTGCTTCCAAACGCCTGCTCCAGCTCAGCCAGTTAGGGTATCGCCTGTACCGACAATTTCTATAGCCTTGTCCCATGCTACTCGAGAAGCGCGGTTCAGACTGCCGATAAGTGTTAAAACAGCACAGCATGGCTAAGCGAGCGAACCAGGGACGAGTTCCAGCCAAGGGCGCGTCGGTTCGATCGAACAGCAGCAAGCTGATCGTCGTAAGCAGCACGTCAAGCTAGCGGGGGATAGAGGGCATGCCGCCGAGCCATGTTTTCATTGGTGGATTGCATCGCACGGGCACGAGCCTGCTGCGTAGGACCTTGAATTCGAGCGGGCACATCGCCATCTGCGGCGAGACTCACTATTTAGGGGGCTTTACCACACTCGCTTGCTGGCTTAGCCTGCTCCGCCGCGACTCTCCGAGCGATATCCGCCACGATCAACGTTACACACGCTGGAGAGCGACTCCCGGCACACGGCAGCTATTCGCGCGCATGGGTGATATCTCTACCCCTGACGGCGCCAGGCAAGTGATCGATTTTGTATACGATCGTACGGATACGCTGGATTGGACGTTCTGGCGTTGGCTTCCGAAAAACGTCGTCCGCGACGAGTTTCTTGGCAAGTTCTTGGAGTCTGAACGGAACGATCGATCCCTGTTGGATCTACTGATGAGCTGTTACGCGGAGGGTAAGCCGATTCGCGGTGAGAAGACGCCGGCTCATATTCACCATGTGCCAACACTGCTGGCGTGGTTCCCGCACGCAATTTTCATTCACACCTTTCGCGACCCGCGTGCGATCTTCGTCTCGGAGAAGCAAAAGCAGTTGAACAGGGGCGCCGATCGTTTACGGCATCGTCTCTTGCAACGCTCGCGCTTCGCTCACGAGCTCTACTTGAGTTTTAGCATCGCGGTGCATTGGACGCGCATCGCCCAGTTACATCGTCAATATCAGCAGCGTTATCCGGATCGCTATTACCTTTTGAAGTTTGAGGACTTGATCGCCGATCCGGAAACCCGGCTAAGAGAAGTGTGTGGTGTGTTGGACATCGATCTGAGCGAGAACATGTTGCAGCAGAAAGTTCTCAACTCGAGTTTTCTGCCGTTGCGCGGGCAACCCGGCTTTGATGCTTCAGCGATCGATCGTTGGCGACAGCGCATCAATCTGGTTGTCGCGGGCTGGATCACCCGGTTGTGTAAAACGCACCTGGTAGAGTTTGGTTATCCACTCTAGTACCCCGACCGCCTAATTCTGCGGGGTTGGGACGGCAGTTGCACTGCCGTCCGCCGCAGTGCTGGCCGCCGCCCTCTTTAAGAAGGCAGTGAAAGGCGGCGGTCATGCGGCAGGAACTACGCAACTTCAAGTTGTCGAAGTACTAGTACCCCGACCGCCTAATTCTGCGGGGTTGGGACGGCAGTTGCACTGCCGTCCGCCGCAGTACAACTGCGGCAGGAACTATGCAACTTCAAGTTGTCGAAGTACTAGTCCAGCCGTGAAGCGGATAGGTTCTGTGAGTAACACTCCACAGCGTGTAAGGGGCTAACGATGAAGAGACGCCCAATGTTGATCATGAAATTCCTGTCGGCGCTATTGCTTCTGGCGATGATGGGCGCGACCATCTGGCTGACGGACCCCTTGACCGTGGTTCGGGCGGCCGATTCCGGCTGGCGCAACCCAAGCGCCGACGCGCCTGACCCCGGCGGTGACGATGACGGCTTTGAGGAACTTCCAGCCGAAGCCTATGCGGATGACGGCGATTATGCGCGCAACGTGAATGGTCCGGCCGACCGCCAGCGCTACTTCAACTTCGGGTTCGATTCCCTGGACATACCGCCGGATGCCCTTATTACTGGCATTGAGGTGCGCCTGGACGGCTGGGCGGATAGCGCGTCGAATAGCCCGTATTATGAGGTGGAGCTGTCTTGGAACGGGGGCGCCAGCTGGACTGCGCTCCGCTCAACCCCGACACTATCCACGGCCGAGAACAGTTATTATCTCGGCGACCCCTATGAAGCTTGGGGACGTAGCTGGTCGGTTGGCGAGTTTTCCGAGGCCAACTTCAGGCTGCGTATCACTTCGAGAGCTACGGGCCTGTTCAGTGGATTTAGAGATTTCTTTCTGGACTGGGTCGCCGTGCGCGTCCATTACGCGACGGCCAATATCGCGGGCAGGGTTTGGGATGATGCAAATCGCAACGGCGCGCAGGATGCCGGCGAAACCGGCTTGAGCGGCGTGGACGTCACGGTCTATCAGGACGATGGCGATGCGGTGTTCGAAGGCGGCGGGCAGGATCCGCTTGTGGACTTTGCTACCACTAATACCGCCGGCGCTTACAGCCTCGGCCCCTTGCTGGAAGGCCGGAGCTATTGGGTCGACGTGGCTGCGCCGGCCGACTACGCGCTGACCACACCACCCGAGCCGCGCCTGGTGGCCCTGCCTGACGGCAACTCGATCGAGGTGAACTTTGGATACGCTTCGACAGCGGCGAACCCTGCGCTTGATATTGCCAAAACGCCGGATACGCAAGTGATCCTGAGCGGCTCGACCGTTACCTTCACGCTTGCCGTCACCAATACCGGCGATGTGCCCTTGACGAACGTGATGATCACGGATCCACTCACGCCTAACTGCGCGCACTCATTCGCGCTTTTGACGCCGGGGCAGAGCGCGCGCTATGCCTGCACCCGCGCGAATGTGACGGCCGATTTCACCAATAGCGCAAGTGTGCGCGGCACACCCCCGCTCGGCGCGGATGTGACGGCCTCCGACACGGCAATCGTCGATGTCATCCGCCCGGCTCTCGACATCGCCAAGACGCCGGATACGCAGGCGATTCTCAGCGGCTCGACCGTCACCTTTACGATTGCCGTCACCAATACCGGCGACGTGGCTTTAACGGGTGTATCGGTGTCGGATGCACTGGCCCCCAACTGTGACCGGGCCATCGGCAGTTTGAACTCTGGGCAGCGCACCAGTTATACCTGCACCCGAAGCGGGGTCACAGCCGATTTCACTAACACGGCTATAGCCAGCGGCGCATCACCGCTGGGTGGGACTGTGTCCGATTCCGATACTGCCTTTGTGGATGTGGTCGGTCCTGGAATCGATATTGCCAAAACACCGGAGGTCCAGACAATCATCAGCGGCTCAACCGTCACCTTCACGATTGCCGTGACCAATACCGGCGATGTGCCTCTGGCTAACGTAACGATCTCGGATGTCTTGGCCCCTAACTGCCAGCGGACATTTGCAACCTTAGCGGTCGGACAGAAACAGAGCTATACCTGCACGCTCCCCAATGTAACTGCCGAATTCACCAACACGGCGACGGTTTCTTGCACACCACCCGTCGGCAGCGCCCTGACCGATACGGACACCGCGCGGGTCAAACTGGATCGAACGCAGAGCTGTCCGGCCGGCATGACGGCCTACTGGAATCTGGATGAGACCAGCGGCCCGGTGTACGATAACCTTTACGGAGAGCGAGACGGGGAGTGCGCGGGCCAGTGTCCCGGCGCAACCACGGGCCGGGTAAGCGGGGGACAGACGTTTGACAGCAACACCGGGATAAGCATCGCGACTAATCCGGGCGGCACTCCCTTCGACTGGGGCGTCAACGCCAGCTTCTCGATCGAACTTTGGATGAAGGCCGATAGCGTCAACAGCTGTGCGCTGAACAATGAGGTGATCGTTGGCCGGGAAGATAGCTCGACCGGTTTACACTGGTGGGTAGGATGCCTGAAGGGCGGCCTCGGCGCCTTCTATTTAAGAGACAAGAGCGGCGCGCTCTTGGGGGTGATATCTAATACGGACGTTACCGATGGGGCCTGGCGCCATATCGTCGCGGTGCGGGATGCCAGCACGAATGAGCTGCGCCTCTTCATCGATGGCGCCGCGCTGTCCGCGCCCGCCGCTTACGGCGCCGGCTTCGACTCGCCAACGGCGGCGTTGGACATCGGGTGGTTAAACCGATCGCACGGTTATCACTTTCACGGCGTTATTGACGAAGTGGCCCTGTACAGTAGAACCTTATCCGTAGCCGAGATTCAGCGGCATCACACCGAGGGGTTGCTAGCCGGGCGAGGCTATTGTGAATCGGCAACACCGGCCCCCGGTATCGCCAAGATTTATTTGCCGGTTGTCTTGAAAAGTCCATGATCATGATGCCAGCGATCTGGTCCAGGCTGGCCCATACTCCACGCCTTACGACCCCTTTCTGAACGATTCCCCTTTCAGAGTTGCGCCGGGCGACTGGCTGCACAGTAGAGCTGCCGCCCGGCGCTATGCTATGCGCCTCGTGTGGAAAGCGGCGGCCTCAACTTGTGAAATTGAAGAGACCTCTGGCCGGATCAAGAAAGCTTGACAACCGGCCAGTGGCGGATATGATGGTAGCGTACACTTAGTTGCCGACATCGTCCCACTCAGGCCATTGCACTCGTTCCCCAAATTGAATTCGAGTTCGCGAAACCAGCGTGTGGTGAATCCTGTGCCGGGTGAAAGGAATGAGCTTGTGATGAATCAGCCCAAATCCATCCCTCAGCTCCTTGCTCGCAGGTTTGTTGCAGCTCTCCGTCGTTCCGTCGTTCTTCTTTTACTTTTGATTAACGCCAACTTTTACCTGAAGCCGCTATCTCTTAGCGCTTTAGAAGAAAAAACGACAGCCGCCGGGAGCGGATATATCCACATGGATTCCTCCGGAAAGGCATTTGTATTTGACGATGGGACGAAGTTTATTCCAAATGGGCCAAACGCATACTTGATTCTCCGCAGAGAGTACCGTGACGATCCGAGTACGGGAAGAGAATATATCTTTCGGCTGGGAGCCAGCGGCGGTGGTAGTTGTCAGACCCCCGCTAATCCAGGTTATACCTATGAGGAGTTTTTCAGCGAGTTGGAGAGGTCAGGAATTAATTCGATTCGAGTGCATCTAAACGGCGGCGAAGGTTCAGCCAGGCAAGGACCTAACCATGTGGGATTGGAACCTATCCCGGTTGGCCGATACTACGTTTTCGATGAATGCCTCACGGGAGATGTCGCCGAATTCAAGGATCAAAGCGGCTCTCAATACGCCGCCCAGGTTGACGGCTTAGATCTATTGAACAACTATCCCGGTTGCCGGTATCCAGATTTTACCGATGAAAACTGTGGGTCGGCCTATGGGCCAAAGTTGAGACAGAGCCTGGTCACCCGAATGCTCCAGGCGGCGGAACGACACACTGTCAAAGTTAAACTGACGCTATTTCAAGCCGAAACCCGGCCCGCTGAGTGGGAATATGCCACGTACAATCGCGTCAATGGCGGGCCCGTCTCAGAACCGGAAGCGTTCTACACTAATTCTGAAGCGATCCGCCTGCAGCGGCAAAGAATACGATTTGTGGTAAGTGTGTGGGGCGACAGCTCGGCCATCTGGAACTGGGAGGTGTACGGGGAGCTAGAGTTCGGCGGCAGCAACCTGCGTGACACACAACTACAACAAGCCAAAATAGAATGGGCGGACCAAATGGCGCAGTACGTAAAAAGCATCGATCGATACCGGCGACCGGTCACTAGCTCCGCCTATATAAACCCCGAGGCGAGCAGTTATTCATTACTGAACAACCGGTATAGCCTTGCTTCGCACGATTTTGTGGACATGCATATCTACAACCAGCCACTGCTGGTAAATAGACAGGTGTTACTTCGAGAAGCCGAGGACCGGTATGCGAAGACTTTCTTTGTCGGAGAGTTTTGGCCCTGGACGGCGCAGAACGGACCGACAAGTTTTAGCGGCCTTTTGGTCGAACCCGAGCAGCAAGTCGATCCACCCTACGAGGTTCGCCCCTATCGGCCGTCGCTTACCCATGTCTGGTCACAGTTGATCGGCTCGGGTGTATCTGCCGCACAGCGGTGGAATACGGAAGGCTTAGATCGGATCGAAGCCCTCGATAGATACACGCTTGCGCCTATCTACAGCCCCACTGCAAAGTTCATTCAGGCGGTCAATTGGCCTGCGTGGGATCCTGCTGCCTCGCGTGAATGGGAATCAAGAATCAATCTAAGCGCCGCCGACTTCGTAATCGCTCGCGGCGACGGCGATCAAGTCATGGCGTTCCTGCATGCGACAGCCGATGAGGTACATCTCACCGTCAACTCACTGGAAAACGGCGACTATACCGTGAAGGTGTTTGATTTCATAACCGGAAATACGGTTCGCACCGATACGGTGGAAGCGCGCGACGGCGCCCTTACCGGGACGGTCAATCTCAGTGATGGCTCCCTGGATAATCAAGGTGATGGCTACGACCGTAAGCGGTTCGGTGTTCTCCTGATAGAGAAGCAGGGCGCAGTCGTGCCTACACCCGCTTCGACGTTTCCTCCTTTGCCAGGCTCGCCGACCCCGGCCCTGACGCTGACGCCGGGGCCTACGCCGACGCCGACGCCGTTTTCACGCAGTGCTGTGCTGGTGTGCGCCAAGAATCAGCAAAGCTCGGGCTGCCCTTACGAGCAAGTGGTCGCCGATTTGTCCTGGGCCGGGGGGACGTTGAGCATTTCGGGCAGCGTGCTGCGCAATTCCGGCGATGAACAGTTGAACGAGCATGTGCAGCTGTGGGTGGGCGATCAACAGGTGTTCGTCTCCTCTGATCGATCGGGTCGTGAGGCCGTGGAGCCGTTTGGCCCGCTAGCGGTTTCCCTTAGCCCCGGCGCGCACCGGGTAATCGTTCGGCATGGAGACGACTCGGCGGCGCCCACGTCCGCCGGCTCAGTGAGCGTCAATCTCACCCTCTCGTTTCAGGGTGATGCGAGCACGCCCACATCGACGCGCCGGCCGACGAATACCCGGACGCCAACTCGAATGAACACGACCGTAACACCGTCCCGGACACCCACTCGTACACCGACGCGCCGGCCGACTTATACCCGGACGCCGACTCCAACGCGCACACCCACGCCGACGGACACATCCACGCTGACGCCGACGGGAACTGATACGCCAACACCCAGCGACACGCCGACTGCTACGGATACACCCACATCGACGCGCAGACCGACTCATACGCCGACGCCGACGGACACCTCCACGCTGACGCCAACGGGAACTGATACGCCAACACCCAGCGACACGCCGACTGCTACGGATACACCCACACCGACGCGCAGACCGACTCATACGCGCAGACCAACTTATACCCGGACGCCGACTCCAATGCCGACGCCGACGGAGACTGATACACCACCTCCTGTGGCCCCCCCGACATCGACGGATACCCCGGCGCCAACTGCAACCGATACGCACACGCCGACAGATACGCCAACGTTGACACCTACGGACACCTATACGCCGACTCCTACTGATACACCTGCACCGACGCACACACCAACCTTAGGGTCTGAGAACACGCCTACTCCGGCGCCCACAGACACGCCAACTCCTATCCTGATGGGGGCACATTGATACCCGTGGGCCAACTTCTTGCCTGAGGTATCAATTCGACAGGCAGTGAATGCGCGACCTCAATAGGTTTGCGATATCAGAGGCAGGTAAAAGAAGATGTCGGTAGGCATCATACGTACTGTGTCGGTTAGTAAAGGCGTGCCACTGAACATGGCTTGAAGGGTGATCGTATACCACCTGTAGTTGGTCAGCCCGGTCAGCGAATAGTCGCGAGTTGAGCTGATAATGTCCGTGATAGGCGAAAACTGGTCGCCCGCCGGGCCATCGTAGGCGATCTGCCAGGTGCTGGTTACGGGCACGGTCGTGTTGAGTGTCCACGTCAGACGGATCGACTGATCGTCGGGTATGCTGGAGAGGCGCAGTCTTGGCACTCCCTCGACGTCAGCGGAAAAGGCGTGCAGCCACTCTTCGAGATCGGTGTAGCCATCGCCGTCTGCGTCGCCATTAGGGTTGGCGGGGATAATCAGCGTGCGTTTATTTTGGGCGAGAGCCGGCCAGCCCCCGGCGTTTTTGTCGCACCGCCCTGCTCCTGGCTCAACGCAATTGATAATCTGGCCCGTGCCCGTACGAACTTCCTCGACGATTCGCTCATCCACCGCGTCTCGGTCGGCTGGACGTGCGCCGGCGTTCTTTAAGACTGAGTCATAGGCTTCATAGGCCGAACTGATGGTAGAGGCGTGCAGTGTTCCGATCGGCGTGAGCGAACGGTACATGGCATCATTCCCTGAGACAATCTCCCAATCATCCGCCGCATTCGACTCGCGCCCCGGGCCAATGTTGCCGCTGACGTACACCTTGGAAGTCGCAGCTAAACTGCCGCCGACCTGAATCGGCGGATCGTTTGGACTATCGACGCCGCGTTGATAGTAATTTCCAACCACATTCGCGAATAGCGGAATCCCCACCCCGCCACCATCCGAGAAGATCGTAAACCCCCAGTCGCCCCAGTTATAAAAAACGTTGTTGATCAGCTCGGTTTCCGTATCTGCCTGTACGGCTGGATTCCGTCCACGATTGTGGGCGAGCAGCGAAGCATGCAGGGAAACCCGATGAACATGTTTCCCGATCAGCAGACCGGTGCTATGCGTACCTTCCGGATGTAACGAATCGTTCAGGCCTTCACTGATAAGGCTGTGGCTGATAGTGACGTCGCTGACCCCTTCATACCAAAGATCGACGTTGCCATCAATCGCCCAGCTGATCGAGCAATGATCAATGACGACGTTGTAGACGCCTGACGAGCCTTCAATGCCAATGCCGTCGCGGTTTTCAGGGTTGGGGCCATTCGGGTCATCCCCGACGCGGATACGCAAATGCTGAATCAGCACGTCGTGCGTCCCTACTCGTAGTCCCGCGCCTCTTAGAGTGATCCCCGGCGAGGGCGCCGTTTGTCCGGCGATCGTGATGTAGGGGTTCCTGATCTTGAGGTCGTCATTTAGCACAATGGTCCCTGAAACTTCGAAGACGCACACCCGCGGCCCGGATGCCGCCAGGCAGTCCTTAAGTGAACCGCTACCGGAAGCATCCAGGTTGGTGACTTTGTAAACCCGAGTCTGAGGAGGACTCAAATGCCGCCCGCTGCCGGCCGGGGTAGTGGTTCCATAACCCTCCGCGCCGGGAAAGACCGGTAGAGCTGTGATTGTCGATTCAGTATTGAGGGCCATGATCGTGTCAGAGGCCCGTGCGGCTCCGGCCATGCTGGCGATTAAGATGATAACGAGGATCAACCCAAGCAGCTTACGCGTGTTCATTTTGTCGCTCCTCATGCGCTTGCCACACAAGTGGGCAAGATTCGTTCGGCGTGCGCTCGCCAAGTAAGGCGTCGCCCGTTGCGTGATGCGGTGATTGACTGAGAAGAGAGCACTATCCAGTGTGTTGAAGAGGTGATAGAGTGGCCATCAGTCGGTTCGATCGTTTACCGGTTGAGCCGTCAGCGCAGGGTGTTGACCGAACAGCGTTGGCGCTGAAGAAGACCGTCTTGCAATGATCGCGTAGTGCCGAGGAAATAAAGCGTCGATACCGAGATGCTTGCATGGTATCGACAAGGGGCGCGACTATCAATAGTTCAAATGACCCAACAACCGTATTTGATGGGGTGATACGTTAAGAATTCGGCCAGTTCGCGATTGAGACCATGGTCATGTTACGGAAGTAATGCTCTTGTGCCGTGGTACTTTTATATCATTGCCAAGAGGTGCGAGCCATCTCGCAAATCCATCTCGAGTTGCTGCAGGAAGCAACGCAAGAACGCCCGGCGCGGATCAGCTGATCCGCGCCGGGCGGTCACTATATCGTGGAACTGTGCGCTACACGGGTTCAAATACTGTCGCAGGTCTATCTCAGTACAAGCGGCAGGTAAATGCGCTGCGTCAATAAGGCGTCCAGGCCAACAACGGCGTTCACCGGGCTATGCAGCGTCTCGCGACCCTGCGTGTCCAGGTCGGCCAGCCAGTACCACCAGATACCCTCGGCGGGCGCCGTATCCACGTAAGCATAGGTCGCGCCGGGACCGTTGCCCTGGATCGCGGACGGCTCGAAGTGGATCGGCTCGGCGCGGTTGAAGTCGTTCTCCGGCGCGCGATACAGATTGAAGCCGAAGTTATCGATCTCGACGGCGGTTGCCCAGCCCAGCTCGACCTGCTGCCCGTTCACACTTTCGACGCGGAAGTAGAGCAACTCCACCGCGGTCGGAATGTTGTGGAAGCCAAAGTCGAACGTGTGATCGTTGTCGCCGTAGTTGCGAGTGACGGCCGTGATCTGAGGATAGCTATTGACGACGATGCCATCCGAGTCGATAGCGTCATTCGCGCCCTGGTTGCCGAGCGTTACCGTCAGCCCTTGCAGCTCTCCCCCGGCGCCGTAATCGGCCGGGTCGTCGAGGCGGATAAGGTACGTGGTGAAGGGCAGCAGGCCCCCCGGCACATTCGACGCGTTAAAGATATATTCACCTTGCGCGTCGGTGGTATCGGTGGCGACGAGCGTGCTGCCGAGGTACAGATGAACGGTGACGCCGGGGATAGGCTCTTCGCGATCGGTAGAGCTGATCACCTGCGTCGGCCCCTGGATGCCATCACGCGTCAAGTCCGTCCGGTCTCGCCAGACGCGGTTGCCGATTTCGATGGGCGCGGCGTTGCACAGCACTTCCAGGTCGCCCAGGCCGCCGGCTTTGCCAAAGGTGAGCGGATCAGCGGTATCGGTATTGAAGATACGATGCGTCTTGGTCCGGGTGCCGGCAGCGTTGTTCGTCCACAAGATGCCGCCGTCGAACGCCTCGTCCGTATCGAAGACCGGGTCATACATCGTTTGGACGACGTCGGGTTGGCCCGGCACCTGCGCCAGGCCGCCTAGAGACACCTCATCATGGTAGGGATAATTCTCTTCAAAGTAGAACTCTCCCCCAGGCGCGCCAGGCCCCATGCCCGTCGCTGGGTTGGTAGGCCCAACACCGCCGCAGGCGGCGTTGTTCTCGATGCTCCAGGTTCCCGGCCCGCTGGGGCAGGCGCGCAGGAGATCGCCCGCGGCGTCGCCGGTACGTAGAGTCGGATCAGCCGGGTTGGTGCCTTGCTTCAGGTAACCCATTTGATCGGCGAACCGGTCGCGCAGTCCTAAAACCATCTCGCCGTTGTCAAACGTGATGTCGGTGAGCCAGGGTTGCGGATAGATGTACTCGAAGGGGCTCGTTCCAGAGAACGGCGTATTGATTATGGTGAAGATCGGTTCCCACGGATTCCACTCGGCATTGGCGCAAGCCATTCCCACGCGAACGGCGCAGCCGCGCGGATAGTCCAAGTCGAAGCTGAGCACCGGCGTTGCACTGTACAGATCGGTAGTCGGGTTGAACGAGTAAATGTGGGCAGCCATGTCGGCGGGTGATCCGGAAGACTCGGCGGTACACACCAGGCCGACGTACACCAGACCATCGCGCACGCCCAGGCCGAACGGTCGCATATCGCCAGGAACGGCGCAGGGATTCGGCGCGGCAAATCGGCCGATGCTGGCGGCAGGGGGCGCTACCGGCGGAACGCCGATCGGGATCTCGTATAGCTGACGATCGTTCAAGTTCATTGCCCACAGCGTTTGTTCGTCTTCGGACAGGTCGATGTCACCTAACGAAATCTTGCCAACTGCATCCCACGAATTCTGATCGACAAAGTAGTCGGGCACACCATGCGGATCCGCGCCGGCCGAGCCGGGGAACAATATGTTAAGATCGAGGAACAGGCTTGGCGCGGCGCTGCCCGCTCGATCGATTCGATAGATCGCGCCTGGACCGCCCGGCCCAAAACCGGCATGGCGCTTCATGAACGCGGCCGCGAACAGACTGTTGGACGTCCGCTGGTAAGCCAGGCCCCAGGTCGTGCCGATTTGAGCTGCCGTGGCGTCAACCGTGTGGGTGGGCGGCTGGTCGATCGCCGGCAGCGAAGTGCCCCCCGCTGAATAGGGAAACTCGATCAGCACCGGATTGGCAACGCCGGTCTGAGCGCCGAAAACGTAACAATTGGTAGCCAGATCGGGGTTGTCTTGACAGTAATGGGCGGGGATGTTGACGCCGAAGTCGGCGCTGCAGGTGGTGCTGTCGACGAAAGTTATCGAGGTGGCCGAATCGGGGCCGAATGGCCCGGAGAAGAATCCGCCCGGCAACGCGGTGAACTCGATGCGGACGCTCAGGCCATCCGTGATCGTCAAGGTATACGTGCCATCGTTCAAACTGACGGCGGTAGCCACGAGACCACTGGCGTCGTAGGCTGCTACCGCGACATCGGCTACCCCAGGCTCGCGGGCGTCCCGGCTGCCATCGGCATCGTAATCGCGAAAGATCGTGCCGCTGCAAACGGCGCGCCGTGCAGCCGGAACATCCGATACGCCTATGCTTAGGCCGGCTAAGATTAGAACCACGGGAATCAATACCAGCAATGTTCGGGCTAGGATGCGAGATAGGCGCGTAGATTGGATCGGTAACATAAGTCTCCTCTTCCGGCAAACTGGGCTGGCAATGCTGCACAGCCGATTGGCTAAGGCGAAACGGCCCGAAGATGTCTTAGGAACCTAAGCAGCTTGATTGACTAAAAGGGAACTTTGGAAACTGGCTAAAGTGGCTGAATTGTACTCCTATTTGTCCTGAAATGAAAGGCGATATTGGCGTTTGGAGCGGACACGAACCGAGCGGAGGAGGCACAATGTCCGGCTTGATTGCTCTGATTGGCGGCAACGAATTTCGGCGCGAATGCGAGCCGATGGATCGCGCGCTGCTGGCGCGTCTTGGCGTTGCGCCTAAGATCGTCATCGTGCCAACCGCGGCGGCGCACGAAAATCCGCGCCTCGCCGCCGAGAACGGTGTGCGCTATTTTCGCCGGTTGGGAGCGCAGGCCGAAGCTGCCCTGGTCGTCGACGCGGACACGGCGCGGCAAGCATCACGGGTTGAGCAGATCAGGCCGGCCGGCCTGATCTATTTCACCGGCGGCGACCCGGTGTATTTGCTTGAGACGCTGGTCGCCACACCGGCGTGGCAGGCTGCCCTGGATGTGCTGCGACGCGGCGGCGCGATCGCCGGATCGAGCGCGGGCGCGATGGTCTGCGGCGGGCAGATGTGGTCGCCGGGCCGTGGCTGGCGCGCAGGGTTGGGGCTTGTGCCGCACGTCGCGGTGATTCCGCATCACGCTACGCTGGCCGCGCGTTGGAATGCCGAACGCATGCGCGCGACGCTGCCGGCTGAGATCACGCTCGTCGGGATCGACGAGGCGACGGCGCTCATCGGTTCGAGCCGGAACTGGCAGGTGATCGGTTCGGGCGCAGTCGTCGTGTATCGAGGTGAATCAACCGCCATATTCAAAGAAGGTCAGGACGTTCGGCTGTAAGATTGTCCCCAATCAAAAACGACCACCGCATCGCGCGGTAGTCGTTTGAGTTCAGAAACCAGGTTTCTTCGAGAAACCTGGTTTCTTCAACCGGTTTCCAAGTTCTGGTCGGGTCTCCTGACCCGACCAGCGGCGCGGTCAGAGACCTGCGCCGAGCATAGTTCAGAAACCAGGTTTCTTCGAGAAACCTGGTTTCTTCAACTGGTTTCCAGGCTACGGCGTAGCCTCAAGCGTCGGCGTGATTTCGAGCGTCGACGTCACTTCCAACGTTGAAGTGATGGCAGGCGTCGACATGGGAGTGGGAGTCGCCGGCGCCTGGAGGAAATCTTGCCGCGTGCGCGTGACGAACTCCTCGACGCTGAAGCTGGTGGCGCGCGCATACCACTCTGATTCGGAGGATTTCACGACGTAGCTGTCCTCCGCATCGTCTTTGGCCCCGATGGTCAAGGTGTAGGTCTTTTCCGCCCCGGCGTCGTCGCGAGTCGTCGCCGTAACAACCGCGCTAGGTTGATCGAGTCCGTACTCAGGCTGCGCCTCTTTGCCGAGCGGGCGCAACATCGGGACTGAGGCGATGCGCAAGGCCAGCATCGACACATTCTCGCTGTTCATTGTCTCGTCTGCCGCCAGGTCCGTCAGCGCCCACACGTCCGAGTCGCCCTGTTCGAACTCAAACGCGCCGTTCGCGTTCTCTAGCGTCATCTGCACAATCTGGGTCCGGTCGAGGCTCAAGTACGTCGTATCGATCCAGCCGCCGATCGTTGCATTCACATCAAAGCTGGACACGCCCCGACCCACGTAGACCTCGTCCCGATCGCCGAGACGAACGTGCGTCGCGCCGCCGCTGGCCGCCGAGCCGAGGTATACCGTGCGGCTGCTGCCATCGGCCAGCTTGAGATCGACCTGTCGCACAAAATCGTCCACAGCCACCTGCAACTGCTTGTGGCTGGCGTTGGTGCGCGCGACCAGCGTGTCGGTTTTCAGGCCGAGCATCTTTCCCAGGAAGTCGCCGACTTTCGTGTTATCGGCGGGATAGTTTGCGTGCTCCGGCAAGCTCCAGGCGTCTCCCTGTTTGGCGAGTTCGATCTGGTTGCCCTCTTGATCTTTCAGCGTCAGGCCCGTGATATCAGCCGCGCTCAGTGCGCCAAACAGCGGCGCGCTTTCGGCGCTGGTTGGGATGATGCGCGGCAAGAACACGACTACGGCCAAGACCACCTGTACCGCCAGCGCTGCGGTCAAAATGCGATTGAGCCGATTCATACCTGTCTACTCCCTACTGGTCTACCTGCTACTTGTTTACTTGCTACCTGCCTACCTGCTAACCGCCTACTTGCTGCTCGCTTGCGGGACTAACACCATCGGCTGCTCGCTGCGGCGGCGCGCGCGCCAGATCGCGCCGATGCCGACCAGCGCGACCAGGGCGATCCCGTAATTCAGCGCCTCCCACAGCGATTGCTCACGCGGCTCCATCGGCTTCAGCACACGGGTGAGTGTGCCGCGCGCACGGATGTCGAGCAGGTCCAGGTCTTCCACCGACCAGTCGACGGCGTTCTGCACGAATTGCAAATTGTTCAGGTAACGATCTTGCGTCAGGCGCGAGGACAACTCCAGCACCGCGTCGTCGACGAACTCGGCGCTGCCGACGACCACCAGCCGGGCCGATGCGGGCGATTCTTCGATCGTGCTGATCGACTGGGTTTCGCCCGGCGCGGGCGTCGCCGTCGGCTCGAGTGACGGTTGGTCAGCCGAGTCGAGCGGGTTTGGCGCTTGCGACTGGAACGGCGACGGTTTGTCTTTGAAATAGCTCTGGAATGCGCCCTGCACAGAGACGGCCAATGGATACGCCTTCTGCTCGCCTTCGACCGGGAAACCCAGCCCTGGATAGGCGTCTGGGTCGGGCTGGATGTTGGTATTGGTACGCAGCCAGGCTTGAGGACTGGACTGCAGCAACACGCTCGTGGTGCGGTCGGTGTTCTTTTGTGTGTCGAGCTCGACCGGCGAGGCCCAGTTCAACGTCACGGCGGCGAGCCTGGACACGATCGGGTGCTCACGGTCCATCGCATCCGGGCGAATGTCTGGGAAGAAGGGATAGTTGAGCGCCTGAATCTCCTGCACCTGGAAGCCGCCGACGTTGCGCATCACCTGGACCGGGAACGGCTCGTTCTGCGGGTCCATCACCAGCTCTTGTCCAACGCGAATACCGTAGCTGTCGAGCATCTCCTGCAACCCGTTCTCGGCGGTCTGCAAGCCCAGCCCACCGCCGAAGGGATCAGTGGTAATCACGTAATTACCGGCGGCGACGATGACCGATCCGCCGCGCATCAGGTATTGATCGATTGCGTAGCGATCTTTGTCGGTCAGGTTTTGCGGCGCGACGATCACCAGCGTATCGATGTCCGACGGCAGCTGGCCGGTGGACAAATCGACGCTGCGCACGGTGTAATCCTGCCCTAATTGTTGATTGAGGAGCTGCCAGCCGGAGATGGGCTGCTGCATTTGCCCGAAGGCGTCCTGCGTCGGCGTCGGGGGCGGGGTCCACAGCCCGACGACTTTGAGGAAACCCGATGAAGCCCGCTTCAACCCCGATTCGATCGCGGTGCGGATCGAAGCCTCGCTCAAATCCGAACCGGGCGATAACACTTGCGTATTCTCGCCGATCGTCAGCAGCATATCCAGATAGTAGGTCTGATCGGAGAACAGGGAGACCGGGATCGCTTGCAGCTTATAGGTATCCTGCAGCGTCTGGCGCGTGATCGCGCTGCCCGGCGCATCGGGGTCGATCACCTCGAACGTGAACTTGCCGTTCGACTGTCCCGCGATCTCCTGCGCCACCTGGCTAATCGTGTCTGGCGCGCTCTGCAGCGGTTCGGGCAACGAATTGGGCGTGGTGATCAGCGTCAGCTTCACCGGCTCGGCCATCGCCGCCAGGACGGTATCGACGCTCTGGAAGCCGTACACCACGCGCTTGATCGAACGGGTGAGATCGTACTCCAGGTTGCGCAGGCGCACGTCGACCGTGCCGTCGCGCCGTGGCTCGACTTCGATCAAGTCACGGAAGTTCAGCGTCGTGCTTTGATCGGCGTAGCGCACCAGGATGTCGAAGTAGGCATTGATCAGCGAGGCTTCGTAACGCCCCGCCACCTGCAGAGGCGTTGGCTGGATGCCGTAGGTCTGATTGGCCTCGGCCTCGATCGCCGGGTCCTGCGCCGGATCGACGACCTCCGCCGTAACCTTGCCATTGGAAACGATTTGATACTCGCGCAGCAAGTCGCGGATACGCGGGATCAGCGGCGCGAGCAGCGGATGCGTGTTATTGCTGAGGTAGGCGCGCAGGGTCAGCGGCTCTTGCAGATTGGCGAGCAAGTCTTTGGTCGTCTGCGACAGGCTGAACTCTTGCTGCTGCGTCAGGTCGACGCGCAGCCCTTGCAGCGGAAACACCCACACGTTGAGCAGCACCAGGTTCAGCCCGACGAGCGTGGCCGTCAGCGCGATGCCGCGTCGATAGGCATACGTGCGCTCGCCTTCGCTCCAGCGTTTGCTGTCGAGCGACAGCGTGTTGAGCACCAGGAAGATGCCCGCCAACGACAGGTAATAGACCAGATCGCGCACGTCGATGACGCCGCGCTCGATGCTCTCGAAGCGGCTGCCCGTGCCGAGCGCGCGCAGCACGTCTCCCGCTATCCCGCCCGCGAAATCGGTGACGCCGCCGGTGCCGACCAGATAGAACAGCCCGCCCAGCAGGGCGGTGGCGATGAGGGCGACGATTTGATTGTCGGTGCGCGACGACACGTACAGCCCGATCGCCGTGTAGGCGGCCGCCAACAGGATCGCCGCCAGATAGCCGCCGATGACCGGGCCCCAATCGAGGTTGCCCAGCGTCGACACGCTGATCGGCAATGGCAACGTCAACGCCAGCGCCACCAGCACCAGCGCCATCACCGCCAGGAATTTGCCCAACACCAGCTGCGCCGGGCGCACCGGCAATGTCAGGAGCATTTCCAACGTGCCGGAGCGCTGTTCTTCGCTCCACTGGCGCATCGTCAGCGCGGCGACGAGAAAGATCAACAACAGCGGCATCCAGCGGAACAAGGGGCGAATGTCGGCGATACCGCGCGCGAAAAACGTATCGACCCAAAAGAAGGTGAAGAGGGTGATGCCTAAAAACGTGCCCAGGAAGATCAGGGCCATCGGCGAGCTAAAATAGCTACTGAGTTCTTTACGCGTGAGCGAGAGAATCTGTTTCATCATCGTTCGTCACCTGTTACGCTTCGGCCCTTTCTTCTTCCGCTTCTTCCTCATCCAGCTCGTCTTCTGCGGCAGCGGTCACGGCGAGTTGGTTGAAGACGCTTTCCAGCGTGCGCACGTCACGGCGCAGCTCGCGCACCGGCCAGGCATTTTGGCGCGCGATTCCGTAAACGGCGGGACACAAATCGAAGTTGGCCTCACCCAGCACCCGATAGGCCGGATAGCCGTCCGCCGCCAGGGCTTCGACGCCGCGCACACCGTCGAGCTGCTGCAATGCGCCCTCCACGCCTTTGACCTTGTCTTGCAAAACCAGGACGGCGTTGGACGTGGCCGCCAATTCCGATAAGCGCGCATCTGCCCGGATGCGGCCGTTCATGATGATGATCGCGCGGTCGCACAGCGCCTCGACTTCGGGCAGAATGTGGCTGGAGAACAGGATGGTGCTGTGCCGCGCCAGCCGCTTGATCAAGCGGCGAATCTCGACGATCTGCGTCGGGTCGAGACCGACCGTCGGTTCGTCGAGGATCAGCAATTTAGGTCGATGCAAGATAGCCTGGGCCACCCCGACGCGCTGCCGATAGCCTTTACTCAGCTCGCCGATCGGGCGCGTCAGGTGATCGGTCAGGCCGGCGGCGTACACGGCCTCGGACAGGCGGGCGGTCTGGTCGGCTGCCGGAATCTGCCGCAGATCGGCCATCAGCTTGAGATAGCCTTGAACGGACAGCTCCGGGTACAGCGGCGCATTCTCCGGCAGGTAGCCGATGCGGGTCTGCACCTCCAGTGTGTGGGTCAGCACGTCCAGTCCATCGATTTCCACCTGGCCGTCGTCCGGCTGGAGGTAGCCGGTGAGGATTTTCATGATCGTCGTCTTGCCCGCGCCGTTGGGGCCGAGCAGGCCGACAATCTCACCGGACGCGACCTGGAAACTCACGCCGCGCAGGGCCTTGACGTCACCATAGAATTTGGTGAGACCCGTGACGTCGATCATAAGTTTGCCTCCTGTGGATCAGGGTTCGGGCTACAGCCACGCAAAACGACACCCACCTGGGGACATCCGGGGCTGATGCCCTCAGTGCGTGTCGTAACGTATTCGCCGGGCGGATCGAGTGGGAATTTTACACCGAAAAGATAAAAAGCGTATTAGAAGAGACTAAGAGTTTGCTTGAAGAAAGTGTTCTCGCCGCCCCCGAGTTTAATTTGGATGTGTGGTATAATTTGCAGCATCTCGTAATAGGATTTGCGTGTATCGATTGCCGCCAGACCCTTTTATCGGATGGCGGCAGTCTCATTACCGGCCAGCGCGCCGACCTCAAGGAGACCAGAGCATGGATGTGAAATTGTATGTCGGGAACTTGTCGTACACCACCACGGAAGATGACTTGCGAACGCTGTTTACCCAGGCGGGCACGGTGACTTCGGTCGCGCTGATCAAAGACCGCGACACCAACCGCTCGAAGGGCTTCGCCTTCATCGAGATGAGCAGCCAGGCTGAGGCCCAGAAAGCGATCAGCATGTTTAATGCCTACAGCCTGAACGATCGCAACCTGACGGTGAACTTAGCCCGCCCGCGTGAGGAACGCAGCGGCGGCGGCGGCGGGTTTGGCGGTCGCAGCGGTGGGTTTGGCAACCGGGGTGGCGGCCGCGATCGGCGGGGCGGCGGCTCGCGCCGTTACTAAAGCCGAGCGAAGGCCGGGAAGCATCCGCCCAGGCCGGCCCGCGTTGTCCACCTGCGTGACCCGTTGAGGAAGAAGGAGCATGACATGCAGTTCAAGGCTGGCGACTGCGTCGTTCACCCTGCTCACGGTGTGGGCCATGTTCGGCGGCTCGAAGAGCGCCGCCTGGCCGAGGATGAGCCTCGCCTCTACTACGTAATCGTCGCCGATAAAGCCACGCTCTGGGTGCCGGTGGATCCCCAGCAGGCGACTCAACTTCGAGAGTTGACGCCCCGGCGTGACCTCGAACACTACCGCGATTTGCTAAAGAGCAGCCCGGTCTCCTTACAGAAAGACCATTACAAACGGCGTCTCGAAATCGCTGAGCGCTTGAAACAAGGCTCGTTTGAGGCGCTGTGCGCGGTCGTGCGCGATCTCACCGCGCGTGGCCGAAAGAAGCTGCTTAACGAGGCGGATGCCTCCTTGCTTCAAAAGATCCGTCTGGACCTGTGCCGCGAATGGGCCGCTTCCGCTGGCGTGTCGTTGGCCGAGGCGATCCATGAGGTTGACTCGTTGTTGCAGGAAGGCCGGGAAGCATCGGTCGCCTGATTCTCGTGATTCAAGTAAAAACGGCTCGGAGCACAACTCCAAGCCGTTTTTGTTCATGTATCGAACACGCGCGCCCTAGTACTTCGACAAGTTGAAGTTGCGTAGTTCCTGCCGCAGTTGCACTGCGGCGGACGGCAGTGCAACTGCCGTCCCAACCCCGCAGAATTAGGCGGTCGGGGTACTAGTAGTCAGTCCATCTGAAATTGATGGGGCGTAGCCTAGCCCCTTGTGGGCGTTGGGCGGGCACAAGGCCCTAGGAGAGCACTGAAAAAGTCCTGTCAATTAGCGCATGGGAACGGATCTTTCGGCAGCGTGCGGTGTTTATCTCCGTAGCACGACCACACGCATCGTCTGTCAGGGAGAACCACCCATGCTGGGACGCCGCGATCCACAACGCAGTCTGTTTGAAGCGCCAGCCTGGCCGCATCGCGTGCCGGCGGATTCGTTCTATGCGCGCATGGGCGCGGTGAACGAGGTGCTGTTCACCGATGACGA
>DATDPU010000126.1:0-34087 GCA_035292585.1 Anaerolineae bacterium | reverse complement strand
CACCTGCCCGACGCGCAGACGATTCGGCCCGACGGCGGCTTCTTCGTGTCGGTGATCCTGCCGCCGTCCGCGCCGTCGAAGTGGGTGCGCATCGCGGCGGCGCGGCACAACCTCAACCTGGCCGACGGGCTGGCCTTCTTCCCCAACGGCGGCGGCGAGCACTTCCTGCGTCTGCCGTTCTGCGCGCTGACGCCCGAGGAAATCGACGAAGGCATACGGCGGCTGGCGCTGTCGGTGGAAGAAGTGATCCGCCAGCCGGCGTAACACTTGTTCCACGAATAACACGAATCGGCACGCAGGTGACCGGCATTCGTGTTATTTGTGGATCAAAAACCCTGCGAGAGCGCCCATCGCCCTTGCAGGGTCTGTTATTGCTTGTCCGCTTCAAGTCGGTTAATGGCCCGCCGCGTGCTTCGCGCCTTCCAGCGTGTTCTTCATCAGCATCGCGATCGTCATCGGGCCGACGCCGCCGGGCACCGGCGTGAGACAACCCGCCACTTCCTTAGCCGCCTCGAAATCCACGTCGCCCACCAGGCGCTGCCCGCTCTTCTTCGTCGGGTCGGGGATGCTGTTGATGCCCACGTCGATCACCGCCGCGCCGGGCTTGATCATCTCGCCGGTCACAAACTTCGCCTTGCCGATCGCCACGATCAGAATATCGCCCCGGCGCACCACCTCCGGCAGATCGCGCGTGCGCGAATGGACGATCGTCACCGTCGCATCGCGCTGCACCAGCAGCAGCGCAGCCGGCATGCCGACGATATTGCTGCGCCCCACGACCACCGCGTTCGCGCCTTTGAATGTCACGCCCGATTCCTCCAGCAGCACCATGCAGCCTGCCGGGGTGCACGGCACGAACAGCGGCTTGCGGCCCTTCATCGCCAGCCGTCCGATGTTCACCGGGTGAAATCCGTCCACGTCCTTCTCGATCGGGATCGTGTTCAGCACCGCTTCTTCGTTCAAATGACCGGGCAGCGGCAGCTGCACCAGGATGCCGTGGATCGCCGGGTCGGCGCCCAGCGTGCGCACCAGGCCTTCGACTTCTGCCTGTGCGCTATCCGCCGGCAAGTGATGCCCTACCGAGTGCATCCCCAACTCATCGCACGCTTTTTGCTTGGAACGGACGTAAGTCGCGCTGGCCGGGTTGTCGCCGACGAGCACGGTCGCCAGGCCGGGGATGATACCCTGGCTGGCTTTAAGCTGCGCGGCCTCTTCTGCGACGCGCCGCCGAACCTTCTCCGCAATCGCCTTGCCATCAATGATTTGTGCCGTCAAGAGAGCCTCCTCTATGCGTAGAGCAGATCGCAAGTCACGTATCGTATGGCGCTGGAAATGATAGCATAGGCCCCGGCCGTCTGGGAGTGTACTTCGTCACGCCGGTAACGTGATGAAAAGAAAGCAATTGGGAGGACTTTCGAGGTCTGGTGGTTCCCTGGTGGAGTGTCGGTCTCACCGCCGAGACGCGGAGCGCGCGGAGAATTCACTGCCAAACTCTGCGCCCTCGGCGACTCTGTGGTAAAGTCCCCCCATGCCTGAGCCGATGCCGCGCAACCCGCTTGAGACTCTACGGCTTCGCCCTATCGATGTCCGCGCGTACCTGCCCGCCTCCATCGCCGAGCGTTGGAAACCCGGCGCAGACGCCGAGACGCGCCGCGCCGTGCTCACGTCGCTCAACGACCTGCTCCACGATGTGTTAGTCCGGCCCACGCCCGGCCAGACTCACGGCGAGTTTCTAGCCAGCACGGTGCTCTTCGCCGACCTGTCCGGTTTCACGGCCATGTCCGAGCGGCTGACCGCGCTGGGGCGCGCAGGCGCGGAAACGCTGACCAAAGTGATCAACGATTACTTCATCGTGATGCGCGACATCGCCGCGCATCACGGCGGCGACCTGGTGCTGTTTGGCGGCGATGCGATGTTGTTGTTATTCGACGGCGTCGATCACGCGCTGCGCGCCTGCCATGCGGCCTGGCGCATGCAGCCGGCGATGACGGCGCGCTTTGCCGAAGCGCCGACGGCGCTCGGCGCGTCGGCCAGCATGCACTACACCGTGATGGGGCCGGCGCTGGCCGAGCCGCCGTTCGACGAAGCCGACTGGTTCCCGGTGAAGTTCTGGGCGTCGAACCGGTTTGGCGATCAGGAACGCCTGTCGCTCATTGGTGGGCAGTACAACCGGGTCGGCAGCGTCGAGCGGCTGTATTCGGGCCTGGTGTTGGAATCGTACTACGTCGATGAGGCCGCAACCGGCAGCGATTACCTGCCGCCGACGATCTGGGATGGGCAGGCGGTGTACTTCGGCGGTAGTCTGCGGTTCGGCGTCGACGTGGAGGATTTGGATTCCGGACTCGCGCGAGTTCTGGCGACGGTCAATCAGCCGGGCGGCAACGGCAAGGGGACGTGGCGCAGCATCGACTTGAAATATGATGCGACTTTACCGATTGTGATGCGCAACCGCTGACACCTCTCTGACCCTACCGGTTCGGGCCAGATCTCCGACCGGCCCGAATAGGAGACCGAAGGTCTCCTGAAGTGCGGCGCGGTCGGGAGACCCGCGCCGAGCAGAGATTGCGCCGATGCTCTCGGCCCGCGTCCGCGCGGGCCGTCCGCGAGGACGCGGGCCGAGAGCAAAACCGCAAGATTGTTCCCGTGCCGGGTATAGCGTCGAGGGTAAACGAGTCGGGCGCCGGTGTCAATCCGACCATTGGGGTAAAACAAGCGGCCAGAGTCTCTGGCTCTGGCCGAAAACAACGACTGAAGGTCACCGAACGGGTGTGAGATGGCAATGGGCGCGGTCGGGAGACCCGCGCCCAACAAGCTCGTTCTGTTTACGCTTGTGTCGATACCAGCTGTGATACTTGCTGCGGATCTTCCTCTGCACCTCGCTACGGCGAAGCCGTTCGCACCACCGGGCAATTCACCACAATGCCGGGATGTACGATCTCAAAACCGCTGCCCATAATGTCGGGCACGGATTTCAGCGAATCGGGTTCGTAGTCGGCCGGCGCCACCACCAGATTCACATCCCAGAACGCGGTGTAGCCGTCGTCGCCGGGGATCACGTCGATCACGTTGTGCTGGCCTTCGACGAACTGCGGGTTGCCCTCGGCGTCGAAGCCGGTGACGAAGGCATAGATCGGGGCGGTCTCAGCCGGGTTCGGGCCGAAGTCGAAGTAGTAAATCGCTTCCCCGTTGTACCAGCCTTGCGTCAATCCCGGTTCGCCCGCCTCGAGCTGGCTGCCCTCCGGCACGATCGGGCAGTTGACGAGCCTGTCCGTCTCCATGATTTCAAAACCGCTGCCCATGATGTCGGGCGCAGACTTCAGCGAATCAGGCTCGTAGGTCGAGGGGACGACGACAAAGTGGACCTGCCACAGATCGCTGTAACCTTCTTCGCCGGGAACCGTGCCGACGACATTATGCTGGCCTTCCACCAGCTGCGGGTTGCCAGCGGCGTCGAAACCGGTGACGAAGACGTAGATGGGCGCGACCGCGACGCGCTCGCCGTCGTCCAACACGGTCGAGTTCGAGCCGAAATCGTAGTAGAAAGTTTCTCGACCTTGATACCAGCCCTGAGTCAGGGCGAAGGTCTTAGGTTCCTCGTCCATCATGGCGTCTTCCGCCATTTCGGTCGGCTCCGGCATGGCAGCTTCAGTCGGCTCCGCCGTTGCCGCTGCGGTGGGTTGTGGGCCAGGCGTCGCTTCCGGGGTGGGCGTGGCCGCCGGGCCGGTTGGGCCGCATGCGCCGAGCAGCAGCGCGACCAATATCAGGGCAACACTTATGCGTGTGCGAAATAGAACATTCATCAGCTTCTCCTCCTGTGGGTGGATATGTCCCGGCCCCTTTATAGCGGATCGCGCTTACGCCCGACTTACGGAAGGATTACGAGAATCTTAAGCCGCGCGAAAAACAACAGGGCGAGCAACCGCTCGCCCTGCCGAAACAACGATCCACTTCCAACACGCTCAGGCTGTCACGCGCTCCGCGTGAAGATGCTTTTCGATTACGCGGCCTAACCGCGCGATGCCTTCTTCGATCATCTCGTCGGCCGCGTTGCTGAAGTTCAAGCGCATGGTGTTGTGGCCGCCGCCCAATGCGTAGAAAGCTGTGCCCGGCACAAACGCCACTTTCTCCTTGACCGCTTCCTTCAGCAGTTCGCTCGTATCGATCGACTCCGGTACGATCATCCATAGGAACAGACCGCCTTTGGGATGCGTCCAGTGCACGCCGCGGGCCGGGTCGGGGAAGGCGCGTTCGAGCGCGGCCAGCATCACGTCGCGGCGGCGGTGATACACCTCGCGGATGTGACGGACGTGTCGATCGATGAAGCCGCCGCGCGCCACTTCGTAGGCGATCATCTGATCGAACGTGCTGCTGTGCAGATCGGCGCCTTGCTTGGCCTGGACGATCCGGCCGATGACGCCCTTCGGCGCGACGACCCAACCCAGGCGCAGGCCGGGCGCGAGCGTCTTGCTGAAGGTGCTCAGGTAGATCACGTTGCCGCTGTACTTCCCGTTCGTCTCACAATCGAGGACTTCGGCGTCGAGCACGACCAGCGGCTTGAGGTGCTCGCCCTCGAAACGCAGCTGGCCGTACGGATCGTCTTCGATGATGGGGATACCGTAGCGGTCGGCCAGCGCGAGCAGCTCCAGGCGGCGTTCGAGCGACAGCGTGACGCCGGCCGGGTTCTGGAAATTGGGCAGGACATACATGAACTTCGGGCCGGCGCGCAGCGCCTCTTCGAGCTTGCCAGTCTGCAAGCCGTCCTCGTCAATCGGGACGGTGACGTAATCGGCGCCGTACATCGTGAACGCCTGGATCGCGCCGAGGTAGGTCGGGTCTTCGGTGAGGATCTTGTCGCCGGGGTTGATCAACACCTTGCCGATCAGATCGAGCGCCTGCTGCGAGCCGGTGGTGATCAGCACGTTGTCGATATCCATGGCGATGCCAGAGCGCGCCATGTGGCGGACGATCATCTCGCGCAAGGGCGGGTAACCCTCGGTGGTGCTGTATTGCAGCGCCTGCGGGCCCATTTCGGTCAACACGGTATGGGCGGCGGCTTTGAACGCGTCGATCGGGAATAGTTCGGGCGCGGGCAGTCCGCCGCCGAACGAGATGATATCGGGTTGCGCGGTGAGTTTGAGCAGTTCGCGAATGGTGGAGCTGGTCATGCGCTGGGTGCGTTGGGCGTAACGATGATTCCAGGGTGTGGTCATACGTTTACTCCGTGGAGGGGTTGTTCAAAGGAACGAGACCGAAGACGAAGGACGAATGCCTGGCTGTGGAAGCTTCGTCATTTGTCCTTCGTTAGGGCGCTCAGGCCGCAGCCGCGATCAGTTGCGGCCGCGCCAGTTCCAGCCCGCGCCGCAGCGCCGTCTTGTTGAGATCGAGCAGCCGGCGGTGGCGCTCCGGCAGGTGCGCTTCGAGCGCGTGGTCGATGGCGCTCATGGAGACGACTGCGGTGCAGGCGATCAGCGCGCCGAGCATGATCACGTTCAACAGCCGGGCCTCGCCCACGGCGACCGCCGCGTCGCTGGCGGGGATGTCGATCGCGTAGATGCCATTGCGCGTGACCGGCAAGTTGATCAACGAGCGATTGATCAACAGATAGCCGCCGGCCTTGACCAGCGGCTGATACTTCTCCATCGATGGGTTATTGAGCACGATCGCCGCGCCGGGGTTGCGCACCAGCGGCGACCCGATCTCCTCGTCCGACACGATCACGATGCAGTGCGCGGTGCCGCCGCGCATTTCCGGCCCGTAAGAGGGAATCCAGGTGACGTGCTTGCCTTCGTCCATCGCCGCGTAGGCGAGCACCTGGCCGGCGAACAACGCGCCCTGGCCGCCGAATCCGCTGATCACGATCTCGTGTTGCATGTTGGCTCCGTTTCAGGTAACAGGTAGATAGGTAGTTGGTAGACAAGTAATACTTGTGCACCCGTTTAATTATTCATGACGGCGGACACATAAACATGATAGGGTAATCGCAGCGCAATGCCCAACTCGTTGTTCGGTTCATCCGATCGCTGCTTGTAAACCCCGATTTGATGAGTGCCGGTCTTGGCGGCGACAAAATCCACCAACTCGTAGTTGTTATCGTGGCTGGCGGACCAGGCGCCGGGCGCCAATTGTCCATCGGGATCGAACACGCCCAAGTGCAGGTCGGTATCCAGGCGATCATATTGGCAGTCGTCTGCGCTGGGACAATCGGCATTCGACCACCACGCGATAGCCACGCGGATGCGATCGCCTGCGCTGGCGTTAAAGCGGTAATATCGATAGCTGCCCACCGGGAAACTCGTGTTGTTAAACAAGACACTCCACCAGCATGAAGTTTTACAGGGATCGCCAAAACTGTGGTGTTGGGCTATCTCATCGGCCACGCTGGCGTTGATGCCGCCCGCGCCATCCTTCAAGTCGATGCCGGTGGGGATGCCGGTGGGGCCGTCGATGTTGTGCGTGGCCGAGGCCATGAGGATGGCGCGCGCCACTTCGGGCCGGAATCTCAACTCGAAATCGCGGTCCATGAGCAGCGCCGCCACACCGGCCACCTGCGGGGCGGCATAGCTTGTGCCGTCAAAGGGAGGAAAGGGTTGACCGTTCAGCCCAATTGCGACGATGTCCACGCCAGGAGCCACCACTTCCGGCTTCTCGTGATCGGAGTTGGGGCTATCCGGGTTTCGCCAGGCTGAAGAAATCCACATCTCATCATTTGCATCGGAGTAAGCGCCGACGGATAGCACGTTCCAGCCTTTAGCTGGCGAGGTGACGTAGTCAGCTGATGCGCACACCCCTTCATCATTGCCAGCCGCAACGACGATCAGCCTGTCTCTCCAGCGGGCGTGGTAGTCGAAGAGCCGGTCGGCGTCTTGCATCTGATTGAAAGCGGAGCACCACCCGGCGCTGTAGTTAACGACGTCCGCGTTGTTGTTCAAGGCCCAGGTCAGGGCGTCGATCGCGTCTTGAGGGTCGAAGCCCGTCATGCCGGCGCTCATCACCCTCGCGCCGGGGGCCATGCCCTTGTATAGCTCGTGATGGCTGGCCGCCGCACTGGCAATCAGCGTCGCATGGGGGTCGGTGTCGCTCACTATCCCCGTGCGCACCAGCCCCGGGTGCAAGAAGCAGTTGTTGCTGCCGGCCGGGCAATCCTCGCTGTCGGACGAGAAATCGACGTTGTCGGTCTCCAGGATGGCGATATCAATACCTGTTCCATCGTAACCCCGCGCCCACACCGCTGGCGCGCCATTCGTCTTGTGCGCCGAGTCCAGCGCGAGCCGATATTTGCCGCTGTCCGCCAGGTTGATCGCGCCGACATCCGGGCGCTGTTCGAGCAGCAGGATCGCGGCTTTGGAGAGCGGGACGGTCAGGGCGGGGATGCCCTCGTACGTCCTGGCCTTCACGCCTTGAGCTTGGAGCGTCTGGAGCAGCGGCTGCACGCGTCCGGCCACGTTCGCGTCCATCAGGTCTTCGTACTCCGCCTGAATGCGCTCCGGCCGCGCCGGGTCGCTGACATCCAGCGGCGCGTCGCTGCCGAGCACGACCGCGCGCGCTTCGGGATACTTGGCAGTCAGCGTCGCCAGCGCCGCTGCTTCCTGGTCGGCCAGGGCCTGGGCCGAACCGGCCGCGACCCACAGGGTGACGGTCACAACCTGCTGATCGGTCATCGCCTGAAGCCGCTCGTACAGAATCGGCTGGAGTCTGCCATACTTCTCAGTCGCGGCCTGCTGTTCGGCCCGCCACACCGCCTCGGTGTCTCGGATCACCTCGTCGGTGTCCAGGTCGACCAGCAGGTCGTAGAAGCGCCCGCCCCGGCGCGTATCCACCAGCGTGACTACCTGGAAGCGCCGCTTGAGGTTGCGATACTCCGTCGCGTGATCGGTCACGACGGCGAGCGACTTGAGGGGGATGCGCGCCTGTTGGGCGAGGTGCTGCCGCGCGCGCTGGGCGGGCTGGGAAGGCGGGGGAGTTGGCACAGGCGTGGGCGGCGCAAAAGTTGGGACAGGCAACGGCGAATTCAAGGAACCGGGCGTGGCAGGCGGTGAATCGAAGGCGGCCGGAGCCGTTTCTGCGGAGAAGGCGATGAAGCCTGAGAAGGACACGACGAGCAGCAGCTTGAAGGCAGTTGATGGTTTCATGGTTTCCTCTTGTGTGCTTACGCAATACGGAATACGTATTGCGTAGTGCGTAGTGCGTAGGACGCTCACGGCACGAAGTGCGTCCGCTCTTTCACGGCCTGGCCGTCGACTTCCAGGACGAAGCGCATCTCGCGCGCCCACTCGCCCTCCTTCGTCACTGCGATGATGTGATATGGATAGGTAGCGAGTGGGAACGTCGCTTCGTTCGGGCCGGGCTGGCCGAAGTGGGTCTTCACCACCACCTGGTCGCCCGTGCGCGTCACCCCGAGAATATCGATCCTAAATTGAGAGTATGACCCACCTATCTGCCCCCTGAATACGATGATAACGACACGCCGTTCGTAATCGAACGCGCGCAGTTGCTCGGCGATCTCGGAGTCGAACTGCACGCCCAGCCCAGGGTCGGCAATCTCTTCCGCCGTGCCGATGATGAGCAGCCCCCGTTCCTCGCCAGCAGAGCCTCGTACGCGTGATGGGTCTGACCCTTGGATGACACTTTCGAAGGGCAGCTCGACCGGCTGCGGTGTGCACCCGGCGAGCGCACCCGCGCTCAACAGCAGAAGCAACAGCCCGAAGGCGCAGCGCAGGATGGTTCTGAACGCCTGTCTGTGTTCTGTCGTGGACGGTTTCATGGTTTCCCCCTTGTGTGGTCAATGGAAGCTTATGGCTCACGCGACTAATCCGCTTTTGAACACTCTCTCGATCCTTAACGGCTGCCTGCGCTCTTATGCCTCGCCAGGCCTCACGGGTCTCGGCAGGCTGTTTGAGGTCGGGCGACGGGTTGGGTGCGGATTAGAAAGCTCACGGCACAAAGTGCGTCCGCTCTTTCACGACCTGGCCGTCGACTTCCAGGGCGAAGCGCATGTCGCGCGCCCACTCACCCTCCTTCGCTACAGAGATGATATGGTGTGGATAAGAGACAAGCATGAATACCGTTTCATTCGGGGCGGGCTGGCCGAAGTGGGTCTTCACCACCACCTGGTCGCCCGCGCGTGTCACGCCGAGAATATCGATGGTGAATTGAGGGCCTGATACACCTATCCGTCCCCGGAGCACGACGAGTGCAAAGCGCCGCTGGTAATCGAGCGCGCGCAACTGCTCGGCGAGCTGGGGGCCGAACCGCACGCCCAGTCCAGGGTCGGCGACCTCTTCCGCCGTGCTAATAATGAGCAGGTCTGGCTCCTTGCCTTCATAACTTTGTCCGCCTAAGAGGTATCGCTCCTGGTTGATACTCTCGAAGGGAAGCTCGACCGGCTGGGGTGTGCACCCGGCGAGCACGCCCGCGCTCAACAGCAGAAGCAACAGCCCGAAGGCGCAGCGAAGAATGGTTCTTAACATCTGCTTGTGTTCTGTCGTTGACGGTTTCATCGGGAATTTCCTCCTTTGTGTGTAGGCTTTACGCGGCTAATCCGCTCCCAAACATGCTCTCGACCCTCAACGGTTGTCTGCACCCTTACGCCCCGCCAGGTCGCGTGGGTCTCGGCAGGGTGTTGGAGACCGGGTAACCGGTTGGGTGCGGATTAGAAAGCTCACGGCACGAAGCGCGTCCGCTCTTTCACCGCCTGGCCGTCGACTTCCAGGACGAAGCGCATCTCGCGCGCCCACTTGCCCTCCTTCGCCACGGCGATAATGTGATACGAGGACGAAAAGATTGGACGCATACCTTCATTCGGGCCGGGCCGGCCGAAGTGGGTCTTCACCACTACCTGATCTCCTGTGCGCGTCACATTCAGAATATCGATGCTAAAAAGCGGGCTTGTGTCACCTAGCCTTTCTCTAAACAGGAGGATGACAAAACGCTTCTCGTAGTCGAGCGCGCGCAGTCGCTCCGCGAGCTCGGGATCGAACTGCGCGCCCAGTCCAGGGTCATCGATCTCTTCTGCTGTGCTGATGATGAACAGATCAGGCTCCTCTCCCTCATAGCGTCGCACGCTTGAAAGACCCGACCCCTGGCTGATACTCTCGAAGGGCAGCTCGACGGGCTGCGGTGTGCACCCGGCGAGCGCACCCGCACTCAGCAGCAGGAGCAACAACCCGGTGGCGTAGCGCAGGATGGTTCTGAACATCTGCTTGTGTTCCGTCGTTGACGGTTTCATGGTTTCCCCCTTGTGTGGTCAATGGAAGCTTATGGCTCGCGCGGCTAATCCGCTTTTGAACGCCATCTCGATCCTCAACGGCTGCTTGTGCCCTTACGCCTCGCCAGGTCTTGCGGGTCTCGGCAGGGTGTTTGAGGCCGAGCGATGGGTTGGGTGCGGATTAGGAAGCTCACGGCACGAAGCGCGTCCGCTCTTTCACCGCCTGGCCGTCGACTTCCAGGGTGAAGCGCATCTCGCGCGCCCACTCGCCCTCCTTCGTCACAGAGATGATGTGATGCGGGTAAGTAACGAGCGGGAATGCTCCCTCGTCTGGGCCGGGCCGGCCGAAGTGGGTCTTCACCACCACCTGGTCACCAGTCCGTGTCACCTCAAGAATATCGATGCTAAATAAGGGGCTTGTGTCACCTAGTTGTCCCCGGAGCACGACGATCGCCAAGCGCCGCTCGTAATCGAGCGCGCGCAACTGCTCGGCGATCTTGGGGCCGAACCGCACACCCAGCCCGGGGTCTGAGACTTCTTCAGCCGTGCCGAGGATGAGCAGGTCCGGTTCCTTGCCTTCATAGCGTTGCCCGCCTGAGAAATCTGTCTCTTGGACGACGCTCTCGAAAGGGAGCTCGACCGGCTGCGATGTGCACGCGGCGAGCGCGCTTGCGCTCAGCAGCAGGAGCAACAGCCCGGCGGCATAGCGCAGGATGGTTCTCAATAGCTGCTTGTGTTCTGTCGTGGACGGTTTCATGATTCCCTCCGTGTGTGTATGCTTTGCGCGACTAATCCGCTTTTGAACGTGCTTTCGACCTTCAACAGCTATCCGTACCCTAACGCCTCGCCAGGCCTCGCGGGTCTCGGCAGGGTGTTGGAGACCGAGCGACGGGTTGGGTGCGGATTAGAAAGCTCACGGCACGAAGTGCGTCCGCTCTTTCGCGACCTGGCCGTCGACTTCCAGGGCGAAGCGCATCTCGCGCGCCCACTCGCCCTCCTTCGCCACCGCGATGATGTGATAGGGGTACGAAACGAGCGGGCGCGACATTTCATTCGGGCCGGGCCGACCGAAGTGGGTCTTCACCACCACCTGGTCGCCCGTGCGCGTCACCCCGAGAATATCGACAGTGAATTGGGGGCCTGTGTCACTTGGCAGCCCCCTGAACACAATGGTGACGAAGCGCCGCTGGTAATCGAGCGTGCGCAACTGCTCTGCGAGCCCGGGATCGAACTGCACGCCCAGCTCGGGGTCATCGATCTCTTCCGCTGTGCTGATGATGAGCAGGTCTGGCTCCTTACCTTCATAACTTTGTCCGCCTGGTAGGCGTCGCCCCTGGCTGATACTCTCGAAGGGAAGCTCGACCGGCTGGGGTGTGCACCCGGCGAGCACGCCCGCGCTCAACAGCAGAAGCAACAGCCCGAAGGCGCAGCGAAGAATGGTTCTTAACATCTGCTTGTGTTCTGTCGTTAACCGTTTCATGATTCCCTCCGTGTGTGTATGCTTTGCGCGACTAATCCGCTTTTGAACGTGCTTTCGACCTTCAACAGCTATCCGTACCCTAACGCCTCGCCAGGTCTTGCGGGTCTCGGCAGGGTGTTGGAGACCGAGCGATGGGTTGGGTGCGGATTAGAAAGCTCACGGCACGAAGTGCGTCCGCTCTTTCACGGCCTGACCGTCGACTTCCAGGACGAAGCGCATCTCGCGCGCCCACTCGCCCTCCTTCGCCACAGAGATGATGTGATACGGTGCAGAAGAGAGTGGATGTGACAATTCGTTCGGGCCGGGCTGGCCGAAGTGGGTCTTCACCACTACCTGGTCGCCCGTGCGCGTCACTCCGAGAATATCGACGGTGAATTGGGGGCCTGATGCGCCTATCTGTCCTCGGAGCACGACGATCGCAAAGCGCCGTTCGTAATCGAGCGCACGCAACTGCTCGGCGATATCGGGGTCGAACCGTACACCTAGGCCGGGGTCGGCAATCTCTTCCGCCGCGCCGAGGATGAGCAGGTCTAGCTCCTTCTCCTCATAACCTCGTATGCCTGAGTAACCTGGCCCCTGGCTGATGCTCTCGAAGGGGAGCTCGACCGGCTGCGGTGTGCATGCGGCGAGTACGACCGCACTCAGCAGCAGGAGCACCAGCCCGGCGGCGCGCAGGATGGGGTTAGACATTTGTCAGTCTTTACGCCGTTTGTGGAATAGGTAACAGGTAGACAGGTAATTAGTAGACAGGTAACACCTGTGTACCTGCATACCTCTTTACCTGCTACCTGTTTAGCAATTTACCTGGTTATCTGTTCCTCAGTTCATCACTTTGTAATCGCCCAGCGGGAACACCGGCGCCATATTGCTCTCGATCCACTTGAGCGCGTCCCTCGGCTTCATGTGCCAGTTGACCGGGCAGGCCGACAACAGCTCGACCAGCGAGAATCCCCGTCCCTGCAACTGATTCTCGAAGGCGGCGCGGATGGCCTTCTTCGCCTTGCGGATCTCGGTCGGGTTGTGCAGGCTGCGCCGTACAGCGTACGACACCCCATCCAGCTGGGACAGCATTTCGGGCACATGGATCGGAAAGCCGGTCAGCTCCACATCGCGGCCGGTCGGAGTCGAAGTCGTCCGCATGCCGGGCAAGGTCGTCGGCGCCATCTGCCCGCCGGTCATGCCGTAAATGGCGTTGTTGATGAAGATGATGGTGAGGTTCTCGCCGCGCGCCGCCGCGTGGATCGTCTCGGCAATGCCGATGGCGGCCAGGTCGCCATCGCCCTGAACCGTGAAGACGACCTTGTTGGGCTGCACGCGCTTGATGCCGGTGGCCATCGCCGGCGCGCGGCCATGCGCCGCTTCGGCGAAGTCGACGTTGAAATAGTTGTAGGCGAACACGGCGCAGCCGACCGGCGCAACCCCGATCGTCTTCTCCCGGATGCCCAGCTCGTCGATCACCTCGGCGATGAGCCGTTGGGCTATGCCATGCGTGCAGCCGGGGCAGTAGTGCGTATGGCCCGACGTCAGGCTGGCCGGGCGCTGGTAAATCAGCTCTTCAAGGGGTTCGGCAATCATTCAGTTCCTCCAGGCTGGGTGGGATTCACCACGGATGACACCGATGTCACGGATGATAAAAGTATTGGCTCATGTTCAGAACAAGTGCATGGACAGTAGCTTAGCCCCTGGTGGGTGTGCAACGGGCACGAGGCCCTACACTACGGCGCACGTGTTCAATGCAGGAGCGAAAGTATTTTTGACCGTATCCATGCAGTCCGTGTCCATCCGTGGTTTATCCAACGACGACTTTGTGCATGGTCGCCTGATCGAGTTTGACGATGGCGGCCAGAACCTCTTCGGGCATCGGCACCATGCCGCCCATGCGGCCGAGAAAGCGCACGGGCGCCTGGCCGGCGACCGCCAACCGCACGTCGTCGAGCATCTGGCCCGCGCTCATTTCGACGACGAGGAAGCCGCGCGCTTCGTCGGCCAGTTGCGAAATGCGATCCTCCGGGAAGGGGAACAAGGTGATCGGCCGCAGCAGCCCGACCGGGATGCCTTGCTGGCGCGCCATCTTGACCGCAGTCTGCGCCACGCGCCCGGCGGTGCCGTAGGCCACGACGATCACGTTCGCATCGTCGAGCATGTATTCGCGATAGCGCACTTCTTCCGCGCGGATGCGCTCGATCTTGGCCTGCAGTTTTTGGTTGAAGGCTTCGAGCTCTTCGGGCAGCAAATGGATCGAGCTGATCACGTTGTGCGGCCGATCGACTGCGCCGGTCAGCGCCCACTCCGGGCGCTGGGCGTCGAGCCGTTGCAGCGGCGGCAGCTCGGCCGGTTCCATCAGCTGGCCGATGTTGCCATCGAGCAGGACGATGGCGATGTGGCGATACTTCTCGGCCAGATCGAACGCCTCGACCGTCAAATCGATCGCTTCTTGCACGGTGGCCGGCGCCAGGACAATCGAACGATAATCGCCGTGCCCGGCGCCTTTGACGATCTGGTTGTAATCGCCCTGGCTGGGCGCGATGTTGCCGAGGCCCGGCCCGCCGCGCATCACGTCGACCAGCACCAACGGCACTTCCGAACCGGCGATGTACGACAGGCCCTCTTGCATCAAGCTGACGCCCGGGCTGGACGACGAGGTCATCACCCGCGCCCCGGTGCTCGCCGCGCCGTAGCACATGTTGATCGCCGCGACTTCGCTCTCGGCCTGCACAAAGGCGCGACCCAGTTCGGGCATGCGCTTCGCCATGTGCTCCAGCAGTTCGGTTTGAGGGGTGATCGGGTAGCCGAAGTAGGCCGTGCAACCGGCGCGGATCGCCGCCTCGGCGATCGCTTCATTACCCTTGATCAATTGTTTTGCCATGCAGCCTCCTACGCCGCGACGCCCGCGCCCGGCGCCCTGGCAAAGCGGTACACGGTGATCGCCGCATCGGGGCAGATCACGGCGCAAATGGCGCAGCCCGTGCACGCGCGGTTGGGATCGACTAAGACAGCTGGCCGGTAACCTTTCGCATTGAAGGTCTCAGCCATCGTGATCAAATCTTTCGGGCAAACGGTTGTGCACAGCTCGCAACCTTTGCAGCGTTCTACGTCAACGACGATGCGTCCTTGTGCCATGGATGTCCTCCGACACGCTTAAAAAGGCAACTCAGGGCCAGCATAGACGAATTGCGAGGGGACTTACAGTGCAGGATGTCATTTTGGCCTGTGACGTTGCTCATTGGCAGTGTGGCGATTCTTACAAATTAAAGAAGACCTCCGATTCTCAAACAGAGTCGGAAGTCTTCTTTCTCTATACTCAAGCACGAGGCGCTTAGTCCAGAATCAAGCGTGCGCGTTGGAAGCGAGCTAGCGTCGCGGCAAGAAGAACGGCGTTCAAGACGATCAACACGACGGCGGCCGCGATGCTGATGCCGGTGAAATCCGCGGCCTGCAATGCCTGCCCGATGCGTACTCTCCACTCGATCGGCGCGATCCATGAGAGCAGGATGGGCGCGAACACGATCAGCATGATGCCCAGGCTCAAGCGTTGCGCGGCGCTCTGCACCGTCGGCGCGCGCAGTGAAACCAACACGCCGATGCTGGCCGCCAGCGCCGAGGCCAGCAGGGTCAACACGATCAAGCTGATAAAGATCGGCGCGGGGTAGAGCAGGAGTTGACCCCTGCCATGTGCGACGTTCACGGTCACCAAGCCCAAGATCAGACTCACCATCGTCAAGCCCCAGCCATAACCAATCGCCGCGCCGAATTTGCCGAACAGGATTGCCCGATCGGACAGGCGGCTGGCAAGCAACGTCTCCAGCGTGTGGCGCTCGCGCTCGCCGGCGAACGAATCGGCCACGCTGCTGCTCACCATGAACAATGGCACCCAGGCCCAGTAGAGGAGCGTCGCCGGCGATTCGACCCACTCGCGCCCGAACTGCAAGGGCATAAACACGCCGAACGCGCCGAGGAAGATCAGCAGGCTCCACGCGCCGCGCCGCGCGCCGCCGGCCGCGCGCGCGATCTCTTTCAAATCCTTCCACATCACGGTGAACACGTCGGCCATCATGCCTGCTCCTCCTCCATCAAGGTTAAGAAGACTTCTTCCAGGCTGGCTTTACCTTTGCGCACCTCTTCGACTTCGACGCCGTTGCTCACCAAAAGGTTGATCAACGGCGCGGTGTTCATCTCGCCGTACAGGTCGATCACCAGCCGGCCGTTGCGCGGTTCGACGGCGCGCACTTCGGGCCGGGCGCGCAGCAACGCCAACACTTCGGCGTTGAACCCGCGCCCGATGACTTCGACCTGCGCCGCGCCGCCTTTGGAGCGCAGCGCGTCGGGGCTTCCGAGCGTCAGCAGCTTGCCCTGCCGGATCACGGCGACCCGCGCGCACAACTTTTCGGCCTCAGACAGGTTGTGCGTGGTCAGGAAGACCGTCGCGCCTTCGCGCGCCGCCAACGCGGCCAGATCGTCGCGGAGCGCCGCCGCTGCCACCGGGTCGAGGCCGGCGGTCGGCTCGTCCAGGAAGATCAGCGCCGGCCGGTGCAGCAGGGCGCGCGCCACGGCCAGCTTCTGCTTCATGCCGCGACTCCAATTCTTGACCAGCTCTTTGCGCCGCTCCCACAGGTCGAGGTGGGTGAGCAGTTCTTTGATCCGCGCGCGCCGCTCGCCAACGGGCATGCGCCACACTCGCCCGTAAAACTCCAGATTGTCTTCGGCGTCCAGTCGCTCATACAGCCCCGAATGTTCGAGCAGCGCGCCCGATCGCGCGCGGACTTCATCCGCCTGTGTGCGCGTATCCCAGCCGAGCACTTCCGCGCGCCCCTGCGTCGGTTCCAGCAGGCCGAGCAGCAGGCGGATCGTCGTCGTCTTGCCCGATCCATTGGGGCCGAGGAACCCGAATACGATGCCGGCCGGCACTTCCAGCGTCAAGTTGTCGACGGCCCGCACCGATGCGAAATCGCGCGTCAGACTTTCAGTGCGAATCGCTACTTCTGCCATAGCGTCTCCTCAAAAACGAACCAGCCAACTAACCAACTAGCCAGCCAACCAACTAATACACGAACTCGCCAATGTCATACTTCGATATGATTGGTCCGCCGGGGCCGTACCGCAGCCCCGCTCGAATCGCCTGGCGTTGCGCGTTCAGCTCGCCGATTGTCAAGGCGCGAATACCGGCGGCGCGGGCGAGCGCGGGGTAGGCGGTGTCCGCGTGCTCGACCAGATCGCTGAAGTAAATGATATCGCCTTTGGTCAGCGGCATTGCGTTCAGCGCGTCGATCGTGTCGGACACGTGCAGGTCGGCGTAGCGATCGCCGCCTAAGCCGATCAGCACGATCAGGCTCACGGCAATTCCGGCTGCTTTCAAAGTCGATACGGTTTCCAGCGCATCGCGCGCTGCCCCCGGCTTGCGGACGAATTTCAAGAGCGGCGGGTGCCCGCTCTCCAGTCCGAGGCTCACCCGCTTCAGGCCCGCTGCGGCCAGCTGCCGATACTCATCGATCGATTTCTTGCGGCCGCTGAAGGCGTCGAGGAACGCATACAGCGGCCAGCCGTCGAACTCGGCGCGCGCGATCTCCAACAGCGGCATCAACCGATCGTACGGGATCGTCAGCGCGTTGGCCTCGCTCAGAAAAATCGAGCGGCGGAGGGCGAGCGAGTCGCCCAGGTAGGCGCGTACGGCGCGCACGTGCTCGCGAAACACTTGCGGCGATTTGATGCGAAATCGCTCGCCCGCATAAAAGTTGCAGAACGTGCAGGTGTTGAACGAACAGCCCGCCGTCGCTTGCAGCACCAGCGCCAGATACTGGTCGGGCGGCAGCATGCCGATCGGGCTGTAGACGTCGGCAAAGCGATCTCGATCGTGCTCGGCGGCCCGCGCGTCAAAGCGGGCGGCGCGCTCAAGCACGCGCAGCCATTCGCCGTCCTCCGGCGCGATTGTCCACGCGACCCGGCCGGCGGTGGTCTGTTCGACAAGATCGCGCATGCGCGCCGCGCTCTCGTCGAGCAGGCCCGCGGCCTGGAGGGAGGTCAACCAGCGGCGTTGCCGGCGGCCGTGTTCCGGCCACTTCTCCATCAGCCGGCCATCCAGCCCGCGCCGGAAGGTACGCCCATTGACGCGCCGGCTCCACAAGCGCCCGGCGCGATCGTAGGTCAGCACGTCCTCGCTATCGAACATCACGACGAGCGAGCCGGGCTTCAAGCTGCCGGTGAGCCGGGTTGTGCCGAGGGCGCCGCTGAGCAACATTGAACGCGATCCTCCACTCTGCCTATAGCCGTTGGCGCAACGGCTTGGGCAGCTGGGGTCAATCGGCTGCGAAACCGGCGTCCACAAAATCGATCAGGCGCTGAACCAGGTCGTCCTCATTCTCGGCAAATATGGCGGCGCCATGCGCGCTGCCGGGGTAGAAGTGCATCTCTTTCGGCTCCACCAACAGTTCGTACATCTCGCGGGTGTCGTTCGCCCAGGCGTCCTGCTCAGAGTTGATCAACAGCTTGGGGATTTCGAGGGCGCGCAGCTCGGCCTCGCTATAAATCGTCGCGCCGCCGAGGTGCAACGGGGCGGAGAGAACGGCAATAGCAATGATATCGGTATTGAATTTCGGATCGACCGTAACCCGAAGCGTATTGACGCCGCCCCGGCTGGCGCCAATCAAAATGATCTCGGTGGCCCCCTGGTCACGGATGAAGGTGAGGGCATCCCGCAGATCGTCGACACGGGCGTCGCCGCCGCGACTATATTTATACGTCAGGAGCATGTAGCCGTGGGGGGCCAGTTTGGAAACGAGGGGGTTCCAACTCGCGGGGGAATTGGTGTCCATATTGGAGAGAATGATCGCCTGGGAACTATGACCGTATAAAGCGCCGTTGATCGTCTCACCCGCGCTGCTGGCAAAACTGACCGGGACGGAAGCGGGTGTAGCCGTTGATGTCGAAGCGACCACCGGCGCCGGTGCGCCCGTGGATTCCGGCACGGTCGTGGGCGTGGCCGGCGGGGTGGCCGTGGGCGCGCACGCCGCGATCAAGATGAACGGAACCCATAAGGCGAGGGGCCTGGTGCGGATCATGTTCGTTTTTCCTTTCGACTTGGGAAGCGCCCAGCGTTTCGCTTCACCTGCTCGGCGATGAAGTAAAGATTCCTTCGCGCGGAAGACTCGCTGGAACTGACGCCTGCCACACGAATATCCCAACCATTTGCTAGTGCCGCACTACCAGCGGCAGGTAAATATGAACCCTGTCGCCGATGCCGCTCCATAAACCTCCGCCGAGGGTATACTGGCCTCCCGTGAGCGCGCCAGCGTCAGGTTGGCCGATAGTGCCCGCCAGGGTATAACTCCCGCCGGTGAGTTCACCGCCCCCACTGCTAATGACGCTCCGGGTCAGGGTATAGCCCCCACCCGTTTGCGCCAGCGCCGCGCCGCCAGTAGAAAAGACGAGCCAGGCCAGGCACAGCACGGCCAGCGCAGCAAGCGCCAAGTTCACCCGGTGGTTTGTCCGATGCAGATTTAGCTTCTCTGCCAAATTGTGAGTTGTATGTCCGCGCATGGCGCAGCTCCTTTACGGGCAGCCCGCCGCGAGAACATAGTTCTCGTCATAGACGCCCGCACAGACATAGGTGATTTTTCCATAGGGATTGTTGATTGCCCCGCCGGCCAATTGGCTGGCGCCGATGCGAACAGTCGTCATACCGGGCCAATCATAGCTGGTGCGTAAGGTACTGCCACCACTATGAATCTGCGAGGTATCAATCGTCACGGTATTCCACGGCGGAGTATCGTTGGCGTCGTTCACTTCTACGCCCACACCCGAAGACGTGATGGCGCTGTTTCGGATGGTTGGCGAGGAGAAATTGATATTGATGCCCTCGCCGCTACCGCCTGAGGCCGTGATGGCGACATTCGTTAAGGTGGATGATGCGCCCCGGAAGATGAACACGCCTTGAACAGTTGTGGCGCCTGTGACCGCAATCGTCATATCCGACATCCTGGACGAGCCGCCGTTGTTGAATACGCCCAGCGTTTGGCTGAAGCCGTTCGAGGCGCTCACGGTGACGTGGGTCAGCCGGGGTGAGGTTTCACGGTTGTAAATAGCGACGGCATTCTGATTCCCACCGGTATTTCGGACGGTCAGGAAACGCAGTTCAGCGTTATCCGCGCCAGACAAGGTGGACTTGGGCCAGAGGAAATCCTCAGTCACGGGTGTTCCGGCCGCGGTGATAATTGTCACGTTCTCACCGGAGCCTTCCATATCCACGTAAGATTTCATTTGCAGGGTGTCCGTGATCAGGTCGTACACCCCTGGCTCGATGTGAATCAGGTAGGGATTCGTCGCCGAGGCGTCGGTGATGCCGACCAGCGCATTCAACAGCGCCGCGCCGTTTTCCGTCGCCGCGCCGATCGGGCTGACGACTACCGTGCGCCGATAGATCGTCCCGGCGAACTGGGCATACGGTGCGGCCGTCAGCGCCTGCCGTTGGTTCATGGTGGTGTAAGCGGCATCGCCCGGACATTTGACGGCGATTTGTAGCCAGCGCGCGTCGCCGTTAAACGCCCCGCTGCCGAAATCCAGGTCGGGAATGGTGAAGACGCCTTCCGTCAAAGCGACGCTGGTTTTGGTCTGGAGGGCGCCGATTTGAGCGCCACCCGAAGGTGCATTCCACAAGGTAAACCGGAAATCACAGTTGGCCGTGATGGGGCCGCTGGCATTGTGTAGTTGCCCTTGGTACGTAAAAGCCGTGCCCACCGTAGACTGAACGCTAACGCTACTCTTGTTTTCCGGCAGCTGGGCCTGGGCCGACGCTAATGTTCCGGTGAGCGCCAGAATTAGGATCAGGGAAAGAACGCGAAGATTGAACCATTGGGTTTTCATTGGCTTGGCCCTTTTCCACTGTATTTCAGATAAGTGCGCCTAACTCCAATCGGGCGCGGCAACGGGCAGGAACGGTTGTGTTTTAGGATACTCAAATCGGGCGCCGCTGCTCAGTGTCGGTTAGAACATCTTGCAGGTGACGGTTGTCCGCGTTCGGGCTATCCGACGGGTAAATCAATCAACTTGGTGAGCAAAAACAGCTTTCTTCGCGTTTCTCGCCGTTTCCAGCTTTCCACCGGAGAGCTGGCGGCGCGCCAGGCGTCGTGTAGATTCGTGGATCAACAGCGCAGTTGGAGCGAGACCGTATCCTGTGGTATATTGGCTCCATCGCCAACAGGAGTGATGACCCTGAGCTTACTTTCCAATCTGATCAAGGCCATGCGGCCCAAGCAGTGGACGAAAAACGTGTTCGTCTTCATCGCCGTCGTGGCCGACCGAAAACTGTTGACGGCCGGGCCTTTTTTCGAGTCCCCGTTAGGTCGATCGTTCCTCGGCTTTGTGATGTTGTGCATCCTATCGGGCGCGGTCTACCTGCTGAACGACATCATCGACGTGGAGCAGGATCGAGCGCACCCGACCAAGCGCAATCGTCCTATCGCATCCGGCGCAGCGCCGATGCCGCTCGCCTGGGTCGCGGCGATCGCGCTGCCGCTGGCGCTGCTGCCGTTCGCCTTCGCGCTGCAACGTGAGTTCGGCGTGATCGTACTCGCCTATTGGCTCAACAACATCGCTTACACGTTCAAGCTGAAGCACGTCGTTCTCTTCGATGTGTTGAGCATCGCGCTGGGGTTTGTGCTGCGCGTGTCGGCGGGCGTGATCCTGGTCAACGTCGAGCGCTTCTCGCCCTGGTTGTATGTGTTCACCACATTCTTATCCCTGTTCCTGGGGTTGTCCAAACGGCGCGGCGAAATCGCGTTGCTGCAAGGCAAAGCGGGAGACCATCGCGCGATTCTGGATGAGTACACGCTGCCGTTCCTGGATTACCTGATGAACGTGATCATCGCGGCGGCGCTCGTGACCTATTCGTTCTACACCTTCTCCGCCGAAAACCTGCCCGACAACCACACGATGATGCTGACCATCCCATTCGTGCTGTACGGCTTCTTCCATTATCTGTACCTGGTGCACGTCCGAGGCGAAATCCGACCGCCCGACGAAGTGCTGCTCAAGGATCGCAGGCTGCAAATTACGCTGGCGCTGTACGTGATTGCGGTGGCGCTGGTGATGTACCAAACTCAATTGAGCGACCTCCTGGCGCGGGTGGCGGGTTCATGATCGCGGCCTCGACGCCCGGCAAGGTGATCCTGTTCGGCGAGCATGCCGTGGTGTACGGCCGGCCCGCGATCGCCGCGCCGGTGACGCAGGTGAAGGCCACGGCTTCGATCGAGGCGGCACGCGCAGGTCAGGGCGTGACGATTTTGGCGACCGATCTGGCGCGCGTCGTTCACCTGCGCGCGGCCGCCCCCGACGATCCGCTCGCGGCGATCGTCCGCGCGGCGCTGGCGCACTTCGCTGTTTCTGAACCCGACGCCAACCTCACCGTTCACTCGACTATCCCGGTCGCCAGCGGCATGGGCTCCGGCGCGGCCGTCAGCGCATCGATTGTGCGGGCGCTGGCGCAGTTCCTCGACTGTGCGATCGACGAAGCGGCGCTGTCGGCATTGGTCTACGAGGTCGAGCAGCTGCATCATGGCACGCCGAGCGGGATCGACAATACGGTGGTGGTATACGCCCGGCCTGTGTATTTCGTTCGCGGCCAACCGATCCAGACCTTCGGCGTAAAGCGACCATTCACCCTCGTCATCGGCGATACCGGCGTGAAGAGTCCGACGAAGATCGCGGTGGGCGATGTGCGGAAGGCGTGGGAGGCTGATCGCGATCGCTATGAGCGGCTGTTCGACCGGATCGGCTCGATCGCCGAACGCGCCCGCGCTGCGATCGAAGCGGGCGAAGTCGAGGCGCTGGGGCCGTTGCTGGATGCGAATCATGCGCGGCTGTGCGAGCTCGGCGTATCGAGTCCTGAACTCGAACGACTCATCCACGCGGCCAAAAGCGCGGGCGCGCTCGGCGCAAAGCTGGTCGGCGGGGGGCGCGGCGGCAATATGATCGCGCTGGTCGAGGATGCGACACGTGCGGCGGTGGAGCGCGCGTTGCGTGACGTTGGGGCGAAGGGTGTGATTGTGACGAGCATAGAATGAAGAATGTAGAATGTAGAATGAAGAATGCAGAATGTAGAATGAAGAATGCGGAAATTGGGCGAAAGACGAATGACCAACCTCGTTAATCTTGCCTCTCGCTTCCTGCCGCTTGCTTCACGCTTCACGCATCACGTATCACGTATTACGTATTACGCTTTACTTGCCACATTGCTCATTTACCCGCTACGCGGTGCACCGGTTTCCTCCGCTCTCGCCCAAGGCTCCATCACCATCGAAGATCGCGGTGTAGCGTTGGAGTTTCCTGAGCGACTGACCTTCAGCGCGCACATCGAAAGCCGCGCCGAGATCGAGCGCGTGGTGCTCGAATACGGCGTCGATAAACTGACCTGCGGCACGGTTACGGCCAAGGCGTTCCCCGACTTCGAGCCGGGTGCCGCGGCCGAGGTGAGCTGGACCTGGGAGATGCTGCAATCGGGCGCCGAGCCGCCGGGCGCGCAAGTCTGGTATCGCTGGCGCGTCACGGATAAAGCCGGCAACGAGCGCGTGTCGGACGAGCAGCGCGCCGTCTGGTTGGACGATCAACACGCTTGGCGCAGCATCAGCCGCGACGTGCTCACGCTACACTGGTACGCCGGGACGCGCGAGTTCGCCGAAGACCTGCTCAACTCGGCGGTCGATTCGCTGGCGCAGTTGAGCCAAACAACCGGCGTGGCGCCGGAAGCGCCCATCGATATGTACATCTACGCTGACACCGCCGACATGCAGGACGCGATCCTATACGAGCCGGGTTGGACCGGCGGCCAGGCGTATTCCGATCACAACATTCTCTTGATCGGCATCAGCCCGGATTTGCTCGAATGGGGCAAAGACACCGAAGCGCACGAACTCACCCACGTGCTGGTGGGCCATCTCACTTTTTCGTGCTTGAGCAGCATGCCGAACTGGCTCAGCGAAGGCATCGCGGTGTACGGCGAGGGCGGGCTTGATCCGGCTTCGCAGGCCGCGCTCGATCGCGCGATCCGCGCCGACCAATTGTTTTCGGTGCGCGCACTAAGCAGCGGCTTCTCGGAGCATCCTGATAAGGCCGACCTGTCATACTCCCAGTCGTACAGTCTGGTCAACTACCTCGTGTCCGAGCACGGTTCCGACAAACTGCTCGCGCTGTTTCGCAACCTGCGCGACGGCATGACGATTGAGGCGGCGTTGAACCAGGTGTATGGCTTTGGGCTGGATGGACTGGAGGATGGCTGGCGCGCGTCGATCGGCGCGCAACCGCATCGGGCCGAGGGCGCTGTTCCGACGCCGACACCGATGCCCACACCGGTCCCTACCTACCGCCCCATTTCGGGTGCGCCGCTCGCGCCGCCAGTCGATAGCGCGCAGGCCGCAACACCGCTGCCTGTTCCAACCGAACAGGCCACGACCACTGCCGCCGCGCCGCCCAGCCCCGCACCTGCCGCTACAGGCTTGGCGCAATCCGAGGTCAACTCGCCGTTCGCCGCGCCACTCTTGATTGGAATAGTGGCCGTCGTGTTGGCTATCGGCGCAGTCATCTTATCGGTGCGCAGCAGAAAGAGCCTATGAGATCATCCCTGCCCTGCACTCCACCAACTCGCATGACGCCGATTGTGTTTCGCTACGCGGCGCTGGTTTTGGCGTTGAGCCTGACTTTGTCTGCTTGCGCGACGCCTTCACCCACGCCGACACCCGCCGCCGAACCAACTGAACCAACTATCCAACTAACCAACGAGCCGACTACCCAACCATCCAACCAACCAACGGCGCAGCCAACCACCCAACTCCCCACACCCAACCTGCCCACCGCCACACTGCCCAGCACGCCGCCAGCGCAAGCCGGCCTATATGAAAATTCCGATCTCGGCATGACGTTCGAATACTCGAATATGTGGCAAGCTTCGCCCGGCGAAGATGAGACGACTTTGCTGTGGCTGGACAATCGGCTCCTGAATGTCATGGTCGCCGTCCTCTACAACCCGATGCCGGCCGGTGCGACCCTGGAAGAAGCCGCGCGCGAAATTCGCGATGCCGTGAGCGATGGTGTGTCGGACCTGAGCTTCGACGACGACGAGCCGTTCACCTTAGACGATGGTCGCGAAGTTTGGATGAGTGGTTTTTCCGGCAAATTGTCGGGCAACGATCCGATCGCGGCGGTCGTTTACACGCTGGCGCACGGCGGGCGGTTGTTCACGTTGTTGGCTTTCGGCACACCTGAGGACCTGGCGCTCGCCCGCGAAGACGTGCAGGCGCTCGTCGCCGGCGTCCACCTGACATCGCCGAGCGTGTATGGTGTTCCGCGTGATCAGGCGCTGTTCGTGCTCGGCGGCGAGTCCACCAATCCGCGCGATTACGATCCGGCCCACGGCGCCGGCGACAATCTGATCTTCAGCGGCCTGGTGGCCTTCAACCCGCAGCTCGAGATCGTGCCCGACCTGGCCGAGTCGTGGGACATCAACGACGACGGCACGCTGTACACCTTCCACCTGCGCCGCAATGCGCGTTTTCACGATGGCCGACCCGTCACCGCGCAGGATGTGATCTACTCGTGGGAGCGCGCCGCCGACCCCGCTACCGATTCCGATTCGGTGCTCACTTACCTGGGCGATATCGTCGGAGTGCGCGAGAAGCGCGAAGGCCAAGCCGATCACATCAGCGGGCTGAAAGCGCTCGACGAGCATACCCTGCAAGTGACGCTGGATGCTTCCAAGCCCTACTTCTTGATGAAGCTCACCTTCAGCACCGCGCACATCGTCGATCGCGCCAACGTCGAAGCGGGGCCGGAGTGGTATCGCACGCCCAATGGCGCCGGGCCGTATAGGTTGATCCGCTGGGATAAGTTCAAACTCCAGTTGTACGAGCGCAACGACGATTTCTATCTCGATCCGCCGGCGATCCGTTTCATCGTCGCGCAGTTGTTCGCCGGCATCGGCCTCAGCCTGTACGAAACCGGCGAGATCGATGTGACCGGGGTCAGCCGCTACGACGCCGAGCGTGTGCGCGACCCGGCCGAGCCGCTCAACGCCGACCTGTTGGAAGGCGTCAGCATGTGCACCTCCTACGTCGCATTCGACGTGACGCAGCCCCCGTTCGACGACGTGAAGGTGCGGCAGGCGTTCGCGCTCGCTTTCGACCGGCAGCGCTACCTGGATGTCGTGCTGTTGGGCGTGGGTCTCCCGGCGCGCGGACTCTATCCGCCCGCGTTGCCCGGCCACAACCTTGAATTGAAAGGACTCGACTTCGATCCGGAGCTGGCCCGTCAACGTCTGGCCGAATCGAAATATGGCGGCCCGGAGCGGCTGCCCGCGATCGTGTTCACGGCCAGCGGTTACGGGAGCAGCGTCAGCCCAAGCGTGGGCGCGCTGATCGATATGTGGCAGACGAACCTGGGTATATCGATCCAGGTCGAGAACCTCGACCCAAACGAGTATTACGACGAAGTGTACGACGGTCATCACGGCCAGCTGGTGTCCAGCGGTTGGTGCGCCGACTATCCCGACCCGGAGAACTTCGCCGACGCGCTGTTTCACTCGGACGCGCAACAGAATATCGGGCATTACAGCAATCCCGAATTCGATGCGCTGCTGGAGCAGGCCCGCGTCGAGCGCGACGTAGATCGGCGGATCGGGTTGTATCAGCAGGCCGAGCAGCTGCTGGTCGAGGATGCGGGGGCGGTCTTCATGAACCACAGCCTGAACTTCCTGCTGGTCAAACCCTATGTGAACGGCTACGTGCTCACGCCCATCGCCGTGCCCATCGAGCGGTACTTATCGCTGAATGCGGAGCAGCTGGAAAAGTGAGGCCGGTGGCGCATGCATCGAACGATTGCGACGTGGAAGGGGCGCGCACGACGGCTCAAAACGGAAACGTATGCCCTGTACCTGGCCTATCGCGATCCGCGCGTCAAGTGGTATGCCAGGCTCTTCGCCGCGTGCGTCGTGGGCTACGCCTTCAGCCCGATCGATCTGATCCCCGACCCGATCCCGGTCCTGGGTTACCTGGATGATCTCGTTCTGGTCCCGCTCGGCGTGGCGCTGGCGTTACGGATGATCCCGCCAAACGTCATGGCCGAGTGTCGGGAGCGCGCGCAGGCCATTATGCGCCAGGGCCGGCCGACGAACTGGGTCGCCGCCGCCGTCATCATCGCTGTTTGGATTCTCCTGGCGGCGTTGGCAATCGTCCTGGTGGGGCGCCTCGTCGTTCGATAATTGCGCCTATCTTGACCGTTCCGATCAAGGCTGGTACAATCGCGTTCGCCGCGGGCTAACCGCGGCGCCGTTTGCCCCCATCGTCTAGTGGACCAGGACGTGGCCCTTTCAAGGCCAAGACCAGGATTCGAATTCCTGTGGGGGCACTGAGACGACAGGGTTGTTTGCTTACACCGCAAGCGGCTCTGTTTTTCATTTGGAAACCTCCGAGGTCTCCGAGACCTCGGAGGTTTGATAGCTGAACTCCAGGCCAATGTCGGACGTGATATACTTGTCAGCGAGCAACCGTTTGATCGGCCCTTAATCCCGTATCGCTGCGGCGGGAAGCGGAACATCGTCTTCCCGCCTTTCCTGTCTGGTATTGACGGCGCTATATGTTGCAGGAGGTGGGCATGCACTATCGAAGCCAACGCCAAAGCGGCGGATTGGACGTTGAACGCCGCGGAGCTGGCAGAGATTAACGAGTTATCGAATGTGTAATACCTGCTACCGGTTTACTTGCTACTTGTCTACGGTAGACAAGTAGCAGGTAGACAAGTATATCCAGCCCCATGTCTACCACCGAATTCGCCATCCAACTCGACTGGCAGTCCGATCGGCGCACACCGTCGCGCTGGATCGCATCGCACATTTTGCGCAACAGGCTCATCCTCGTGATGATGTTCGTCGGCGCGTTGGGCAACGCGGCGCTGGCCGCCCTGATCCCGATCTACGCCGGCCGGGCCTTCGATGCGATCCTGGCGGCGCCGCCCGATTACGCCACGTTGGGCCAGGCTGCGCTGATCATTGTGATTTCGCAGCTGGTCCGCGGCGTGTTGCAGTTCGGCCGCAACTTCGGCAGCGAGATCATCGGCCAACGGCTCGAGCGGGATACGCGCGCCGAGCTGTACACCAGCCTGATCGGGAAGAGCATGACCTTCCACGATATGCAACAAACGGGCGACATCATGGCCCGCGCGACGAATGACGTGCGCGAAATCAACCTGATGCTCAATCCGGGCTTCAACCTCGTCGTCGGCTCGGCGATGTTTCTGTTCATGCCGGTCGTGTTCGCGCCGGGCCTTCACCCGCAGCTGATCCTCACCCCGCTGCTGTTCTGCATCGCCTATTTCTGGTCGCTGCGCCAATTCCTGGCGCAGCTGCGGCCGGTGACGGAGAGCGTGCGCCGCCGCTTCGGCGGGATGAACGCCGTGCTGGCCGAAACGATCGAGGGCATCGAAACCGTCAAGGGCGCGGCGCAAGAAGAATACGAGATCGAGCGGTTCGAGACGGGCGCGGTCAAGTACCGGGATGCGTTCGTCCGGCAGGGCGAGATCGAGGCGCGGTTTCTGCCCTTGTTGTTCATGGGCCTGGCCTACGGGTTGGGGTTATTTCACGCGCTGGCGCTCTATCGCACCGGGATGATCGGCGTGGGCGACGTGGTCTCGTTCATGGGGTTGCTGTTCTTGTTCGGCTTCCCGGTGTTCACCTCGCTGTTCGCCTACGCGCAAGTTTCGTCCGGTATGGCCGGCGCGCGCCGCATCCTCGAACTCATCAAAGCCGAGACGGAGCTTGATGAGAATCGGGCCGGTTACGCGGCCCGGATGCGGGGCGCGATTCGCTTCGAGAATGTGACGTTCAGCTATGGGAGCGAGGCGCAGGCGCTAGAGGACGTCTCGTTTGAAGTCGCGCCCGGCCAGACGCTGGCGATCGTCGGGCAGACCGGATCGGGTAAGAGCAGCATCGCCAAGCTGATCAATCGTGTGTACGATGCGAACGCCGGGCGTGTGCTGATCGACGGGATAGACGTGCGCGATTGGAATCTCGGATCGCTGCGCCGGCAAATCTCTATCATCGAACAGGATTTGTTTTTGTTCTCGCGCACGATTGCCGAGAACATCGCTTTCGGCAATCCCTCGGCGACGCCGGCGCAGATCGAGCAAGCCGCGCGGGATGCGCAGGCGCACGATTTCATCCTGTCCTTTGCCGATGGCTATCACACGATCGTCGGCGAGCGCGGCGTGACGTTGAGCGGCGGGCAGCGCCAGCGCATCGCGTTGGCGCGCGCCTTCCTCACCGATCCGCGCATCTTGATCCTGGACGATTCGACCAGCGCGATCGATAGCGCCACCGAAGACCAGATTCAGCAGGCGATCGAGCGTGCGTCGCAGAACCGCACCACCATTCTGATCACGCATCGCCTGTCGCAGATCCGCTGGGCCGACTTGATCCTCGTCCTGCGGCGCGGGCGCGCCGCCGCGCTGGGCACGCACGAGGAACTGCTGCGCACAGCGGAAGCGTATCGACGGATATTTGCACGGTAGCCCCTCACTCCTACCCCGGCCTGCGGCCACCTCTCCCCCTCTCCCAATCTGATTGGGAGAGGGGGAGGGGCAGGGGAGGGGGCGAGGGCCGGAGACACAATGGCGCTCTTCTCCAATCTTGATCCGGAAGCTTACGACCGCGAATACTCCGATCGCGCGCTCGTCACGCGGATCGCCGGGTATTTTCGACCCTATCGTTGGACGGTCATCCTGATTGCCGCCATGACGCTGCTGATGGCGATCTTCGGCGCGGTCTTGCCGCTGCTGATCTCGCGCGGCATGGATACGCTGGCGCAGCTCTCAAACGATCTGTACTTTTATGGCTTGATCGGCGTGGTGCTGCTGGTGGGCATCTTGAACTGGGCGGCCAACTGGTTGCGCCGCCGACTCACGCAGCGCGTCACCGGCGATGTGGTGCTGGCGTTGCGGCAGGACGCCTTCAGCGCATCGGTTCGGCACGATCTATCGTTCTACGACGAGTTCAAATCGGCCCGCATCGTCAGCCGTATCACGTCGGATACGCAAGAGTTCGCGCAGGTCGTCGTATTGGTCACCGAAGTGATCAGCCAGGTCTTGCTGGTGCTCATTCTGCTCCCGATCTTGTTTGCCATCGAGTGGCGGCTGACGCTGCTGTTGTTGGCGACGACGCCGATCGTGTACTTCTCGGTGATCGGCTTTCGCCGGATCGCGCGGCACGTCACGCGCCAGGGTTCGCGCGCAATGGCCGAGGTCAATACGGCCATCCAGGAAGCGGTGACCGGCATTTACATTGCCAAGAATTTTCGCCAGGAGCGCCGCATCTACGAGTCGTTCACGGCGGTCAATGCCCTGGCGTATCGCATCAACCTGCGGCGCGGCATGGTGCTGGCCGGGATTTTTCCATTGCTCAATGCGCTGGGCGGCGTCGGCACGGCGATCCTGGTGTATTGGGGCGGGCTGGCGGCCGGCGATCGGACGATCTCGCCCGGCGCGTGGTTCTTATTCATCACCAGCGTCGATCGCTTCTGGTTCCCGATGATCAACATCGCGGCGTTCTGGTCGCAGTTTCAGGCGGGCCTGTCGGCGGCCGAGCGCATCTTCGCGCTGATCGACGCCGAGACGGTGGTTCGGCAGATCGACCAGCGGCCGGCCCCGCCGCTGCGCGGCGAAGTCTGCTTCGATCGCGTCAGTTTCCGCTATTCAAAACAGGAAACGGTGTTGGAAGATTTCTCGCTGTGCATCGCCGCCGGTGAAACCGTGGCGCTGGTGGGGCACACCGGCGCGGGCAAGAGCAGCATCGCCAAACTCATCGCGCGCTTCTACGAGTTTCAAGCGGGCCGCCTGACGATCGACGGCCACGATATCCGCTCCTTTGACTTGCAAGCCTATCGGCGGCAGCTGGGCATCGTCTCGCAGACGCCGTTCCTGTTTGCCGGGACGGTGGCCGACAATATTCGCTATGGCAAGCCGGAGGTTAGCGATGTGGAGATCGAAGAGATTGCGCGGCGTATCGGCGGCGGGGAATGGCTCGATACCTTGCCGGATGGGCTGCGCACCGACGTCGGCGAGCGCGGGGATCGCCTGTCGATGGGGCAACGGCAATTGGTCGCGCTGGTGCGCGTGCTCGTGCAGCGACCGGCCATCTTCATCCTGGACGAAGCGACGGCGAGCATCGATCCGTTTACCGAATCGCAAATCAAAGAGGCGCTCGACTTGATCCTGGCCGAGCGCACGTCGATCTTGATCGCGCATCGTCTGTCCACCGTGCGCTCAGCCGATCGCATTATCGTCCTGCGCGAAGGCCAGATCATCGAAGAGGGCAGCCACGCCGCCTTGATCGCGCGCGAGGGGCATTACGCGGAGCTGTACAATACCTACTTCCGGCACCAAGCGCTGGACTATATTTTGGCCGATGCGCAGCGCGTGACAACGCCGGAAAAAGCGAGGGTCGATTGACGGTGGAAGATACCGGAGAGTGCGAACGCGCGGAAGCGGCAACAAACGGCGGATGCTCCGGGGTGCGAGGAGGCTGTGATGGGAGCATCCGCCTGGCATCATTAAACCACAAGCTGGGTCGGAACGGAGTAACAAATCCATTATAGTTTTGTATGAATTTTCGTACCCGTCGCCAGCGGTATGCAAAGTGTTGTGCTCGCTGAAGTCAGATTAAACCAAAGGCGGGGAGTGGACAGCGCTAAACTCACTCCCAATTCCCAAATAAATTTCTTGCACCAGCGCGTTCGCGCGCACTTCGGCTGGCGCGCCCTCGGCAATCACCTGACCGTGATGCAGCACCGTGATGCGATCGGCCAGGCTGAACACCACGTCCATATCGTGCTCGACGATCAGCAGCGTCAGCGTGCGCGGCAGCGCTTCGAGCAGCCGCACCAGCTCGGCCGTCTCAGCCGGCGACATCCCCGCCGTCGGCTCGTCTAGCAGCAGCACCCGCGGCTCGATCGCCAACGCCAGCGCGACCTCTAACGCGCGCTGCTGCCCATACGCCAGCCGGCTCACGCTCTGATCCGCCTGGCCTGCCAACCCGACGCGCTCGAGCAGTTCCTCGCACGCTCGATTCACCGTTTCCAGTTTATGCGCCGGCCTGAACAACTGGCGCGCGACGCCATGCCGCTGCTGCACCGCCAACCGAATGTTCTCGAAGGTCGTCAAACCCATGAACAGGTTGTTGCGCTGAAAGGTTTGACCTAGCCCAGAGTTGACCCGCGCGTGAACGGGCCAAGCCGTGATGTCTCGCTCATCCAGAAACACCCGACCCGCCGTCGGCGGCGACGCGCCGGTGATGAGATTGAACAGCGTGGTCTTGCCCGCGCCGTTCGGGCCAATGATCGCCCGCCGCTCGCCCGGCGCCACTTCGAGCGTCACATCCAGCAAGGCCGCCAGCCCGCCGAAGAATTTGCGCAGTCGTTCGGCTCTCACCCGGCTCATTCGGTCCGCTCCCGCTTCCGCCCCAACAAGCCGACGATGCCGCGCCGGGCGAACAACACGCACGCGATGAACACCACGCCCATCAGCGTTTCCCAGCGCGCGGTCAGACTGCTGGCGAAGTTGCGCAGCAGGCGGATCGTCGCCGCGCCCAGGATCGGGCCGCTCACCGTGCCCGCGCCGCCGACGATCAACATGATCATCACCTGGCCGGATGTCGTCCAATACAAGTTTTCGGGCGAGGCGTGCTGCGCGGAGTGCGCCAGCAACATGCCGGCCAGCCCGGCGAACGCGCCCGCGATGACGAACGCCGTCAACTTGAAACGAAAGGTGTCGTAGCCCAACGCGCTTAGGCGTGACTCGTTCTCGCGGATCCCGCGCAGCGTCCAGCCGAACGGGCTGGCGACGATGCGGCGCAACATCCCCCACACGCTCATAAAGCTGGCGAGCGTCAAGTAGTAGAAACTCTCGCGGCTGTCGAAGGGGATATTGAGCGGGCCGAGGCCCAGACTCGGGCGCGGCACACCGGCCAACCCATCCGATCCGCCCGTGACCGCCGTCCAGCTGATTGCGATGCTGAACAACATCTGCGCGAATGCCAGCGTGACCATCAAGAAATAAATGCTGCGCGTGCGCAAAGCGAAGAAGCCGATCGCTGCTGCCATCAGCCCCGTGCCCAGCATGACGATCGGCAACGTGAGCAGCAGGTTGTTCACGCCGAGCTGCGTCGTCACGTAGCCGGCGAGATACGCGCCGAGTCCGAAGAAGGCGGCGTGCCCGAACGAGATCAAGCCCGCGTAGCCCAACAACAAGTCGAGGCTCATAGCAAAGATGGCGTAGATGAAAATATCGACGGCCAGCGTCACGAAGTAGATGCGCACGACGAACGGGTAGACCAGCGCCCCCAGCGCCGCAACGACCAGCAGCCACTTGCGGTTGCGGAGCGCCCAGGTTTGAACGCCCGCCAGGCGAGCCGTCAGCGGCGCCATCTCAACTCGCCTTCCGCCCGAACAAGCCGGTCGGGCGAAGCAGCAACACACCAGCCATCACCGCGAACAGGAAGAAGCGCGAGAATTCCGGCAACAGCGCTTTGCCGAACGTATCGGCCAGCCCGATCAACACGCTGCCGAAGAATGCGCCCTTGAGCGTGCCCAACCCGCCCACGACCACCACGACCAGCGCCAGGATCAAGATTTCCGAATCGAGACCGGGGTACAGGCTGAAGACCGGCGCGCCGATCACGCCGGCCAGCGCCGCCAATCCCGCGCCGAATCCGAACACGCCGGCGAACACGCGCTGGATATCGATGCCCAGCCCGCTCACCAGCTGTGCGTCCGACACGCCCGCGCGCACGATCGCCCCCAGCCGCGTCCGTTCGATCAATAGCCACAACAGCGCAGCCAACACTAAGCCGAAGATGATCAGGGCCAGGCGATAGATCGGGAACTGGATGTCGAATACCGCGACCTGTCCGGATAACAGCTCGGGCGCCGGCGCCGACTCGACGAACGCGCCCCAGTTCCAGCGCGTCAGATCGATCACGATCAGCGCGACGCCGAAGGTGAACAATACCTGCTCCAAATGGCGCTGGCGACCGTACAGCCGTCGCAAAAAGAAATATTCGATGAGCAGGCCAAGCACGCCCACCACGATCGGCGCGATCAACAGCGCCAACCAAAAGCTCTGATACTGGCGCACCAGCGTCAGGCCGATGTAGCCGCCCAGCAGATAGAACGCGCCGTGCGCCAGGTTGATCACATCCATCAGCCCGAAGATCAGTGACAACCCGGCGGCCATCACAAACAGCAACATGCTGGTGACCAGACCGTTGAGGAGCTGGATGAGGAAGTTGTCCATGCGGAGACCTTACCCTCACCTACCCTCTCCCGTCCGCTGCGCGGACACCCTCCCCCTCCCTCTCCCAAATTTGGGAGAGGGAGGGGGAG
>DATDPU010000125.1:0-14179 GCA_035292585.1 Anaerolineae bacterium | reverse complement strand
TCGAAATCGTGCGAGAACGCGCACAAGGCGCTATGCTACGCTGTTATTTCCGATAGAGTATAGTCGCATAGCCCCCTGCTTGCGCCCCCTTGTGGGGTTGTGGGCGTCGAAATCGTGCGAGAACGCGCACGAGGCGCTATGCTACGCTTCGTAGATCAACATCATCGGTCGTCACGAGGGCCGCGCTATGTTGCTTGAGTTGAAAGAGGTCGAAGCCGGTTATCTGCGCGGCATCAACGTGTTGCAAGGCGTCAGCCTGCACGTGAACCCTGGCGAGTTGATGTGCCTGATCGGGCCGAACGGCGCAGGCAAATCGACGGTGTTGCGCGCCGTCTCCGGCCTGCTGAAACCGAGCCGAGGGTACATCCGGTTCGACGGCCAGGACATCGCCGGGCTGCGGCCCGATCTGGTGCTGCGGCACGGCATCGCGCACGTGCCGCAAGGGCACAGTTCGTTCCCCGGCATGAGCATCCACGAGAACCTGTTGATGGGCGCGTACACGCTGGGCGATCGCGCCGAGCGGGGACGCCGCTTGGATCGGGTGTATGGCATGTTTCCATTTTTGGCGGACCGGCGCAAGGAGAAGGCGGGCAACCTGAGCGGCGGCCAGCAGAAGATTCTGGAGATCGGCCGCGCGCTGATGCTGGCCCCGCGCATGCTGCTGCTCGACGAGCCGTCATTGGGCCTGGCGCCCAAGATGGCTCGCCAGGTGTTCGACACCATCAAGCGCCTGAAGGATGAAGCGGGCATGACGATTTTAATGGTCGAACAAAATGCGAAGAGCGGATTGGCGATTTCCGATCGGGCGTATGTGATGGAGCTGGGCCGTGAACGGCTGGCCGGCCCGGCCGGCACGCTGCTCAACGATCCCCGCGTGGCCCAGCTGTACCTGGGCGGCGCCTTGACCAGCTAACAACGATGAGCGGGGAAGTGTGGGCGCTCGTCGCTGGCGCAGGCTTTGGCGTATTCCAGAGCCTGAATCGCCGCGCCGTCATCGGCATGGACGTCTACCTGGCGACGTTCTTGCAGCTCTTGATCAGCGCGGTGATATTGGCTGTTGCGTCGTTGGTCTCAGTCGATCCGAGCCTGCTGCGCAGCGCTTCCATTGGCGCGTTGATCAACTTCGCGCTGGCCGGCTTGCTCCACTTCTTTGTCGGCTGGACGCTGTTGAACGTGAGCCAGAAGCGGATCGGGGCGGCGCGCACCAGCCCTTTGACCGGGACCATGCCGTTGTTCGGCGCTTTCATCGCCGCCGTGACGCTGGGCGAGTTCCCCGACGCATTCGCCTGGGCCGCGATCGTGCTGATCGTCGGCGGTGTGTATATCGTCTCGGATCGATCCGAGCCGGCGCAGAAATCGATCGGAAGTTCTCGACTGTCGCTGGGCTTTGTGGCGAATCGTTTAAGCGGCTCGGAGTTTGGCCTGGCTGCGGCGCTGTGCTGGTCGATCAGCCCGATTTTCATCCGCGAAGGGTTGAAAGAACTGCCGTCGCCGCTCTTCGGCGTGACCGTCGGCATGATCGCCAGCGTGGTCGCTTACGGCGTCCCGCTCGTCTGGCGACGTAGACAGTCCGGCGGCTTGCCCGCTTCGACCGATGCGCTCGTCTTCAAACTCGCGGCCGGCGTGCTCGTCGGCCTGTCGACGTGGGCGCGTTGGATCGCGCTCGATTTGACCGCCGTCGCGCCGGTGTTGGCGCTCAGTCAGGTATCGGTGCCGGTGGTGATCTTGCTGGCGCCGCTGGTGTCGGGCAAACAGCGCGAGCAGGTGGCGCCGGCGCTGTGGATCGGGTCCGCATCGATCGTCGCTGGCGCGCTGTTGTTAATCCTGCGCTCCTAATAGGTCAGTCTCACCGCAGAGAACGCGGAGAGCGCAGAGAAATCTTGAGTTTGAACTCCGCGCCCTCGGCGTCTCCGCGGTGAATAAGAATACGGTGAGGTGGAAAGGAGGATCGCGTATGGACGTTCTCGAGGCGATTCGCACCCGGCGCAGCGCGCGCAAGTGGCTGCCCAAACCCGTGCCGGATGAACTCGTCGAGCAGGTTTTAGAAGCTGGGCGTTGGGCGCCCTCCGCCGGCAACTTCCAGCCGTGGGCCTTCATCGTCATCCAGAAGCCGGAGACGAAAGAACGGATTCAGAAAGTGGCCGAGGAATCGAAGAACCTCTCGCGTATCTGGGCGCCGTATTTCCGCGAGGGTGGATCGCGCGGCTATATTGTCGATCTGCGCAACGTGCCGCTGGGCATCGCCCTCTTCGCCGATGCGCGCCACGCGCCGCCGCACACCGGCGGCGAGATCGGCCACATCATCGGCGCATCGCTGGCGGCGATGAACATGTGGCTGGCGGTTCACGCGCTGGGGCTGGGCGCGTGCTATTGGAGCCACATGCTGCCGGATAAGATGAAAGTGATCCTGGGCGTGCCGCATCACTGGGATTTCATCGGTCTGCTGGGCATCGGCTACGTCGACGGCGACGGCTCGCCCGATGGCTACAACACCAGCGACCCCAAATACTGGGAGCGCCGGCCAATGGAGGAAGTGGCATTCTACGAGTGGTACAAGGTGAAGCAGGGTGAACAACCGCCGGAAGATAAAGTTGCTCTCCTGAAGCAATTCCTGGGTCTTTGATCGATCTGACTCGTGATCAGCGTTGATGCGCATGCTCACCTCATCGTGCCTGAAATTCTGCGCGAGGCCGCGCCTGCGGAGACATGGCGGCCCCATATCACGTGGCAGAACGGCCGGCAGTTCGTCGAATACGCAGGCAAACGCATCAGCTCGGCCACGCGCGAGTTCACTCAACCCGATGCGATCCTCGCCGAGATGGACGAAGCCGGCGTGGATGTGGTGTTGCTGTGTCCGTGGGTCTCGCTGGTGCGTTATGACGCGCCGCCCGCCGAATCGCTCGCCGCGTGCCGGATTCAAAACGATGCGCTCGCGGCGCTTGCCGCCAAACATCCGGGGCGCATTGCCGGGCTTGGACTCGTTCCGTTGCAAGATGTGCCGCTCGCCGTCGCCGAACTTGAACGCGCGATCGGGATTGGGTTGAGGGGCGTCGAGATCGGCACGCACGTCAATGGTGTATATCCGGGCGACGCGCGCTTTCGACCGTTCTGGGAAGCCTGCCAGTCGCTCGATGCGTTCGTGTTCGTTCACCCGGTCGAGGGCGGCGGTCGCGCCGAGCTGCGCGACTACTACCTGTGGAACGTGATCGGCAACCCGCTGGAGACGAGCATCGCCGCCGGGCACTTGATCCTGTCGGGCGTGATGGAGTCGTATCCGCGCCTGAAGATCCTCCTGGCGCATGGCGGCGGCGCGCTGCCCTACCTGCGCGGCCGATTGGATCGCGGCTTCGAGGTGCGGCTTGAGATCAACACCGCAATCGCGCAACCGCCGAGCGCGTATCTCAAGCGTTTTTACTTCGACACGATCACGCACGACCCGGCCGTACTGCGCGGGCTGGTCGAGTTCGCCGGAGCGGATCACGTCTTGCTCGGTTCGGATTACCCATTTGACATGGGCAGCGAGCATCCGATCGACGTTGTGCGCGCACTCGGCCTGCCGGCTACTGACGAAGCAAAGATTCTCGGCGGCAATGCGCTACGATTACTCGGTTTGGGGAGTTCACCACTATGCTGAGGTTTCTGGTGTCGGAGACATGGCGCGCCGCTTATCCCGGCGCGGCAGCTGGAATACTGGCGATGCGCCATGTCGCCAATCCGGATCATGCCGCTGCGCTTGACGCGCGCAAAGACGAGCTTGAACAGCGGCTGCGGTCGCAGTTCGCGGGCCACGACCGGGCGGCGCTGAAAGCGCTTGCGCCCAATCAGGCGTACCAGGCCTACTTCAAGCGTTTTGGGAAGACGTATCATGTCTTGCTGCAATTGGAGTCGGTCGTCCTAAAGGGTAAACCGATTCCTCGGGCCTCGGCGCTGGTCGAAGCGATGTTCATGGCCGAACTCAAAAATCTACTCTTGACGGCCGGGCATGATCTGGAATCGCTGCAGGCGCCGGTCCGGCTCGATGTGGCGAACGGCGGCGAGCGCTACGCCATGCTCAACCAACGCGAACAGGCGCTCGCACCGGGCGATATGCTGATGGTCGATGCTCAGGGCGTCATCTCCAGCGTGATCTACGGCCCGGATTATCGCACGCGCATCAAGCCGGACACCCGACACGTCCTGTTTGCGGTTTACGCACCGTCAGGCATTGAGGAACAGGCCGTGTACAGTCACCTGCAAGACATTCAGGCGAATGTTCTGCTTGTCGCGCCAGAGGCCGAGACGCAGTCCTTGCAAGTGTATCGCGCCGAGTAATCAGGAGAGAGGATGGCGGACGAACGAGTGCAAGCCGCGATCAACAACTGGGCGCCGCGCTTCGTGGCGCAGGGCGTAGACTACAACGACTTCTTTCGCACGACTGCCCATATAGAAAAGTGGGACGATTGGTGCCGCGAGTGGTGCGCCACCGGCGACGTGCACGCCGAGCTGGCTGTGCAGGCCGAAGCGAATCGAAACACGATCAGCGCGGGCGAGGCGCACATCGCTGCCGCGTTGTGCTATCACTTCGGCAAGTTTCTGTTTCAAGATCATCACGACGAATACCTGGCTGCCGGCCGCAAATCGATCGATGCCTTCGCCAGGGGACTGCATTCGCTCGACCCGACCGCCGAGCGCATCGAGATTCCCTTCGACGGCGCGGCGATGGTCGGCACGTTCCGTCGGCCGCCGGATGCCGATCGCCCGCCGCTCATCTTGCTCTTGCCCGGACTCGATTCCGTCAAAGAGGAATTCTACTATTGGGAGGATGTCTTCCTCAAGCGCGGGCTGGCGACCTTCTCGCTCGATGGGCCGGGGCAGGGCGAGTGCGGCTACCACACTCACATCCGGCCCGACTACGAGGTCGCCGTATCTGCTGCGCTCGACGCGTTGGCGCAGCGAAACGACATCGATCCGAATCGAATCGGGCTGGCAGGGGTGAGCCTGGGCGGTTACTACGCGCCGCGCGCCGCCGCGTTCGAGCCGCGCGTCAAGGCGGCGGTTGGCAACTGTGGGCCGTGGAACTTCGCCGAGTGCTGGCCGCACTTGCCTTCGCTCACGCGCGCCGCGTTTCAATATCACTCCGGCGCGAAGGATGAAGGTGAAGCGCTGGCCAATGCCGGTCAACTCAACCTCGATGGTCCGGCGCAGAAGATCAAGCAGCCGCTGCTCGTGATTCACGGCAAGCTCGATCGGCTCATCCCTTGGGAACAGGCGCACAAGATCGTGAAGGCTGCCGGTTCCAACGCGCAGCTGGCGCTGTTCGAGAACGGGAACCACGTCTGCAACAACATCCCGTATGTATACCGTCCGCTGACGGCGGATTGGTTGAGGGAGAAACTGGGATAGGCGGGACTTGCCTGAACACGTTCGGCTAGGGCCTTTGGCAGCCAGGCCGAGCCGTTATCGGGGCTGTGATGCGGACCAATTTTCCAGTTGCGTCATAAGTCGATATCCACCGTCGACACCGTTCGGTTGGTATAGATTTCAGCCACAATTTCATCGGCAGGGCGATCATCTTCCCACGTGCCGAAAGTGGCGAAAAACTCTTCAGATATCGCTTCTCCGTTGTTGGGGATAGTCCCGTGTATTTCCTCGCGGAGGACTCGGCGGACGGTCTCTGTGATGAGCGCCTCGAGTTCGGCAACAGTGAGCGAGCCGATCGGTTGGTTGGGAGAAGCCAAGGTCTTCATCTTGCACCCCTCGATACATGTCGTCTATGCTTTTCACACACTATTATATAAGCAAATGACTCAAGATACCCACCCTCAGTTTTTCGCCGCCGGGTTTTCAGGCCCACTCACAATGGGCTAAACAATGCTTATCTAAAGCGTGTTGGAGCCAATGGTGCATGCAGATCGATGACGCTTTCGTGGTTCAGGCTCCACGCGACAAAGTCTGGGAATTCTTTTTCGATCTCGAACGCCTGGGTCGATGCCTGCCCGGCGTCGAGTCGATCGAGCGCACGGACGACACTCACTATCGCGGCAAACTGAAGGTGAAGGTCGGGCCGATCGCCGCTCGCTTCAATGGGACGGCGACACTCGTCGAAGCGGAGCCGCCGCGCCGCGTAGTGGCGTCTATCGAAGGCGACGACCGCTCGATTGGCACGTTCGTCAAGATGACGCTTACGTCGACGCTGAGCGCGATTGACGGCGGCACGCAGGTGGCGTACCAGATGGATGTGAATCTGCGCGGACGATTGGCGCAGTTCGGCGGGGCGGTGATCGGCGCAACGGCGAAGAAGATGGCTGCTGAATTTGCCCGCAACGTGAAGGCTCAATTTGAAAGCTGACTTCCTGGAACCGGCTTCGCTCGACGAAGCGGCGGCTCTCCTCGCACAACACGCCGACGACGCAAAGGTGATCGCGGGCGGCACGGCGCTGGTGCTCATGCTCCAGCAGCGGCTCATCGCGCCGGCCGCCTTGATCAGCCTGGGGCGCATTCCTGGACAGGACTTCATCCGCCGCGAGACCGATGGGCTGCACATCGGCGCGCTGGCCCGGCTGCGCGCGATCGAGCGTTCGCCTGTTGTGCGCGAGTTCTGCCCGGCGCTGGCGCGCGCCGGCGGCGTCGTCGGCAACGTGCGCGTGCGTAACCAGGCGACGATCGGCGGGAACCTGGCCGAGGCCGATTACGCCTCCGATCCGCCGGCGCTGCTGCTCGCGTTGGATGCGCGCATCCATGCAATCGGGCCGAACGGCGAGCGATATATCACCGTATCCGATTTCTGCCTGGGTTTCTACACGACGGCGCTCGCTCCTGATGAAATACTGAGCGAGGTGATCGTCCCGCCGCTGCCCGACTCCACCCGCGCAACTTATCTGAAGTTCACCTCTCGCTCGGCGGAAGATCGACCCTGCGTCGGCGTGGCGGCGGTTGCAGACATCGACGAGGCGGGGCGTTGTCGAGAGGTGCGCATTGCGGTTGGCGCGGCGATCGAAACACCACAGCGCGTGGAACAGGCAGAAGCGATGGCGCGCGGCGAGACATTGACTGATAGCCTGATCGAGGCGATTGCCAATGAATACGCGCAGGCGCTCGATCCGCTCTCCGATGCGCGCGGGTCGATGTGGTATCGCCGCGAGATGATCCGCGTCTTCGTGCGGCGGGCGCTGCGGGAGGTGCGCAGTGGCGATCGGTGAATCGATCCCGATGCTCGACTCCGAAGCGCGCGTGACCGGCGCGGTCGAGTACCTGGTCAACCTGCGCCTGCCCGCTATGCTCGTCGGCAAAGTCGTACGCAGTCGTGTGCCGCATGCCCGGCTCGTCACTGTGGATACCCGTCAGGCCGAGCATGTACCGGGTGTCGTGGCTGTGCTCACCGGCGCGGACCTGGGGCCGGCGGCGCTTTACGGTGTGTCGATCAAAGATCAGGGTGTCGTCGCGATCGATCGGGTGCGGTTCGTCGGCGAGGCGGTAGCGGTCATCGCGGCGGAGAATCTGGATGCGGCCGAGGAGGCCGCGCTGCTCGTCGACGTCGAATACGAGGAACTGCCTGCCGTGTTCGATGCGCGGGAGGCGATCCGGCCCGATGCGCCCACGCTGCACGATCGATTCCCGAACAACCTCTTCAAACATGCCAAACTGCGGCACGGCGATACCGAGGCTGGGTTTGCCGAAGCCGATGAAGTTTTCGAGGATACGTTCACCAGCCCGCCCGCGCAGCAAGCTTCGCTCGAGCCGCACGTCGCCGCAGCGCAGTGGGACGGCGAACGATTGACGGTGTGGTCGGCTACGCAAGCGCCGTTCATGGTGCGCCGGGTTTTGGCGGAACTATTCGGCCTCGACCCCGATCGTGTGCGCGTGATCGCGTCGCCGCTCGGTGGTGGATATGGCGGCAAGGGCCACGTGCGCATCGAGCCGCTCGTCGCTGCGCTGGCGCGGAAAACCGGCGGGCGGCCGGTCAAGATCGTCCTGTCGCGCGCGGAGGAATTCGTCACCGTGACGAAGCACGCCGCGACGCTCACGCTGAAGACGGGCGTGCGGCGCGACGGCGCGTTCACCGCGCGCCAGGTGACGATCTATTGGAATGGCGGCGCGTACGCCGATGCCAGTCCGCTGCTCGTGCCGGGCGGCATGGTGCGCGCGGTAGGGCCGTATCGAATTCCGGCGGTTCACGTGGACTCGTACGGCGTGTACACCAACCTGCCGCCGGCGGGCGCGTATCGCGGCGCGATGAGTTCACAGACGACCTGGGCGTACGAATCGCAGCTGGATATGATTGCGCGGCGGATGGGCTGGGACCCGGTGGAGTTTCGCTTGAAGAACCTGCTGCGCGCCGGCGATCGATTCGCCACGGGTGAGACGCTGCACGATGTCCATTTCGTGGAGTGTCTTGAAGCGGTGGAAAGGAAGCTCGGGCTTCAGTTCACCGCCGAGACCGCTGAGCGCGCAGAGGAATTCTTGGAAAACTCAGCGCGCTCTGCGTCCTCTGCAGTGAGAAAGCCTCTTTCTAAACAAGCGCCAACAAGGAGGGGGAGAGGCTGCGCGGTGATGATGAAGAGCACGACGCCAACCTCGAAATCGCAAGCGCGCCTCACGCTCGAGGCCAACGGGACGTTGACGCTGTTCACCAGCACGGTCGAGATGGGGCAGGGGGCGCACACGGCGCTGGCGCAGATCACTGCCGATGCGTTGGGCGTGCCCTTAAGCGCCGTGCGCGTCGTCGGGCCGGACACGGCGCTGACGCCGTTCGATTCGACGACTTCGGCCAGCCGCTCGACGAGCATGATGGGCAGCGCGATCCGAGTCGCGGCCGAGGAGTTGAAGCAAAAACTCATTGCCCTCGCCGCGCCGATCCTGGAAATGCCGATCGCGGCGCTGCGAGCGGAAGGCGGGCAAATCGTCGGTGCGGGCGAATCGATCGCCTACGCCGACGTTCTGCTGCGCAACAACCTCGCTGTGCTCGAAGCGTTCGGCGAATACGCCACGGCGCTGGGGATCGATCCTGAAACCGGGCAGGGCATCTCCACGCCGCACTGGCATCAAGGCGCGGGCGCGGCGGAGGTCGAGGTCGAGGTCGAGACGGGCAAGGTGATCGTCCTTCGCTATTGCGCGTCCTCATTCGCCGGGCGCGTCGTCAATCCACGCCTGGCTCGACAACAGAACGAGGGCAACGTGATCTACGGTCTCGGCCCGGCGCTGCTGGAAGAGATTGTGTTCGACGGCGGGCAAGTGACCAATCCCAATTTGTCCGATTACTTGATTCCATCGTTCCGTGACACACCACTTGAATTGGAGAGCCTGTGCCTGGAATCCGAGAGTGGTGAGCTGCACGGCATCGGTGAGATGACGCTGCCGCCCGTTGCGCCGGCGATCGCCAATGCGATCGCAGATGCGGTCGGGGTGCGGATCACCGACCTGCCCATCACCGCCGAGAAGGTGCTGCGCGCGCTGCGGGAGAAATCGGCATGACTGCGCTGAGGGTTAACGGCATCGACCACGAGGTCGATGTGGGGATGCGCGCGCTGCTCGCCGTGCTGCGCGATGAGCTGGGATTGGTCGGCGTGAAGGAAGGGTGTGGCATCGGCGTGTGTGGAGCCTGCACGGTCTTGATCGACGGCAAGCCGATCAGCAGTTGCCTGATGTTAGCCGTTCAGGCGGCAGGATGTGAAATCGTTACGATTGAGGGGTTATCGCAAGATGGCAGACTGCACCCGGTTCAACAAGCGTTCATCGAACACGGGGCCTTCCAGTGCGCCTACTGCACGCCGGGCTTTGTGCTATCGACCGTTGCGCTGCTGCGCGAGAATCCTTCACCCGACGCCGCAGAAATACGCGAGTATCTGGCGGGTAACCTGTGCCGGTGCGGTTCGTATCCGAACATTCTGCGGGCGATAGCGGCGCTGCGTACCCCGATCGCTTCTCAGGGCGAGCAACCGGATAAGTGGTAAATCGCGCCTGCGGCCCTAACGAGCGTGATGCGGCATCGCTAAAGGCGGCAATGCGGCTTCGATCGCGCTGCGTTGAGGCTCCAGCCAGGGCGGCAAGATGAGCCGCTCGCCCAGGTGCGCTTGAGCTTCATCCCGATCAAACCCCGGCCCGTCCGTCGCCAACTCGAAGAGCGCGCCGCCCGGCTCCCTGAAATATACCGATTGGAACCAGAACCGATCAATCTGCGGCGTGGGCCGCAGGCCCACCGCCTCGATGACGGCGCGCAGGCCAAGCTGTTCCTCCGAGTCCTTCACGCGCCAGGCAACATGATGAACGCCGCCGGTACCCCATTCGCCGCGCCGCTCGCCGGGCCGCTCTTTGACCTCGATCAACTTTCCGGAGGCGCCCTCTTCGACGCCGTAGCGCTGCCAGCCATCCTCAGCGCCCAGGCGCTCAAAGCCCATTACCTGTGTCAAGAGCGCCTCGGTGAGCTTCAGGTCGCGCTCCCACAGCCGGACGGCGTGCATCCCGCGTAACTGGCACTCTGTCGGTACGGGGCTGTTTGCCCAGGGGACAAACGGCCGCGCGGCGTGTGTTTCGACCAGGGCCAAGCGAAGCCCATGTGGGTCTTGGAACGGCAGCACTTTCTCGCCGAAGCGCGTTTCAACGTTGCCGAATACGACGCGCTCCTTCTCAAACCGTGCTTGCCAATACGCCAGGCTGTCCATCGGAACGGCGAAAGGCACTTCCACGGTGAACCCGGCGCCCAGGCGCGCCGGCCCCATGTCGGGCCAGGGGAAGAAAGTAAGATCGGTGCCAGGCGTACCGGCGCCATCGGCGTAGAATAAATGGTAAGTATCGGGTGCATCCTGGTTCACCGATTTCTTCACGAGCCGCATGCCCATGACGCCAACGTAGAAGTTGAGGTTTTCCTGAGGATCGCCGGCAATCGCGGTAACATGGTGAATACCGTGGACTGAAGTTGGCATCTGTCGTCTCTCCATTGCTAATACTCCTGTGTCCGATCGCCCTGTTCGGGCGGTCATGCTGAGCCAGCGCGCCGCGCCGGCGAAGACTCTCCGCGCGCATCGGCTAGAACGAGAGGCTGCGGCGCGGCGCACACCTGCCCCGCTCTGCGGGGTCAGCCTGACCGGCCAAGTGCCCACAGTGACACAGTAGTACTAAGTATGTCCCTGTTAATTTTAGCCGGATTACCGCTTATTCGCATGTATCGCGGGATACACCAGGGGCACTCGCATGAGGTAGCCGGTTTCGCCGGTCGCCCTGATGCGCACTGGGCTGAAATGCACAGGCGGCGGGGATTATCCCCGCCGCCTGTGTTACACGGCTTATCCGTCTGTCAGCCGATGCTACGGCCTACAACACATAGCCTAATGGCCGAAGCCAGAGTCGTAGGCGCCATCTAGGAAGGCAACTGCCCAGGCCAACGGCGAGTTCCAGTTGATGGCGACTTCATTGGTAGAGAACGATTCGATGTGATCGGCGTAGCACTTCTGCGCCGGGCACTCGCCAGGCTGGAACAGGGTCTGGATGAACGGATCCTGTAGGTTGGAGTTCGGCCCGCCGGAAAGAGCACCGGGCGCGGGCGGCGGGAAGGCTGGATTGAGCTGGCGCGCCCAGAAGCGGTGATGCGGGTTCTGCAGCGGCCGCTCGCCATAGCCCGCGACATACGACTTGACGTTGGGGTTGCGCCCCAGCAGGTAGTCCATACCCTGGCTGACGGCGTCACGATAGGTGCCTTTCCCGGTGAAGTCGTAAGCCAACCCCAGGATGATCATGTTGTTTAACACGTCGGAGTTGGAGCCCCATAGGTAGATACCGTCAACCGCGCGGTAAGGCAGCAAGTATCCTTCTCGAGTGATCGCCTTGGCGTAGCCATCCGCGACGCGGCTGATGTTGGACTTTGCTCGACTCTTATCCCAGCTCGACAGATTGTTGGGTACCAGCGCCAGCGAGATGGTGCCTAGCGCCTGCGTCTTCTGCCAGGTCATCGAGCTGCCGGGGATGACGCCGAAGCTGCTAGGCTCGCTGGGGATCTTCAGGAAGTGCGGCGATTGGGTGATGTAGTTCCGGTACTGGGATTTGCCGGTGGTGATGTACAACTCGGATGCCGCCCAGTAGAACTCGTCGCTGACGTCGGTATCCTCGTATGCCCCGCCGCCGGTGAAGTTGACGCGCGCGTAGATATCGGGGTGCGCAACGGCGGCGGTCCAGGCGCTCTCCGCAGCCGTGCGACATCGGTTGGAGAACGCCGTGTCAATTTGCTTCCAAATGCGAGCGCATTGCGCCGCATTCGCGGCCAGGTTCAGCGTGGCGGCGGTGCTGGGCGGATACAGATAGCGCGGCTGCGGGTCCTGATCCGGAGCCAGACCGAGCGCCGTCCAGTTCAGGTCGTGAACCTTGTGGTGCACCATGCCGCCGAGCGCCTGGCCTTCCACCGTACCCGTCATCGGGACTTGCATCGAGAGCATGAACTCGAGCTCCCAACGGGCTTCATCCAGGATGTCCGCAACGTGGTTGTCATTCTCCGGGATGTTGAGGACGCCGTCGAACAGCACGGCTTTGTCCGCATCGTCGATATACTTGGCGCGCTCGTATTCATCGAGCAACGTCCACACGGAGATGCCGCCGTTCACCACGTACTTGCCGTGGTCGCCGGCATCGTACCAGCCTTTGACTACGTTCAGCGTGTAGTTGCAGCCGATGTAGTCGTGGCCTTCGAGATCCACCTGGTCGAAGCACGGCACGTTGAAGTCGCCCTGATTGGGGGCCACGTTGATGTGCCCGGCCGGGCGTGTCCACTGGGGATCGCCGGCGAAAGGCATGGTGATGGCGATGCCGCTGCGGTTGTGATAGAAGTAGGCCAGCGCGTCGTACTTGAGCTGCCGGTAAACGTTATCGCCGATGTCGAACGGCTGGCTTCGCTCGCCATAGACTTCCAGCGTGTACCCCGCGCCGGCGGTCTTGAACGACGAGAAGTCGACGGTGTGAACGCGTTCGCCGGAGGCGCTGTCCAGGCCGAAGATCGTGGTCGTGCCGGTCTTGACCACGGTGTTCGCGCTGTTGTACAACTTCCAGGGCAGCGGTGAGGTCACGTCCACCGCGATCGTCGCCTTCTTGGGCGCCGACTTCAGGTAGCCGGTCTGATTCAGGCGCACCGCCGTTAGGAATTCTGTGGGCGGCGTAGGCTTCGGCCCAAGCAGGGAGACATTGTCAACGTTGAAGGTGAATAAGCCGTTCGCGCCGATCGGGAACTGGAACCCGGCCGCCGGATCGGTGACGGTGGATGTGAACGTGAAGCTGAAGTGCTGCGGGGTGGTCGTCAGTGCAACCGGGCTACTAAAGTAGCCCGTGAAGGGCGGGCCATTGAGTTGCAGCAGTGTCAGGATGGTCACGGGCGTGCTGGCCCAGGCATCGAACTCCAGCACGTAATTGCCGCCCGCCAGGAGTGGGATGTTGTTTTGCCCGACGATGGCATCATACGTGTTCGGGCCAGGTAAGCTGTTGATGGTGGCCTGCAGCGCGCCGCTGGATGTGTCGGGGGTGACATTGGCAGTATTCCACCAGGGCGCGAAACCCTGGCTGAAGTCGCCGTTGATTATCAATTCCGCGCCGGTTTGCATGTGCGACACCGGCTCCGGCCCATTCAGCGAGAGGTTGTCGAAGAAGACGACGAAGTTGCCCTGCCCGCCCATCTGGAACTGGAGCACGGCTGCCGGGTCTTCAGCCGTGGAGGTGAAGGTGAAAGTGAAGGTCTTGGGCGTGGGTGTAAGCGCGAGTGGGGCGCTAAAGTATTGCGTGAAGTCCCCGCCGTCCTCCTGAAGGATGGCGTTCACCGTTGCGTTCTGGCTGGCCCAGACTTTCATAGTGAGCGTGTAGACGCCGTCCACGAAAACCGGGATGCCGCTCTGCCCGACGATCGCATCCCAGGGATTGGCTCCGCCGTTGGTGATTGTCGCTTCCAGCCGGCCTTGGGCAACGGCAAGCGAGACGGACGGGGTTGACCACCAGGGAGCCGTCAGGCCGTTGCTGAAGGCGCCATTGAAGAGCAATTCGCCGATATGGGATGGCAGTGCTGGCGGCGGTGGCGGCGGCCCTGCGGGTCCCTTCAGCGAGACGTTGTCGATCTGGCCGATGAAGGCAGTTGGTCCGCCGACCTGGAAGATGAACTTGGCGGTGGGCTTATCTTCGTCGGCTACGAAGGTGTAGGTGAAGGTCGTCGGCGTGCTGGTCAGATTGACGACCTGGT
>DATDPU010000124.1:0-21451 GCA_035292585.1 Anaerolineae bacterium | reverse complement strand
GCAGGGGTATGGGGTGTTTGTGGAGGTGGGGCCGAACGCGGCGCTGGTGGGGATGGGGAAGCGGTGTGTGCCGGAGGCGGGGCTGACCTGGCTGGCGTCGCTGAAGCGCGGGCAGGGGGAGTGGGAGACGCTGTTGGGCAGCGTGGGGGCGTTGTATGTACAGGGGGTGCCGCTGGATTGGGTGGGGTTTGACCGGGACTATGGACGGCGGCGGGTCGTCCTGCCCAACTACCCCTTTGAACGACAACGCTGCTGGCTCGAAACGGCCAGCCCGGTGGTCGGTAAAGAAGAAGAGCCAAGCCGGGCGCAGGTGATCCAAACGACGAGTCACACGGGTGCGCGCGAGATAGGTCGTGAAGAAGAAGAGATCGACCGGCTGAAAGAGGAGGCACGCATGTTGGAATCGCCAATGGTCACGGCGCGGGAGAGTACGCGGCTGCAAGCCTTGCTTTCAAAACTACAAGAAATGACAGGCCCCTTGCTCCATATCGAGCCGGCCAAAGTCGACGTGGACGCGCGTTTCCTCGAAATGGGCGCCGATTCGCTCGTGCTTATTGAAGCGGTCCGCACGATTGAGGAGACCTTTGGCATCACGCTCACGATTCAGCAATTATTCGAGGACGTCACGAACCTGGCAGACCTGGCCGCCTATCTCGACCGGATGTTGCCGCCGGACGTGATCGTAACCGGCCCCGCCGAACGCAAAGTGGAGCCGGCCGCGCCTATCCCACTCGCTGCTCCCGTTCCTGTGGTATCGCCGCTGCCCAATGGGCAGGAACAAGTCCAGGCAGCGATATCTGCTAGCGCGCTTGAACAGCTATTCGCACAGCAGCTCCAGATCATGTCTCAGCAGTTAGAGCTGCTGAGGACGGGCAATGGTTCTTGGCAATCGGGGTCGTCGGGAGACGGCAATTCGCATCGATCGAGTGACCATCACCCCATTGCAGCCGACGGGAGTGAGCTGGTGGAGATCGAACTATGACGACCGATACATTTATCGCGGCTCTCCGCAGCCAGAACGTCCGGCTTTGGGTTGAGGGGGATCGCTTGCGGTGCAGCGGCCCCAGGGAAGTAGTGACGCCGACGTTGCGCGCAGAACTGGCCGCGCGCAAGGCGGAGATCATCGCGTATTTGTGTGGCGCGCAAGTTCCTGCCGGCGCAGCTGCGCCGCTTCCAGCGAGTGCGGTTGTCGCGTCGGTGAGCAAAGTAGAGTCGGGTCGCCCCGCGCCCGCACCGGCCAATCCTTACCAGCTGCCTGAGCAGAAATCTCCCGACACGCTCAATGCTCAACAGCGCAGCTACTTGCAGGCTTTCATCGAGCGCTACACCCGGCGCACACGCGGCTCCAAGCAAGCGATGCAGGCCTGCCGCCCAGTCCTGGCTGACTATGATTCTTCGGCGGGGTTCCGTCGAGATTTGAAGGAGCTGCATTACCTGCTCATGGTTGAACGCGCGCAGGGCACGCGCATCTGGGACATCGATGGGAACGAGTACATCGATTTTTGTATGGGCTTCGGGGTGAACCTATTCGGTCATGTCCCTGCGTTTGAGATGGCGGCGATCGAAGAGGAACTCAAACGCGGGATGGCGCTCGGCCCCCACTGGCATCTGGTAGGTGAGGTCGCCCAGTTGATCTGCGAACTGACGGGCATGGAACGGGTGACCTTTGTCAATTCCGGCACCGAAGCGGTGATGGCCGCGCTGCGCATCGCCCGCGCCGTCAGCGGCCGATCCAAGATCGCGCTATTCGCCGGCTCCTATCACGGCACCTTCGATGGCTTGTTGGTGGTGCGCTATCTACGCCCCAACGGAGAGTTGAGCGCGCTGCCCATGGTTCCGGGCGTGACACGGCCCATGGCTGAGGATATGCTCGTGCTGGACTACGATAACCCCGAATCGCTCAAGATCATCCAAGCGCACGCCCACGAACTTGCCGCGGTGCTGGTCGAACCGGTGCAAAGCCGTAAGCCGGATTTACAGCCGAGGGAGTTTCTGCACGCGCTGAGGCAATTGACGGCCGAAGCCGACATCGCGCTGATCTTCGACGAAATGATCACCGGTTTTCGCATTCACCCCGGCGGCGCGCAGGCCTGGTTCGGCGTTCACGCCGACCTGGCCACCTACGGCAAGGTGGTCGGCGGCGGCATGCCGGTCGGACTGGTGGCCGGCAAGGCCAGGTACATGGACGTGGTAGACGGCGGGATGTGGAATTACGGCGATGCGTCCACGCCGCCCGTTCCAACCACTTTTATCACCGGGACCTTTTCCAGACATCCCCTGTGCCTGGCGGCTATGCGGGCGTTGCTCACCGAGCTGAAGCGCGCGGGGCCGGCGTTGCAGCAGCAGTTGAATCAAAGGACCGCCGATTTAGTGAAGCGTCTCAACGATTTCTTCCGCCAATCCCACGCGCCTATTCAGGTCATACACTTTGGTTCGCTGTTTCGCTTTACCTCTTCCGAAGATTTGAGCCTCTTCTATTATCACCTGGCTGAAAAAGGCATTTTCATCGGGGTCAACCACAACTGCTTTTTGTCTCCGGCGCACTCGGACGACGATATCGCGCAGTTCGTTCGGGCGGTTGAGGAGAGCGTCGCGGAACTACACGCTGGAGGTTTCTTGCCCGGCTCAACCCTTCGCTTAGAAGAGCTCAATCTCCCCACTGCTCAAGCGCAGCCGGAGGTGTGCACGCTGCCCCTGACCGAAATGCAGCAGGATTACTGGCTGGCGGTTCAACTCGGCGATGCGGCTGCGTACGCGACCGCCGAGGGCATGTTTCTCCGCGTGAAAGGCCCGCTGCAAGTGGAGGCGTTGCGCCGCGCCTTACAGAAGGTCGTGGATCGGCATGGGGCGCTGCGGACAACGTTCGACGCCGACGGGGAGTTTCAACACATTGCGCCGATGCTTGTCCTGGATGTTCCGCTGATCGATCTGTCTCACCTCGGCCCCGAAGCACGCGAGGCGCAGGTCTCGGCGTGGATGGCCGCTCAAAGCCGGGCGCCTTTCGATCTGGTCAATGGGCCGCTGGTTCGCTGTCATCTTCTAAAGTTGGGGCCAGAAGAACACTTGCTGTGCCCGGTCGCCAGTCATCTCGTCACGGACGCCTGGTCTTTCGAGGTGCTGCTCAAGGAGCTCGTCGATCTATATCCTGGCGAGTGCCAGGGCCAGCCAGCGCAGTTGCCGGCGCCGATGCAGTATGCGGCGTATGTGCGTTGGCAGGAAAGCCAGCGGATAAACCCCAAGCGGGCGACCGACGAAGCCTTCTGGCTAGGGCAATTCGCAGATTCGATCCCCGTCGTAGACCTGCCGACCGACCGCCCGTGCTCCGGCGGAGTGACGTATGCGAGCGGGCGAGAGTACAAGCGGCTGGACGCAGCGTTGCTCGACCCCTTGAAAAAGTGGAGCAGCCAGCACGGTGCGACCTTGTTCATGACCTTTCTGACCACGTTCGGCGTGTTCCTCAAGCGCTTGACCGGGCAGGACGATCTGGTGATCGGCGTTCCCACGGCCATGCGCTCGCTGCGGGGCAGCGAGAACCTGATCGGCTATTGCCTCAACATCATGCCCATCCACATCCGGGCGGCCGGCGACCCTCGATTTAGCGATCATCTCGTCTCCGTCAGAAGGACGCTGCTGCAATGCTACGCGCACGCCGACTATCCCTTTGGCGCGCTGATCCGGAAATTGAACCCTGCCCGCGACCCCAGCCGGCTGCCGCTGGTTGCGGTCACGTTCAACCTGGATCGGCGCGTCTCGCTGCCCGCCCTGGGCGATCTGACATTCGATTTGATTCCGCAGCCGATCAGCTCCACTCAATATGATTTCGTTTTGAACGTCCTTGAAGCGAATGACGAGCTGCTGCTGTCGTGTGTTTACAAGACCGATTTGTTCGACCGCGAAACCGTTCAGCGCTGGCTGGAGAACCTGGAATGCCTGCTGCGATCGGTGATCGCCGATCCGGATGCGCACATCTCCGCCCTGCCATTTCTGCCGGAGGCGGAGCGCCAACTCTTGGCGGCGTGGAATGCGACCCAGGTGGACTATCCGCTCGACCGATGCATCCACGAGTTGTTCGAGGCGCAGGCGGCGCGCACGCCGGAGGCCGAAGCCGTGGTGTTTGAAGATCAGCGCCTGACGTATCGCGAGTTGAACCAGCGCGCGAATCAACTGGCGCAGCACTTGAGAGGACTGGGAGTGGGGCCGGAAGCGCTGGTGGGCCTCTGCGTCGAGCGTTCGATCGAGATGGTCATCGGACTGCTGGGGATTCTCAAAGCGGGCGGCGCCTATGTCCCGCTCGACCCGACCTATCCGGCCGAGCGGCTGGCTTACATGCTGGACGATGCGCGGGTGGCGTGGCTGCTCACGCAGGCGCACCTGGTCGAACGCCTGCCCGCTCATGCTGCTAACACCCTCTGCCTCGACGCCGACTGGCCGGCCATCGCCCAATCCGCAATCCGCAATCCGCCATCCGCAATCTCCGGCGACAACCTGGCCTACGTCATCTACACTTCAGGCTCGACCGGTAAGCCCAAGGGCGCGATGAACACTCAGCGCGGCCTGCTCAATCGATTGCTGTGGATGCAGGACGCCTATCGTCTCACGGCTGAGGACGTTGTTCTGCAAAAGACGCCGTTCAGTTTCGACGTGTCGGTCTGGGAATTCTTTTGGCCGCTGCTGGTCGGCGCGCGCCTGGTGATGGCTCGACCGGAGGGCCACAAAGACCCGGCCTATCTGGTGGAGACGATTCTTCGGCGTGGCGTGACGACGTTGCACTTTGTTCCTTCCATGTTGCAAGCCTTCCTGGCCGCGCCCGGTGTCGAACGCTGCGTCTCGCTGCGCCGGGTCATTTGCAGCGGCGAAGCGTTGCCCTACGAACTGCAGCAGCGCTTCTTCGATCGATTGTCGGCGGAGTTGCACAACCTGTACGGCCCTACCGAAGCGGCGGTGGACGTGACGTACTGGCAGTGCCGCCCGCAGAGCGAAGAGCGCAGCGTGCCTATCGGCCGGCCGGTAGCCAATACCCAAATGTATATTCTGGATGCGCAGGGTCAACCCGTCCCCATCGGCGTGCCCGGCGAGTTATACATTGGCGGCGTGCAGGTGGGGCGCGGCTACCATAATCGTCCAGACTTGACGGCGGAGCGCTTTGTCCCCAACCCGTTTATGAAGTATGAAGGCAGAGGGCGGAACGCTTCGCGTGAATCTGAAACACCTTCTTCATCACCTGCCCCCGAAGCGCACCCCCTGCCTGCGGCGGGGGTAGGTCGAAGGGGGCTCCTCCCTCCTCCCTCCTCCTTGCTTTACAAGACCGGCGACCTGGCGCGCTACCGTCCCGACGGCAACATCGAATTTCTGGGCCGGATCGATTACCAGGTCAAGGTTCGGGGATTCCGCATCGAGCTGGGCGAAATCGAAGCGACGCTCAACCAGCATCCGGCCGTGCGCGCGGCGGTCGTCGTCGCCCAGGCGGATCAATCAGGTGATCAGCGGCTGATTGCCTACGTGAGTCTTGAGCCGGAAGCAACCGCCGCTGTGACCGAACTGCGCCGCTTCTTGCAGGACAAGCTGCCCGAGTACATGGTTCCGGCGATCTTCGCGCCGTTGGCGTCGTTGCCGCTGACCCCGAATGGCAAGATCGACCGCCGGGCGTTGCCCGCGCCCGGTCACGATCGCCCCGAGCTGGGCAAAGCCTTCGTCGCGCCGCGCACGCCGCTCGAACACCTGTTGGCCCAGCTGTGGGCCGAGCTGCTCAACCTCGAGCAAGTGGGCGTCGAGGACAACTTTTTCGACCTGGGCGGACATTCGTTGCTGGGCGCCCAACTCATTTCCAAGATCGTCGAACTCTTCGCGGTCGAGGTTCCCTTGCGCGTGGTGCTCCAGCAGCCGACCATCGCCGGATTGGCGGCCGCCATGTTGAGCGACGCGGATCAGCGGATCAGGATTGAGCAGACGGCTGAAGTGTTACTGCAAGTTTCCAATCTATCGGAAGTTCAAGTTGAAGCCGAGTTAGCGGAGAGAGCATTGGCGGCCTAAACAGTAGCCTCGTGCTGCGACGATTGGAAGCCGCGGAGTTGCTGCCGTATGACCGCTGCCCATTCTCCCAATTTCAACGTGGGCGGCGACTCTACCCAGAGTTTGTCATTCCGAGCCGCGCTCTTTGCGGCGAGGAATCTCCGCCCAGTTGGCCGAGACCCCTCGTTGCGCTCGGGGTGACAACCGTAGTCCACTTGAAAACGATGGGCTGTAGTGTAGCCCCTCGTGGGCGGTTGACGTGCGCAAGGCCCTACACGACGCCGCACGGGTTCGATCCGCGAGTCAAGGAGAACGGCCATGAGCGCTCGCGCCAAACACAATCTACTTACACCCGAAAGACTTGCGCTGGCGCAGGCTCTGCTTGAGGAAGCCGGAATCGAGACACAGCCTCGTAGCGGCCTCAACCAGCCGCCCCTGATCGTCTCCGCCGATCGGAACGCAGACCTGCCCCTTTCCTTCGGACAGCAGCGTTTGTGGTTCCTCCATCAATGGGAACCCAACAGCGCGCTCTACAACACCGCGGCCAAGATTCGATTTCAAGGGCCGCTCAACGTCGGCGCACTCGAACTGAGCCTCAACGAAATCGTCCGCCGTCACGAGAGCCTGCGCACCACCTTCCGATCCGTGGAGGGGCGTCCCCTCCAGGTCATCGCGCCGGACCTGACGATCCCGCTGCGGCTGGTGGACCTCAGCCCGCTAACGGACGCCGAGCGGCAGTCCGAAGTTCAGCGCTGGTCGGCGGCCGAAGCCCGTTGCCCCTTCGACTTGAGCCAGGGTCCGCTGCTGCGCGCCACCCTCTTGCGGCTCGACGCCCAAGAGCATGTCCTGATCCTGGTCGTGCATCACATCGTTTCCGATGGCTGGTCGGTCGCCATTTTTGCGCGTGAGTTTGGCGTGCTGTACTCCGAGTTCGCGGCGGAGCAGAGCGGATCGCCCTTGCCCGACCTCGCGCTGCAATACGCCGACTATGCCGCGTGGCAGCGGGCGTGGCTGCACGGCGAGGTGCTGGAAAAGCAGCTGGCCTACTGGCAGCAGCAACTGGCCGATAGCCCGCCGGCGCTCGAGCTGCCGGCCGATCGGCCCCGACCGGCGCACCCCTCGTTTCGCGGCGCGCTGCATACCTTCCAACTCGCGCCGCAGTTGACGCACGCGCTGCATAGCCTCGGCCGCCAGGCAGGGGCGACGCTGTTCATGACGCTGCTGGCGGCGTTCAAGGTGCTGCTGTACCGCTATACCGGGCAGACCGATTTGGTGGTGGGCACGCCGATCGCGAATCGCAATCGCGTCGAGTGGGAAGGACTGATCGGCTTCTTCGTGAACGCGCTGGCGCTGCGCACGCAGTTGAGCGGGGACATGAGTTTTCGGGAGGTGCTGCGTCGGGTGCAGGAAGTCGCGCTGGGCGCGTACGCGCATCAGGACTTGCCGTTCGAGGCGCTGGTGGAAGCCTTGCAAGTGGAGCGTTCGCTCAGCCATGCCCCGTTGTTCCAGGTGGTGTTTGCGTTGCAGAACACGCCGAAGGCAGTTTTGGCGCACGACGACCTGGTGATCAGCCTGGCGGAGATCGATACCGAGACTGCAAAATTCGATCTGGTGCTGTATATCGAGGAGTTCGAGCAAGGCTTGAAAGGAACATTCGAATACAGCACCGATCTGTTTGAGGCGGCGACGATCGCCCGCCTGGAAGAGCATTACCGAACCCTGCTGAACAGCCTTATCGCCGATCCCGACCGGCGCATTGCGGACCTGGCGATCCTGCCGCAGGCCGAGCGCCAGCAAGTGCTGGTCGAGTGGAATGCAACCCGGGCTGACTATCCGCGCGACCGATACGTCCACGAGTTATTCGAAGCGCAGGCCGCGCGGACGCCGGACGCGGCGGCGGTGGTATCTGAAGATCAGCACCTGACCTACCAGGAACTGAACCGGCGCGCCAATCAACTGGCGCATTACCTGCGGAGAAAAGGTGTCGCGGCTGGTTCAGTCGTCGCCGTGATGGACGACCGAACGCCGGAGACGATCGTCTCGTACCTCGGCGTCCTCAAGGCGGGCGGGGCCTACCTGCCGATCGACACACACGAGCCAATTGACCGGGTGCTTTTCATCCTGAACGATAGCCAGGTGAGTTTTCTGCTGACACGCGAACGTATCGTCATGGAGGTTCCTTTCGCCAAACGCCGGAACTTGCAAGATATTGGCGCGAGCCTGGTCGTGACGCCGGCGCGGGCGCAGATCAAGGACCTCGACACACTGCCTTTCCCGGATCGGAACCTGGTGGACTACGGCAAGTACGACCGGCACTATAGCAGCAATGGCTACGTCAAGCGCGGCATCAGCTTGATGACGAGTAGAGGCTGTCCCTACAAGTGCTTGTATTGCCACAAAATTTGGCCCAAGACGCATGTCACTCGTTCGGCCGAAAACATTTTCCGGGAGATTTTGCTCTGCTACGCGCGGGGCTATCGAACGTTCAGTGTGTGGGATGACATCTTCAACCTGGATCGCCAGACCAGCGAAGCCTTTTTTCGACTGGTGATCCAGCACCACCTCGGTATCCGCCTGCTGTTTCCGAATGGCTTGCGCGGCGATATTCTGACGCCGGATTACATCGATCTGATGGCCGAGGCCGGCGTGGTTCAACTGGGTATCGCCCTGGAGACGGCGTCCCCGCGCTTACAGCGACTGATTCACAAGAATCTCAAAATCGACCGGCTGCGGGACAACCTGGCTTATCTCTGCGGCAAGTATCCACACATCATCGTGGATTTGCTGACCATGTTCGGCTTTCCCACCGAGACCGAAGCCGAAGCGCTGCTGACGCTCGATTTCGTCAAGAGCATCCAGTGGTTGCACTTCCCCGTCGTCAGCGCGTTAAAGATATTCCCCAACACGGACATGGCCCGCTTTGCCGTGGAGCAGGGCGTCAGCCCGGAAGCCATTGAGAAATCGACCGCGCTGGCCTACCATCAACCGAGCGAGACCTTGCCCTTCGCTCAGAGCTTCGCGCGCGAGTATCAATCGAAGTACCTGACCGAATACTTTTTGTTACCGGAGCGCCTGTCCCGCGTCATCCCCGCCCAGAAAAAGGTGCTCACCCGTGATGAGCTGGTCTCCCGGTACAACAACTATTTGCCGGGCGGCCTGGAGAATTACCCCGACGTCGTGCGCCTGCTCGACGGCGACGGTTTTTATTCAGAGCAAGCAACCCCCGCCGCCGCCGCTCTCTCTTCATCTCTCGTCGGCGTGGACAAAAAGATCACGCATACACCGCCAGGAGCCAACGGCGGTCTGCGCATCCTCTTGATCGATCTGTCTCAACACTTTAGCCACGCTACAGCGCCTCTTTTCAACCCGGTGGAAGCGCCATTGGGACTGATGTACCTGGCGACCTATGTGAAGCGGGAATTCGGGGACAAGGTTGATGCCCGGATCGCAAAGAGCCGAATTGACTTCGACAGTTTTGAGGCGCTGCAAGCCTTGATCGAGGACCTCGATCCTCAAGTGATCGGTATCCGAACGCTTTCGCTGTACAAAGATTTCTTTCATGCCGCGGCGGCGCAGATCAAAGGTTGGCGCCCAGATATCCCGATCGTGACCGGCGGCCCGTACGCCACCAGCGAATATGCCACGATTCTCGCGGACTGGAATGTCGATCTCGTCGTGGTGGGCGAAGGCGAGCTGACCTTTGCCGAGCTCATCGGCAAGATAATCGACAACGATAGCAAATTGCCTGACGCTGATGTCCTCGGGCAAATCGCCGGCCTGGCGTTTGTGCCGCGCCGCTGCCTGTCGACGCAGAACGGCAAGCGGGTGGGGCGGCGCGTCCTATTGCTCGATCGGATTGCCGACGAGATCGCCCGCGAAGAAACAAGTAATCCCCAACGGCCGAATCACGCCAACGATCTCGCCTACGTCATTTACACCTCGGGCACGACGGGCCATCCCAAAGGCGTGCAAATCGAACACGAAAGCTTGTTGAATCTGGTCTTCTGGCATCAACGCGCGTTTGGCGTTTCCGCGCTGGATCGGGCGACCCAACTGGCCGGGCTGGCCTTTGATGCCTCCGTGTGGGAGCTGTGGCCTTACTTGACGGCCGGGGCTGGCGTGTGTCTTCCCGATGAAGAGACACGGCTTTTACCGGATCGATTGCGGGATTGGCTCGTGGAAATGGGAATTACCATCACGTTCCTGCCAACGCCGCTAGCAGAAGCCACATTGCTGCTCGATTGGCCGAAGCGGTTGGCGCTGCGAACGATGCTGACCGGCGGCGAGCGACTGGATCGCTATCCCAAACCTGGCTTGCCGTTTGAGCTGGTCAATAACTACGGCCCAACCGAAAACACGGTCGTCGCGACATCTGGCCGCGTGTTCCCCAAAGAACAGGCCGACGGCCTGCCTTCCATTGGACGTCCCATCGCGAATGTCCAGACCTATATTCTTGACGAACACTTGCAGCCCGTTCCTATCGGAGTTGCCGGAGAACTGTACATCGGCGGCGATAGCCTGGCGCGCGGTTATCTGAACCGGCCGGAGTTGACGGCGGAGCGATTCATCCCCAACCCCTTTGTGAGGGATGAAGGCGGAGGGCGGAACGCTTCGCGTGAATCGGAAAAGTTTTCTTCATCCCGCATCCTTCACACCTGCACTTGCAACCAGCGCAAGCGCAGGTGCAAGTGTCCCTCATCCTTGCTTTACAAGACTGGCGATCTGGCGCGCTACTTACCGGATGGCCACATCGAGTTCCTGGGGCGGATCGACCATCAGGTTAAGATTCGCGGTTTTCGGATCGAATTGGGAGAAATCGAAGCAGCGTTGGGCCAGCACCCCGCCGTGCGGGAGACGGTCGTCATCGCCCAGGCGCGAGAGAATGAGGCAGGCGGCAAGCGCTTGATCGCCTACGTGGTTCCTGACTCGTGCCAATCGCTAACGCTCGGCGAGCTGCGCGACCATTTGCAGGAGCGACTGCCGGAATACATGCTGCCGTCGGTGTTCGTGTTGCTGGATGCTCTGCCATTGACGCCGAACGGGAAGGTAGACCGGCGGGCGCTGCCCGCGCCGGAGGGAGAGCGATCTGAGTTGGCCGGAGCGTATGTCGCGCCGTGCACCGTGGTGGAGCAGCAATTGGCGTCGGTTTGGGCGCAAGTGTTGGGCGTTGAGCGCGTCAGCGTAGGCGACAACTTTTTTGTACTCGGCGGTCACTCGCTGTTGGCAACCCAGATCGTGTCACGGGTACGGACTGCCTTCCAGGTGGAGCTGCGCCTGCAGACGCTGTTCGAGGCCCCGACCATTGCGGAGATGGCCCGGTGCATCGAAGCCGCGCAGCAGGCGACGCCGGCTGTAGCCGCACCGCCTCTACGGCCCAGCGCGCGGCAGGGGAACTTGCCCTTGTCGTTTGCCCAACACCGGCTGTGGTTTCTGGATCAGCTGGAACCTGACAACCCCTTTTACAACATTCCGGCTGCTTTGCACCTAAAGGGATGCCTGGACCTGGCCGCGTTGGAGCAGAGCCTGAATGAGATTGTGCGCCGGCATGAAGCCCTGCGCACGACCTTTGACTCCGTTGAAGGACAGCCCCGGCAAATCATCGCGCCGATCTTTAAGGTTCCGCTGCCCGTGACGGACTTGCGAGAACTACCGCCGCTTGAGCGCGAGGCGCAGGCCCGATGGCTGGCTGATGAGGAGGCGCAGCGTCCCTTCGACCTGACCCGTGGCCCGCTGGTGCGCGCCTCGGTCTTGCACCTGGCGGCCGACGAACACGTGCTGCTGCTCAACATGCATCACATCGTGTCGGATGGCTGGTCGATGGGCATCTTCACGCGCGAGTTGGCGGCCCTCTATCAGTCCTTTGTGGAAAGGCAACCGGTCTGCCTGCCGGAACTGCCGCTTCAATACGCCGACTATGCTGTCTGGCAGCGCCAGTGGTTGCAAGGCGAGGTGCTGGAACAACAGCTGGCTTACTGGAAGCGGCAACTGGCGGATGCGCCCGCCGTGTTGGACTTGCCGACCGATCATCCGCGTCCGGCCATGCAGACGTTCCGTGGGCGTCAACAAGCGTTCACGCTGCCTCACGAAGTGTTCCAGGCGCTCCAGGCGTTGGCGCAACGTCAGCAGGTCACCTTGTTTATGCTGCTGCTGGGAGCGTTCAAGACGTTGTTGTATCGCTATACGCGCCAGGCCGACATCGTGGTGGGCACGCCGATCGCCAATCGCAATCGAAGCGAGATCGAAGGGTTGATCGGCTTTTTTGTGAACACACTGACGTTGCACACCGATTTAAGCGGCAATCCAAGTTTTCGGGAAGTGTTGGGGCGCGTGCGGGAAGTCGCGCTGGGCGCGTATGCGCACCAGGATGTGCCGTTTGAGATGGTGGTTGAAGCGCTGCAACCCGAACGCGATCTGAGTCACACACCGCTGTTCCAAGTGATGTTCATAGTGCAAAACGCGCCGCTGGAGATACAGGCGTTGCCGGGCCTGACCACGCAGCTGTTGGAGATGGACAGCGCCACCGCCAAGTTTGATCTGTCCCTGTCCCTGTTCGAGACCGAACACGGGTGGACGGGCAGCCTGACGTATAGCACGGAACTGTTCGAGGCGCCCACCATCGCGCGGCTGTTAAGCCATTACCAGACTCTGCTGGAAAGCATCGTCGCCGATCCGGGCCAGCGCATTGCGGATCTGGCGATTCTATCGGCAGCCGAACGCCGGCAAGTGCTCAGCGAATGGAACGACACGCAGATCGACTACCCTCACACCCGGTGTATCCATGAACTGTTCGAAGCCCAGGCGGCGCGCACGCCGGAAGCCGAAGCGGTGGTGTTCGAGGAGCAGCGCCTGACGTATCGTGAGTTGAACCAACGCGCGAATCAATTGGCGCATCACTTGAGCGGATTGGGAGTAGGGCCGGAAGCGCTGGTGGGTCTGTGCGTCGAGCGTTCGATAGAAATGGTCATCGGACTGCTGGGGATTCTCAAAGCCGGCGGGGCGTATGTGCCGCTCGACCCGACATACCCGGCGGAGCGCCTGGCCTGCATGCTTGAAGATGCGCGCGTGTCGTGGCTGCTCACGCAGGCGCATCTGGTCGATCGCCTGCCCGCTCATTCTGCTCACACTATCTGCCTCGACGCCGATTGGCCGACCATCGCCCAATCCGCAATCCGCAATCCGCAATCCGCAATCTCCGGCGACAACCTGGCCTACGTCATCTACACTTCCGGCTCGACCGGCCAGCCCAAGGGCATCATGATTCAGCATCGCTCGGTCGTGAACCTGGCGACCGGCCTGGACCGAGCGATCTATGCGCAGCAGCCGGGTTCGCTGCGCGTGAGCCTCAACGGCTCGATCTCGTTTGATACGTCCGTCAAGCAACTGATTCAACTGTTGAAAGGGCACACCCTATACATCGTGCCGGAGGCGATCCGGTTTGACGCACCGGCGCTCGCCGCGTTGATTCAGAGCCAGGCGTTGGATGTGCTGGACTGCACGCCCTCTCAACTACGCCTGCTGGTCGAGGAAGGCTTGTTGGAGCAGGCAGCGGGTGCGCCGCTGCAGGTCTTGGTGGGCGGTGAAGCGATTGACGAGTCGTTGTGGGCGCGGCTGGCTCAAGCAGGTACGTTGAACTTCTACAATGTCTACGGCCCGACCGAGTGCACCGTAGACGCCGCCCTGTGCCGTGTGCGCCAAGCGCCGGACAAGCCCACGCTTGGGCGGCCGATTGCCAACACCCAGATCTATATTGTCGATGAGCGTTTGCAGCCCGTGCCGATCGGGGCGCCGGGAGAGTTGTGCATCGCCGGCGCGGGTTTGGCGCGCGGCTATCTGAATCGGCCGGAGTTGACGGCGGAGCGGTTCATCCCCAACCCATTTGTGAGGGATGAAGGCGGAACCCCCTCCTCCTTGCTTTACAAGACTGGCGATCTGGCGCGCTACTTGCCCGATGGCCGCATCGAGTTCCTGGGGCGGGTAGATCACCAGGTTAAGATTCGCGGCTATCGCATCGAGTTAGGCGAGATCGAAGCGGCGCTCAATCAGCATCCCGCCGTGCGCGAGGCCGTTGTCTTGGTGCAAGAAGATCAGCCTGGCGATCAACGTCTCATTGCCTACCTGTGTCTTGAGCTGGAGACAACCCCCAGCGTCGCTGACCTGCGGCGCTCTCTGCAAGGGCGACTGCCGGAGTATATGCTGCCCGCCGCGTTTGTGCTGCTGGATACGCTGCCGCGCACGCCCAATGGCAAACTCGACCGCCGGGCGCTGCTCGCGCTGAACACGGCGCGCGCTCCACTGGCGCAAGCCTGCGTCACGCCGCGCTCGCCCACCGAAGAGCTCCTCGTCGACCTGTGGCGCGCGGTGTTGGGGTCAGAACAGATTGGCATCCACGATAACTTCTTCGAGCTGGGTGGACACTCGCTGTTGGCGACGCAGGTGCTCTCACGTATACGGCATGCGTTCCAGGTCGAGCTGCGTCTGCACGCCCTGTTCGAAGCCCCAACCATCGCGGGCCTGGCCGGGCGCATCGAAGCTGCACAGCGAGAGATGCCGGCCTTCACCGCCCCGCCGCTACAGCCCATTGCGCGGCAGGGAGACCTGGCCCTGTCCTTTGCCCAACAACGACTGTGGTTTCTGGATCAGTTAGCGCCGGGCAACGCGGGCTACAACATTCCGTTCGCGGTGCGCTTCGTCGGCGGGTTGGATGTGACGGCGTTGGAGCGAGCGTTCAACGAAATCGTGCGCCGCCACGAGACTTTGCGCACCACCTTCGCGGTAAGCGCGGGACGGCCGATCCAGATCATCGCGCCGACATGGACGATCGCGCTGCCGGTGGTGGACTTGCAAGAGCTGACCGAGTCTGAGCGCGAAACGCGCGTCCAGCAGCTGACCAGAGAAGAAGCGCTACGTCCCTTTGATTTAGTGTACGGTCCTTTGTTGCGAGCGACGCTGCTGCGCTTGAGCGCGCACGAACAGGTGTTGCTCTTGACCATGCACCACATCGTCTCCGATGGCTGGTCGATGGGTGTGTTCGTCCGAGAGATGGCGGCGCTGTATCAAGCCTTTTGCGCCGAACAGCCCACGCCACTGCCCGAGTTGCCGATCCAGTACGCGGACTACGCGGCTTGGCAACGCGAATGGCTGTCGGGCGAAGTGTTGGAAACCCAGCTCGGGTATTGGAAACGGCAGCTGAGCGGCGAACTGCCGGCGCTCGAGTTGCCGACGGATCGTCCGCGGCCCCCCGTGCAGAGTTTTCGCGGCGATACGCACACCTTTAGCGTCGCGCCGGCGATGATGGAAGCGCTCAAGGCTTTGAGCCGCCGGGAAGGTGTGACGCTGTTCATGACGCTGCTGGCGGCGTTCCAGACCTTGTTGCAGCGGTACACGGGCCAGAGTGACGTGATCGTAGGCGCGCCGATCGCCAACCGCAATCGGGTCGAAACCGAGGGATTGATCGGGTTCTTCGTCAACACGCTGGCGCTGCGCGTCGATCTATCGGGTAACCTCACGTTCGACGAATTGCTAGGCCGAGTGCGCGAGGCCACGTTGGGCGCGTATGCGCATCAAGACCTGCCGTTCGATCGGTTGGTGGAGGAATTGCACCTCGATCGTGACCTGAGCCGGACGCCGTTGTTCCAGGTGATGTTTGCGTTACAGAACGCGCCGCAACCGTCGGTCGAGTTGCCGGGCCTTCAAGTGGTTCCGCTAGAGACGAATAGCGAAACGGCCAAGTTTGACCTGACGCTGTCCATGACCGAGACGGTGGAGGGGTTGCAAGCCGTGTTGGAGTACAACACGGACTTGTTTGACGCGGCGACCATCGCCCGCTTGGGCGAGCACCTGCAAACCCTGCTGGCAGGAATCGTGGCGCACCCCGATTGGCGACTTTCGGAACTGCCGCTATTGGCCGAGACTGAGCGCCGGCAGTTGCTGGTAGCGTGGAACGACACACGAGCCAATTATCCTAGAGACCTGTGCATCCACAAACTGGTCGAAGCGCAAGCGGAGCAGACACCCAGCGCAGTGGCCGTGGTGTGCGGCGAGGAGCAGCTGACCTATCAAGAACTGAACCGGCGCGCCAATCAGCTCGCGCACTACTTGCAGCGGAGCGGCATCGGCCCGGAGATGATCGTCGGCGTGTGCATGGAACGTTCGGCGGAGATGATCGTGGCGCTCCTGGGCATCCTCAAAGCGGGCGCCGCTTATCTGCCGCTCGATCCCGGCTATCCTGCCGAGCGCCTGCACTTTGAATTAGAAGATGCGCGCGCGGCGGCGCTTTTGACGCAACAGCGACTGGCCGAGCGGCTACCTGGCGAAGGTGTGCGCCTCGTCTGCCTCGACGCCGATTGGCCTGCCATTGGCCAATCACCAACTACCAACTCCCAATCTCCCGTTACTTCCGACAACCTGGCCTACGTCATCTACACCTCCGGCTCGACCGGCACGCCGAAGGGCGTCCAGATCGAGCATCGAGGTTTGCTGAACCTGGTCTTCTGGCATCAACGCGCCTTCGCCGTCACGGCATCCGATCGAGCCACGCAATTGGCCGGCGTCGCGTTCGATGCCTCGGTCTGGGAGGTGTGGCCCTACCTGGCGGCCGGGGCGAGTCTCCACATCCCTGATGAAGCGACGCGCAGCCTTCCCTCGAGCTTGCGAGATTGGCTCGTGTCGCAGGGAATTACGATTAGTTTTCTGCCGACGCCGCTGGCAGAAGCTGCCTTGGCGTTGGAATGGCCTCCCACGTGTGGACTGCGTGTCCTGTTGACCGGCGGCGATCGCTTACACGACTATCCCCCTTCAGCGTTGCCCTTTGAGCTGGTGAACAACTATGGGCCGACGGAGAATTCCGTGGTGACGACATCGGGGATAGTTGCGCCGCAGGCGCGAGCCGAGGGCGCGCCGCCGATTGGACGCCCCATCGACAATACTCAGGTGTACATCCTGGATGGTAATTTGCAATCGGCGCCGGTGGGCGTAGCAGGAGAGTTATACATTGGCGGAGACAGCTTGGCGCGCGGCTATCTGAATCGGCCGGAGTTGACGGCGGAGCGGTTTATCCCCAACCCCCTTACCCCCCCCATCCCCCCCCCGTTATCGACGGGGGGGGATAGAGGGGGGAGCGCGCGTCTGTACAAGACCGGCGATCTGGCGCGCTACTTGCCGGATGGGAACATCGAGTTCCTGGGGCGGATTGACCACCAGGTTAAGATCCGCGGCTTCCGGATCGAGCTGGGCGAGATCGAAGCGGCGCTGAGGCAACACCCGGTTGTGCGCGAGACGGTGGTCATCGTCCGCGAGGATCAGCCGGGGGACAAACGCTTGGTCGCGTACGTTGTGCCGCAGGCAGCCGCGCCCGATGCGGGTGAGTTGCGTCGCTTGCTCCAAGACAAGTTGCCGGAGTACATGCTGCCGTCGGCGTTTGTGGCGCTGGAGGCGTTGCCATTGACACCCAATGGCAAAGTAGATCGCCGGGCGCTGCCGGCGCCGGAGCAAACGCGATCGGAACTGGCAGACTCGTTTGCTGCACCGCGAGATGTCCTGGAATTGCATCTGGTTCACCTCTGGGAAGAGCTGTTGGGTGTCCAGCCTATCGGTATCAGGCACAACTTCTTCGAACTGGGCGGGCACTCGCTGTTAGCCATCCAACTGCTGGCGCGCGTCCAGCAAGAATGGGGATACCAGATACCCGTGGCGGCGCTGTTCCAGGCAGCGACAGTGGAGCATCTGGCAGTCGTGTTGCGCCAACGTGATGAGTCCGCGCCTGCCTCTGCGTTGGTGCGGATGCAGGCTGGCGACGCACGCCAGCGCCCCGTGTTCCTGGTTCATCCCGGCGGCGGGCATGTGTTGTGCTATGCCAATCTGGTTCGTCATCTGGGAGTTAGTCAGCCATGTTACGGCCTGCAAGCGCGCGGCCTGGACAGCGCTCAGGCACCCGACACGCGCATCGAGACGATGGCGCAGCACTACGTCGAATTGCTGCGGGCGGCGCAGCCCGACGGGCCATATCTGTTGGGCGGCTGGTCGCTCGGCGGGGTCATCGCTTTCGAGATGGCGCAACAGCTCCAGGCTCAGGGTCAGCCGGTCGCCTTGCTGGCGCTGCTCGACGCCGCCATACCAGAGAGTAATCCCGAACCGGAGATAGATGAGCTCGAGCTTCTGGCAAATCTGGCGCTGAACATGGGTTTAGCGTTGGACGCGTTCACGTTTGAGCGGCAGCGCTTTGAAGCTCTCACACCGGATGAACGGCTCACGATTCTGTTGGAACACCTGAAGCGCGCGAAGATTGTCCCCCTGGATATGGAACTGCCTCAAGTGCGCCGTCTATTTCAGGTCTTTCGATGCAACACCCTGGCGCTGCGGCGCTACACGCCACGGATGTACACCGGTTCGATTGCCTTGTTCCAGGCCGGCGACCAGTTGTCAGGCGAGCCGGTGTCAGCCAAAGAATCGGGCTGGCGGGCGTTGGCCGGCGGCGGTCTCACCGTCCACACCCTGCCGGGGAATCACTACACGCTGCTGCGCGAGCCGAACATCACGCTCCTGGCCGAGCAACTCCAAGCTCACCTGCGCGCAGTCGAAGCGAACCAGAGCTCATCGTCAGAACACGGGCATGGACAGTAGCTCAGCCCCCTGCTTGCGCCCGCGTGTGGGGTCGTGGGCGTGCAACGGGCACGAGGCCCTACACTACGGCGCACTTGTTCAATATATGAGCGGCGAACCAAAGGGAATTGCGCCCCGACAAGATAGGCGGTGATACGTGATCTCAGCGATCAGACGCTCCCCCATCAGCGGGCCGAAGGCTTTTGCCATTGTTTGGTTTGGGCAAGTCATCTCTTTCATTGGCTCCGGCCTGACCAGTTTCGCGTTGGGGGTGTGGGTCTACCAAATGACCGGCTCCATCACGGAGTTCTCGCTCATTTCTCTGTTCTTCACGCTGCCGGGCGTGGTGTTGGGGCCGCTGGCGGGCGCACTGATCGATCGTTGGGACCGGCGTTGGACGATGATCCTCAGCGATGCGGGGTCCAGCCTCAGCACGCTGTTCATTCTGTTGCTGCTCACGGCGGGTCGGTTGGAGCTGTGGCACATCTACCTGGCCGTGTTCATGAACGGGGTCTTTGGCAGTTTGGGGCTGACGACATTCACAGCCTCCACCACGCAGCTGATTCCCAAAGAGCAGTTCGGTCGCGCTTCGGGTCTATTGCAAATCGTGCAGGTGGGCCAGTTTCTCATTTCACCCTTCGTGGCGGGCGCGCTGATCGGCGCCATCGGACTTCAAGGCGTGATCCTGATTGACTTCGCGACTTTTTTCTTCGCCATTTTCACGCTGCTGATCGTCCGCATTCCCCGGCCCGTGATAACCGCCGAAGGCCAGGCAGGCAAAGGCTCGTTGCTGCGTGAAGCGACGTATGGCTGGAGGTACATTAAGGTACGGCCTGGTCTGGTCGCGCTGATCGTGTTGTTTGCCTTTGCCAACTTTACGACGGAAATGAGCCTGGTGCTCTTCACCCCTCTGCTGCTGTCTTTCACCTCGCCGGCAGTGCTCGGAACGGCGATGTCGCTGGGCAGCATCGGTTACCTGGCCGGCAGCATCGTCATGAGCGTCTGGGGCGGCGCCAAGCGCCGCATCAACGCCGTGATCGGTTCCATGTTGCTGCTCGGACTGTTCATGGGCCTCATCGGGCTGCGCGCTTCCATCCCGCTCGTCATTGTCTGCGTCTTCATGACCTCCTTCTGGGTGCCCATCGTCGCGAGTTCCAACCAGGTGATCTGGCAGAGCAAAGTCGCCCCGGATGTGCAGGGCCGCGTGTTTGCCATCCGGCGGACAATTGTCTTAGCGACTCCGCTGCTGGCGTATCTCGTCGCCGGGCCGCTGGCTGACAATGTGTTTGAGCCGCTGCTCGCGGTCAATGGGCCGTTGGCCGGAAGTGTTGGACAGATCATCGGTGTGGGGCAGGGGCGCGGTATCGGTTTGTTGCTCATCAGCATGGGCCTGCTGCTCGTACTGGTCACCGCGATCAGTTGTTTGTATCCGCGCCTGCGACATGTGGAGGACGAGTTGCCCGATGTGGTATTCGAAAAACCGATCCTGGTGGATTCCGGCAGTCCCGTCGTCAACCTCGCGGTTAACTAACGCTGACTGCGACTACCAGCCGACCCGGCGTGAGATGGCCTACACCGTATGCGAACACTCGAAAGGTACGCGCTTCAGAATGTGGGCCGTACTTTTACCAAACAAGGCCAGCCCGATGATGTGCTGGCTCAAAATCATCCGCAGTTCAGTAAGGAGGATTCGACATGAGAGAAGCGCTTCAGCATGATTCGCGGCCGAAGGATCAGGTCAGCCCTGTTGCTCTCACCAGAGGCATGCTGTTGGGATTGATCGGGGGCCTATTAGGTACGTTCGCGATAGACCTTACTGCCGTCGGGACGCTGTTGGCGCTGGGATATTCCGGCGACCTGTCCTACTACATCGCCGGATATACCGCGGCAGGTTTCTTTTCCGGGATTGGCCTCAATATGACCGGTAGCGTTCTACTGGGCGTTGCCATGCGCTATTTGATCGGTCTGGGGCTTGGCGTGGTCTTTGGCGCAACCGTGTCTCGGGTTCATGCGCTTCGAGCGGACACGGCGAAGCGTGTCCTGTTCAGTCTGCTGTACGTGGCGGTTATCAGTCAACCGCTTCTTGCGGCAGCGCCCATCATCATGCAGTCCTGGGATGCAACTACGACGTGGCAGTGGTTCTTCACTTCCTTCTTCATCCACATGATATATGCCGTGGTGCTGGCCGCCGTCGTGGGCTACGGGTTGCGGGCTGACACGAGGGCAAAGCGCCGCTGGTTTTGGAGCAGACCCAAGTTGTCTTCACCTGAAAGCACCGTCCACCAATGAATTGTGGCTCTTACGGCTTGGGCGGGAATCAGGACACGGACACCTGCACCTACCTGCGGTGTTTGTCCTGCGATGGTACAGCCGCAGGCTGCACCACAGGTGCGGTGTACACACGGACAAACACGGAAAAAGTGTGAAGTCAATCCGGTTCAGCTATCCGCCGACGAACTGGCGGCGCTGGCGCCGATGATGGGAGAGTGCGATGCCCGACCGTCCCCCTGACGCGGACCACCTGGCTGCGCTGCAACACGCGCTCGTCGCTCTGAAAACGACCCGCGCCAAACTCCAAGCGCTCGAACACGCCCAGCACGAGCCGATCGCTATCATCGGGCTGGCCTGCCGCTTCCCCGGCGGGGCCGACACGCCCGAAGCGTTCTGGCGTCTGCTGCACGCCGGCGTGGACGCCATCACCCCTGTGCCCGCCGCGCGCTGGGGCATGCAGGTCTACGACCCCCTGGGGCTGGAGGCGCAGGTCAAAGCGTGCGTGCAGTGGGGCTCGTTTCTGGCGCAGGTGGACACCTTCGACCCGCAGTTCTTCGGCATCTCGCCGCGCGAA
>DATDPU010000123.1:0-28194 GCA_035292585.1 Anaerolineae bacterium | reverse complement strand
TCGAACAATCCGTACTCAGCGCGAAGCACTCAAAGCGTGCCAGCGATTCAACGCGCGTCGGCTGAAGACACTCTCTGGCAAATTCATCGAAATGCACATCGCCGACTGCATATAATTCGAGCAATGTACCGAAGTCCAGCTTAATAAGGAAAGCAAGCCGCAAGGCAAGCCGACAGGATTGCGGGTATGGGAGTGTGGAAAAAGCGAAGGCTGTCCTGTAACGGGACAGATAAGGGTTGAACCGTCGCGTAAGCGATGGCGACATCACCCGGCACGAAAGTGAGCTGACTTCCACATGGTCTTCCATCACGAGAAAGCTTGATTAACCGACAGAGGAGGTAAGGCAGATGAAAGCAAAAGGAACACTTGCTTGTGCGACCTCCCACGCGGAGGTTCACTGGCACGCCATTGACTGGCATAAAGCGAACCGAAATGTGCGCCGGCTCCAAGCGCGTATCGTGAAGGCGACACAGGCAGGCAGATGGGGCAAGGTGAAAGCCCTGCAACGTCTGCTGACCCACTCGTTCAGCGGCAAAGCACTCGCCGTCCGACGAGTGACAGAGAATCAAGGCAAGAACACACCGGGAGTGGACGGCGACATCTGGGACACTCCCGCGAAGAAAGCGACGGCCATCGGCTCGCTGCGACAACGAGGGTATCACCCTCGACCGTTACGGCGAACCTACATCCCGAAAAGCAATGGCAAGAAGCGCCCGCTAGGAATTCCGACCATGACCGACCGGGCCATGCAGGCGTTGTATCTGCTGGCACTCGACCCGGTGGCCGAGACGACGGGAGCCCCGAACTCCTACGGCTTCCGCTCGCAGCGGTCAACCGCTGACGCCATCGAGCAGTGCTTCAGTGACTTGGCACGTAAGCGCATGGCGGAATGGATACTGGAGGGCGACATCAAGTCATGCTTTGACAGGATCAGCCACGATTGGTTGTTGGCGAACATCCCGATGGAGAAAGCCATCCTCCGAAAGTGGCTGAAGGCCGGGTTCATGGAAGAAGGCACCCTCTACCCGACGGATGACGGTACTCCGCAGGGCGGCATCATCTCGCCCGTGCTGGCGAACATGACCTTGGACGGGCTGGAACAGAAGTTGAAGGAGAAGTTCCACCGCAAGAACGGCAGGTCGCCGTGTCCTAAGGTACACCTCGTCAGATACGCCGATGATTTCATCGTCACCGGCAAAACGAAGGAGATGCTGGAATACGAAGTCCTCCCTGTCGTCAAAGAGTTCTTGGCAGAAAGAGGACTGGAACTCTCAGCGGAGAAGACCTGCATCACGCATGTCGAGGATGGCTTTGATTTCCTGGGGCAGAACATCCGCAAGTACGACGGGAAGCTGCTCATCAAGCCTTCCAAGAAGAATCAACAAGCGTTCTTGAAGAAGGTCAGGACAATCATCAAGGCGAGCAAGTCGGCTACGGCGGGGCAACTGATAACGCAACTCAACCCGGTGATTCAGGGTTGGGCCAATTATCACCAGCATGTCGCCAGCAAGCGAACCCTGTCGAACATGGACAGCGCGATCTTCGAGGCGCTGTGGCGGTGGGCGAAACGAAGACACCCCAACAAGAACGCCGGGTGGGTCCGAAAGAAGTACTTCGGTACACATGGCGGTCGTAACTGGGCATTCACAGGCGTCGTCGAAGAGCCGAATGGAAAACCCCGTATCGTGAGGCTCATTTCAGCAGCGAAGACGCCTATCCGGCGTCACGTCAAAGTCAAAGCGGAAGCCAATCCCTATGACCCTACGTGGGAGGTCTACTTTGAACACCGCTTGGGTGTGCAAATGGCAAGCAACCTACGCGGGCGACGGAAACTGCTGAACCTGTGGAAGTCTCAAAACGGTATCTGCCCGGTCTGCGGCCAGAAGATTACCAAACTGACGGGGTGGCATCGCCATCACATCGTTTGGAAATCCAAAGGTGGTGGAGACGAAGCAGATAACCAGGTGCTTCTACACCCCAACTGCCATAGCCGAGTTCACAGCCAGAAGATGACTGTTGTGAAACCGCGTCCCGCGAGGGGCGTTACGAAGGCTTGAGCCGGATGAAGGGAAACTTTCACGTCCGGTTCTTAGAGGAGGGGGTGACGGTAACGCCACCTTCTTACTCGACATGGCGTCGCCGCATCCTACGCTGCACACGACCCCGACGCGATTGCCGAGCAACGCTTCTCTACACTTGTGGAGATGCCTGATATGCGCGTCGAGATCAGCGGGCAGCCTGACCTGATCTACGTCGGCCAGCGAAGGCTCATCGACTATAAGACTCGCAAGGAGGTGCCCCGATCCTGGCGCACGTACACCTGTCCTGAAACGGGCGAGGTGATCCGCGAAGGACCGTGGGCCATCCGGACGAAGGTCACGTCCTGCGCCAGTTGCGGCGGCGAGCACGAGGCCAGGGCCATCGAGCAACGCAGCGACCCCCGCCCCGATCCGCATCATGTCCAGCAGATCAGCCTGTATCGGCTGATCCTGTGGGAGAACGGCATCCCGATCGACAGCGCGACCGTCGTGTACCAAGACATGGGACAGCAACTGCGACTGCCGGTCGAGATGCTCAACTTGGAGGACACGCAGACGTTGCTCGAAGAGCGCCTGCGCCTGTTTCTCCAGAACGAGCTGCCGCCGGTGCTAACCGGTGCGGACCAGGTGTGGGAGTGCGACTACTGTTCGGCTCGCCAGCAGTGCGAATCCCTGCATGGCGGCCCAGTTGGAAAGGGCGCCGTCAGTGAAGTGTCGTCCGGCGACTGAGTTCGCCGACCCATCCCTGCTGGCGGGTTTAGCCAGCACATCTATCAAATGGAGAGAGAAAGATGCCTGACAAGAATGGCAAGACCAACGTCAACCCGAAGGGCAAGAGCAACGGGAAAGGGCCGAAGCTGCCCTTCAACAAGCTGGAAGTCACCGGCAACCTGGGGCAAGACCCGGCGATGAAGTACACCGCTGAAGGTCGCCCGTGGACGCGCACGTCCATCGCCGTGTGGCAGGGCGAGAACCAGGAGACGTTGTGGCTGCAGGTCAAGGCCTTCACCAGCAAGGACGGTAACGAATCCTTGCCGCTGGCGCTGGCCGAGTGCCGGAAGGGCCGCAAGGTTCACCTGGTCGGCCGGCTGCGCTACGACAAGCGCGAGACCGACTCCAAGACGTACGAGGACTGGAGCATCATCCTGACCCAGCTCCCGGTCGACGCCGAGACCGGCGAGGCGATTCAACCCGCCGAGGAAGTCGAAACGCTCGACGAAGTGCCCGATTAACCTTTGGCAAGTTCGCTTCGACGAAGCGGAGAGGGAGCGAGAGTTCCCTTTCCGCTTTTTCGTGAACGGAGGAAAACATGACTGACGATGATGCACGCCTCATGCAAGTGTGCCCTGACTGCGGCGAATCGATTATGGAGATGCCGCTGCGAGAAGCAGACACGACGTGTCCCACTTGCGGATTCCCTCTCTTGATGCCCGAGTCTCTGCTGACACCTGCACTTGCGCCGCGCGCCAGCGCAGGTGCAAGTGTGACGGATGCCGAGTGGGAGTCGCTGCTGACCGTCGCCGAAGCTCTATCAGTCGACGACGACAGCGAATGTGATTCGGCATATGACCCGACCCCCGCTGTCCCTATTGCCGACATACCCATCTGAACACAACTTCGGAATGCGCGCGTGCAGTCTTCGACCCGCATCGCGCGAGAGGAGATAGACCATGCAAGTAGTGCAGACACAAGCCGCGCCTTCGCGCATGACGCTGCAGCAGGCACGGTGCGTGGTGTGGCCTTTCAATAAGAACCGGGGCCTGGCCGGTCGCCGCATCGGTGATCTACTGGATGCCGGGCTGCTCAGCAAACATGACCTGCAATGGGCCTCGACCAACGCGCACAGCAGCGGCATCCAGGCCGCGTGCAGTGTCATCCTCTCGACTTCGCTCGAGGCAGGCCTGAGCAAACAGCCTGTCGGTGCCAGGCACGTGATCCGCGAGTCCGATCCGGGCGTCGAGTCACCAGACCAGCCCCCGAATGCAGTGCGGTCAGTCCGATGGCAAGACCTGATCCCAGAGGCATACGAGCCTGCCTACGCAGGCAGGTCGGAGACGCGCGAGCACGATGTGCCGAATCCAGCCCCCATCCCGGAGACCTGCCCGATCTGCGGCTCAGCGGTCCGGCCGAATCATCCGTGGGACACCGTGAGGCGATTAGGCTGGTTGTGCGAGCAGGGTGGCACTGCGCACTTCTTGCACGATGGCTGGGAAAGGGTGAAGGGCTGGTTCTTCCGCGAGTACATCATCCCACCGTCCGATGATGGCAGTTATCCCGGCATCCGGCGTGGGGAGATGGCTACCGCTGCCACTCACCCATGTGGTTACCTTCCCGATTGCAACAAGTAGACACGAGAGGTGCGGTGTGCGCCGCTTCTCTCGCATTACCCACACAAATGGAGCAAGAACGATGAATGTATCCTGTCTGCAAGAGAACCTGGCGAAAGGCCTGGGCATCGCCGGCCGCATCGTGAAAGAGCGGTCGACGCTGCTGGCGCTGAGCAACATCCTGCTGGCCTCGGACGGCGATAGGCTGAAGCTGGCCGCGACCAACCTGGAGATCGGCATCACCTGCTGGATCGGCGCCCAGATCGAGCAAGAGGGCGCAATCACTGTGCCCGCGCGGACGCTCGTCGATCTGGTCAACACGCTGCCGCCGGGCAAGGTGGACATGAGTATGAACGGCTCGCAGACGCTCAAGCTGCAATCCGGTCGCTTCAAGAGCAACGTCAAGGGAATCGATGCAGATGAATTCCCCCTCATCCCGCACATCGAGGGCGACGAAGCCATCCAGATAGAGCCGGATGTGCTGGGGCAGATGATCGAACAGGTGACCTTCGCCGCGGCGCGGGACGAATCGCGTCCGATCCTCACCGGCGTGCTGGCCCGCTTCGATGGCGACCGGCTGACCTTCGCGGCCGCCGATGGCTTCCGCCTGTCGGTGCGAACGGGCTCGCTGAGTGCTACGGTGAGCCAGCCGTTTGAGGTAATCGTTCCCGCCCGCGCGCTGACTGAGCTCGGTCACGTCCTGAACGGTCAGGAAGAGCCGGTGTCCATCGCCGTCACGCCGCAGCGCAACCAGATCATGTTCCGGCTGAATAGCGTCGAACTTGTGGCGCAGCTCGTCGACGGCAAGTTCCCGGACTACCAGATGATCATGCCGAAGTCAAACACCGCGCGTGCCGTGCTGGATACCGCGCCGCTGATCAAAGCGTGCAAGGCGGCCAACGTGTTCGCGCGTGAGAGCGCCAACACGGTGCGTCTCACCATCGTGCCCGGCGACGAGTCCAGGCCGGGTCACCTGGCAGTTCAAGCGACGAGCGCCGAGACCGGTGACAACGCCGGCGAGGTCGATGCCTCAATCGAGGGCGAGCCGCTCGAAATCGCGTTCAACGTGCAGTACCTGATCGATGCGCTGAAGGCGGTCGGAGCGCCTCAGGTGTCTCTGGAGCTCACGACGGCTTCGTCACCGGGCGTGCTTCGTCCCATCGGGGACGATGCCTTCACGCACGTCATGATGCCCATGCAACTGCGTTAACCGAGTTACAACGAGGTGGCCGGGAAGCAATGCCTTCCCGGCCATCGACAAACGGAGGAAGCGACGTGAATAACATTGCAGTGTTCTATCGCCGGCCGCTGCATGCCTGCGACGATCTAGACGAAATCGACCCGGCGCGCTACGTCCGGGTCGTCGAAATCGACCCGGATGTGGTCTGGGCGACGCTCGACCCGCTCGAACAAGACGAGATCGGGCCGTTTGAGGTGACGGGTTTCCTCGCCGATCCGCGCTGGCCGCTGATTGGCGATGCGGTGCTGATCGAGCACCAGGGCTTCGTCTACGAGGGCGAAGCGACCTGGCGCTACCTGCACACGCACGAATACAACAGCCTGCTGATGCGCTGGCAGATCGAGCAGGCCACGACAGTCCTGGGCGGGCTTCTTGTTCTCTTCGACGAGCAGTTGGACGCAGGCGCTTTACCGGCAGACGATGATCGGATGCGCCATGCCCGGATGGTGATGGCTTCGCTGGCGAGAGCCCGATGCCTGTTGTTCGACAACCATGAAGCCAGTGGCGAGTGCGGCCACTGTCGCTGGACGCGCGGAGCACGGGCTCTGCTCACCAGGAGCGAGTGACCATGACCCAGTTCGACCTGACCTCAGGCGCAAGAAGCGAAGTCTTCACGTTCGAGGGGCCGAAAGGCTGTGTACAGGCTGCGATCGAGGTCGCATCCGATGGCCTGTTCATCTTCGTCGAGGGCTTCGAGTTCCCTGTAGCAAAGGTAGACCTGTTCTACCTGCTGGAATCGATCGAAGGGAAGACTGCCCCGCAGGTTATCGCATACGACACGCAGCGAGAGGAAGCGGTAGCTTTTGCTGCATTTCACCAGGATGGAACGAAGGTTTCGTTCGAGACCGGCGTGGAGGAAATCGGCAAAGATAACTTCGGCGATGCGCTGTACGGGTATCCAGCCGAGCCAATCACTCCCGAAACCCCGTGACATAGTAGAGGGACGGCAATGCATCGCCGTCCCTCAGATATTCGGCTTGAGGATAACGCAGCTTACCGTGCAGGCTCTGCAACCGGCCCGGTGCGCTTCAAGGTCTTGACTTCCCGCTCGATGCGCTTCCCCATCTGATCTTCTGCTACTTCCAAATCGTAGCGCGCCTGCATCCGCAGCCAGACCGCCGCGCTCGTGCCAAAGTACCGGGCCAGGCGCATGGCGGTGTCTGCCGTGATCGCGCGCTGGCCGCGAACAATCTGGCTGATCCGCAGCGCCGGCACGCCGATGTCCTTCGCCACGCGATACTGGCTCAGGCCGAGCGGCTTCATGAAGTCTTCGAGCAATACTTCACCGGGATGAACGGGTGGGAGCTTCTTCATTGTGCTGTCCTCCTGCTAGTGGTAATCGACAATCTCGACATCCTTCGCCTTGCCATTGGCCCACTTGAAGCAGATGCGCCATTGGTCGTTGATCCGGATGCTGTGCTGACCGGCGCGGTCACCCCGGAGTGCCTCTAACCGGTTGCCGGGTGGCGCTATCAAGTCTCGCAAATCATCGGCGTCGTCCAGGTACAGGAGCTTGCGCCGGGCCGTCTTCTGAATATCCGTTGGCAGTTTCCGCGAGGGAAGGCCTCTGTAGATCTTCTCCGTTTCTGCGTCTGCAAACGACTCGATCACATTCCGATAGTATCACTTAACGATAATATTGTCAAGTAGCATCATCCGCACGGCACGGCCGCTGCCCAATTCGCAGCGGTCCTGTTCTGTCAGTGCCCTTCGCACTTATCGCCTCTCCTCCTCCCTCGTGTACCCCAGTGGCTTTGAGCCCTGTGGTCTCCGTCTGACGGCACTGACCTCAGACACCCCATTCTCACGCCGGCGGCATGACCCCGGCTCCCCAACGGAGGAAAAACGATGCTATCCAACTTTGCAACCCAACTGCAGTTCGGCGACCCTTCGACAGGCTCAGGGCAGGCTCTGCCGGCTGCGCCCCCATCTCTGCGCATCCTGCGCGAGACGCCTCAGGCCCGTGTGTTGGACGCCGGTCACAAGGCCGCGTCCAACCTGGAGTTGATCGCCACACTGATCGGCGATCCAGACCTGGCGCTGCAGGTGCTGGCCCACTTCCCGACGCTGCGCGATTTGGTCAACGCTTCGGCGATCGAGCTGCAAGCCGTTGCCGGCATCGGTCCCCGGCGCGCGGCGCTGCTCAAGGCCGCCATCGAGCTGGGTCATCGCACGGTTACCGATCGACCGGAGGAGCGACCTCAGATTCGCTCGCCGGGCGATGCGGCCAGCATCCTGATCCCGCAGATGGGGCACCTGGAGCAAGAGGAGCTGCGCGTGATGCTACTCGACACGCGCAATCGCGTGATCGACGTGGTCACAATCTACAAGGGCAGTGTCAACACTGCGATGGTGCGGATCGCCGAAGTGCTGCGGCCGGCGGTGCGCTTGAACTGCCCGGCGATCATCGTCGCGCACAATCACCCGTCGTCTGACACGAGTCCCAGTCCGGAGGATGTCGCACTGACCAAGGAACTGATCCAGTCCGGCGCATTGTTGGACGTGGAGGTTCTGGATCATCTGATCGTGAGCCAGGCTGGATATGTGTCGATGAAAGAACGAGGGCTCGCCTTCAACGAGTGAAAAAACTCGAATAGACACGTACTCGATAAGCCACTGAACTACGCGACCTCAAGACTATCCGACTACCCAAACGGAGTAAGAACAATGACCTCTCCCATCGTGTCACTTCTCTTTCGCAAGCGCAACACCATCGACGAAGTACCCTGGCTGCGCGGTGATGAAGAGCACACCTTCACGGCGCGGCGCAACAAGACCGGCAGGGCACGGGTGAGCGCTATCCTGGCGCGGGCGCTGGTCTCGGCGCTGCAAGGCTACGTTGTGGAAGCATACGCCGACTCGACGATAGCGACCGCGATTGTGACTTCGCGCTCGACAGGCCGCAGTGCGCCGTGCCAGTGGCACGCTGCGCGTGACGCGGAATTCCGCATTCCGCACGGCGCTCCCAACAAGGTGACTTATCACGTCGGCATCCTGGCGCTGATCGACGCGCTGGCGCATCCGGCGGAAGCGGCCGACCTGCTCGATGCCTACCAGTCACTGCTACAGGAGTATCTGGCGGATGGCCTGGTTGAAGACCTCAAGCCGTCGCTGTGCCGCGCCATTGACGAGACATACTACTTTCTCCGCTTTCGCGACGCCGAGCCCGACGACGCACACGATCGCCTGATGAATGTCAACATCACCGAAGCAAGCGTCATCGGGCCGGTCATCGGCGCCCCCGTGAATACGAGAGCGCTGACTGATCTGAAAGCACTTGAGGCGCTGCGGGCTGCTGCTCAACCGCCGACACCTGTTGCAACGCCGAAGCGCAAGTCAAGACCTGTAGCGCGACGTTTCACCACGCGCTTCGTCGGCTGGCAGGCCGAGGCGGTGAATGAGGCGCTGCTGTCCGGCGAGAACGTCCTGCTGGCCGGCCCGACCGGCACCGGCAAGACTTTCGCGCTGCAGCAGGTGATGGAACACTACTCCGACTGGACGCTGGTCGTCGTCGAAGGCAAAGAAGGGCTGATGGACCTGGACTTCCTGGGCGCCATCGTGCCCACCGAAGATGACCGGCGTGTGTGGCAGGATGGGCCGGTGTTTCGCGCCATGCGCTGGGCGCAGTCGGAGCGGGTCGTGCTCTTCCTGGACGAGGTCAACCGCGTCCCGCGCAAGCATCTCAACATCCTGCTCGGGCTGATGAACGTCAAGCCCGCGCGGGAGCTGCGGCAGATGGGATACGCCGTGGCGGGCGACGGCGACTGCTATCTCGCCGAAGCGCCCATGACCTCGGAAGTGGTGTGGTGTCCGGTCGAGCACCTGAGCATCGTGGCGGCAGGAAACTTCGGTCGCGCTTACGCGGTGTCCGACCTCGACCCGGCAGTGCGCCGCCGTTTCGACACGCTAATCGAGTTCGACTATCTCGGCCACAACGAGGAACTCGAACTCATCCTGCGCGAGACCGATGTGAATCGCGGCGTGGCCGAGTATCTGGTCAAGGTCGCGGCTGAGACGCGTCGCATGCTGGGCAACGCAGAATTGCCCGGCTGCATCGACACGGCCAGCCTGCTCAACTGGGCGCGCAAGTGCGCAAGGGCCAAAGCCAAGACCGTCGGTGATGTGATGCGCCAGGCGCAACTGACCTGGGCCGACCTGGCCTGTGGGCGCGACCATACCGGTCGCATCAACCAGGCCAACTTCCAGGCGCTGAGCGACTACCTGAAAAGCCTCGGAGGCCTACCGGCATGACCGAGACAGCGAAACGCAAAGTGCCGTGGTGGATCTGGCGGCCGGTTCAGGAGCGGCTGGTCAAGTGGACGCTGGCGCTGCTTCAAGGCCGGCGCTATCGCGTCCGGCTGCGTGTCGGCGGCACAGGCCGGCACAATCCGAAGACGCGCGAGATTCAAGCCAATCCCGAGATGTTCCGAAACGAGCCAGATGACGTGCAGTTTCGAGTGACACAGGGCATCCTGGCGCACGAAGTCGGCCATGCCTTCTTCACCGATGCCTGGCCGGAAGCGTGGCAGAACATCCTGTGTCAATTGGTTAACATGCTCGAAGACGGGCGTATCGAGCGAGCCATCACCGTGCTGTATCCCGGCGTATCGCTGGCGATTCGGCTGGCCGGCGACCTGTGCTATCGAGATGCGCCCTCCAAAGTCACCAAGTTGGCTGCGGCACTGATGGCGTTCGGAGCCTGCCTGTGGTGGCGCTGGGCGTGCGACCGCGACACAGAAGCGAACTTCCGGCGCATCGCCCTGCTCAATGATGAAGAAGCGATTGCACTGTGGTCGCAAGTCCGGCCAATCGTCGAAGCGTCATGGTCGGCAGTGAATACTTCCGAAGTCATCCGGCTGGCGAAAGACATCCTCTTGCTCCTGGACATCCCCCAGTCGCGCGTCGCTCTCGACCTGCCGTTCGTCGATTACGACGTGCCCCAGGAGCGCGACGACGAAGCCCTGCCGTTTCCAGGTGACTCTGCTGATGTCCAACCTGGCCTGGGCACACCGAATGTGCACGAGCACGGGCGAGGTCACTCACCCGCGCAAGTCGAGCCGCAGCCATATATCGACATCGAGGATGCGGCACGTCCGCTGGCCGGGCGGCTGGTGCAGGCGCTGCGCGTGCCACGACCGGAGCGCAGCCCTATGCCGGTCGAAGCGGGCGGGCGGTATCACTTTCGCCAGGAAGTGCGAACACCTGATACGCCGTTCCTCTGCATGGAGGACATCGCCGAGGACAATCCGCCTGCCGCGATTCACCTGCTGGTGGATCGCTCCGGCAGCATGGGATACATCGATGAGAGCGTCCGGCTGGCGCTGATGATGGTCTGGCTGGCCGGGCAGGAACTGGAGACACCGGTCTCCATCTCGTACTTTGGCGATGGATGTGAGCCGGGCGAGAGTGAGTTTAACCCGGTGGATACCGTCGCCGGGTTCGGCGAGCGGGATGAGATGGCGAAGGCCTTGATCGCCGGCTATCGCGGCCACACCGGTGCGGAGTTCCTGCACTGGGGACTGGAGGTCGCCGAGAAGAGCCTGCGCGAGCGGCCAGAGCGAGAGAAGGTCATCGTCGTCGTCCACGATGGTCAGCCGGTGTGGGAACCTGATGAAGACACCGGCGGCCCGACCGACTGGGCGCTGTCGCTGGATGACATCAACCGCCTGGCTCGACACGGCTACCTGGTCGTCGGTGTGTACCTGGGAACCGACGCGAGTGATCGGAATCAGATGGAGAAGCTGTTCGCCGGCCGGCTCATCGCCTGCTCAGCGGAGCATCTCCCAGAGAAACTGGGCGGCATGCTGAGAAGCCTGCTGCTGGCGCAACACTGACCGTGTAGAGGGCAAGCCGCCCTCTGCACGGTTCTCTATCAAACGGAGAAAGAATGATGCAAGACGACGACGAATTCGAAGTCGATGACGAACTTGATGTGGAAGCTCCTGACGACGAGACGGAAGTGCTCAAGCTCTCGAATGACTCCGCGCTGGTGTACGCCTCTGGCGCGGTGTGGTCACCCGAAGACTCACAGCTGGTCGCCGCTCACGTGGTGACGACCAGCCACGAGTTGCTCACGGCCATCCGCGCGACGTTGGCGAACAACAGCAGTAAGAGCTACCTGACGCTCACGCATCCCGACGGGCGCGAGATTCTTCAGGGCGCGCGGCGAGGATACATCACGGTCACCACAGGTCTCGACAAGGCGCACGCGGCCGGGGTGACGGCAGTCCTGCTTCATCCGCTGACCGGCGACCCGAAGCACCATCCGAAGGCGGAGTGCTTCTACGTCGTCGCGGTCGGTGAGGAGGACTTCGCCGGCAAGTTCGGCGAGCGGCTGGCGCTGGCGATCCCCTGGCCCACCCGACCGGAATGGGCGCAGTATCTCATCGAAGCCGGCCAGGAAATGGAACTCGTCGAGTTCCTGCCCGTGGCCGGTCGAGGTTTCACCACCGCGGCTCGCGTGAAGCGCGACGAGGAAGCCTGGGAAACCGTCATCGCCGATGGCCTGAAGCACAAACGAATCATCATCTGAAGCATCTCTGAGCAACTGAACAACGCGCGATGCGGGACACACGGCTGAGGCCGTGTGTCCTTTTTTCGCGCCTAAATGGAGGAAGAACAACAATGGCACGCTTGAAAGCACAAGCGGACATCCTGTATTACCCGACCGCTGAATCCATCGTCCGGCTGATCGCGACCTGGTTCAGCAACCCGGCCCGCTCGCGCCTGGCCGATCCGTGCTGCGGCAAAGGCGAGGCGTTGGCGACATTCGCACAGGCGGTCGGTGGTGAAAGCGAAACCTGGGGCGTCGAAATCTCGTACTCCCGAGCCGACGAAGCACAGCGCGTACTCGACGTGGTGCTGCCGGCCTCGTTCTATGCGGTGAACTGGGGCCAGCGCACCGTGTCTCTCGCATTCGAAAATCCGCCGTACGACTGGTCGAGCACACGCGACGAGCACGGCAAGCACCTGCGGCACGAGTGGTTGTTCGTGTCGCAGATGACGCCGCGCATCGTCCCCGGCGGGCATCACGTCATCCTCGTCCCGCGCAGCATGCTGGGTGACGAGCGATTCGCCCGTCATCTGGTAGGGTGGTATCGAGACATCCTTATCTTTCGTTCGGGCGAGGACTACGACCGCTTCAAGCAGGTCGTCATCCTGGCCGCTCGTCGCAAGGAGCGATACGAGCCGCCGACGAAGGACCAAATCGAGAGCATTTCACGACTGGCCGACGACTCGGCCACGCTGCCTGAACTGGTGTCCGGCGACGGCCGCTTCGTGATTCCGGCTGCTCCGCAGGCTGGCCGGTTTCAATACCAGCCGGCGACGCCTGAAGACCTGCTCCGCGCGGCTATCCGATGCGAGGTTGTCGGGAGCGACGACTACCACCGCGCGACCTACGTCCGGCCACCGGGCGCGCCCATCAACGTCGCCGTGCCGGAGAAGATCGGCCACATGACGATGGAGATCTCCAGCGGCGAGGTCGGCGTGCTGAGCATCGACACGCCCGATGGGCAAATCCTGATGAAGGGTATGTCGTCCAAAGCCGTCGACGAGTCGGCAGAAGCGCAGTACGACGACGAGGGCGAGTATTCCCATACAAAGGTCGAAGCGCGCGAGCGGTTGGTCACCATCATCACCGTCGCCCACCCGGATGGCACGCTGGAGAGACTGGACAAGCCCGATGCAGTGGGCGACTTCATCACGCGCCATGCGGGCGCGATCGCCGACGCGCTGCTCAAACGCAACCAGCCGACGTATGACTGGCGGCCGACCGGGCGCGAATGGGACATCGCATCCCAGGTCGCGCTGGGGCTGCCGCCACTGCCGGGGCGCGAGATGCGCGGCCTGTTCGACGCGCAGAAGCACTTCGCCATCGCCGCCGCGCGGGTGATGCGGAAGTATCGTCAGTGCCTCCTGAACTGCGACATGGGCTGGGGCAAAACCAGTTCGAGCATCGGCGCGCTGGAAGAACTGGATCAGTGGCCCGCCCTGGTGTTGTGCCCCGGCCATATGGTCGAGAAGTGGCGGCGCGATCTGGAGCGCGCCAGTGATCCAGACTCTCCCATCGCGGCACGCATCATCACACGGCCAGCACGGGGTGAGGCAAGTCGGTGGCATTCGCAGGTCGTGCTTGCTATCGAGGAAGCAGGCGGCCGCATCGTCGATACGACGCGCACCCAAATCGCCCCGGTCACGATCAACGATCCGGGTGGTCGCCGGCGCGTGGTCGTCGAGTGTACAGGCTCATCGGCTGCCCGGCTGGTGAAAGCGTTGCAGTCGCTCTGTGCCTTCCGTGACAACGGGCACACGCAACCGCCAACGATCCAGTTCACGGCAACCGGACTGGTCGTCGAGTTCGTCGACCGCGACGACTACACGCTGTTCGACTTCGCTGCCGACTACCGGGCTGGGCATCTCGGGCGCAAGGCGGCGGCGGTCATCGCCTTCGACCCGGCCAAGTATGACGCCGGGCCGGTGCCGGTCGAGAAGAGGCGATGGCAGAGAGTGTGGAACGAGGAAACGGGCGCCTATGAACTGCAGCACCTGATCGTGTGTCCTACCTGCGGCAAAGGACACGCTACGTTGCCGTGGCGCTGCGACAATGAGATCCAAGAACCAATCCTGGATGCGAGCGGCAAGAAGACTGGTGAGCGCTCGCACACTTGCGGTGCGCCACTGTATGAGATGTCGCGCTGGCGGCGTGTGGGTCTGAGCCGCCTGATACAGCGCAAGTTCAAAGGGCTGTTCAAGGTCTATATCGGAGACGAAATCCATAAGTGCCAGGACGGCCGTTCCGACATCGGCACTGCCGATGGACGACTGATCTCGGCCATCCCCTATGGACTGGCTCTAACTGGGACCCTCTTCGGCGGCACGGGTGGCTCGCTTTTTTATCTGCTGTATCGCCGCAACGCCGAAGTGCGCCGTCTGTATCGCTACAAAGACAAGACGCGCTGGGTCGATCACTACGGCCTGTGGAAGATGACGTGGTCGCAGAACGAGCCGCTGGCAGCCGGTCGTGGCTTGAGTACCGGCATCGAGCGCTGGAACTACCGGCAGGATGAGCTGCCGGGTGTGTCGCCGGCGGTGATCCGGTTCCTGCTGCCGATCACGCTGTTCGGGAAGATCACCGACCTGGGCTACAGCCTGCCGCCGCTGCACGAGCACATCGAGCGGCTGAAGATGCCCAAGCCGCTGAAGAAGCAGTATGAGGAGACGGATAGGCAGTTGTTGTCTGAGGCGATGCGCTTGGCGATGCAGGATCACGATCCGGGCGGGCTGTCGATCTGGTTCGCGACGATGCGCTTTCGCCCGGTGTCGGCCTACCGTGACGAAGTGGCTGCGTATGACTCCAGGCGTGGCAGGCCGATTCATGTCGAATTACCGGCCGTCACCGGTCCCGATCTGCCCTGGCTGCCGAAGGAGGTACGCCTGGCCGAGATCGTCCGGCATAACCAGGAGCGTGGTCGTAAGACACTGGTGTTCGTCGAGCAGTCCGGGACGCGTGACATTCGCCCGCGTCTGCAACAGGCACTCGAGGCCTTGGTGCCAGGCGGAATGGATGATACCATGCTGGTGGAAGTCGATACGAGCCGGGCGCTGCTCGGAGCGAACTCGAACGGCGTCGTGTTGGATGTTCCGATCCGTGTTGGCACGTTGAGCAGCAGCGACATGTCGCCTGCGAAACGCGAGACATGGATCACGCTCGAGGCACCCAACATGGATGCACTGCTCGTCAATCCGAAGCTAATTGAAACTGGCCTCGACCTTCTCACTTTCAGCCACGTGGTGTTTCTGGAATTGAGCCTTAGCCTCTATACCCTCTGGCAGGCGCAGCGGCGTGTGTGGCGGTTGGGGCAGCGCAACGAAGTCGACGTGACCTTCCTGGTCTACAAGGACACGATCGAAGAAGCGCTGTTGCAGCGCATGGGCGCGAAGATGAAGCACGCCATGCTGCTGTATGGCGACGAGGCATCTGGCTCGCTGATCGAAGCCGACGACGATGACCTGCAGCGCGAGATGATCCGCGCGGCGCTGGAAGGCAAGACGTATCAAACGGTCGGTGATCTGGTGAACGGCATCTTCACGACCGGCGCCGAGTCCACCACTGCCATCACGGAGTCCCCGATGGGTAGCCCGGTAGCAATGAGCCTACACATGCCTGTGTTGAACGTCGAGGATGTGTTGCAACTCGATCTGTTTGGTGGGCATGCCAGGGCGATGGAGGTGATCGCAGTCAATCGAAAACGGCGGAAGTAAAGCATCAAACCAACGCAACGGCCCACGAAGTTATGGCCGTTGCGTTGGTAGTAGTTTTGTCCAAAGTCTATCTTTCAAGGAACGTGTTCCTATTATCTCACTACCTGTTTCAGAAACTCTACTACTGGCCCGCGGGCGAGGAGTTCATGATAGGGCTGGTTCCTGTAGTTGCGTAGGCACTCATAGCAACTCGTCTCAGGGCCACATTCGCAGTTTCCAATTCGCTCCAGGGCTGAGGCGAGAACCGGCTTCAGATTATCGCCGATGCGCTTAACGTGGCCTGCGCCACCAGGGACATTGTCAAACAGCATAAGCGCAGGTGGCTGAGATAAGTTATACCGGTAGAGACAACCGTCCAAGTCGTCGCGGCGGATGCTCAAGGTCTCAGCGGCACCCTCCAGCGTAGCATAAAGCAGGGACAGCCAGAAGCCCTCGTCTCTTCCAACACAAAGTGTACCAAGGAAGCGCAACTCCAGAACGTCGGTGAGGAACTCATGACCGAGATGACGATTAACAAAAGTGCCTCGGCATTTGCGTCCTGTACGGGGATCGAGATGGTCGCGAGGGGCATTGCGACGTACCTTGGTTGACTCCGGTACAACTTCACCGCGACCACAGCTGGCACAGATTCGAAAACCGCGGCCTCGCGGACCAGCGTTAATTACCGCCAATTTCCCGTGGCGCGAGTAGCGCTTGTCCACTGCGAAGGCGCTGCCGAGCCTAAAAGTGCCTTCCGTTTCAATTTCGGGATCCACATGGGTGGCATAGTCGGCAAAAAATACGCGGGAAGTGTAAGTCCGTTGTGGTCGTCCCTCGCCGGGCGTGCGTGGTTCTTTAAGATCGGCTACAAACCCGAATACAGGTCTGACGAATTGCTGATGACCATGACCTAGTGCAGTCCCGCAGGCCTTACACGTTCCATTCAGTTGGGCCGGGCTGCTATTGAAACGGCCGCATTCTGAACAGACGGCGTAATAATACTCCGGCCAACCTCGATCTGGCCGACGATACAGACCCCCACTCACCCAGACACGCTTGCCGGCAACAATTTCGCCACCAGGCGCATATTCGGACAAGGCGATCCGCAGGTCGCGCTGCAAGTCAAGTTTTTTAGCCGTATCAAAATGCAAGTGGTCCGTCTTCAGTTCGACCACATCGACTGGAAAGCCGTATTTTGGCAGCACATTCCGTGAACCCAAGAAACCCAACAGATCCCGACTCCGCAGAGTTACCAATATTCGCTTGTAGCGCTCCAGATCATAGCCCTGTTTCTGGGCAATGGCTTCATCCATCAACTGGGAGAAAATGGTCAGATCGTTTTCGACCTCACTTTGTGCGTTGTCCAACACTCCTGTACCGTCCAGATTGGTCAATCCTGTGATCCATTCCCACGTCTCGATCCCCAATTCGGCCTGCAACTCACTCGGGACGACACGAGTGAGAGCCTCTTGAAGTGACGCCGGGCGCGAGGTGAGATAACCCTTGAGCAGTGCTGGGCCAGAGGGCGCGCCTTCAGGGACGTCGAAATAGTCACCCACCGTATGAAATTGCCTTCCGGTTTGATCACGGATCGAACGGAAGAACATGGCAAACACTACCGAGTGCATGTGGCGCCGAACGATCTTCTCGTTGGCAATGGCAAACGTCGGTGGGCGAATCTTCCCGGCTACTATGCGTTTGGGGTTGGCATAGTGCGTCAGATCGTGTGAACGGCGCTGAGCAAAGGTGACGGCAAATGCAGTCGAATCGGTACGGCGTCCGGCTCGACCGGCCCGTTGAACGTAGTTCGCTGTCGTAGGTGGCACGTTGCGCATGAGGACGGCCTGCAATTCGCCCACGTCTACGCCGAGCTCAAACGTGGTGGAGCAGCTGAGCGCATTAACCTCACCTTTAACGAAAGCCTCCTGAATGGAAGCGGCCTCGGCGCTTGTCCACTGTGCAGTGTGTTCTTCGATACTGAAGGGAATCGGTTCAAGGCCGAGATAGAGTCGTCGATAATGGTTTTCTACTTCAGAAGCCTCGTTCGGATTGAGTGAGATCAGCCGCCCCTCGCAATGATACGTGGGACAGATACTCAAGTCCAAATGTGTGAGAACACCACACCGCTGGCATCTTCGCCATTGACCTGACCGTGCCTCAGGTGTGAGCGCCGGCACAAGCTCCCAGAATTCGTGATCGATTCGGTAGACAATGCCTTCCTTACCTCGGTTGAGCGCAGAAAGATATTCACGCCAGACAGACTGAGGACCGGTGAGGTGTCGCCAGACACCAGACAATGCCTCTAACGCGATCTTACGCCGGTCCCCTTCTTTAAGAGTGGGGGCGCGGAAACTTAACAGCCGACTGAGAAAATCCAGGCGTCTGTTGGATCCGCGGGTTGGCATCCAACTCAAGATTCCAGCCTTGGGATCAGAGCCCGATTCGCGCATAAACAACTCGCGAGCACGGGGGGCAAATGCATCGTTTCCGTTGGGCGAGACACTATCCGGAAAAGTCACCACTCCCTGATAGCGAAGGGTATCCAGCAGGATTTGGAGCAGCACCCACTGTTCGTCTGGTGTCAGATTCCATGGATCTTCTGCAAGGGGTGCGAGAGGCTGCCAACCAGCCGGCTTGACTAATCGGAAAGCCATTAATCCAACACCCTCTGGACTGATACGCCGATCAAAAGCCAGAAACTCCTGCATGAGCCAGGTCCAGATGATCTGCTTGCGCTCAGCAAAGCTCTGTCGTTGAGTGAACAGCATGACTTGTTCAGCCCGCTGCAAAACCGGCGAGACAATATCCTTCAAACGAAGCATGCCGGTCACTGCGTCTGGCTCTTCAGTCAACGTCTTAACGATCAGCCGTCGGCGCAACAGTCCACCATAGGTCCGCTCCATGTAGGCAGCAAAGAACGCCGCGTCTTGCCGGCTGTCGGAGAAGATGAGCAATTTGCGTCCCTGCCCTGGCTTGTTTAGCCCAATACGGGATGGTGGAATCTGCTGGTAAAGCGCCGTCGCCAATACACTCACAGGCGCGTCCTGTCCCGGTAGAAAGCGATAGACGACTTCGCCAGTAGACCGGCTGCCACACGCTGCGCAATAGTGAAGTTCCGTGTGACCTTTGAGATCAACGCGCATCACGCGCAAATGGGCTCCAGGACGGTCAGAGCATGAGCAGTGCAGTTCGCCATCGGCCTGGGGTGCGATCGCGGCGCACGCCACGCACAAAACGTAAGGCTCGCCTGGTGGTTCGACTGACACGTCTTCGCCCAGGGCCGCCTCTTCATCCTCATCTGAATCACTCGGCTGAACGTCGATCAGGAAATACGCTTTCTCGCCTCGGATCTCGCCGATGTCCACCACCAGCTGTTTCAGATGAGCTAATCCACTTTCGCTATCGAATAGTTCTCGCCCGGCCTCGACAATGCGTCCGACAAGATACTCGCGGCCGCAACGTGTGCAGGCGGCCAGTTCAAAAACCTGTCCTTTGCGCCCACGTTCGGCGCACTCCGGGCAGACCTCACGACGGGTTAGATACATTCGTGAATCATCCAGACCTGATGTGTCTGCTTCGAATGCTGCCTGATGATTGCGTAGGCAAACAAAAGCACCCTCTAGTGCCCGGGCGAAAAGATGATATCGAGCCGGGACGAGCGCAAGGCTATTGGCATCAGGGCGTGCGCGGACAGCGAGGGAAACCAGCGCCGCCAGCGACGAGGCGGCTTCCTCGCCCTGGTCAGGGAATATTGCGGCGGCGGCGGACAAAAAGAAGCACGGAGCTTCGGCCAACATCTCCCGCAAATGCTGAAGACGGCCATCGCCCAACAAAGTGTCGAAAAGAAATCGGTCGACTGTTTGTCCGGAGCCCTCAATGATGTCAGCAGGAACTCCAAATGACAGCGCCTGTTCTCGAAGGCGGGAGAGTAGTGGGGCAGTTGATTCTGGCTCACCTTGAAGTGTCTGCCACAGTGCGGCATAGAGTTCTGGTCGGCCCTCTCCCCAGGGTGCGCCGAGTGCTGAAAGCGGAATACGCTCGGCAAGGATAACATCCTGCCATTCAAACGTTTCGCCGAATAGATTGGACGCGAAAGCGGTCACACCCTGGAAATCACCTTCGCCGCCAAGCGTGGCGCTGGTAGCCATGCAGCGCAGGCGACCCCGCTCGCTCTTGACCACCCTGTCTTTCAGCCTCCGCAGGAGCATGGCAATTTCGATACCGGTCGCGCCATCGTATGTGTGTGCCTCATCCAGCACAATGAAACGCCAGCGACCGGCTGTTGACCCATCGAAGAACTCTGAGTCTGCTGGGCGAAGCAGAAGGTACTCCAGCATAGCGTAGTTGGTGAGCAATATATGTGGAGGCCGGGCTCGCATTTCCTCTCGACTGAGCAACTCGTTAGGTAAGCGGGGCTCTTCAGGGAATTGCTCTCGAAAACGTTCCTCTGCCCGCATCGGCTTCTCTTCCGTTTCTCCGATGTAGCGTCCAAATGTGATCTCCGGGAAGCCGGCCAGCATGCGCCGAAGTCGCTTCATCTGATCGTTTGCCAATGCATTCATGGGGTACAGCAATAGAGCGCGAACGCCCGGCTGGGAGAGCGTACCACTTGCACGTTCATGAAGACAGTGGTCGAGAATGGGGATCAGGAAGGTTTCGGTCTTGCCACTCCCGGTGCCGGTTGCTACGACCAAGTTGCGTCCAAGCCGAACTGACTTATCAATCGCTCTCTCCTGGTGAGCGTATAAGGGACGATCGAGAGGCAATGCCTCCGAAGCCAAGAGGCGAAAATCCTTGTGAAGAATGCCGTCCTGAATGAGCTGACCTATCGGGCGCGCTGTCTTGAACGGCGGCGCACCTTCCAGCAGTGGCCCTTTGACCAATCGATCAGGTTCCTCCAGTTTTTCCCAGAACTGCTCGCGCAGGGCAGGGTTTTGCAGAGGGTAAATCGTTTTCAAATAGCGCAGATAGGACTGGCGCAACTGGTCGGTAGTGCGAATCGGGTCGAGCTCGAGTGGCATACTAGCCTCCGGTCAAGCGGAGCGAAGCAGAGGTGATCGATTCGTTCGCGAGCAGTAACAATTCGATCAGACAGACGTCACGCGTGAAGAGACTGGGAGCAAGAGCATACAAATTATGGGCCGTTTGCCGCCAGCCACCGAGGGGGACTGTCAGCCGACGAGCTGCTTCGACGCCGTGCGCGTTCAGACGCAGGACAAGAATCGTGACACCAACGATGAAAGGGAGATTGCACAACAGGCCGGGGCCATCATCGCTTTCGCGTTGCCTCAGTAAGTCAACGAGCTGAGGATTGGAAGTCATAGCTGCAGCGAGGTCGGAAAGCGCGGCGTCGGCAGCGGCCAGAGTGCGGCGGAGGAATGAAGTTACACGATGAGTTCTATCGGGGGCGGATTTCATCCACTCTACCCACTCGAGGTTAGCCAGTACCCACGAGTCAATGTCCAGCAAACTCTGTGGCAGCAGGTTGAGGTTTCCACGTATCTGTTTCAACTGCTCAAGGCTGATTTCAATTTCCAGCTGATTGAGTCGAGGGCCAAAGAAACGAGTGTCATGCCAAACATTATCGGACGCAGCCTCGTCGTCATTTCCTTCAGCCAGGAAACGGGGCAAAAGCAAGCCCGATCCACGGCGCCCGAGGTGGCGGAAGGCGCGAAGCATTGCGCGCTCGTCAGCCCGTTGCAGCCGCGCGCTGTCAGCGAAAAGGCCCAAGGGTGGCCATAGGTTCCACAGAGCCTCACGTTCAGAGTCGGCCAAGACATCAGCCGAAGTTGACCAATCTATTGGCTGGTCAAGAACATTTAGCAGAATAAGCAGTTGGCGAACCGAAGTCCGATCGGCCTCGCTGATGCGTGAAGCAAGAGCCTGCAGAAAGGACGATGGGTAACGCAGCAGGGTTATGCCCAGTGCCTGTATATCCGCTTCCGAAACACCTGGAAAGTGCTTGCCCTTATAGGCAGTGAGAGCCAACAACGCCTCCAAGAGCTGTGGGGCGTGTTCAGGAGCATAATCATCGGCGAGCGCAGCGAGTTCGCGACCGTGACCAAATGCCAGTACAGACTCTAGACGGCGGAGCGGGCCTTGAGGGAGGGCGATCCAGTATCGCTGGAATTCATCGCTATCTCCGAGCGTGATTTCAGCGGTATTAGGCGATGAAGCGGACGGGCAACGGACGCTCTGCGGCGCATTTGTCCACCGGTCACGGGTAGCGAATTCGAGACGATAAGCGCCGGGCGGGAGATTAGCAGCCGGCACGTCGAAGATGTATTCTTCACGCACATCGTCAGGCAAGGCGATCTCACACGGCGCTGCCCATGGTCGCCAGAATGACCAGAAACGAAGCACGCGATTGCGGACACGGTACGGCTGATGCCAGGAAACCAGAATGGTGCGGCTATCGTCACGCAACTCAGCATCGAGGGCAACATCAGAAACGACGTACTGCTGAGTGAGACGCACGGCGGGAACAAAGACCGTCTGAAGCGGGCGATTCGGTGCACGCAGCTCTCCCTCGATGACAAACGTCAAATCGGCTGCGTCGGACTGGCGCATAGTGTCAAGGAATTTCTTGAGCGGAAAGCACAGGAATCTCGTGCGCCCACCACTCCGTGATGACACCGACTCTTGTAGTTTCTGCCAACCCTCTTCGTATAGTGTGCACTTGAGTTCGATTTGTTCATCCAGGTCCAACGGAGCACCCACGACGAGTTCAGGATCGGGTGCACATTCGAGACTCCCACGGTCAAGTTGGAGTGGGGTCATTTGCCACTCCAATGAGGGTGAGCCATCATCCAGCCCTATCATGGCCCAGCGCAAGCGACGGACTGGGATGAGAAACGGCAAGCGAATCTGATCCGGCGTGACGACGGACACCGGGATCGAGTCGACTGCGGGTTCGGCAATTAGGTGATATTCATTCTCGGCGGCGTCGTCCAGTTGTTGGGGCCCGATGAGGGTAACTGCTGTCAAAGCCTCGACTTCCAGTCGGACCTGCCCTGGCACGCGGACGCTAATCTGAGCAGGAGGCACAGTGCCTTGAGCATCGGGTACGAGCAGGTTATCGTGTCCGGCGAGACTAATCTGCGGGAGTATTCGCAGGTTGAACGTGGCAGCCTGTCCCAGTGCCCCACGTAGGATGAGGTGGAAATCGCCGATCGGGTTTGGGCCTAAGAAGCCGACTTGATCTAACGCAAAAATGAGAGCGCGGTTGTCAGGGGAGCGTTCGAATTCTAGATAGCGTAGTGGAACCGTCGATGACTCACCGTCGGCGTGAATGGTGAGCGTAGTCCTAGCCAAGACGTCCTTATGACTCTGACCTTCGACCACTGGGAAGCGGAGGCGCGGCGGTGAGCCGGAATATACACGGATAGGCGTTGGGTCGGCCGGGAATGGCCACAGTTCATGGCCGCCCAGCAGTTCAGGACCTCTTTCGGTTTCGTCCGAGCGTTGCAGCGGCACCCGATAATTCGATCCGCTCAAAAAGAGGGTGGTGAAGTCAGATAAATCGACGTGCAGGCCGCGATAACGTTCCCAACCTCGACCCAATGGTGCAAACTCTTCGACAATGGGAACAGGTTCCACACTCGTCTCGTGACGCCGAGTGGCAGTGAGGGTATTGCCCTCCGGAACGATCAGCCAGAGAGACTTGGCCGGGAGGGCATCGCGCCAGATGATGATTCGGGTCGAATCCGGCTCGAAGGCAAGGAGTGGTTGATCTTTCGAGATGCCGGGAAGGTGCCATGTGCGAACACTCTCGCCGTTGACGACCAGCGAGAATTCGTAGGCTTGTGCGGGCCGGTCCAGGAAAAACGTCTTAGAGTCGCCGTCAAGGAGGCTACCACGAGGATGTAGGGTAAGAGAGATAATACGGGTGGCAACTTCACCAGCAATCGACCACTGCGCAGTAACCGAAGGCGCTTTGAGCAGTGTCTGTCCAGGAAGCTCGACGAGTATCACTGCATCCTGTGGAGCGTAGGTCACGAGTGGTTTGCGATAAACGGCATGGGTCTGCCGACGGTGCGTCGCTCGGCTACCTTCACGTTGGACCCACTCCTCGAACCAGAGAGCAAATGACTCAACGATACGTGGTGGCAAACGGAGTTCTTCCGTAGACGGCACAGTGCGCTCGTCCAGCGAACACTCGGCCATTTGTTTGCAGCGGCTCAAGAAATCCTCTGCCACCCGACCACCGTAGAGCAGGAAGCGGCGGACCGGCTTGTCAATGAATAAAAACACACCTGGAAGCGCACGCCACTCTTCGATAAGCTCAGCGGTGCTCATCCCTGCCCAATCCGGCCGGAGCAGAGCGCGCATGAGCAGGCGTTCGAAGAAATCATTGAGGCTGTAATCGGGAATGCCACCGTGAGCTAGAAACTTCGAGACGTATTTAGCGGCTGCCTCAAATTCCAATTGAGCGAAGGTGGGTAGGCCAAGTTCTTTGAGGATCGTCTCGAAGGCGGGACCGATATGGTTCACGCAGGTCTGATGAGCGATGCCCGTACGTTGGGCAACGTCTGACCAGTAGTCGCCTGCGGTGTAGAAGTAGCTTGCCTCAGCAGCGAGGAAGGCTGCGAAGGTCAGAGGGTAACGACCCTGGATTCGGCGAATGGTCGGGGCCTGTCCATAGGCCGTAACGACTGTTCGGATGCATTCTCCAATGCTCTCACAATCTGCCCGACTGAGGCCGAGTTTGACGAGCAGGGTGATAACAGGAAGACGTTCGCTCAGTCGCGTTTCCCACTCTTTGAGATTGGCTTCGGCATGGTAGGAGACTGCATCCATTGCCAAATTGTATTATAGGAGAAACTGCCGAAGCGAGGTTTGTTGGCAGTTGATATGCAATTGTTATGATACTGTTATCTTCACCCGCTTCTCAAGCCCGTGCTCGTTATTCGCAGCCAAAGGCAGGTCTCGAGGGCAATGTTGTTCGCCTGGGTTCAGAGGCAATTGAAGTGCTGATTAACGAAGGTCAGCGAAGACCGTTTGCCTCGTGCCGACTTGGTGCGACGAACTGACTTCCACCGCCCGATCATGGAGAGCCTGGTGTTGTCTGGGGCGCTGAACTACATGGACACGTACGAGCGCATGGCGGCTACGTTCGCTTTCACCGAAGTCAGCATTGAAGGACATATCACTACATTACGTCGTGATGCGTTCACACGCGCAGGTGCTCAGCCCAATCGTGACCTGTCGAGAGAAAAACGCGGCCAGCGTGTCAGGATCGGAGGTATGGTCTCTGCTCATCAACATCCAGCAACGGCGAAGGGTTTCGCGTTTCTGGCGATATAGGAGATCCGACGGGGATGGTGAATGTAGTCGTCGCGCCGCAGGTGTATGTCCAATATCGCGAGTCGATTCATTCGACTTTTGTGATTGTGGACGGAGTCGTACAGAAAGATCACGGAGCGGTCAACGTGGTCGTGACGCAGGTGACATCGATCTGTTCGTACATCACGAGGTGTGCATCACCCATGGCCACTTCAGGCATACAAGAACCTCATTTGCCTGTGCTTCGCTTGTGGGTGGACCTTCCGATATAGATCGTCAGCTCATTGCGAGGCGACTCATTTGCGGGAAGAATCTAAGCGTCTCATCAGATAGCTGATAGTAGCAAGTTGGTCAAGCGCTTCGTAAGGATCTAGGGCGATGTTAGGTGCAGGCACATGCCCCTTCGGATTTCTGAAGGCAGATACTAGACCTTCTGCAATACAAGATAAGCCACGTTGTTCGTTTCTCTCGGCTTGCGTCTTCAGCTCGTTGAACTTCAGGGCAGGAGACTTTGAACCAAAGGCGTGCACCATCAGATCAACGCCATCAAGCGGCTTGCCAGCCTTATCGGTCGGATAACCAGATCGGTTTTTTACGGCATCGATGAACACGACGGACGCCTGGAAAACTGACATTACATATTCGCCCTTTACGAACAGGCTCTCTGCTGCACGTCTAATCTCAGGATGAAAAGGGATGTTATTGAAGAGAGTTACTGGGTCTATAGCACGGGTTTGATTAAGAAGAGCTTCGTAAAGCATTGCAACATCAATGGGTGAGGCTGTGTATAGAATCCCCCCGCCGTTCGCTGATGATTCCAAACTGATTCCCTCTTTGAGACGGTCAAAGGCCTCCCAAGTGCCGCGCCGCGAATCCTCATCTTTCACCAAGCTGGGATATCGTCCAGCAAACCAAAGCGCCGGGAAGATCTCGTGCACTTCCAGGTCAGATCCTTGAATATAAAAGGGTGATATCGTCCCCTTTAACTCGTGTGCAGCAGCTGCGAAAAGCAATCGTCTCCGCCAGTTTTCGAGTTGAGCGTTTCGTTCGCAGTGCTGTCGCAATCCCTGAAGTAGATCATCTGGGAATTGATCACCCACCCCGACGGCTACACCGAAAATGAAATCGGGATCGTTCAAACGAGAAAACTTGCTAAGCCCTCTGTTCCACAACTCACGGACACTCTCGATAATCCGGGCGAGTAGCTGCTCGTAGAACTTATCCGTTAGCCGACGGAACACCGAACACAACAATCCGGCGCTCCCTAAATGACCATATCCACTCCATGCCTCATCTGATTTCAACCATTGCCGGTCCTGTTCAAGGACCTGCTCCAACAGCGGATTGTTATTGATGCCCTCTTGACACAGAACGAGAGTGACCCAAGCGTAGACCAATGGATCGACAGCAATATCGATCTGTTGCCATTGTTTCAACAGATTCTCTTTCACAGAACTTCGTAAGCGGTAGTAGTCGAGCATTTTATAGAAACCATGCCTTGTCTCGCAACTTAACCTGGCTGGCGATGCTGGCCCATGATTTCAAGCCCACTTCGACCATCTGATCACAAATAAGCTTTGAATAGTTTATCGTCACTGGTACAGATCGAGAATTGAAACCTCGCCAGTTCACTTTCGCAAAGCGATGAACCTGTCTGACAAGCCGGGGAAACTCATCAGGTGACATCGTGGATCGCTTATCCATGCTTATGTCCCAAACATTGGGAACACCCATACGGTTACGTATGTCATTCTCTCTACCGTCAAGCAGGAGTAGTGCACGATACCGGCTTAAATTTACCTGCAACCCAGATGGCGGAATATAAGAGCTGTGTGCCGTGTCGAATAACCGAAAGGCAGAAAATTCGTTAAGGTGAATTAGCGAGTAGGGTATCGGTTTGCCCATTTGGTTCAAGGCACGAGTGACGGCATCGATTTCACGTCCACCGGGCCGCTTGTGAAAATGGATCACAAGAGACGATGGTATATCGAAATTCGACTCGTATTCCTGGTAAGCGTCAATAACCAGGTCTTCTAGGCCCTTGACGTACTCATCCCAGCTGACTACTGGGGTCTTGGAATGCAAGAGAAGATAATCACCTTCTTGGTTAAAGAGCGTAACAAAACCAACGACGTAGTTCTGCGCTTCATCCTGTGCTCGACTGATTCCCATGACCAGTTCATGCCTACCCGGTGGCTCGGCGACGACCCACGGTGTTCGACCGATCTTTGCGTAACTAGCCAGCGCAATGTTTGCTAGTATCCATGGCCGCTGAGTCGGATTCTGAAGCTTGGTCAATGTCACAAACTGACACGGGATGCCGTTGCTCAGCAGCGTTGATTTGCATTCTCGGTAAACCCACTCGCTTCGCTCGGCCACAAGCACAAAAACGAGATCGCAATCTTGAGCTGCCAAATCCTCAGCTGCTTGGCGAAGTGCTCGGCCTTCTTGTGCAACCTGCTTTTCAGCTCTGGGATCGAAAGACATCCGTAACCTGAACCACTGGGAGAAACCGGGGAAGGCGGTTCCTTCTCCATTCAGTAGGCCATTCACGAAGAGGTCACGCTGAGCCTTTAGTGTGGGAAAGTAAATCAATCCACAATTGACTTGGCGCTGCGGAGACAAGCTTGCGTCGTAGGGACCGAACCTACGAATTCCATTGCGCGGTGAAGGATCAGTAGCGAACTTCAAAGCGCTATTGAACCGTAGCTGCACATCCGGTAAGGCCTTGCCGAATAGGTTCATTGTGGTGGCTCCTGTCCAGCCAGCACAATGCGCAAGGGTTGCTGATCGAGCTCTGCTGCAAGGCCAACAGGCAGTTGAAACTGGTGTCTCGTGGCAACGAAAGGCAATATCATGTCCAGCAGGCGTTGACGAGAGACCTCCAGGTTGATTCCCCCTCTAGGGGCCAAATCGCCTTGCCTAGCAGTTTGTCGGAGAGAAAGGCCTAATAGCAGCCCAAGCTGGCATTGGGCCCGGAATTAGCCGCCCATTCTGATAAGTGAGTGTTTAACTTGGCCTGTTTCACGGGTTGCCTCACTGGTTTTTTGGGTAGCAGGCA
>DATDPU010000122.1:0-56150 GCA_035292585.1 Anaerolineae bacterium | reverse complement strand
CTGCAACATCGCCTTGCGGCGATCGCCGAAGCCGGGGGCCTTGATCGCCAGCACACTCAGCACGCCGCGCAGCTTGTTGAGCACCAGCGTCGCCAGCGCTTCGCCGTCCACGTCCTCGGCGATGATGACCAGCTCGCGCTTGCCGCGCTGGATCAACTTCTCCAACACCGGCACCATGTCGGACGCGGCGGAGATCTTCTTGTCGTGGATCAGGATGTAGGGAGTCTCGAGGACGGCTTCCATCGTATCGGGACTGGTGATGAAATACGGGCTGATGTAGCCCCGGTCGAACTGCATGCCCTCGACGTACTCCGTCTCGAACTCCAGGCCCTTGCTCTCCTCGACCGTGATCACACCGTCCTTGCCGACCTTGTCCATCACTTCGGCGATCAGCTCGCCGATTTCCTCGTCGGCGGCGGAGATCGTGGCGATGTGGGCGATGTCTTCTCGGGTCTTGACGTCGATCGACATCTTCTTGATCGCTTCGACGACCGCCTCGCGGGCCTGCTCGATGCCGCGCTTGAGCAGCATCGGGTTGGCCCCGGCCGCGACCATCTTCAGCCCTTCGTTGACGATGGCCTGCGCCAGGACGGTGGCGGTAGTCGTGCCATCGCCGGCCACGTCGTTGGTCTTGGTGGCGGCTTCCTTGAGCAACTGCGCGCCCATGTTCTCGTACGGGTCGCTCAGTTCGATTTCTTTGGCGACGGTGACGCCGTCATGGGTGACGGTGGGGGCGCCGAACTTCTTATCGAGCGCGACGTTGCGGCCCTTGGGGCCGAGCGTGGTGGCGACGGCATTCGCCAGCGCATCGACACCGCTCTTAAGTGAGCGCCGGGCTTCTTCGCCGAAAGTTAGTTGTTTAGCCATATGATTCTCCTTTGTTACTTCTCGACAATCGCGAGGATGTCGGATTCTTTGAGGATGAGGAGCTTCTTGTCTTCGATTTTGACTTCGGTGCCGGCATACTTGGCAAACAGCACGACGTCGCCCTTCTTGACGTCCATCGGGATGCGCTTGCCGTTTTCATCGGTGCGGCCGGGGCCGGCGGCGAGGATTTCGCCTTCCTGCGGCTTCTCTTTGGCCGTCTCAGGCAGGATGATGCCGCTAGCCGTCTTTTCCTCTTTCTCGAGCGGTTCGATGACCACGCGGTCGCCCAGCGGCTTCAGATTCATCTTCAACTTAGCCATGTTGCAGACCTCCTAGGGTATTTTAGTAGATGATCCTCTATTCTTGTCGTATCTGACCGGCCTCAATTTCAGCCTGGTGTGGGCGTCAGCCGTGCGACGCCCCATAGGCGTCCGCCTTGCCTCGAGCCGGTCCAGGCGCGTGTAGTAGTCCGGGAATTCCTTGAGATGCGCCCAGGCGATCTTCCCCGTAAGGCCCAGATCATCATTCGTGACGTTCGTCTCCGGGTCCCGCGCACCATGTTCCAACTCAGCCTCAAGGCCGCGACGGAACTGCTCGAGATCGATCTTCTGCCAGTCTAAGCCAAGTGTGGCGCCGACTTGCTGGACTTCTTCTGCGCTAATCCGACGTTTATTGCTCACAATGTACCTCGCTCTCAATGATATGTTTCTACCAAAGTTCGCGGTCCGAGATGAAGCCCTGTGCACTGCCTAACCTTCGGGTAAGCTGCCCGGTTCACGCCGGCGCTCCGCTAGCCGCTGAGCATGGGCCATGCGTTCATACTACAACCAACACGCCCCAGACGCATCCATCGGCCGGGGAGTCTTTGGCTCCGCCAGTTGGGGGAGATTTCGGAGCGGGTCAGGCGATGAGTTGTTCAAGCCTTCGACCGTCAAAGCCAGCACGGAGCGTCAGGGCTTTTCCAAAGTCCATCGAGTGGGATAACCAGCCCTCGCAGTTGTCATTCCGAGGCCGCAGGCCGAGGAATCTTTGCGCTTAGTCCATTGCTCACAAGTTAAGGTTTCTGTCGACTTGTCAAGGGCAATTTGCAGCTTCTTTCAAACAGGTCTTGGCCGTCTCGGCGTCGTTATTGAGCAACGAGTTGCACGCATCACGGTGTTCCGTCGCAAGAGTAGCCGACTTTTGCCAGTTGCGGTGAAAGGGCAGGTGCATAACTGGCCGAAACAGACCCCTTGACAAAGGCGAGCAGTGCTTAACTTGTGACCAATGCGCTTAGTCCTTGAGATTCCTCGCCGCTATGCGGCTCGGAATGACTTTGGAAAAGCCGTGCACGGAGCGTTCGCGCTCGATCAGGTCGTGGTCCGGCGCGGGCGGCTAGGTGGGGGCGCGGCCAGCGTGCGCTGCGCGTCAGCTCTAAGGTTCATAGGCAGGCTTTTCATGTCGCTGTCCGTTGGCCGATGCAGCCGCATGATTCTGGCCGCACTCGACGGCGTCGGTCACTGGCTTCACCAGCCCAATTGGAACAGCGGCGAAGAGGAAAACATAGGCACAATGGTCACACACCATTTGCACCATGGCGGCATTTGAGCCGCCCGGGCTGAAACCATTACCCGTCGAAATCGGGGACAAGATGATCTCCCCCATATACCACTTGCCTCGCTTACAGACCGGGCAATGTCGCGGCCACATATGTCGTGTGCTTAACCAATTTTGAAGCTTCTTTAACTGCCATTCAGCGAGCGGCATGGGGCTACTCCTTATGCCTGACGGAGATGGGTGGGCGCAACTCACCCTATTTTAGAAAGCGCTGTCGAACTTTCGCCGAAATTTGGCGCTCAGTCATCTTGTCAACCGTTTCAACACCGAGGATATGCCCATCGAGTTTTTCATTCTCAAGTCGTTTTTCGAGCTCGGTCTTTGCCTCACCCGGGCCCAAGATCAGAATAGAATTCGCATCACGAATACACGCGATTACGTCAGCATAGTATGCGTTGAGGCGGTTCGCGAATTGTCTGTCTCGCACGTCCTCCGCCGAGCCATCCTCGGACGATCCGCTCGAAAATCGGACGTGTTTCTCCATGTTTGATGTTATTCGCCTTATTTCCTCTCCTTCGTCCGTGACAATCACGATAACAGTCTCCCTGTGGTCTATCCACAAACCCACTTCTTTTTTCATAGGTTTCTCCTGCGTCTATACAGGCCGATCGTGCTGACCGCGATGACACATCGACCGATTGTTCCGCGCAACTCTGCGGGCGGAGGACGGCGGAACAACCGGTCTCGTGAACGGGGGAATCACTTGATTACGATAAGGCACACCCCGTTAGCGCATGCGCAGCCCTCCCCCACGGAAGAGTCGGACGACCGCCAGTAGGAGGATGGCGCCCATCAACGACACCAGCAAGGCTTGGCACGCTGAAGTTGATCATTTTCTCTTGTCCGAGAGCCAACCAAAGAACACGCGGACGGCATTGATGAGCACCTGAATTAAGCTTCCCATTTTCTCTTCCCCCTGTGCAAATTAGAGATTCTCAATCATCGGACGGTCTCTGCGGCGGAACAAGCGGTCTCGTTAACCGAGGAATCTTTTAATCATACGGCCAGTAGACACGGGTCATGCTCATACTACAACGAACACACCCCGGCCACATCCATCGGCCGGGGAGTGTTTGGCTCCGCCAGTTGGGGGAGATTAAGCAGAGGTTCAGGCAATGAGCCGGTGGCGAACCGCCAGCGCCACGGCTTCCGTGCGGCTGGCGACACCTAGCTTAGCAAGGATGTGACTGACGTGGGATTTGATGGTGGACGGGCTGACGACCAGCTTCTCGGCGATCTCGGTGTTATTCAAACCTTCGACCAGCAGCGCCAAAACGGCGCGCTCGCGCTCCGTCAGGTCGTGGCCCGGCGCCGGCGGCTGCGTGGCGGCGTGAACCAGCGCCTGGGCGGCCTCCGGCGATAGGGTGGCGCGACCGGCGTGCGCCGCGCGGATAGCCTGGGCCAGTTCGTCGGCCGACACATCCTTGAGCAGATAGCCGATGGCCCCCGCCTGCAGCGCACTCTGGATCAGCCCTTCCTCTTTGAAACTCGTCAGCACAATCACCTGCACGCTGGGCGACCGCTGGCGGATGGCACGTGTGGCGGTCGCCCCATCCATATCCGGCATGACCATATCCATCAGCACGATGTCGGGCAGGACCTGGGCGCAGAGTTGGATCGCGGCCTCGCCGCTGGCCGCCTCGCCCGCCAGTTCCAGGTCGTCGAACACCTTTAAGAAAGTCGCCAGTCCTCGGCGCACCATTGTATGATCGTCGACGAGCATTACGCGAATCGGTTGGGAGAAGGTCATCAGGCCTCCTGTTGCGGGACTTCCGTCCAGCGGACGGTGATTTCGGCGCCGTGACCCGGCTGGCTCGTGACCAGCAACACCGCGCCCACGGCTTCGGCGCGCTCACGCATGATGCTCAGGCCAGAGCGACCGGGTGATACGCGCTCAGGGTCGAAACCGCGGCCGTCGTCGCGGATGTGTAGTTCCACCGTACCGGCGTCCATCTGCAGATGGAGCGCTACTTGGTTGGCCACGGCATGCTTGGCGATGTTGCTCAGTCCTTCCTGGCACACACGGTAGAACGCCACCTGGACATCGGCGGGCAGGGCTTTTTGCCCCACCACGGTCACGGCGACGGGGATGTTCGTCCGGCCCGTGAGTGCGTTGCCCAATTGACGCAACAGGTCGCCCAGTTCAGTATCAATCAAGACCGAGGGCCGCAGCTCGGCCAGCAGCGCGCGCATCTCCGCCAGCGCGCCGCGCGTCAACCGGCGCAGGTCCTCCAGTGACCGCCGCCCCTCCTCTGGGTCCCGCTCCCACAAGCGCGGCAGGACTTCGGCGATCAGGCCGGCGGAGAAGAGCGATTGGTTGACGGCATCATGCAGGTTCTGCGCCAGACGCTGGCGTTCCTGCAACGCGGCGAGCGTTTGCGCGTGCTCATAAAGTTCCGCATTGACCGTAGCAATCGCGGCCTGGTTGGCCATCGTCAAGGCCAGGTCGGCGTGGTGGGCCGTGAAAGTGTCCGGCTCGGCGTGAGCGACGCTTACGGCGCCGATAATGCGGCCTTTCGCCGCCAGGGGGATCCACATCCACGCGCGCACGCCCTCCAATAGCAGCGCCGTCTGATCGTCCAGGAGCGACCGGAGAAACTGCGCTGCCGGATCGGAGCTCCACACGTCGGCGATTCGGTTGGGCCGCCCCCCGTTGAACAGCGCCGCCAGGGTCTCTGGATTCTCCAAGTGGATGCGGAAAGGCATGGCCTGTTCCAGGCGCTGCGGCCCGCGCACGGCCAGGGCGACCAGGGCCAACTCTTCCAGTGTGAAGAGCATCGCATGCGTGTACTCGATAAGTCTTCGCAATTGGTCGAGGATCAAACCCGGCTTGAGTTCCAGAGCGGAAGCCAATGTTTGAGAGATTTCCAAGAGGGTGGACTGCTCCCGCGTGCGGGCCTCCACTCGTTGCTGGAGGAGTTGCTCTGCCAGGACCCGCTGGCTGACGTCGCGGACGACGCCCAGGAGACACGGCCGGCTCCGATAAGTGAACGCTGTCCCACGCACTTCGACGTAGAACGGTGAGCCGTCCCGGCGCACATGGCTGACCACCGCTTCGAACACACCGCCAGATTGAATCGTCTGGACGTATTCGGTGAACAGGTGATGACTGTCGGGGTGGAGGTATGCCGTCGGGTGCAGGCCGATGAATTCTTCGCGGGCATAGCCGTGCATCGCGCCTGCTGCGGGATTGGCCTCGACCACGAGGCCAGTCTCGACATCGTTGATGATCAACCCGTCACTGACGGCTTCGAAGATGCTCCGATCTGGCAGTTCTTTTTCTTCGGCCTGTGACTCGTGGTCTTGGCTGCGAGCGTGCAGCGCGGCCAGCGCGGCCTGAAGGTCTTCCACTATGCTTGCACCTGTCTACGGGTTTTAAGACGATAAACGCACAGAGGCGGTGACCTGCGTCACCACCTCCACATTATATCGGAAAGGCTGATCTCGGCCTGGATGTTGAAGCGCCGTGGCAGGCTACGATTTGTAGGCTTCGCGGCTGGCCAACAACAAGGCGTCAATTTCCTGAATGGCTTCCGGTATGGGCAGGCGGGCCGCCACCGCCCATTCCCGCCATAGATTGTCGCGGACCTTTTTTAGCATGGCGGCATCCCCCTCGCTGATGCGCCGATACCAGCCTAGCGCGGTCAGATCGCGCACCACCTCACACACCGCTCGAAACGAGCCTTGCGTGAGTCGTGCGCTGATTTCGAGCCGCCGCTTGGTGTAATCGCGCTCCAGTGGGGCCGGGCGGCTTTTCAACAAGGTGCGATATTGCTCGAGCTCCTGTTGAGCGGTCACCGACCGTAGGCTGGGTGGCTCATCGGATTGCACCGGCATCCAGACGGTATGCTTGCCGACAGCCAGCACGTAGTACCAGCGCAGCTCGGCTTCGGCGAGTTGTCGTTCTTCGAGCCGTAGGATGCTGCCCACCCCGTAAGACGGGTGTACCACATCGTCACCCGATCGGAATTCCATGGGACATTCCCTTCATGGATTGACAGATAGGACTTACGCGCCTGAGGTTTCTCACCGCCGAGCGCGGAGGCGCAGAGCAGGAACACGTCGTTTCTTACCGTCCTCGGCGGCTCTGCGGTTCAACTGCGCAGCGCTTAACAGCTTGGAGACTGCTTAATGTCGGTACGAGTCCGAGCCGCCGCCCGAGCGGCGCGCATTGCCACGCTCTTCGCGCGGTTTGGCCAGGTTCACCTTGAGCGGGCGTTCGCCCATCATGTGCGCATTGAACATGCTGATCGCTTTTTGAGCCTCGGCTTGGGTGGTCATCTCGACAAATGCAAAGCCCCGCGAAGTGTCGGTACCGCGATCTTTGATCACCGCCACAGACGCGACCGTGCCGGCCTGCGCGAACAACGTGCGCAGATCGTCGTCGGTCGTCGTGTACGACAGGTTGCCAACATACAGCTTCAGTTCCATTTTCGGTCTCCTTGTTGACCGGCCTTGCGCCGGAAAAGAAAAGCCGCCAGCCCGTAAGAGGGTCTGGCGGCAAACGACACACTCAAATCCAGTTGTACGTGGCGAGATTATACCACAGATCTCGACTTTGCGTCGGCGCGCGGGCCATCAGCCTACGACTAAACTCCTTTGCCGACTGACATCGGTGAAATCCCTGCTTGCCCATCGCACCACAGCTGGTTATAATCCCTACTGCCAATTGGATTCGGGCGCGTCTGGTCGCCAGTCCATAAAATCAACCGGACTGACGACTGGAAGTCTTACGCGCACCGTGCGGCAGCCTGAGCGCCCGGCGCGATTAGCGCGGACTGTTGCCGCACCAGAAAAATCGACAAGGAGCTCATCGTGGCTGACCTTCAATCCCTTATCGAGCAAATGACTCTCGAAGAAAAAGCCGCTCTCTGCACCGGAGCGAGCGCCTGGACGACGACACCCGTGGAGCGGCTAGGCGTGCCTGAAATGCTCGTTTCCGATGGGCCGCACGGCGTGCGCCGTGTGCCGGACGTGCATGCCCTGGGCGCTCAAAGCCTGCCCGCCACTTGTTTTCCCACGGCAGCGTGCCTGGCGTCGACCTGGAACGTCGATTTGATCAACGAGTTAGGGCAAGCGCTGGGCGAGGAATGCATCGCGCTGAAAGTGGATGTGTTACTCGGCCCCGGCAACAATATGAAGCGTACCCCGTTGTGCGGGCGCAACTTTGAATACTATTCCGAAGACCCGTATTTGTCCGGGGAAATGGCGGCCAGCTTTATCAACGGCGTGCAGCGCAAAGGCGTGGGCGCTTCGTTGAAACACTATGCCGCCAATAATCAGGAATTTCAGCGCTTCAGCATCAGCGCCAACGTCGATGAGCGCACCCTGCGCGAGATTTATCTGCCCGCGTTCGAGACCGCCGTCAAAAAGGCGCGGCCCTGGACGGTGATGTGCGCCTACAACCGAATCAACGGCGCTTACTGTTCCGAAAACCACGCGTTGCTGGTGGACATTCTCAAGAACGAATGGGGCTTTGAAGGTCTGGTCGTATCCGATTGGGGCGCGGTCCATGATCGGGTCGCGGCCTTGAAAGGCGGTCTCGATTGGGAGATGCCCGGCCCGCGCGAGCGACGCGTGAACGCCCTGGTAGACGCCGTGCGTAGCGGCGAGTTGGACGAAGCCGTGCTGAATGAATCGGTCCGCCGGATTTTGCGCATTGTCTTCAAAGCGGCTGAAACGCCCAAAGGCGGCGCGTTCGACGTAGCCGCTCATCACGCGCTCGCGCGCCAGCTCGTCGCCGAAGGCATGGTGTTGCTCAAGAACAACGGCGTTCTGCCGTTGAAGAACCCGCGCCGCATCGCCGTGATCGGTCGCGCCGCTCAGCAGCCTCACTTCCAGGGCGGCGGCAGTTCGCACATCAACCCCACCCAGGTGGATATTCCCTTCGACGAATTGCGCAAGCTGGCCGGTGACGCCGAACTGACTTACGCCGAGGGCTACCCGGCTGGTAACCAGTCGCAGCCGGCGCTGATCGAGGAAGCCGTCGTTGCGGCGCAAGCCGCCGAGGTTGCGCTGCTCTACATCGCACTTCCCTACTTTAAGGAGTCCGAAGGTTACGATCGAGCCGACCTTGACTTGACGACGCAACAAGTCGACCTGATTAAGGCGGTGACGAAGGTTCAGCCCAAGACCGTCGTCATTCTCAACAACGGGTCTGCCGTGACCATGAGTGAGTGGTTGGGCGAGACAGCCGCCGTGCTCGAAGCCTGGATGATGGGGCAGGCCGGCGGCGGCGCAATTGCCGATGTGCTCTTCGGTAAAGTCAACCCATCAGGCAAACTGGCCGAGACCTTCCCGCTCCGGCTGGCTGACACTCCCGCGCACATCAACTATCCCGGCGGCAATGGCGAAGTGCGCTATGGCGAGGGCCTGTTCATCGGCTACCGCTACTACGACGCCAAAGACCTGCCCGTGCTGTTTCCCTTCGGTTACGGAGAAAGCTATACGACCTTTGCCTATAGTGCGCCCCGGCTTTCGGCGAACACCTTCAAGGATGTGGACGGCCTGACGGTCTCCGTGAACGTGACGAACACCGGTCAAGTCGCCGGCAAAGAAGTCGTTCAGTTCTACGTGCACGATCGCCAATCGAGTCTGGCGCGTCCGCCCAAGGAACTCAAGGGCTTCGCCAAAGTTGAACTTCAACCGGGCGAAACCAAGACGGTAACCGTCCATCTCAATTTTCGCGCCTTCGCCTATTACGACCCAGCCTATAAACAGTGGATCACCGAGGATGGCGAGTTCGACATTCTGATCGGCGCTTCATCTGCCGACATCCGCTGCGCCGAGGCCGTCACGCTGCAATCGACGCTAGACTTGGCCTGCACGCTGGATACCGAATCGACCGTTGGCGATTGGCTGGGGTATACACGCGCAAAGCCGGTCTTTGAACCCGTGTTCCAGAAATTGAAGGCGCACATGAGCAGCATCATGGGAGACGGCGAAAACGAAGATCGCTCAAGGGGCCGGGATCAGCTGAACTACATGATGAACATGCCGCTGTTGAGCCTTCTCGAATTTCAGCAGGCTACCCTCCCCATGCCTGCTGAGGAATTGGTGAACACACTGCTCGATCAAGTTCATCGCTTACAAGATTGATTCGGCTCAATTAGCTGCTCACCTTACGCCGTTGGCTCCCCGACCGCGTCCCATAGGCGGTGCAGTGCTCCCGTCGCGGTCGGGTGCATGGTCGGAATATTTCAACTGGCGGCTGCCCACTCCGCTAACAATCGCCGCAATTCGCTGAGTTCAAAACTGAGTAACGTGTTGACTGTCACTGTCGTCAATATACATTACTGATCTGAACTTCACCCCCTCGTCACAAGTTGGTTCATTGGGAATTGCCGTGATGACGGGCATATCTGGCGGTTGACTCAGGCAAACAGTCGGTAGCCTTCCAGATCAAGGAAGATGCGCTGGAACAGATGACCGAGATTGAACAGACCATAGCACCGCCGCTTCAGCACCTTGAGCTTGTTGTTCAGGCCTTCCACGAAACCGCTGGAGTCTCGATTCGCAAAGTAATTCGTGATCTCCGTCCACCAGCGATCCAGCGTGTTGAGGAAGCTGTCGAAGCAACTCAAGCCGCTGTGGCGCGCACAGTCTTGCCAAGCCCGAATTTGCTCCTGGGCCTGGGCGATGGACGCAGCCTGCTCAAAGATGGTCGTCAACTCCTCGCGCAGAATGTAAGCGGCCTGCAGTGCCGGCGAATGAGCAAACAGGCGCGCCAAGCACGCTTGCTCTTCAGGTTGCAGATCGGCTTGGTTCTTGCGGAAGGCCCACAGACTGCCCTTGAGTTGCTGGTACTCGGCCTTGGGCAGTTCTGGCTTGAGCCGTTTGAGTTCCTGCTTGCGCACGCAGTCGGCGGCGTCACGATATTTCTGCGCCACATGAAACCGGTCAATGACGATCCGCACCGTGGGCAAGGCTTCTCGAACGGCCTGGATGTAGCTCTCGTACATATCGGTACACAGGGTATGAATCGTTGCACGCAAGAGGGCTGGAATACTCTTCAAGAAGCGCTTGACGGTAGCCTTTTCACGGTCGGGCAGCACGCCCAAAATCGCAATCCGTCCATCCTTCAATCGCGCCGTGACGATCACGACGAAATCGCGATGCCCCTTTTTCAGCGCAATCTCGTCCAGACCCAAGACGCCCAACTCGGTATACCGTGCCCAGTCGACCTGCGCCGCGATCCGCCGCTCAATGACACCCAGCACCACGTCATATGGCAGCCGTTCCTTGATACTCACATCATCTACCGTGGCATTGACCAGTTGCATCAACAAGTGCGTGTCATACGCCGTCGTCTGCGGGCTGTTCGGCTCGTGCCAGGTCAAGCGTTGCGTCGTCGTCGGTTTGCCCTCACAGTGCTCGCACCGATAACGCTTGGGCCGATAGCGGAGGTACACCGACCGCCCCAAGATCGGCAGATGACGGACAGTGACCCAGTCGTCGTAGCCGTGAAACTTGTGAATCTCACGACCACAGCGGTGACACCGCGCACTCGACACGGTGCTCTCCACCGTGATGATGAACTCATCCTGCTCGGTGATGTGCGTTTGCAACACTCGGACATCGGGAATATCCAGCGGGATGCTAATCCGGGCGGTAGACATGGCTTTGACCTCCCCAGTGTGATCAAGATAGCCCTCGCCATTTTACCGCACTCCATGCCCCCATATGTGGCGGGCGTCACGGCGATTCCCAATGAGCCCACAAGTTTACCTATTGCGATCCCCCTCAATCAGACTCGGCATTAGTCCTGCGCGCCGACTTGACTTCGCTATAATTCCCAACTACCATAGCAGCCGGAGGAGTGTTCCTATGGGCGAAATGCATACTGTGACCCTTCCGTCAGACACTTACAAACGCGTCGAACAGCTAGCGCGAACGCGGCAGCAGAGCGTGGAAGAGATCATTGATGAGATCACCTCGCAACCATCCCAGCATATCGAACGGCGACCGGGTGTGCAGGGTGGCGATGCTTGCATTGCAGGAACGCGCATCCCGGTCTGGGTGCTGGCAGCCATGCACAAACAGGGCGATACGGTAGAGGATGTCCTGGAGGCGTACCCCGATCTGAGTGCAGCCCAGGTTCATGCCGCGTTCAGCTACTACTATGACCACCGGGCTGAGATCGATGCCGTGATTGCCACGCAGAACATTCGCCACGCCAAGACTCGGGGCAACAATTCGTGAGTGACGATCGCCTATTCGTCGCACTCTACGTCGATGTAGACCTCACCACGGGCAGCGTTCCTGCGTTGCGCCAGACCTGACGACGCTCATCGGCGCGCTGGGGCGTGCACCGAGCTTCGCGTTGCGGTCGGCCAGCGGGCCACCCCTGTCCTTTGCGGTGTGAGGTGGACTCAGCCCGTCCCCGTGGGAAGGGTGAGTTACGTCCAATCCGCCGAGAGGAAGCCCGCCGTTCCGAGCACCAGCGGCGCAGGTCAGGTGACACACGCGCCAGTGCCTTAAGATTCAGCCGGAACGGGGCGCGCACCACTGTCCGGAGACTCACACGTGCTTTCGACACTCTGGTATTCGTTTGTTAAGGTGCGAAATTCAGGCTTAGTGACGTTAGGCACAGGGCTGTGTCATGTTGAGAGCTGTTAGGGTACACTCACTCTACCTTGCGAGTCGAGAGAGGTGTGCCCATGCTGCAACAACCCGATACCCAGTTGCTGGCGTATTTGGAAGCCGGTGTGCCAGGCCCACGCCATAAGCGCGGGCAGCGGTACGAATGGCGTTTTCTGTTGGCGATGATCTGTGTCGCGTTGATGAGTGGCCAACAGACCGTGCGGGGCATGGTCCGCCGCCGGCTCGCTTCATCGACTTTCCGAGAGCACTCGTGCCCACTGTGGCGTTCCTTCAGCCTTCATTATGCCACGGAGATGGGCCTCCTCGTTTGGTTGCGGCAGGAGGCCGCGCTATGTAAAGAGTGCAGTAAAAGTTAGGTTACGCCCACCTCAACATGACGTTCATCACCCTGCTCCCCTGACATCTATTACTACTTCAGGCAGCTTTATTGTGTTAGATGTAAAACCGTTGATCATTCTCCTCGTTGAAGACCGTTGTGTAGATAGTAATTGAATATTCAGATCATCGTACTGCCGCACGTGGAAGGCCCACTCCGTTTCGTGTCGGCGTTTTTTGTGTTTGCCAACGGAGTGAAAAGCCATGGATGTGTTGATGAATGATTGTATGTCGTCGCCATTGTCGGCAACACACAGGCACCAGTACCAAACGCCCACCAAACCGGGGCCGTTCCACACCCGCCAAGCCAGTGGGAGCGCCCACAGGCCGTGCGCAGCGACAAGCGCAGCACCTTGCAGTTTGCCATGATTCATACTGGTCGTATCCAAGAGGATGAACACCGCACGGCTCGTCCAGTTCATCAGCACCTGCCGGATCAACGGCCGATAGAACACCGGCACATTCACGAACTGATTACTCAACCAACGCCGATTGTGGGCAATCCGCCCCGCCGCTTCTGCTTCAGAAGGAATAGGTTGTGCAATCTGGCTTGACTGGACAGAGTGCCAGAGAATCATGCCCACGACGACCCAGACCCAGTTGCTGATGCGCTTCAGGTGCGGCTGCGGATGTGCGGCGCGTAGTCGCTCGAAGACACGGTTGCATAGCTGCTGCTCATAGCGCGACCCCCTGAAGCGGTGTGGTGACCTCGCCAGATTGCGCCGCTGAGGAGATAAGAAATATGAAACCCTCTTTGCCCGAGTTATTTCAAACGCGCCATTTCCTGCTTGACCCTTCCTGTTATCTCGTCGGAGGGGCTAAAAGAAGCGCCCTATATAATTTAAAATCCGGCAATGTATTCTCCATTGATGAAACAGCAGCAAAGGTTTTGGAGCGTTGCGAAAACGGCCTGTCGCTTGAGGCAGTATTGTCTGAAGTGGACGGTGTCCAGCCCGACGAACTAATGGCCTATCTCAAGCAGCTGGCGGTTGCGGGGATGGGCAACTTTTACGAGCGACCGCTGCCTTTCATTGAAAAACTGCAACCGAATCTCACGCTTGAGCAAAAGGTGCGTCGGCGTGTGTCACAGCCGGTGAGCTATGCTTTTCTCGAGCTGACGCCGGAATGTAATTACGCTTGCACTTTTTGTACGCCAACGGAAACAGCCGCCCGCCGCAGAACGGGGTGTATGCGCTGGGTAATGGATACTGCGATTGAACCGATGCTCCGTGATGACGAATGGCTAACGGTTATCGACGACTTGGCTTGGATAGGCTGCCCGGCCCTCCATTTTATCGGCGGGGAACCTCTACTGCGTGAAGAGTTGTTGATAAAATTGATTGATCGAGCTCGAGGGCAAGGCATTGCAAAAATCTATTTGAGCACGAATACCACGTTGCTGGGCGATGAGCAGGTGGATTTCTTTGCCCGTCAAGGCGTCCATCTCTTTATTCAACTCGTCTCTCATCGCCCAGCAGTGCATGATCGGCTCACCGGTTGTCCGGGGAGTTACCGCCTGCTGACGCGAAATCTTGGGAAGTTGAAGCGGGCCGGGTGTCCTTACTCGTTTACCCTGCTGCTGACGGAAGACACACACACTGAACAAACAGGAGCGCTCGAATACTTCCGGGCGTTTGATCCGTATCAGGTGAGCGTTGATTGGCTGCGGCCTGGCGCGCCGAGAGACGCCGCACCATCGGGAATGGCCCCCTCCCTGTTTCGCTGCCGACCCCAGTTCCCGCCGTTGACGGCGGGCCCTTTCTTTCAACGTCGAGACAGTCACGCTTGCTGGATGGGCAAATTGGCGATTACAGCGAATGGGAGCGTGTTACCGTGCATCATCGCACGCAAAGAGCTCATCGGTCATGTCCGACACAAGAGCGTGAAGCACCTGTATCGCGATAAAGACTTCGACTTCTATTGGCACTTCAATATCGACAAGGTTGAGGGCTGTAACGGCTGTGAATTCCGATACGCCTGTTTTGACTGTCGCCCCCTCGCGCGAAGTGTATGCGGGCGGCTCACCGCGAAGGATCCGTATTGCACCTACGCCCCTCTCGAAGGCCGCTGGCTCGCCCCGACTACGCTTAAACAAGTTAGCCCGGCACCTGACGATGGGAATACCCAAGACACTTATTAGACATGCATGACAAGAACGGCGCGCCGAATTGCAAAAAACCAACTGAAAGGAGGTGAGAAAAGATGGAACTCTTGAACACTACAGAGGCTGTCTCTCCGAATGCTTGCAGCTGCGGCGGACCTTGCTATGCCGTTTGTGTTGGGCTGTGCGCTGCCGGCTGCTTTGGCTCGGCGGGCATTGGTTTGGTCCCGGCCACCCTGGTGACCAGTGGTGGAGCCACCGTCGGCGCCATGCTCGCATCTCAAGCAGGCGGATAGACTAAGCGTTTGGCTCGGGTAGAAAGCCACGTTTCTACCCGAGCTCTTTTAGCCTTGCGTTTTGGCGTGACCGTTCGCTACACAGCAATGATCACGCCCAGGGTTGAGAACGGAAGGTGTGTTAAACCACCGGGATACGGGTTAGCCCAGGCGTTCTGAAACAGTGCGCGGGGCCGACTGTCGTCTCCGCATGTGCACCCGGCTTGGCGGATGAAGAGCGGCGCGTTCCCAAGGGGGAGTGTGATGAGCGATGATCTGTTGGTTTTACCTTTCGCCACTCAGCACCATCAGTACATCTATGATGTTGTAACAAATCGGATTTTCTATGCGCCTGAACCCATCGCTCAGGTCTTGCAACGCTACCGCCGTCAGATGTGCGAGGAAATCGAAGCGGCCCTGGCCCCAGGTTATAGCTCGGAGGCGGTCAGAACAAGCTACGCGCGCGTAAGATGTTGGGCCGAAGAAGAAGGCGCTTTTTTCTTTGACCCCCCGGACGCTGCCCCAGAGATGAACGAGAAGGCTTATTGGGATTCGCTGCTGAGGGAGCGCGGCATCGATCAACTTTTTCTGGTCATTACCGACAACTGCAATCTTCGCTGTCGGTATTGTATCTACTCCGGTCAGTATGGGAGCTATCGCCAGCTCGGTCCGGCCGTGATGAGCTTTGAGACAGCCAGGATGGCGATCGACTATTATTACCAACTGCACCAACGCATTTATCTGCCGAACAGGCTGCTGTACATTAACTTTTATGGCGGTGAGCCGCTGCTGCGGTTCGATTTCATCAAGCAGTGCGTCGCTTATGCGCGATCCATCGAAGATGAGCATGTGCGTTTCTCCTTTCATTTGACAACCAACGGCACGCTCCTGAAAGACACGCACGTCGATTTTTTTCGAGAGCACCAGTTTACGCTTGTCTTCAGTTTGGATGGCCCGCGGCAGGAGCACGATCGCAATCGTGTCTTCCCCAACGGCCTGGGCAGCTATGACCGGGTGATGCACGCCCTTGAATTGATTCGGGCGAAGGACCCCGACTATTTCCGTGAACACGTCATGTTGAATACGGTTTTCGATCAGCAGACGGACTTGTTGGCGCTCAACCGTTTTTTCATTGAGTACAAGGATCAATTACCCGGTTTCGGTTTTGTGAATATCCAGCGGCACGGTTCTTCTCAAGCGGCTGACAACGCAGACGTTCAGGAACGCCGACTGCATCAACAAACTGAACTCTTGCGCCAGTATCGCCTTGCCAAAACCGGCCGTGAGATATATGACGTCACGTTCTGTCAGCGGTTACTTTTGAGTTTGCAATTGATCGCCGATCGCGATTACACCCCGCTGGGCCAATTGCGGCAATACGCATATACGGGCAGGTGCCTGCCGGGTTCAAAGATTGCCGTGCGGCCGGACGGCACGCTACACATGTGCGAACGCATCAACGAGCGTTTCCCCATTGGCACTGTCAAGACCGGCCTGGATTTCGAGCGCATCCGTGACATTGTGTCCCGATACGATCGCGAGGTGACTCGAAACTGCCCCCGGTGCGTGGCCCAGCGATTTTGTCCGGTGTGTTATGCTCAGGCGTGTACCGGAAATGGCTTCGACGCTGGCGTCCTGTGCCGCGCGACCCCCGATTTTTTTAAGGCGCAGCTGTCTTATCTGTGCAGCATCTTGGAAGAAAACCCAGACGCCTTCAACGAACTGCGGGTGAAGCCTCGAATTGTCAAACTTATGCAGGAATGCGGATAATGCCGGGTAAGGACCGCGCTCAGGGAAAAACATGATTGACATTCAAGGATTGGTCAAACGCTATGGCGACTTGGTGGCAGTGAACCATCTGGACTTGGAGATAGGTGCTGGCGAAATCTTTGGCTTTTTAGGGCCTAACGGCGCCGGTAAAACAACAACGATTCGCATACTCGTCGGCTTGCTACGGCCCACGGCGGGCACCGCCCGTATTGCCGGCTATGATGTGGTGAAGGAGCCTTTGAAAGTTAAGGCGTCCATCGCTTACTTGCCCGAGCAACCTTTTCTCTACAACGAGCTGACGGGACTCCAGCACCTGCGCCTTGTCTGTGCGCTCTACGGCGTCGATCGAGATGCCGCCGCCCGGCGGCTCGATCGCCTTTTGCCCTTGTTTGATTTACAGCAGGCCGCCGGGAACTTGATCGCGAGTTATTCGCATGGCATGCGTCAAAAGCTGGCCTGGTGCAGTGTCTTGGTTGTGGAGCCCAAGGTGTTGCTGTTGGATGAGCCTTTCCAGGCGCTCGATCCGCGGGGCATTCGCGTCATCAAGGATATCCTCAAGACGCTCTCCGCCAACGGCATGACTATCTTTTTGTGTACACACATTCTGGAGATCGCCGAACACATCTGCGATCGTGTGGGCATCTTGAATTTGGGGCAGATCGTGGCCGTGGGCGGGCTGCAAGATATCCAGAAAAACGTAGGCGCCGGCCAGAGTTCGCTTGAAGATCTGTTCCTCGAACTGACAGGCGGCCCGGTTTACCGAGACTTGATCTCAGACTTGCGTGAGTCCGGGCCATGTTAGCCCCCATTCTGCAAAGCCGGTTCTGGATGATTCGTAATCGGTTAATGGAGCGGCCGATGCGCAGTGCGATCAGCCTTGGGGTAGTTCTGCTCGTCGGCAGTCTCGGACTCGTCTGGGTTTATCAACGGGCTTACGAAACATTGCGCTATCTGGCGAGCGCGGGTATGAGCTTGACATCTTTTCCCGCGCTCGTGTTGATCGGATCGGCCAGCGTCATGTTGCTGCTGAGCAGCAATCGCGTTCTCGATCAGCTCTACTTACGATCGGACTTGGATCTGTTGTCGGTTGCCCCGCTCACCCTTCGTTCTCTCTTCTTTCTGAAAGTTTTAGAAAGCGCGCCGGGCGCCGTTCTGGCCGGCGTGCCTGCGTATGTGATGTTGACCGCTTACCTGCGTGTGGCGGGCAAAAGCGGTGGGTTGGACTATCTTTCGCTGCTGCTGGGCCTTCTGCTGCTGCTCAGCGCCGTGCTCGCGCTGGCGCTCATTTTGGTCATGCTCATCACGCGGCTGCTTGCGCCTCGCATCGCCAAAAATGTCACTCAAACCATCATCTATTTGTTAACCGTTCTCGTGCCGTTAGCGCTCATACGTGACGAGCCACTCGTGCTGGCTAATTCTGGCGGGGGAGACATTTGGGGACGGACGGGGGAGGCGGCAGTGGTTCTGCTGGCACTCGGTGTGCTGGGCGGCGTAACCGTCGCGTTATTTGCGGGGGCATATTACCTCTTTTGCTGGACGTTCTATGAAACGGGGGCCGGCTTTCGAGAAGTTCCACTCCGATACCGGAGAAGCGAGGCTAACGCGCCGTTGCTGTTGGGTTGGCCTGGCCGGGCTGTACGCTCGGTCATTCAAAAGGATTTGATTTTGTTGATGCGTGCCCCGCGGCCGCTCATCGTTTTGTTGATCGCGCCGATTCTGTTCGGGTTGCTGCTGCGCCCGTTTCTGGTCGGAACACTGGCACAACAATTCAGACCCACAGCGGGCTTGTGGCTGGGGATTTTCCTGGGATTAATCCCTGCCCTATATGGTAGCATGCTCATCGGCGGCAGTGCATTGAGCCGTGAAGGGCGAAACATCGCGCTGCTGCGGACGGTTCCCCTCTCCGCCGCTCAGTTAATGTGGGCTAAGTTTTGGGGCGCTTACTTGCCCGTGATCGGAGTGTGTGTTTTAACCAGCTTGGTGAGTGGTGTGTTGCTTCAATTGTCCGCCCTAGAATTGATCATCGTGCTTTTGGGAATTGCCTGGTGTGCGGCCGGTTGTATAGCTGCCATGTTAGGAAGCGAAGCACTGGGCGCCCGCTTTCGAGAGCAAGCCGGGCTTTCGCTCGCCGGTGCGGCAGGCCTGTATGTTCTGTGCCCGGTTTTTGTTGTAACCAGCCTCTTGGGTTTGATCTGGGTATTGCTTCGTTTAGGACCTGCGGCCAATGAATTGATTGTGATCCCGCGCCTGGTCTTAGGTGAAGCTTTCATCAACAGTGGTTTCCTGGCGAGCGGACCGTTCTCTATCTTGAGCTTAGCGTTGATCAGCTTCGTTATCGTCGCTGTTTGGAAACTAGGCTGTCGGCGCCTGGCGCACTTACAAGTCAGCTAGCAACCGCAGCTCTGCCCCCGCACTCTTTTGATGTTTAGAGGAGAGGGACTTAGAAAGCACGAATGTCTTCACCCTACGGAGATCAGCACGCATGCGGACGGCGGTGAAGTGAGCGGATACCTGTGTATGGAGTCGGCGATGGGTACGACTGTCATCGAGGTAAAAGATTTAGTGCGCCGCTTTGGCAGACTAACGGCGTTGAATGGTCTATCCCTCCAAGTCGCGAAGGGTGAAATATTTGGTTTTGTGGGCCCCAACGGCGCCGGGAAAACCACCACGATCCGTGTGCTACTCGGCCTGTGTCATCTCGATCGGGGCACCGCTTGCGTATTGGGCTATGACGTGGGTCGGGATTTTTCTAAAATTGGCCCCCGGCTGGGCATCGTCCTGGAGAGCTTCGGTTTGTATGAGGATCTGACAGGTCTGGAAAACCTCGATTATCACGGGCGCCTTTTTGCGCTATCGGTTGAACAAAGGGCCGCACGCAGCGCCGCGTTATTGGAGGCGGTCGGGCTGCAAGACCGAGCCCGCGATCGCGTCAAGACCTATTCGAAGGGCATGAAACAAAGGCTTGCCGTGGCGCTGGCGTTGCTCAATGATCCCGAACTGTTGTTGCTGGACGAGCCTTTCGATGGCATCGACACTGAGACGCATCGGCGCCTGCGGGCATTAATCCGCGATCTGTCGCAGCAACACGGCAAGACCATTTTCTTAACCTCTCACAACCTCGACGATGTCGAGAAACTGGCGACGCGGGTGGCTGTCATCCACAAAGGCCAGTTGCTCACCTGTGGCACGGTTGACGGCCTCCAGAGCCAAGTTGGACGTAATGCCGTGAAGTTTGTTTTTGCCAGATGCGTGAGCGCCGATGAAATTCGGCGGGTGTTGACGCCGTTGGCGTTAGCGGAGGCATTCATTCTAAACGACAACCAGGTGACCGTGTCACTCGACGGATCGGTGACCACGGAAACATTGGTAGAGCAGTTAGCGCTCTCTCGTCTCCCGATCCGCGAGGTCACCCCGGTTAAGACCTCTTTGGAAGAGGCCTATTTCGCGATGCTCTCGGCCGATCGGCGCGCAGTTCGGGAGGCGGGCTAACGTGCTACCGAACCGATCGGCTTAAGGAGAAGAGAGGATGAGACGTTGCCAGTTCGAAGCCATCGTGCGTAGGGATTTATGCCTGTTCTTTCGAACGGCGTGGTTTTTTTTGCCCCTGGCGATCGCCCAAGTCTTGGTGATGCAGCTCACGGCGATGGGCAGCGTTCTAAAACCAGACGTGCTGCTCCCCGTACAGCACGCGATTTTGGCCGGCCTGCTGGCGTCTACACCGGCGATGGTCATCCCCTTCTTTGGGAACATGTTCTTGAACAAAGCCGTTTTGGAAGATCGTTTACGACAAACCCTCATCCGTACCCTGCTCACCGGAATTCAGCCGGGAACATTATGGTGGACGAAGTTCACGCTGGCTGCCTCGCTCGCTTACGTGATTATGCTGATCTGCGAAGTGGCGGTGTGGGCGTTAGCCTGGATGCGCACCGGCGCGCCGCTTGCGGTCTCGCCTCCGGTGTTAGCCAACATTCTGATCGTGAACCCCGCCATCTCACTTGCGGTTCTGGCGACGATGAGTTTACTCTATTGGGTTTTCAAGCGCCCCGGCATGCTGATCACGTTCATACCGATGATCATCATGTTGGGCAGCTGGATGTTGGCCGCCAGCTCGCCACTCACCACTCTGTTCTCGCCGGTGACGGCAGGGGTCATCCTGAGCGTCGCGGCGGGTGTCATTTTTCTTTGCGGCTGGATCAGTTCGAGGATATCGAAAGAGCGTATTGCAGGCTTATATTGAGACCTCCCTTTGTGCGGTAGTGTGAGGTGTAAACTCTCGGTACACAGCACCTGGGGCTAAATGCTGTCGTGGTAGCTTGCGCGAGCGAGCCCCTCAGCGTGATGACCGTTTAGCAACTCCGCTCGATGCTCCGCATCGAAGTAGGTGAAGCGTTGATCTCCAATCTCCTGCCTTTGTTCGGCATTGCAGCTAGACGTGTGTGGAATCATCGCCTGTTGATGCTGTGCATGCTAACGGGATTGGCGCCGCTGTCGGCCTGCTCGCCAGCATCCCACTCTATGCGGATGCCGCTCAGCATCGATTGCTGCAAGGTGAACTGACCGAAGAAGGCGCTTACCGTCCGCCCTTTTCCTTCTTGTGGCGCTACGTTGGAACGTGGCACGGCGACGTTGCGTGGGAGGACTATGCGCCTGCCGACGATCACTTATCGCGACAAGCGCCAAGCACGATCGGGCTGCCGCTAGAGGTTTCGGCCCGATACGTCCGCACCCTCAACTTTCGACTCTTCCCCGCGTCCGAAGCGCAGACCTTCACCCGTCGTGAGCCGCTATTGTGGGCTAGCCTAGGTTTTGTGAGTGGCCTGGATGACCACATTCAGTTGATCGAAGGCGCGTTTCCTAAGGATAGAGTAGCGGGCGCGGATCTAGACGTTCTTATCACGCAGTCATTGGCCGAGCAGGCAGGTTTGCAGGTCGGCGAGCGCTATGTGCTGTTCGACCAGGGGCGCGATGTTGCGCAGTTGCCCGTGCGCATCGCCGGTGTGTGGCGGGCGCGCGACGCACAAGACCTCTTCTGGCTCTACCAGCCCTCCGCGTTCGATGAAGTGCTACTCACGTCGGAGCCGGCATTCAGGGTAGGCGTGCTGCCTGCACTCGGCCAGCCGATCAATGTCGCCGCGCGGTATCAGGTTTTTGACGGCCGCCGCTTGCGCACGCCAGACGTGCCGCGCCTGCTTGATGGCGTCAAAATCGTCGAAGCGCGCGCGGCCGCTTCAAGTTTCACCCGCCCCCAACATCCGCTCGACACGCTCCATAGCCGAGGCCAGCACGGCCAGATAGAGAATGTCGCCATCGTGAAACTCCGCGCCCAATGTCGGCAGCATCGCCTGACCTGAGCGAATGATCGCCACGACGCTGATCTCGCCGGGCACGCTCAAATCGCGCACCTGCCGCCCGACGAGGTGCAACGGCGTTTCGATCCGCAGCAGTGAGACTTCCCCGTTGCCGAGCGCCAGCACCGGGTCCAGCTCGTGATGCGTGAGCATCTCGTGGATGCGCTCCGCACCCCAGGCGGTTGAAGAAACCGTCACCAGCCCCAGGCGCCGGTAGATTTCCGCGCGACGCGGCTCGAACAGGCGGGCCACCACGCGCGGCACGTGGAAGATGTTGCGCGCGATGCGCGCCGCGACGATATTGACGCTGTCCGATGAACTCGTTGCGGCGAAGGCATCCGCGGTCTCGATCCCCGCTCGCAACAGCGCCTCCCGATCGAACCCGACGCCGAGCACGGTTCGACCTTTAAAGTGTGGGCCGAGGCGATCGAGCGCTGCCGGGTCGTAATCGATAATCGTGACCTCGTGTCCGTCCGCGTCCAGGATACGGCTCAGTTCTTCGCCGACCCGGCCGCAGCCCATCACGATGACGTTCATGCCAGCACCACCCCTTGGCGTCGGCGCACCCGCACCTGCTCGATGCGCTGCGCGACGCGCTTGCGGCTCCATTCTAGCAGGTATAGCGCCGGTGCATAGAACATCAGCCCCAACCAGTATACCGGCGGCAAGGGCGCATGTTCAAACAAGCCCGCGAGCGGCAGGACATAGATCAACAGCGCGATGATCACGACCTCGACCGCCACGCCCAGCAGCAAGAATCGATTGCTGAGCCAGCCCAGGTCGCGCACGCGGCTCTTCTCCGTGCGGCAAGCGAAGGCATTGCCGATTTGCGCCGCCACGACGCCGGCATGAAACACCGTCGTCGCCAGCACATAAGCCAGCCCGCCGGGCGCGGCCAGTCGATCGGGGAACGGGAGCAGATCAGGTCGGGAAGCAGTGATCGGGCCGGCCGCGCCATTCAAGACTAAAAAGAAGCCGACGTAGCACAGCGCGGTCTCGATCGCGCCCAACCACAGCGCGCGCGCGATCAGGCTGCGGTCGAGCGGCGAGTGCCCGCGGCGCCGCGGCGGCCGCCGCATCACGTCCGGCTCCGGGCGTTCCGCACCCAGCGCCAGCGCCGGGAGCAGATCGGTGCCCAGGTCGATCGCCAAGACTTGCGTCACCGTCAGCGCCAGCGGAATGTTGAACAGCGCCATGAAGATGAACGGCACGATCTCCGGCACATTGCTGGCGAAGATATACGTCAGGAACTTGCGCAGGTTGTGATACGCCGTTCGCCCTTCCTCGATTGCATGCGCAATGGCGGAGAAATTGTCGTCGGTGATGATCACGTCGGCGGCCTGTCGCGCCACGTCGGTCCCGGCGCGGCCCATCGCGATGCCGATGTCGGCCTTGCGCAGCGCGGGCGCATCGTTCACACCATCTCCGATCACGGCGACCACTTCGCCGCGCGCCTGAAAGGCGGCGACCAGGCGCAGCTTGTGGTCGGGCGCCATGCGCGCGAAGATGATCTCCTCGGCCAGCAAGGCTTGTAGTTCGGCATCGCTCCGCGCGTCGATGTCGGCGCCGGTCAGAATGCGCGGGTTGGCGGTGCTGAGCAAGCCAACGCGCCGCGCCACGGATGCGGCGGTCAGGCCGTAATCGCCGGTGATCATGACCATGCGAATACCGGCTGCCCGGCAGGTCTTAACCGTTTCGGCCACTTCGGGACGCGGCGGGTCCAGCATAGCCACCAAACCGAGAAAGGTCAAGTTGCGCTCGACGCTCTCCGGTGTGTAATGGCCTTCGCGGGGCGGCAGTCCCCGACGGGCAAAGGCGATCACACGCAGCGCGTGACGGGCGTACTCGTCGTTGGCGGCCACGATCTCGGCGCGCAGCTGGTGATCGAGCGGACGCACTTCACCGCGTATGAGGATGTGCGTGCATAGTTGCAGCACTTCCTTCGGCGCACCTTTAACGATTGCAATGGAGGGATGAGGGATGAGGGACGCTTGCACCTGCGCTGGCGCTGGTTGCAAGTGCAGGTGTGAAGGATGAAGAGAACCGCTCGGTTCTTCATCCCTCATCCTTCCGCCTTCATCCTTATGAATGGTTGTCATCCGTTTGCGACGCGCATCGAACGGCAGCTCGTGAATGCGCGGATAGCTGGCCTTCAAAGTGCGCTCGTTCACGCCACCCTTCAGTGCGAGAACTTGGAGCGCCGCTTCGGTCTGATCGCCCAGGCACGTCCATTGCGGCTGCTCAGGCGTCGGCGGGTTCAGGCGCGCATTATTGCACAACAGCGCCGCGCCGAGCAAAGTGTTCAGGTCGGATGCGACTTGCGTCTTTGCGGGTGAAGGCGAGAACTCACCTTCAGGTGCATAACCCGCGCCCGACACGCTGAAGCGCTGGCCCGCGACCCACATGCGGCGGGCTGTCATCTGATTTTGAGTGAGCGTCCCACTCTTATCGGTGCAGATGACCGAGATCGTGCCCAATGTCTCGGCCGTCGCAAGTTTCTTGACCAACACGCCGCGTCGCGCCAGGCGCTGCACGGCGATGGCGAGTGACAGCGCCACCGTCGGCGCGAGCCCCTCCGGCACGACCGCGACAATGAGGCCGATGGCCAGGATAAACGCTTCGCTGCGCGGGATGCCGACTTCGAGCGCGCCGACCAGGAATACCAGCGCGCCGAGACCGAGCGCGGTCAACGTGACGAGGCGCGTCATTTGCCGTAGCTGCTGCTGGAGCAGGCTGGGCGGCTCCTCGACGGCTTGCGTGAGATTGGCGATCCGTCCAAATTGCGTGAGCATGCCGGTGGCGAACACGACTGCGCGCCCGGTTCCCGATACCACCGACGTCCCGGCGAAGACGAGATTGGGTTGTTCGAGTTCGGTCAGCCCATCGTGCAGGGACGCCTCAGCGGTTTTGCGCGCCGGCACCGCTTCGCCGGTCAGGTTGGCATTGTTCACGCGCAGGCCATATTCTTCCACCACGCGCGCATCGGCCGGGATGTTGTCGCCCTCGGCCAGCACCAGCACATCGCCCGGCACGACCGCGCTCGCCGGAATCTGCGCTTCGACGCCGGAGCGGATGGCGCGCGCATACGACGGCAGCAGCTGCTTCAGCCCGGTCACTGCCTGCTCGGCGCGATACTCGCGCCAGAACGAGAAACCGGCGTTGACCAGGACGATCGATGCGATCACGATGCCGAGCTCCGGGCGTCCCTCGGCCAGCGCGATGAGACCCCCGGCAAACAGGAGCAGCGCCATCGGATGCAGCACATGGCCGGCGAAGCGGCGCCACTGCGGCACAGCCTTGGATTCGCGCAGCGCATTCGGACCATACAGCGCGAGGCGCGCTCGCGCCTCTTCAGCTGAAAGGCCGTCGGAGGACGTTTCAAGTGTGTCGAAGACGCCGGGAGTGCGGAGGGTATAGATCGGGGTTGTGCTCATGCAAGCGGTCGACTACTCGCGCCCAGGCGGCGCTTCGGGTTCATCGTCATCCGACTCGGCTAGCGTGATTTTCACCGGCGGTTCATCACGAGGTCGATCAGACTCGCCCATACCGTTGGGCGAAAGCGCTTGTGGCTCAGGCGCAGCAGTGACGTTCGGCTGCCCGCCCAGGTGCGGCTCAACCGGCTCATCGAGATATTGCACCAGCAGCGACGGCGCTTCGGGATGATCGACGTGCAGGGCGTGGTCGTAATCGCCGGCGGGGGCGGGCGCTTCGTAGCGCATCGGGCGGCGCACGCCGAACAATTCGAAGAAGCGCGTGATGCCGATCAGCAGCGCGTAGCGGTACTCCTGCATCTTGAGCGATTGCCACTCGACGATCGACGCCATCGCGCCCTGCACGCGCGCCTTTTGGCGGACGATGCGGTGAATCTGCTTCGGCTCGCGGTAGCCCAGCGGCGAGAGCAGCATCGCGTGCGCGGATAACGCCAGCAGGCTGAATGAGATCAGCACCACCCACCCGCCTTCGCTCCACTTGCCCACGATCTGGCCCAGGAACACGATGCCCGCGAGCACCGCGGCGATCGTCGCGCCGGTGACGCCCCACCTCTGCGTGCGACCAGTGTAGTGTTGCTGCACGTGCCGTCGAATGGCAAGGCCCATCACCATGATCGGCATGAACACGCCTACGCCGTAGAAGGGAACGGCATGCGTCGTCTGCCCGCGCACCAGAAACATGATCAGCACGGCCAGACCGAACGTGATCGTGACCGAGCGCGTGAACGTGCCGCGCGGGTCGCGGTATACGATGACTTCGGGGATCTCCCCGATCGCCACGTCGCGCCATTCGGTCGCTTGGGCGTCCTGGAAGGCCGTCATGGAAGCCGCCGCCAGTAGCGCCACCGCCAGAATCTGGTAGGCCCAGAACAGGATGTCGCCGCCGGGAATCTGGCCAAAGCCAATCACTGCCAGGTTGCCGACAAGCGTGCGGCCGTCCGTGCCATCGAACACGTTGAACCGGATAGCGAAGAAGGTCAGGAAGAGTGTCGTGAGTCCGCCGTAGAACAGGAACGAGGTCTGCACGAAGCGCCCGATGCCGGACTTGCCGCCGTAGAAGTGCCACAGTTTGTTGAGGCGCGGCAGATGCTGCTTGCCCCACTTGACCAGGCCGGCGTCCTCGTTGATGACAAACTGAATGCCGTTCGACATGGCTTCGAGGCCGGTCAGCGCGACCATCCCCTTCATCGAGGCGGTCAACATGTGCAGCAGCGCCTGTCCGAGTGAAACGGCTTCGACCGTTTCGGTCGCCGGCGCGGGCGGCACGCCCTTCGCGTTGGCGACGAGTAACCCGATTGCCATCGTGACAGTCATGCCCACAAAGACACCCAACAGGGTGAACACGACGCGTGACGATTCACCCCGGCCGCGAATGGTGAGCCACCACGTCACCGCCGCCAGCGCCGCGCCGATGCCGAAGTGATACACCCAGTTCTGCCCATATGCCCCGAGGATCGACAGCAGTTGATCGCCGCCGGATAAGGCCGATACGACGATCGTCAATACGTAATCTTGAATCAGCGTGACGGCGACGATCAGGCTGAGCGTCGGCCACAGGTAGCGCATCGACGCGGTGTACGAGCCGCCGCCCTCGTTGAAGATACCCAGCGAATACATGTACAATGCGCCGAAGATAAAGTTCGCCAGTGCGATCACTAACACGGCGATATATGCGTACTGCTGCAAGCCATAGGGATGCAGCGCGTGCATCATCTCGCCCGTCGCATAGAAGTAGGACGTGAAGTAATCGACGCCGAACAACGCCAGCGCAGCCAGCAGCCCGATTTGCCCCGCGCCATGCACGTGCGCGTGCTCTTTGTTCTCGCGCGGTGAGAGCTTGTAAGCAATGAAGACGAAAACCAATAACAGAATGACAGATAACATGTCCGAACTTATCCTTGTCGGTTTGAAGTAAGAAGTTGGAGGTTAGAACTTGGATGTTGGGTGTTGGAAGGCCGCCGCCACCTCCCAATCTCTAATTCCCAACCCCACGCCGCTCCGCTCCGAGGGCAATGGTCTCTAGTACTTCGACAACTTGAAGTTGCATAGTTCCTGCCGCATGACCGCCGCCTTTCATTGCCTTCTAAAGAGGGCGGCGGCCTGCCCACGAGCGCAGCGAAGAGGGTTGTGCCGTCCCAACCCCGCAGAATTAGGCGGGCGGGGTACTAATCTCTATTCCCCTCGAACGCGCGCTCCAACATCTCCAGCTCGCCCAGCAGATGCTTGCGCGTCGATGGGCTGAGGCGCGTGTCCTGCGCCGCCTTCGCCTGCTCCTGCTGCGCGGCGCGCACGACGAACGCGGCGACGAACATGATCCGTCCCGCCGGGATGACGGTGAAGTCGTGCGTTTGCAAGCGCAACGCTTGATCGTCGAAGTAGGGCAGGCTGAGGCTGAGGCCGCGATTGAGGTCGTGCGCGGCGGCGCGCGCCTGGATCGTGCCGATGATCTCGCCCGTCTCGTGCCGCGCGAGCGCGCGGCCCTGGTTGACCAGCTGGCCGAGCATGCCGTAACGCTTGCGTTGATACTCGTCGTCGGCCACCAGGTAGGGTGCGAGCGCGACCGCCGCGTGCAGCACGTCGAGGAAGCGTTGCATCGACGCGATCAGCGCTTCCGCTTCGCCCGCCGAGTTCACCAGCAGCCGATCTTGATCGTCGAACGCGACCCATTGCGGCAGATAGAACCGGCGCGCGGCCGGCACGTACGGCACGAGCAATTCGCCCCGGCCCGCTTCGCCGCTGCCCTCTTCGGCGATGGCGTCCGTCGCGGCGGTGATCGCCGAGTCCGGTTCGAGCGAGTCGCCGATCGGGATCGAGGGAATCTCCTCGCCGGGCAGCGCGGTGTAAGCAACGTTGCGACCCGCCGGCAGCATGCCGTGTACCATGTGCCGCGCCGTCGCGTGTTGCAGCAGGCCGGCGCCGACGGCCACGGCGCGCTCGGGCGACTGTTCCAGTTCGGCCAGCCGCTGGCGCAGCAGTTTGGCCGCGCCGCCGTCCGCGATGCGATCGAGTAGCCCACCGGCCAACTGCGCGCGTTGATCGTCGGGAATGACGACCAACTGGCCTTGCCCTGCGCGGGGGACTTCGAGCAGGATGCGCTCGGGCAGCGTGAAGCGTATCTGCGAGACGTGCTGGCGCTGCGTGATCGCATCGGCCAGTTGCCGCGCCTGCGCTTCGAGGAGACGCTGCACGCTCAACGGTTGTGCATCGAAGAGCGCCTGCCAGCCTGCATAGTCCTGGCGCAGGTGCTCAGATGCTTCCGAATGACTGCTCAGCGCAGACGGCCGCGCGCGATCAGAGACGAAACGATGGTTATCCGTCATAGTTTCTCAACTCGTGAGTGAATGCCAGAAGATCAGCACACCGCCCTCGACCAGGACGGAGAGACTCAGCAAGAGAGTGCGGAGCAGGTCTTGCGTGGTGTGGTCGATCTGCGCTTGCAGCCAGAAGAAGCCGGCCAGGATCATCAGGCTGATCGGCCAGAACACCAGGTCCCGCCGACGCCGACCGTCTTCCGAGGGCCTATCGAAGAGGAATTCCGGCAGGACATGCACCGGCATACGTGTCACCGTCGAAATGGCCCTGCGCCCGGATCGCTGACCGTTCGATTGGCGGGCGAGGGCGCGATCCGGGGGAGAGACGATTAAGTCGCCGGGCTGGCAGGTGACTTCAACCGCCTCAAGCCAGTTGTGCACCGGCAGATACCGGGTCTCCACCTGTATCCGGTTGTCACGCGTGATGGCGGCCAGCGTCGCCAGGCGGCGCCGGATCGGCGACTCGCGGAACGGCGCGTCAGAAATTCCCAGGTAGAACACCGGCAGGCTGCGCGGTTCGGCCAGCGACCACACGCACTGCGCGAGATCGACTTCGTCAACTTCCAGATCGGGCACCAGCACGAGCAAGCGGCTCGCGCCGGGTGTTTCGGTGCGGGTAGGCGAAGCGCCGTTCGCGACGATGACCGGCATCGCGGCCATGAAGGCCACTTCATCCTGGCGGCGCACGGGGGCATCGGTTACGGACGTATCAGGTGCTGGCTGGGTAAACATCGCTTGCCTCTTTCTCGATCGGTTCTGTGCTTCAGACTGTACCAAAAAGAAGTAAAGGCCGGACAAAAGTTTTAACCAATTGTGTAAGGGACAAATAAGGAACGTGGGGAGGAATAAAGCGGAGGCAAAGATTTCGACCGCAGGCGTAAAGGAAAAATAAAGAACGCCCCGATGGGCGTTCAAGGCGCATAAGAGTCTGGCTTAAGACTGGCAGAAGACCTCCGAGGTCTTCGCCGCGCTTAACACGAATTTACGCCAATGCAGTTCACTTCGTGTTTATTCGTGTGCATTCGTGGATCACTCATCGTCTGCCCCAAACCGATAGCCGATGCCCGGCTCGTTGAGGATGATCCGCGGGCGGCGCGGATCGACTTCGAGCTTCTTGCGCAGCTGGCCGATGAACACACGCAGATACTCGGTGCGATCGGCGACGGTCGATCCCCACACGTGGGTCAAGATGCTCTCATGCGTCAGCAGCCGCCCGGCATTGGCGGCGAGATACGCCAGCAGGTTGAATTCAGTGGCGGTCAACTTCACTTCGACGCCATCGCGCGTCACACTGTGGCGCGTCAAATCGATCATGATGGCGCCGGCCGTGACCACCGTCCGGGGACTGCCCTTGACGTGGGCCAGATGTCGCAACGCGACGCGAATGCGCGCTAACAGCTCGCGAATTCCGAACGGCTTGGTCAGGTAATCGTCGGCGCCTTTGTCCAGCGCGGCCACTTTATCTTGCTCGTCGTCGCGCACCGATAACACGATGATGGGGATCTGGGTCCACTCGCGCAGACGCGCGCAGACTTCGATCCCGTCGATGTCCGGCAGGCCCAGGTCGAGAATGACGACATCGGGCGGATCGGCGGCAGCCAGCGCCAAGCCCTCTTCGCCCCGACTGGCCGTCGTCACCCGAAACTGTTTCTCGGCGAGGATCGTCCGCATGGCGCGTAGAATTTGCGGTTCGTCGTCGATGACGAGGATGTGCGGCTGCGTGCTCATGGCGCTTCGGCCCCGTTCAGCGCCGTGGGAGGCAGGGCGGTCGGCTGCGCGCCGTCCCACGTCAGCGGCAGCGTGAATTGGAAGGCCAGCCCGTCGGCGCGGTTCTCGGCCCAGATGCGCCCAGCATGCGCTTCAATGATGCCTTTGCAAATCGAAAGTCCCAGCCCGGCGCCGGTCACGCGATCGGCGGCCGTCGCGCGATAGAACTTGTCGAAGATGCGCTCCAAATGCTCCTCGGCGATCGGCGGGCCTTGATTACGAACTTCAACCCGCAGCGTCTGATCGGCTTGCGGGCAGGCGCCCATATAGATCGTGGAACCCGGCGGCGCGTACTTGAGGCTGTTGCTGATGAGATTGCTAAACACCTGCTCCAACTGCGCGGCATCCACCGGCACCAGCGGTAGATCGTCCGCCAGATCGAGTTCGATCTGGTAAGCCTCGGCGGCGCGGCGCATGCGGTCGAGCGCGCTGCCGGCGATATCGGCCAGGACATTCCATTGGCGCTGCGGTTTGAGCGCGCCCGACTCGATGCGCGACATATCGAGCAAATTGCCGACCAGCCGGTTGAGGTGCTCGACTTCTTCTTCCACGATGGCGAGCAGATCGGCGCCCGCCGGTGAATCCCAATAAACCTCGCGCGTGCGCAGGCTGGTGACGCCGGCCTGGATCGCGGCCAGCGGCGATCGAAGTTCGTGCGAAACGGAGGACAGCAGCGCCGACTTCAGCCGATCGCTTTCCTCCAGCACTTTCGCCCGAGTCTCGGCTTGAGCCAGGTGGGCGCGTTCGAGCGCCAGCGCGCCCTGGCTGGCAAACGTGCGCAGCAGTCGCTCTTCAGCCGGCGCGATCGTCGGTTCGTCCCGCCAGAGTCGAATTTCGCCTTGCAGGCCGCGCGCGGTCTGAAGCGGGGTGATGCAGAGCGGCCGTTCCGACGGCGGCGCTGCCGGCTCAGGCAGGGCGATGCGAAAGTGGCCGGCTTTCCCCTGGACGAGCAACTCGACGTGCTCGGCTCGAAAGGTTTCCAGCAGATGCTCGGCGATGGCGTGGGCGATCGCCTGTTCGTCCTGCTGCCCCGTCAGCGACACGCTCAGCTCGTATAAGCTGGTTGTCTCTTGCTCGCGCGCGGTAGCCGCGGCGACGCCGGCCCTGGCGCGCCCCAGCAACTGGCTGATGACGATGGCGACGATCAGGAAAACCACTAACGCCAAAAGGTCGCGCGCCTGATGGACGGCGAACGTGTAGTACGGCGGGATGAAGAAGAAATTGAAAGCCAGGAAGGCGCATAGCCCGGCGGCCACGCCCGGCCCGAATCCCCAGGTCGCCGTAGTGAGCACCACCGGCAGCAGATACAGCAGCGCGACGATGGGGGTGCTCAGGCTGTCCCGCAGAATCCAGAGCACGACCGTGGTGAGCGCGGCGGCGAAGAACGCCAGCAGGTAGTGCCCGGCGCGTGATGCGGATACAGACAGGCGGCGCATAAGTGGAGTCTCCGGGGATATTATAACGGTCTTTACACTTTCTTGACCAGATCGGGCCGGACCCTTATGCCTTCTTGATGAAAACCGGGGTTAAATCAGAAATAAGATCTGCTCAGGAGGTCAAGCGCATGGACATTGTTTACGTCGGAATCACGCTCGTTTTCTTTGCCCTGTCGTGGGGGCTGCTCAAACTGTGCGAGCGACTGATGGGAGGTGAAGCATGAACGGGTTGTATCTTATCGGCGGCCTGATCTCGCTTGGGCTGCTGGCCTATTTGTTGGTCGCGCTGCTCAAGCCGGAGGCATTCGAATGACGTCTAATGGTTTTGTGCAACTCGGACTCTATCTCGTCGTGCTGATCGCGCTGGCCAAGCCCTTAGGTCTGTATATGGCCCGCGTGTACGAAGGCGAGCCGACTCTGCTGGATCGCGTTTTCGGCCCGGTAGAACGCTTCATCTATCGAGTGTCCGGCGTGCGGCCCGATCAGGAAATGAACTGGAAGACCTACGCCGTGGCGATGCTGATCTTCAACCTGTTCGGGCTGCTGGCTGTGTACCTGCTGCAACGGATTCAACAGGCGCTGCCGCTCAACCCGCAGGGCCTGGGCGCGGTGTCGCCCGACTCGTCGTTCAACACGGCGGTCAGCTTCGCGACGAACACCAACTGGCAGGGCTACGGCGGCGAGGTGACGCTGAGTTACCTCACGCAGATGCTCGGCCTGACGGTGCAGAACTTTGTCTCGGCGGCGGCCGGCATGGCGATGGTCGTCGCCTTGATCCGGGGCCTGAAGCGCAAATCGGCGCAGACAATCGGCAATTACTGGGTAGACCTGACGCGCACGACGCTGTACATCCTGCTGCCGCTGGCGCTCATCCTGGCGATCGTCCTGGTATCGCAGGGCGTCGTGCAGAACTTCAACGCCTACCAGCCGGCGGCACTCTTGCAGACGACGGTCGACGGCAGCGGCAACGCCGTGACGCAGCAGGTGTTGCCCATGGGGCCGGCCGCCTCGCAGATCGCCATCAAGCAACTCGGCACGAACGGCGGCGGCTTCTTCAACGTCAACTCGGCGCACCCCTTCGAGAATGCGACACCGTTCTCGAACTTCTTCGAGATGCTGTCGATCCTGCTGATTCCCGGCGCGCTGTGCTACACCTTCGGCAAAATGGTGAACGACACGCGCCAGGGTTGGGCGGTGCTGGCGGCGATGACGATCGTCTTTGTCGCGATGCTGGCGATCGCGGTCGGCGCGGAGGTGAACGGCAATCCGGCCTTCACGCCGATGGGCATCGACCAGACCGCGAGCGACCTCCAACCCGGCGGCAACATGGAGGGCAAGGAGGTGCGCTTCGGCGTCCCGAACTCGGCGCTGTGGGCCACGGCCACGACGGTCGCCTCGAACGGCTCGGTCAACGCGATGCACGACTCGTTCACGCCGTTGGGCGGCTTCGTGCCGCTGTTCAACATGCAGATGGGCGAGGTGATCTTCGGCGGCGTCGGCTCCGGGCTGTACGGCATGTTGATCTTCGCCATCATCGCCGTGTTCATCGCCGGGCTGATGGTCGGGCGCACGCCCGAATACCTGGGCAAGAAGATCGAGTCGTACGAGATGAAGATGGCCTCTGTTGCGATTCTCGTCATGCCGATCACGGTGCTGGTGGGAACGGCTATCGGCGTCTTGAGCACCGGCGGCCTGGCGACCATCTGGAACACGACTCCGGCCCCGCACGGCTTCAGCGAAGTGTTGTACGCCTTCTCATCGGCCGGGAATAACAACGGCAGCGCCTTCGCCGGGCTGGGCGCGAACACGCCGTTCTACAACACGGCGCTGGGCATTGCCATGTTGCTCGGGCGTTACTGGATCGCAATTCCGGCGCTGGCCATCGCCGGCTCGCTGGCGCGCAAGAAGATCGTCCCGGCCGGGCCGGGCACGCTGCCCACGCACACGCCGCTGTTCATCGTCATGCTGGTCGGCGCGCTGACGTTCATCCCGGCGCTGGCGCTGGGGCCGTTCGTCGAGCACCTGATGATGATTCAATGACGAATGACCAATGACCAAAGACGAACGTTCGTCCTTCGTCATCCGTCTTTTGTCTTCGTGAGGCTAATAATGTCTGACAATAAAGCTCGACCCTTATTCGATCCGCCCATCGTACGGCGGGCGATCGTCGATTCGTTCAGGAAACTCAACCCGCGCGTGCAGGTGCGCAACCCGGTGATGTTCGTCGTGCTGGTCGGCAGCGTGCTGACGACGGCGCTGTTCATTCAAGCGCTGCTCGGCCAGGGTGAAGCGCCGGCCGGTTTCATCTTTGGTGTGTCGCTGTGGCTGTGGTTCACCGTCCTGTTCGCCAACTTCGCCGAAGCAATGGCCGAGGGGCGCGGCAAAGCGCAGGCCGATGCGCTGCGCAAGGCGCGGCGCGACATCATCGCCAAGAAGCTGGCGCAGCCGAAGCACGGCGCCGTCTCCACCGGCGTCCCTTCCAGCGATCTGCGCAAGGGCGATGTGGTGCTGGTCGAAGCCGGCGACTTCATCCCCGGCGACGGCGAGGTGATCGAAGGCGTCGCCTCGGTGGATGAGAGCGCCATCACCGGCGAGAGCGCGCCCGTCATCCGCGAGAGCGGCGGCGACCGCAGCGCGGTGACCGGCGGCACGCGCGTGTTGTCCGACTGGCTGGTCGTGCGCGTCACGGCCAACCCCGGCGAGACGTTCCTCGACCGGATGATCGCGATGGTCGAAGGCGCCAAGCGCCAGAAGACGCCGAACGAGATCGCGCTGAACATCCTGCTCGCCGCGCTGACGATCATTTTCCTGCTGGCGACGGTGACGCTGCTGCCGTTCTCGCTCTACAGCGTGAATGCCGCCGGGCAGGGCGCGCCGGTGACCGTCACCGTGCTGGTCGCGTTGCTGGTGTGTTTGATCCCGACGACGATCGGCGGGCTGCTGTCGGCGATCGGCATCGCCGGGATGGATCGCATGATCCAGGCCAACGTCATCGCCATGTCGGGCCGCGCGGTCGAGGCGGCCGGCGACGTCGACGTGCTGCTGCTGGACAAGACCGGCACGATCACGCTCGGCAACCGCCAGGCGACGGCCTTCCTGCCTGCCGAGGGCGTGCGTGTCGAAGACCTGGCCGACGCGGCGCAGATCGCGTCGCTCTCGGACGAGACGCCCGAGGGTCGCAGCATCGTCGTGCTGGCGAAGGAGCAATATCGCCTGCGCGAGCGCGACATCCAGGCGTTGGGCGCGACGTTTGTCCCGTTCACCGCGCAGACGCGCATGAGCGGCGTGAACCTGAACGGGCGGCAGATTCGCAAAGGCGCGGCCGATGCGATCGAAACGTACGTGCAAAGCCTGGGCGGTCAGTTCCCCGCCGGCGTGCGGACGAACGTCGACAAGATTGCCCGCGAGGGCGGCACACCGCTGGTCGTGGCCGAGGGCGCGAAGGTGCTAGGCGTGATCCAGTTGAAGGACATCGTCAAAGGCGGCATCAAGGAGCGCTTCGCCGAGCTGCGGCGCATGGGCATCAAGACGGTGATGATCACCGGCGACAACCCGTTGACGGCCGCGGCCATCGCCGCCGAGTCGGGCGTCGACGACTTCCTGGCGCAGGCGACGCCCGAAACCAAATTGAAACTCATCCGCGAGCAGCAGACGGGTGGGCGACTGGTGGCGATGACCGGCGACGGCACGAACGATGCGCCCGCGCTGGCGCAGGCCGATGTGGCCGTGGCGATGAACACCGGCACGCAAGCGGCTAAGGAAGCGGGCAACATGGTCGATCTCGACTCGAACCCGACCAAGCTGATCGAGGTGGTCGAGATCGGTAAGCAGTTGCTGATGACGCGCGGCGCGCTGACGACGTTCAGCATCGCCAACGACGTGGCGAAGTACTTCGCCATCATCCCGGCGGCGTTCGCCACGACCTACCCGGTGTTGGGCGCGCTGAATGTCATGGGGCTGGCGACGCCGCAAAGCGCCATCCTGTCGGCGGTGATCTTCAACGCGCTGATCATCGTCGCGCTCATCCCGCTGGCCTTGCGCGGCGTGCGCTATCGGCCCGTCGGCGCGGCGCGCGTGCTGCGCGACCACCTGCTGATCTACGGGCTGGGCGGCATCATCGCGCCGTTCGTCGGCATCAAGGTCATCGACCTGATCCTGGTGGCGCTGCGCTTGGTATAAGCGTGTTCCGTGAATACTTGTCTACCTGCATACCTGTGTACAAGTAGCAGGTACACAGGTATACGGTTTATGGCTATGGCTTTGAAGATAAAGGAAGAACCAATGACGAACCAACTTCGACCCGCACTTGTTAGCCTGCTGCTTCTCACGCTCATCACCGGCCTTGCTTATCCGTTGCTGGTGACGGGCATTGCGCAAGTCGCGTTTCCACATCAGGCGAATGGCAGTTTGATCATCCGAGACGGCCAGCCTGTCGGCTCGTCGCTCATCGGCCAGCCGTTCGACGATCCGCAATATTTCTGGGGCCGGTTATCGGCGACGGGCACGTATCCGTACAATGCCTTCAACGCCGAGGCGCTCACCGCCTCCTCCGGCTCGAACTACGGGCCGCTGAACCCGGCGCTGTTCGAGATGGTTCAGGCCCGCCTCGACGCGCTGAAAGCCGCCGATCCAACGAACCCACTCCCCATCCCGGTGGATTTGGTGACGGCTTCGGGCAGCGGCCTCGATCCACACCTCAGCCCGGCCGCCGCCGAATACCAGGTGGCCCGTGTGGCGCGTGCGCGCGGGCTGGACACGTCGGTCGTGCGCCAGCTCGTTGCCGAACATACCGAAGGCCGGACTTTCGGCGTGCTGGGTGAGCCGCGCGTGAACGTGCTGGAGCTGAATCTGGCGCTCGATGCGTTGCCGTAAACTTGAGGCGATTGCTGCGAGTGACTGTGCTAGAATTGAGAATTAGGAAATCTGGAATGAAATGTAGAATGCAGAATGAAGAATGAAGAATTGTGCATTCATCAATCAGCATTCGGCAATCAGCATTCCACATTCACCAATGGCTATGACCCATCACCGTCCTGATCCCGACGAACTGCTTGCCCGCGTCCGCGAAGAAGAAGCGAAACGGAAACGCGGCCGGCTGAAGATCTTCTTCGGCGCGACGGCCGGCGTCGGCAAGACCTATGCCATGCTCGAAGCCGCGAGCGCGCTGAAGGCCAAAGGCGTCGACGTCGTCGCCGGCATCGTCGAGACGCATGGCCGCGCCGAGACCGAACAGATGCTGCACGGCTTGGAGGTGCTCCCGCCACGCTGGATCGAATATCGCGGCGCGCCTGCGCGAGTTCGACCTCGACGCGGCGCTCGCCCGTCACCCGACGCTGATCCTCGTCGACGAACTGGCGCACACCAATGCCCCCGGCTCGCGCCACACCAAACGCTGGCAGGATGTCGAAGAACTCCTGGCAGCGGGCATCCAGGTCTACACCACTGTCAACGTGCAGCACATGGAGAGCCTGAACGACGTGGTCGCCCAGATCACCGGCGTGGTGGTGCGCGAGACGGCGCCCGACTCGATCGTCGAGCAGGCCGACGAGGTCGAGTTAATCGACCTGCCGCCGGAGGATCTGTTGCAGCGCTTGCGTGAAGGCAAAGTCTATGTGCCACAGCAAGCCGAGCACGCGATCCGCAACTTCTTCCGCAAGGGCAACTTGATCGCACTGCGCGAGCTGGCGTTGCGGCGCACCGCCGAGCGCGTCGATGCGCAGATGCAGACCTACATGCACGAGCACGCCATCCCGACGACGTGGCCCGCCGCCGAGCGGCTGCTGGTGTGCGTCGGCCCCAGCCCGCTCTCGGCGCGGCTGGTGCGCCGGGCGCGGCGCATGGCCGCCAGCCTGCACGCCGAATGGCTCAGCGTGTACGTTGAGACGCCCGCGCACGCCCGCCTGCCGGACGCCGACAAAGATCGCGTGATCCAAACGCTGCGTCTGGCCGAGCAGCTGGGCGCGGAAACCGTCACGTTGAGCGGCCACAGCGTGAGCGAAGAAATCCTGAACTACGCGCGCGAGCGGAATGTCAGCAAGATCATCCTCGGCAAGCCGACCAAGCCGCGCTGGCGCGAGCGGCTGTTCGGCTCGATCGTCGACACGATGGTGCGGCGCAGCGGCGAGATCGACGTGTACGTCATCACCGGCGATGGCGACGATACACGCCCTTCACCCGCAACGCGCGCGTTAAAACGCACCAGCCCCTGGTCGGCGTACGGTTGGGCGGTGGTTGCCGTCACGGTGTGCACCTTGCTGGCCCGGCTGCTGTGGCTGACGTTCGAACCATCCAACCTGATCATGGTGTATTTGTTGGGCGTGGTGTTCGTCGCGATGCGCTTCGGGCGCGGCCCTTCGATCCTGGCCTCGATTCTGAGCGTGGCGGCGTTCGACTTTTTCTTCGTCTCACCGTACTTGACGTTCGCCGTTTCGGATACGCAATACCTCGTCACCTTCGGCGTGATGCGGCTGACGGCGCTCGTCATCAGCAACCTGACGGTGCGCATCCGCCAACAGGCCGAAGCCGCCAGCGCGAACGGCGCATGGTCGCGTTGTATACGCTGGGGCGCGAGCTGGTCAGCGCGCGCGGCATCGACAGCATTGCCGCCGCGGCGGCGCGCCAGGTGTGGTGGTGAGCAATCTTCTTGCAGAGTGAAGGCATGCCTGAAGGTGGGCCAGTTGTCTTAGTCATCGAAGATGAACTTCAGATCAGGCGCTTCCTGCGGGCGGCGTTGTCGAACCACGGCTATAGCCTGGTGGAAGCCGCCACGGCCCAGACCGGATTGCTGCAGGCGACCACACGCTCCCCTGATCTCGTCATCCTCGATTTGGGTCTGCCCGATCTGGATGGCTTGGAGGTCACTCAACGCTTGCGCGAATGGACCGCCGTGCCGATCATCGTGTTGTCGGCCCGGGGCCAGGAGCAGGACAAAATCGCCGCGCTGGACGCCGGCGCAGACGATTATTTGACCAAGCCCTTTGGCGTGGGCGAACTCCTGGCGCGCCTGCGCGTGGCGTTGCGACACGCTTCGGCGGCGCAGGAGCCGGGCGATTCGCTCTTCACGCTCGGCAGCCTGCGGGTCGACCTGGCGCGGCTGTGCGCGCTGGCCTACCATTGCCACGCCTCGCTCCGCGCGCTGAGCCTGTGCACGGTCTGCGCGTGGAAGACTGCTGATTAATCAGCTAATCGGATAAGCATTTCGAAACAAGCCCGACTCTGATGATAGGGGCACTCCCAGGGGCCGGCTTTATATCGGGTATGATCCGGCGTCCCATCTCGATGAAGTCGTTTGAGCCAGTCCCCATGAATCCGATCCACCATTTTGGCCTGAATGTAGGCCCAGCACCGATAGGCCGCCTGCGCAAAGTGTACCTGACTTGACAGCTGGTAGGCATTATAGAAGCCCACCACGGCCTCAGCTTGCGCCCACCCATCTTTCCCGGTATCTACTCGGCCGTATGGGCTCCCCTCGTAAAACAGGCTCCCATCCTCATCTAAGCCCTCGCGATAGACCGTTGTCGCCAGCTTTAGAGCTGACTCGCGCACTTGCGCGAACAGCTCCCAATCGCCCTGCGCCTCGGCGGCCTCCACGAGCAGCCAACTGCCTTCGATATCGTGACCAAAGGACACATTCTCCGACAGCGACTGCCATGAGTCGTCGAAGAACAGCTTGAAATGGCCGGTCTGCTGATCGAGGATATGCTTCTGGAAAGTTTCAAGCAAAACTCGCTGTTGAACTTTGAGCTGCGCATCGTCCCACACCCGCAACAAATTGGTGTAGGCTTCCAAGATGTGGAGCATGGTGTTCATCGACTTGCGGCACGGGAGGTCTCGGTCGCTCAACCGCGTGTCGGCCAATGGTCCCCATTCACGGTTGCTGGCCTCAAGATAACCCTGGTGGATCGCTTCATAGGCATACTGTTCCAACCGGTAAAACAAGGTTTGGGCCAACCGCAGACTCTGCGGGTCTTGTGTCGCCCGGTAATACTCGGCCAGACCATACAGCGCAAAGGCTTGAGCATAATGGTGCTTGCGATCGACGACCGGATTACCCCGGTAATCCACCTGCCAGTAGACGCCGCCGTAATCCTGATCCCAGAAGATGCGGGTGAGATAGTCATACGCCCGGCGCGCCATAGACAAATACTGTTGTGCACCTAATCTCCGATAAGCGGTCGCATAGGTCCATAGCAGGCGTGCACACAAGACGGCCGAGCGCGGCACGTGGTTGTGAACCTGTAGGTCGTTGGTCACCGCGCCATAGAAGCCGCCATTGACCTGATCCACGACGGTGGTCATCCAGAAGGGCAGAATATTCCCGGTCAGTTCTTCTTTCACCTGCTGTCTGAAATCAGAGGGGATGAAAATTGGCGTGGTAGACATCCGTCGTCCTCTCAAAGTTTGGATAGAGTGTTCCAACACTGTTTGCGACTGAAAGAGGCAGACCTACGGCGCCAAGTGCGGCCGTGCTGCGATGGACTCTTCAGATTGATGCGTGGAAGCAAGCGTTTTAGGGCTGGGTCAGCACAGCGCGTCGAGCGGAAGTTATATCGAGACCGAGACTTCGGCGGCGGGGTCGATGATGTGCCGCATTCCACGCGACTTGGCGCGTATCGCAGCCTGGTCGTCAACCGCGACGCCGGGATCATCTTCAGCCGACGCACAGCTCCCCCGTATTCCGACGAAGACGCGCTGATGCACCCGGACATGCTGCTGCCGCTGGCCGGCCTGCGCGATCTGCTCGCGGCAGAGTGAGGGCGAGGCGAAACTGGTTGTGACGGCAGCGTATGACTCGTCTCGTGGCAGGCGACGCCGTAGCGAGACAGCTACGCTCTCAGCCAGGCGGCTGTTCGCCCAACAAGCGTTGGCACAACCGCACGCCTTCCATCGCATCCGTCACCCAATAATCGGCGCCGACGTAACGGCACACCCGCTCGTCCAGTCGCCCGCCGCCGATGATGACGGGGAATGACAGGCCCTGGTGCGCGGCTTCCCAGCGCAGCGCGGCGATCGTCTCGCGCATCGAATCGTACGCGATCGTCAACAGGCCCGACAGGCCGACGATGTCCGGTCGCGCGGCGATCGTTTTGGCAACGAACTCATCCGGCGGCACATCGACGCCGAGATCGATGACGGTGAACCCGTAGCAGCTCAGCAACGTGCTGAACATGTTCTTGCCGATGTCGTGAATGTCGCCCTGCACCGTGCCGACCAGCACCCGCCCCAGGGTCGGCTCCGCTTTGCGCTGTTCCAACACCGGCTGCACCAATTCCATCACTTCGCGGAAGATCTCGCCGGCCATGATCAAGCCCGCCAGGAAATACTCGCCGGCCGCGTAACGCTCGCCCACTTGCTGCATGCCCCGCTGGCAAGCCTGGATAAGGGCCAGGGGGTCTTCCCCGCCGCGCAACCGTTGGCGCACAAGCGCCAGCACCGTTTCTTCTTCAAGGTCGGCTAACTTAGTGATCAACTCATCGCCTGGGGTATCCGAGATCATCGGTGGTCCTCGACGTTCGATGGGCGCGGGGCGGCGGGCACGCCGACGTGGGTGGCGAAGCGCAGCCGATCGCTGCGGCAGATGAACCAGCCCCAGCTGATCGGGCGATTGTCAAAGTCATAGAAGAGATGCTCGATGCAAAAGGCGGCCGCGGGCAGTTCCATCTGCAATAGGCGCGCTTCTTCTTCGTTCAGGATCGTCGCCTCGATACTCAGCTCGCCGTGCTTGAGCAGCGTGGCCCCGCTGCCGCTGAATAGCCGCTGCAGCGCCGTTACCTCCAGCTCCGATTCCACGATGGGCCGCGCCGGATCATAGATCAGATACTCACGGTGATAAAACGCCGGCTGAGCTTCCGTACACAACAAGCGGCGAATGTAGATGACGCGCTCGCCCGATTCGATCGCCAGTTTGCGCGCCGTCCGTTCGTCGGCGGGCAGCACCCGCGCCTCCAGCAGTTTGACCGTGGTGTGTTCTTCATCGCTGAACAGGTTTTGCAGGGCGTTCAGGCCGAACGTCGCTTCGCCCAGCTCAAGCGGCTTGACAAACGTCCCCTTGCCCTGGTGGGCGCTGATGACGCCGGCGTCGGCCAGGATGTTGATCGCGCGGCGAACCGTCATCGGGCTGAGGCCGTAGCGCTCGCACAGCTGCGCCTCGGACGGAATCTGGTCGCCCGGCCGCAGCACGCCGGCAGCCACCTGCGCCCGCAGGATGTCTACCAGTTGCGCATAGGCCGGCGTGTGCGAATCGCGGTCGATCGTCGCCGGCACGGTGATTGAGGCCGAACGTCGCGTCCTAGGCATTATGGATAATGTCACTTCAAAAACAGGAGGTTTGACGTCTTGACAACTTCCCTATAGAAGTATAAAACTTGACAGGATTGTAGCACAGCTTTCCGCAAAGTGTGAGCTTTTCCAGCCACGCCCGAAGGCGGCTCTGCTTGAGCATTCCGGCCTATTCCAACCCCAGCGGGATACCGGCGACCCGCACGAAAGTCCTTGCCTGCGCCACGGTCATCGAAGAGATGCAGCCGCTGCTGCCGCCCGATATGCCGCGCCAGGTACTCGACTTCGGGTTGCACCTCCGGCCGAATCAGCTGACCCAAACCCTCCAGGCGGCGATCGATCAATCGCTTGAGGCCGATTTGATCTTGCTGGGCTACGGCCTGTGTTCGCGCGCCGTCGTCGGGCTGCGCGCCAACCACTGCACGCTGGTCGTCCCGCGCGTCGACGACTGCATTGCTATCTTCCTCGGTTCGCGCAACGCCCATCGCCAACAGGCCTGCCAGGAACCCGGCACTTACTATCTCACCAAAGGCTGGATCGAAGTCGGCGACAGCCCCTTTTCGGAGTACCGGCGATTGGTCGAGCGCTACGGCGAGCAGCGGGCCGAGCGGATGACCCGCCTCATGCTCAAACACTACACGCGGTTGGCCTTCATCAACACCGGCCAATATGAGATCGAACGTTTTCGCGCTTATGCGCGCCAGGCCGCCGAGCGCTTCGGCCTGCGCTTTGAAGAGATCGCCGGCGCGCCCTCGCTGGTGAACAAACTGCTTTTCGGCCCGTGGGATGACGAGATCGTGGTGGCCGGGCCGGGCGAGACGATCACGTACGAGATGTTTTTGAACGTGTCCGATAACGTATGACCGAGTTGCGAACGCACACGATTGACTTTGAACCGATCGGCAAGCGCGTCGAAGTGCTGGCGGGCGCCAACTTGTTCGACGCCGCGCGAGAGGCCGGCATCGGCCTGGCCTCGGTCTGCGGCGGCGAGGGGACGTGCGGGCGTTGCCGGGTCGTGATCATGGCCGGCGATGTCACCCCCCCGGTCGAGGCCGATCGTCGCTTCCTGTCCCAACTCGAATTGACTTCGGGCCAGCGCCTGGCGTGCCGCGCGCACGCGCTGAGCGATGTGAAGGTCCACGTGCCCAAAGCCTCGCTCGTCACCGACCAGCGCCTGCAGGTCGATGGCGTGACGCGCCAACTGCAAATCGATCAGACGATCCGCGCGTATGCAGTCGAAGCGCCGGCGCCGACGCTGCGCGACCTGCGCGCCGACCTGGAGCGCGTCATCGATGGGCTGGAGACGGCGCACGGCCTGCGCAAGCTGTTCGCCGAGCCGGTGGTCGTGCAAGCGTTATCCCCGCTGGCCCGGCGCGCGGAGTGGCGCATGACGGCCTATGTGCGCAGCCGCGAAATCGTCGGCTTTGCCACGCCGGGCCGGCGCGCGATCGGTCTGGCCGTCGATCTGGGCACGACCAAAATCGCCGGCTACCTGGTCGATCTTGAAACCGGCGAAGAATTAGCCGCGATCGGTGTGATGAACCCGCAGATCGGTTACGGCGAAGATGTGATCAGCCGTCTGGTTCACGCCAGCCGGGGCGAAGACGGCCAGCATGAACTGGCGCGGGTGGTGCGTGAGGGTCTCAGCAACCTGATCGTCGCACTGGCCTATCGCGCCGGCGTCGCGCAAGAGCAAATCGCCGAAGCCTGCCTCGTCGGCAACACGGCGATGACGCACCTGCTGTTGGCGCTGCCGGTGCGGCAGCTCGCCGTATCGCCCTTTGTGGCCGCAACCAGCTCCGCGCTCGACGTGAAAGCGCGCGACCTCGATCTAGACATTGCTCCCGGCGCATACGTTCACGTGCTGCCGGGCGTCGGCGGCTTCGTCGGCGCCGATCACGTGGCGATGATCCTCGGCAGCGATCTCGATCGGCTGCCGCACGCCGCCCTCGGCGTCGACATCGGCACCAACACCGAGATCGCGCTGCACAAACCCGATCAGTCTTACCTCACTTCGGCCTCGTGCGCGTCCGGCCCGGCATTCGAAGGCGCGCACATCCGCGACGGCATGCGGGCGGCGACGGGCGCGATTGAGGCGGTGCGCATCACGCCGGATGGGATCGCGATCAAAACGATCGGCGACGCCGAACCGGTGGGGTTGTGCGGGTCGGGCATCGTCGACGCGATCGCGGAGATGCACCGCACCCACCTCATCGATGCGCGCGGGCGGATTCGCCGCGATGCGCCCGGTGTGCGCCAGAACGGGCGCGGCTGGGAGTTGCTGATCGTGCCCGGCGCGCGCAGCGGCACCGGCCGCGATATCGTCATCACGCAGCAAGATGTGAACGAGATCCAGCTGGCTAAGGGCGCGATCGCGACCGGGCTGGAGACGCTGATCGCGGCCACCGGCACGAACCCGGCTGACGTTCGCGATGTCATCATCGCCGGCGCGTTCGGGTCGTACCTGAACCTGGACAGCGCGCTGGCGATCGGGCTGCTGCCGCGTCTGCCGAATGCCGCGTACACGCAGGTCGGCAACGCGGCCGGCGTCGGGGCCAAGATGGCGCTGCTGTCGCACAAGGAACGCTTGCGCGCGCAGCGCATCGCGCGGCGGACGGGCTACGTCGAACTGACCACGTATCCAGGCTTCAACCGCCGCTTTGCATTGTCGATGTTGTTTCCAGGCTGAAGAACGCGCCGAGAATAACCTTGCGAAGGTTTCAGAGCCTTCGCACGATTGAGGGTCTACCAGGAGGGTGCATGCACATCATCGGAGAAAAGATCAATGGGACCCGCAAACAAGTCGCCAAAGCCATCGCCGAGCGAGATGCGGGCTTCATCCAGTCGCTGGCGCGCAAGCAGGCCGAGGCCGGCGCGCACTGGCTGGACGTGAACGCAGGCACGCATCCCGACCGCGAGCCGGATGATTTGGTCTGGTTGATCCAGACCGTGCAGGCCGTCGTCGAGGCCCCGTTGTGCCTGGATAGCGCCAACCCGCATGCGCTACGCGTCGCATTGCGGGAGGTGCGCCAGACGCCGCTGATCAACTCGATCAGCGGCGAGACCGATCGGTTGACCCACGTCCTGCCGATCGTCGTCGAGCATGGCTGCGAAGTGATCGCGCTGTGCATGGACGGCAAAGGCATCCCGGCCACGGTCGAAGCGCGCCGGACCGTGGCGCGCAGTCTGATCGCCGAGACGCGGCGCGCGGGCGTGCCCGACGAGAAGGTGTACTTCGATCCGCTGGTGATGACGATCGCGACCAACACCGACGCGGGCCGCGTCACGCTCGACACGATCCGCGCGGTTCACGCCGAATTTCCGAACGTGCACATTTCGCTGGGCCTGAGCAACGTGTCGTTCGGGCTGCCGGCGCGCGGGCTGATCAATCGCACCTTCCTGGCGCTGGCCGTGGCGGCCGGCATGGATGCGGCGATCGTCGATCCGCTGGATCGCGAGCTGAAGGCCGCGCTGCTGGCGACCGAGCTGCTGCTGGGTCGCGATCGGCACTGCCTGACCTACACGCGCGCGTACCGGGCCGGCCTGCTCGAACCGGTGAAACAGGTTGCTTGAAGCTGCCGCGGCCTCGTGCGCGGCCATTCTCTCATCTCAAGGAGGACAGTGTGAATGCGTTAATCGAAGCTATCACCGACATGCGCGAAGACGATGCCGTGCGTCTCGCCCAGGAGCTGATCGACGCCGGCGCCTCGCCGCTGGAGGTGCTGGACAACTGCCGTGAGGCGATGGCCATCATCGGCCAACGCTTCGAAGCCGGCGACTGCTTCGTGCCGGAGCTGATCCTGGCCGGCGAGGTCTTGCGCCAGATTTCGGACGTGGTGAGGCCGAAACTGACCCAGAGCGTCGAGACGAAGAAACTTGGCAAGGTCGTGATCGGCACGGTCGAGGGCGATATCCACGACATCGGCAAGGACATCGTCACGTTCATGCTCGATGTCAACGGGTTCGACGTGAAAGACCTGGGCGTCGACGTGCCGGCGCAAAAGTTCGTCGAGGCGGTGCAGGAGTTCCAGCCGCAGGTGGTGGGGCTGAGCGGGTTCCTGACGCTGGCCTACGACCCGATGAAGAACACCGTGCAAGCCTTGCAAGACGCCGGGCTGCGCGACGCCGTCAAAGTCATGATCGGCGGCGGGCAGATCGATGAGCAAATTCGACAATACACCGGCGCGGACGCTTACGGCAAGGACGCGATGGCAGCCGTGACGTTGGCCAAGTCGTGGATCAAGTGAAGGAGGATCAGCATGACAACCGACAACGGTCAGAAACAGACTCCAGCCGAGAAGTTCGAAGCTCGCTTCGATGAGTTCCTGTCGCCGCAGGGCGTGCAATTTGCCAGCCCGGAGGCGGAGCAGGCCTACCGACAGCGCGTGCAAATGATCAAAGACGTGGTGCAAGTGAAAAAGCCGACGCGCGCGCCGGTCTGCCCCACCATCGGGTTTTATCCCTTCGCCTACGCGGGCGTCACCGCCGAAGAGGCGATGTACGATTACGAAAAACTCGGCCTGGCGCTGAAGAAGTTTCACGCCGATTTCTTGCCGGATTCGTTATCGACGGCGCCCATTTACGGCTCGGGCAAAGTCTTCGAGATTCTCGATTACAAGCTGTATCGCTGGCCCGGGCACGGCGTGCCTTCTACGACACCCTACCAGTGTATCGAAGCCGAATACATGCACGCCGACGAGTACGATCTGTTCATCAACGACCCCTCCGGCTACTTTATGCGCTTCTATCTGCCGCGCGTGTTTGGGGCGCTGGGCGCCTGGCAGATGCTCGCGCCGCTCACCGACATTCTCGAACTGCCTTTCTTCGGGCCGTTCATCGTCCCGGTCGGCATTCCCCCGGTGCAAGACGCCTTCCAGAAACTCCTGGAAGCCGGTCGGGCGGCGATGGAATGGATCCAGGCCGCCGGCGCGGTTGATGGTGCGACGCTGGCGACGTTGGGCTTGCCGGCCTTGATCGGCGGCTTTACCAAAGCGCCGTTCGATACGCTGGGCGACACGCTGCGCGGCACCCGCGCGATCATGCTGGACAAGTTCCGCCAACCCAAGAAGTTACTCGCGGCCATGGAGCGGCTCGTTCCACTCGCGATCGATATGGGTGTGCGCTCGGCGGCGCTGGGCCATCACCCCGTCGTCTTCATCCCGCTGCACAAGGGCGCGGATGGCTTCATGTCGAACGAGGACTTCAAGACCTTCTACTGGCCGACGCTGAAAGCCGTGATGCTCGGCCTGATCAATGAGGGGCTGGTCCCGTACTTGTTCGTCGAAGGCGGTTACAATCAGCGGCTGGACATCGTCACCGATCCCGATATCCCCAAGGGCACGACGATCTGGATCTTCGACCAGACCGATATGAAGGAAGTGAAGAAGCGCTTCAACGGGTGGGCGTGCTTTGGCGGCAACGTGCCGGTGTCCATGCTCAAGGCGGGCACGCCGGACGACGTCAGGACGTACGTCAAGCGCCTGTTCGACGACGTGGCGCAAGATGGCGGCTTCATCCTCTCTACGGGCGCGGTGTTGGACGATGCCCAGGCAGAGAACCTGCACGCGCTGATTCAGGCCGGCAAGGAATACGGGGTGTACTAGAGCGGTTTCCAGGTTGAGGTATGACCTCCTGCTCGCTCAACGCGGGTCTGTCCTACAGAGAGGCTACGCACTGACCCGCGTTCCGCCAGGACGGCCGGGTCACACCTATGCCGCGCTGTGCGCTTGCCCTCGTAGCGAAGCGGAGGGGCAGCACAGTGCAGGCAGACCCAGCCGAAGCAGGGTGACTATCGTAAACTAACATGGAATTCGCTTCGCCTTAGTGATTCGAATCGGGCAGCCGTAGAGTCTGGTTCCACGGCTGCCCGATCGCTCAATATCATCCAGAGTTTTCAACCCGGATGACCTCACTGCGCTGAAGAGAGAAATACATGTCCCCTAAACGAAGAGCCTGGTTGGTGATGTTAGCCGCCTATTTAGCGGGTATCGCCGTCGCGCTCAATCAGTTCAAAGTGCCGCCGGCGATGCAGGTGTTGATCGAGCGACTGAACGTGGATATGGCGACCGGCGGCTGGTTGATGTCGTCGTTCGCGGTGGCCGGCGTGGTTCTGGGAATTCCAGCCGCGCTCGTGCTCGGCAAACTGGGGCCTAGAGCCGCGGGGCTGATCGCGCTCGGCTGCACGATCCTGGGATCGGCCATCGGCGCGCTGGCGGGTGACTCTAATGTGTTGCTCATCGGCCGCGGCGTCGAGGGCATTGGCCTGGGGTTGATCGCCGTGGTCGCCCCGGCCGTGATCAGCATGTGGTTTCCACCTGGGGCGCGCGGCACGCCGATGGGCATCTGGGCCTCGTGGGTGCCGGTCGGCAGTTTTCTCATGCTCAATCTGGCCGGGCCGCTGCTGGGATCGTTTGACTGGCAAGGCATCTGGTGGTTCGGCGCGCTGTTCGCGCTCGTCGCGTTCGCCGTCTACGCCGCCGTGGTTCGCGCACCCGAGGTCGCGCCGGGCCGGCCCGCCGAATCGGGAGCGCAGCTTGGCAAAATGCTGCTGAATCGCTCCAGCTGGATTTTGGCGCTGGTGTTTGGAACCTTCAACTTCGCGTTTCTCGCCTATAGCACTTGGGCCCCGTCCTACTTCAGCCAGGGGCTGGGCCTCGACCCAGCAACTGCCAGTTTCAACGCCAGCCTGGCGAGCCTGGCCGTCATCCCCTCGACGATCCTCGCCGGTTGGCTGCTGGATCGCATCAGGAACCGGCAGCTGACGCTTACCTTAGCGCTGTTGATTTCGGGCGTCCTGCTGATCTGGAGCTTCCAGCTCGGCAGTGCGAGCGTGGTCGTGCCGTATATGCTCGTGCTCGGCTTCGTGGCCGGCTTCGTCCCCACAGCGACCTTTACCCTGGCCCCCGAGACTGCGCCCAGCCCGCAGCTGGCAGGGTTAGCGCTGGGCATCGTGAGCGTGGGGCAGAACCTGGGCATGTTCTTCGGCCCGCCCCTCGTCGGCGCGATCGTCGCCAACGGACAGTGGGAAGCCGGGGCCATCCCGCTGTTCAGCTCCATCGCTGTCGGCGTGGCCGCTTCGCTGTTGCTGCAGGGCCGGCGGGCAACGACTCGCCCCGCGCTGACGGAGATGCGGTCGGTGTGAACCTGACCTCGGCCATTTCCAGTTGACCTGCGGCACGGGTGAGCGAGACGGCCTCACTCCGCTACGCCCTCAACCCGATACGACACAAAAACCGGCCGGTCGCAGTCGATCACCTGGCTCCAGCGACCACCGGGATACTGCTGCGCCAGCGTCTCCAGCTCGGGTGCGCGCTCGAGCACGGCGATGAATGCCGTCGGTTCGCCCACCTCGAATGGAGGCGCTGCCGCTAAAGGCTCCAGGATATTGGTCACTGCCATTCGCCCGCTCAGAAAGTCGAGTGAAGGGTGGGTGCCGGCCTGCACACTGCCGTCCGTCAGCAAATAGGCCTGCCTGACCGGGTCCAGCATCTTCAAGTGTTGTCCGAGCCGGGCTGACATACGGGTAGCCAGATCGCCCCCGAAGCGACACGCCGTCAGGTAGCCGGTGAAATAGGCGCTCAGATTCAGGCTGACAAACGCCACGGCCAATGCCCCGCCGACGGCTACGCTGGCGCGGGCAGGCAGCTGCATCAGATCGAGCGCGCGGTCAAGCCCCACTCCCGCCAACACGCAGACCGCCGGGAACACGAATAGCAAGCGGTAGCCCGCCCCGTACTCGTCGAGGGTGAACACCACGATCGCGGCAATGCCAATCCACAGCCACACGTTGAGGCTCACCGATGTTACGCGGCGCAGATGCGCCCATGAGTAAACCAGTCCGAAGATGAACAGTGCGCTCGATACCACATTCAACACCGACAGGTCCGCGAAGTAGAAATCCACAACCGGGCTGGCGATGAGCGTCATAAAGGTCGACACTCCGACGTCGCTGAAGATCTGGATCGCACTCTTGCCCGTTTCCGCCATGCGCAGCGCCAGGAGGTCGTTTTCGAATGTGCCGGCCGCGATAAAGCGCATGTTGAACTCTTCCGGATGGCGTACCGCCCACAGCAACATCGGCGCGGCGACGATCAGGAACACGCCCACGAGCAGCAGGAGCCGCCGGGCATTGCGCGCGATGAGCGCCCGATCGATTAGCGCCAGCGCGAGGACGATCATGGCCATGACGCCGATCATCATGCGCGCATCCAGGTAGAGCAGGAAGTAGACGCCTATGACCAGGCCGGACAGCATTAACCTGGGCGCGCTGTCGCGGCGCAGGCCGCTGATCAGCAGGTACAGCGCGAGTGTGTTGAAGAATGTGCCTTGCAAGTAGGTGACGGAGACGATCCGGCTGAAGTGAACATGGAAGTGTGACACCGCGACGACCAGGGCGGCGACGAGCGCCACGCGCCGCCCGCCCAGCTCGCGGCCAAGCAGGTACACGGCCGGCACGGCCAGCGTGCCGCTGATCGCCGGCGCCATTCGCAGCCCCAACATATTCGCGCCGAACAGGCGCATCAGCCCGGCGATCAGATGAAGGTACAAGCTGCCTGCGCCATGGTACGTGCCGAACGGATTCTGAAAGCCCCCGTCGGATACGGACAGTCCCGCCATGCCGAACAGGCCCTCGTCCCCATCGATGATGCTCGGCAGTTCGCCCAATGTCGTAAAGCGCAGCGCAGCGGCGAGGCCGGTGAGCGCCGTCAGCGCCAAGACATCCGCCTGATGCTCGCGCACCCAATGTCGCAAGATCGAGCCGGGCCGGCGCGCCATCGCCGCCAACAGCAGCCCGACGGCGATGGCCCAGAACAGGAAGGCATCTCCGTAGTGTGGCACGCCGGTATCTTCCTTCTGGATGATCACCAGAACGGCCCACATCGAGCACAGCGCGGCGAGCGACGTCAAGATCGTTCGAACCTTGACGTCTGGCGCGTCTGCCACCAGCTTTCCCAACCAGGCCGGTCGTTCGCGATACAGGATGAGCACGGCGAAAAGCGTAGCCGAAAGCAGCCACCAGGGCGCGATGCGGGCCAGCCTGTCCGGGCCTTCGAAGTTCTGGGTATGGCCGATCACGGCGCTGGCCAGCGCCGCCAGCGCCAGCAGAACACTCCTTCGGTCGATGGGGGGACGCGGGGATGAATTGGTCATATCAGTCGAGCACGGTAGCCGAGGCTGGAAGAAACTATAGCCTTTTCCTTACCGGGTTACGAACCCGCTGAGATATTAGGCTTTATCGGAAATAGTCGCATAGCCCCCTGCTTGCGCCCCCTTGTGGGGTTGTGGGCGTCGAAATCGTGCGAGAACGCGCACGAGGCGCTATGCTACGCTGTTATTTCCGATAGAGTCTATTATACTGCGCGCGGTCACGGCTTGCGCTTTTCAATAGGTTGCCTGCAGACACCGAGACCGCTCGAAGCCCGCATCCGCGCGGGCGTCTTTCCTGGCCGACCGCGCGGACGCGGTCGGTGAGCCAAAGCGCAAATCATGCCCGTGTTGAGTATATAGCCCTATTCAAGGCTCGGCCAGCCAGGCGCGCCCCATCTCCAAGCCAGGGTGGTATAATTTGGGTCGATCAACCCGGTGTGTAAAGAACTGAATGTCGTTGAACCCTCAAAACCCTGGCCTGGAGATTGTGCAGGGCATCGGATTCGAGGTGTAAAGAACTGAATGTCGTTGAACCCTCAAAACCCGCTCGTCGTCCAATCCGACAAAACGGTCCTGCTCGAAGTTCAAAACGATCTATACGAGGAAGCGCGCGACGCGCTGGCTCGCTTTGCCGAGCTTGAGAAAAGCCCGGAGTATCTTCACACCTATCGCATCACGCCGCTCTCGCTGTGGAACGCCGCGGCCGCCGGGCTGCGCGCCGACGAGATTCTGCGCGCGCTCGAGCAGTACTCGAAGTACGATCTGCCGCCCAACGTGCGGGTCGATATCGTCGAGCAGGTCTCACGCTACGGCCGCATCCGCCTCTTGCGGCGCAACGGCGACCTGGCGATCGAGTCCGACGATCGTGCGCTCATCGCCGAGATCGCCCGGCACAAAACGATCGTCCCGCTGATCAAAGCGCAACCCAACGACCGTACGCTGCTCGCCGACCTGATCCATCGCGGCCGGCTGAAGCAGGCGCTGGTCGCCATTGGCTACCCGGCGCAGGACGAGGCCGGTTACACCGAGGGGCGGCCGCTGCCGTTTCAGCTGCGCAACCCCACGCTCACCGATCAGCTGTTCCTGCTCCGTCCTTACCAGCGCGAAGCCGCCGACGTGTTTCACGCGGGCGGCGCGGCCAGCGGCGGCAGCGGCGTGATCGTCCTGCCGTGCGGCGCGGGCAAGACGATGGTCGGCATGGCGGCCATGGCGGCGCTACAGGCCGCCACGCTGATCCTGTGCCCCTCGACCGTGGCCGTGCGGCAGTGGATTGCCGAGCTGCTCGACAAGACGACGCTCACCGCCGACCAGATCGGCGAATACACCGGCCTGGAAAAACAGGTGCGGCCGGTGACGATCAGCACCTATCAGATCATCACCTATCGTCCGCGCCGGACGGGCGGCTTCCCGCACTTCGCGCTGTTCGACCGCGAGGAGTGGGGCTTGATCGTCTACGACGAAGTGCACCTGCTGCCCGCGCCGGTGTTCCGCATCACCGCCGAGTTGCAGGCCCGCCGCCGTCTGGGCCTGACCGCGACGCTCGTGCGCGAAGACGGCCAGGAGAAAGACGTGTTCTCGCTCATCGGCCCCAAGAAGGTCGACGTGCCGTGGAAGGTGCTGGAAAAACAAGGCTGGATCGCCACCGCCGAATGCCACGAGATCCGCATCCACCTGCCCGACGAGCTGCGCATGGAATATGCGCTCACCGGCGAGCGCGAGAAGTATCGCTTCGCCGCCGAGAACCCGTCGAAGCTGCGCGTGCTCGATCAATTGCTCGATAAACACCAGGACGACAACGTGCTGATCATCGGCCAGTACATCGCTCAACTGGAGGCGATCGCGCAGCGGCTCGACGCGCCGCTGATCACCGGCCAGACCAAAGTGTCCGAGCGAGAAAAACTGTTCGCCCGATTCCGCGCCGGCGCGATCAACCCGCTGGTCGTGTCGAAGGTTGCCAACTTCGCAATCGATCTGCCGGATGCCAACGTCGCCATCCAGGTTTCGGGCACGTTCGGCTCGCGGCAGGAAGAGGCGCAGCGGCTGGGGCGCATCCTGCGGCCCAAGCGCAACGGCCTGCTGGCGCACTTCTACTCGTTGGTCACCCGCGACACGCGCGACCAGGAATTCGCCGCCAACCGCCAGTTGTTTCTCACCGAGCAGGGTTATCACTACGACATTCTCTACGAGGATGAAGTCGCCGCCTTCACGCCCGCCGTGCTTGCCGCCGAAGCGCAGCACACGCACCGGCCCGCACTGCCTGCCGGAAATTAGCCTCAGCCGGCCCCAAGCCGGGTTCGGTCTGCTGGCCGAACCCAGGCACAGTCAGGGTGTACCAGAGATAAGCATGCCCACGCTTGCCACACTCACCGAGAACGATGTGCGGTCGATCTTCGGCCCCGACGCCGTCGAGCGAGCGGAGGTCCACCTGGCCGCCGGCAAGATCATCGAACGCGATCTTGCCGGCGCAGATCAAATTCTGGCCTATTGGGACGACAGCCCGCGCGCGCCGGAGAGCGAACTGTACAACACGGCCGACGGCATCGGGTACCGCTGCGAATGCAAGGCGATGCGCGCAGGCCGCACCTGCGATCACGTCGTTGCGCTGGCGCTGGCCTGGGTGCGCGAGCGCGAGACGTTCCAAGACCTGCTCGAAGCGGATGAAGCGAAATTCGATAGCGGGGATGAGTCGGAGGATGGCGAGTGGGAAGATGCGCCATACGGCGGCGCGATGGCTCAGGTGTTGACTCCCGCGCCGACGACGGCCGGACGCGCCAAACCGATCGATGCCCGCGAGGACTACGTCCGGCTCCTCAGCCTGTTGACGTTGCCCAAGCTGCGCGAGATCGCCCAGCGCCGCAATGTGGTGATTTCCGGGAATCGCCGGGAGCCGATCGTCGAGGCGCTGGCCGATGCGCTCAGCCGGCCCGAATCTATCGCCGAGGTCTGGCCGTCGTTGTCGCGCCCGGCCCGGCTGCTGCTCGGCACGCTGGCGCTGATCAAGATCGAGAACCCGATCTACCCACCGCATGCGCGCGAGGCGTTCAAACTGCTCGAGGGGAAAGCAGCCGCCGACTTTGACGCGCTGCTCGAAGAACTGGCCGGCTTCGGCCTGACGGTCAGCACGCCCTATCAAGCGCTTGAGATGCCACGGCTGCTCCCGTTTCAACTGCCGCCCGATCCCGACTTCATTCCCGCTCATCCCGATGGCGCCAAGCTGAAGCCGCGCGCCGCCGCGCCTGCCCCGCTCGATTTCACGCTGCTGACCACACGCCTCCTGCTGATGCTCAAGGCAGGCGGCGATCGGTTCCGGGCGCGATCGGCGCGCCAGCCCCATCCACTTGAGAAGAGTACTTTCGGATTGCAGGGCTGGCCGCACGACCCGGACGAGATCGATGCGCTGGCGCGTGACCGCCGTAACCTCAACGCGCTTTACGGCAAGGCCTTGCGCATCTTGCCCTCCCCACCGCTGCTCGTCGACGAAGCGTTCGACGAGGTGTGTCGCTCGGTCGGCGGCGACGCGGATCGCGTCGACTTCGCATTGCGGCTGCTCGGCGCGGCGGGCCTCCTCCGCGCTATGCCGGGCCAACCGTTGGAAGTGAACGAGGACGGTTTCAGTGCGTTCATCGGCCAGCCGCCGCTCGCCCGCGCGTTGACCCTCTTCGCGGCGTCGGCGGGTCTCAATAATTGGACGGAACTGGATCGGCTTGCCGCACTGCATCCCCATGCGCCGCAACTGCGCCATACGCCCGGCGGCTACGATCAGGGCTATGCGCACCTGCTCGTTCAATTGGGCGCGGCGCGCAGCCTGCTACTCTCCTATCTGCGACGCGCACCGGCCCGGCGCTGGATCGATTTCGAGGGGTTCGTCGCCCGCGCCCGCGCCTTCCGCATCAACCCCGGCTTCTGGCCGATGCTCGGCAGCATGTGGTATCTCGATGTGAACGACCGCCGCCCGAACGTCGCCACCGCCGCCGATTGGAAAGCGACCTACGGCCCGTTTGTGGAGACGGTGCTGGCCGGGCCGCTGGCCTGGCAGAGCGCGATCGAGCTGGCTTACCGTGGCGATCGGCTCGTCGCGTTCCGCCTCACCGCTTTCGGCGCGCATCTGCTGGGTCAAACGCAGCACTTCGACGCGCCGCGCACAGAACAGGCCGGTGGCCCGGCCTTGGCGCTCACGCCCGAGGGCGATCTGCTCCTGCGCATCGAAACCGCGCAGACCGACGTGCTCAACCTGGTCACGCAATTGGGCGAGGCGCGCCGCGATGCGCCGGGCGCGCTGATCTATCGACCGACGCCGGCGGGCGCAGCGCGCTTGTTCGAAGCCGGCTGGACGGACGAGCAGCTGATCGCCGCGCTGGAGCAGGCGCTCGGCGCGGCGCTGCCCGAAACGCTCGCGCAGTCGATCCGCGCCTGGTGGCGCAACTTCGGCACGCTGCACCTGTATTCGGACGTCGCCCTGGTCGAGCTGGCCGACGATTACGCGCTGGCCGAGCTGCTGGCCGGCACGGCGCTCTCGCAGTATCTGCTGTATCGCTTCAGCCCGCGCCTGATCGCCATCCGGCCCGACGGCGTCGAAGCGTTGAAGGCCGATCTGGTGAAAAAAGGATACACGCCGAAAATGATCAATGAAGAATTGAGAATGAAGAATGGTTAGTGTCTTTCAGTTTTCGCAAAATCGGCGCGGTTATGTTTGGCATGTTCGCGCACCATGACCAGATAAAAGATCGTCAAACCGCTGTCTTCATTCGGGAACGCGCCAATCTCATCAGATTTGGTGCGGAACTC
>DATDPU010000121.1:0-10972 GCA_035292585.1 Anaerolineae bacterium | reverse complement strand
CAGACGGGCTTCTCCGATTTGGTCATGGGCGTCGCTTGCGCCTTGCACAATTGGCGCGTCAGTTTTCGTCAACCCTCAGCCGGTCAGCCCGCCCTGCTCGATTATTTCCGATAAGGTCTAATTAAGTGGTCGGGGTACTAGGGCCTCACCTGCACCTGCGGTGCGCCGCAGGTGTGTGCCCGTCAGACGCCCACAACCCCGCAAGGGGGCGCAAGCAGGGGGCTAAGCGACCCGTCATTTTCCCTGTGGTAGGGCGCTCGCAGGTCTGTCTACGCGGCAAAGTGGCACGCGGCCCAATGCCCCGGCGCGATCTCGCGCAACGGCGGGTCTGCATGGAAACAGCACTCTTGCCGCACCGGGCAGCGCGTGTTGAAGTGACAGCCTTGCGGCGGGCTGGCCGCGCTCGGCACGTCGCCCTCCAAAGGAATCCGTCGGCGCTGCGCCTCAATAATTGGATCGGGGATCGGCACGGCCGAAAGCAGCGCCTCGGTGTAGGGATGCTTCGGGCTGGCGTAGATCGATTTCCAATCGGCGCTTTCGACGATGCGCCCCAGGTACATCACGGCCACGCGATCGCTGATGTGGCGCACCATCGACAGGTCGTGCGCGATGAACAGGTAAGTCAGCCCGAACTGCCCTTGCAGGTCCTTCAACAGGTTGACGATCTGCGCCTGGATCGACACGTCCAGCGCGGCGATCGGCTCATCGCATACGATGAAGGAGGGGTTGAGCGCCAGCGCCCGCGCGATGCCGATACGCTGCCGCTGCCCGCCCGAAAACTCGTGGGGGAAGCGCGTCGTGAACGAGGGATTCAGCCCGACGAGCGTCAACAATTCTTCGACGCGCTCAGCTTTGGCCCGGCCCTGGGCGATGCCGTGCGCTTCCAACGGTTCGCCGACGATCTCGCCCACCGTCATGCGCGGGTTGAGCGAGGCAAACGGGTCTTGAAAGATGATCTGCATCCGGTGGCGCATGCGCCGCAGCGCCTCGCCTTTCATCTTGGTCAGGTCTTGCCCCTCGAAGATGACCGCGCCCGCCGTCGGGCGATCGAGTTGGAGGATGGCTTTGCCGGTGGTCGATTTGCCGCAGCCGCTCTCGCCGACCAACCCAAGCGTTTCACCCGGCCTAATCGCAAAGCCCAGGCCGTCGACCGCTTTGATATCGCCGACGTGGCGTTGGAACACGCCGCGCCGAATGGGGAAGTACTTCTTGAGGTCTTTGACGATCAGCAGAGAATTTGTAGGAGGCGACTCTCGAAGCTCCCCTGAGCGTAGCGAAGGGGACAGTCGCCGACCCGACTCCTGTCGCCGAAGAGATTGGATGGGTGATTGGAGGTTGGTAGACTGGGGCATCGTTAGCGCGGCTTCCCGGTCGTCACATCGACCCAACAGGCCGCTTCATGATTCGAGTCGATCGACATCAAGCGTGGATTCTGTTCGCGGCAGCGCGGGACGACGTACGGGCAACGGGGGGCAAACGGACAGCCGCGCGGCACATCCACGAGGTCGGGCGGGGCGCCCTCGATGGACACCAACCGCCGCCGCTCCAACTCGTCCAACCGCGGCAACGACCCCAACAACCCCAACGTGTACGGATGACTCGGCTGCGCGTACAACTCCTTCACCGACGCCCGCTCGATGATGTACCCCGCGTACATCACAATCACGTTCGCCACCAGCCGCGCCACCACCCCCAGGTCGTGCGTGATCCACACCACCGCCATGCCCAACTCGTCCCGCAGCCGCTTCACCAGGTCCACAATCTGCGCCTGGATCGTCACGTCCAGCGCCGTGGTCGGCTCGTCGGCAATCAGAATCTGCGGCGCGCACGACAGCGCCATGGCGATCATCACCCGCTGGCGCATCCCGCCGCTAAACTGGTGCGGGTAGTCGTCCAGCCGGTCGGCGGCGCGCGGGATGCCCACCATCGACAGCAACTCGGCGGCGCGCGCGCGGGCTTGTTTGCGGTTCATCGCCATGTGCAGTTCCAGCATCTCGGTGATCTGGCGCCCGATGCTCATGACCGGGTTGAGCGAGGTCATCGGGTCCTGGAAGATCATCGCGATTTCTTTGCCGCGCACCTCGCGCATGCCATCGGGCGCGATTTTCAATAAATCGCGTCCCCGATACAGCACCTCGCCCGCGGCGATCTCACCCGGCGGGTGTGGAATCAAACGCATGATCGATAGCACCCCCACGCTTTTGCCGCAGCCGCTCTCGCCGACGATAGCCAGCGAGTCGCCTTCCGTCAGCTGATAGGAAATGCCGTTGACGGCGTGCACGTAGCCGCCGGTGATCTTGAAGCGCGTGGTGAGATGCTTGACCTCGAGTAGCGGCATCACGGTCTGCATGTCCTCCTGGACGAGTGCGTACTGCACGTCGATGCCGGAACGCAGCGCAGCGAACACAGCTTGCGGAAGTTGAAAAGTTGCCATTTTTAGATCACAACCCACAGCCTGAATAAATCGGCTTCGAGCAGGTACGCTGAAAGATCAGCAGCGCGCTCCTGGTGGGGTCGATCGCGCCACAGCATGAGCCGCGCCTCCCAGCGCCGACCCGCCGGTCTCAGCGTATACAACTGAGCGCTTCGCAATAAGGCTTCGCGCACAGCCGGTGCGGGTGCTTCGTCTGCGAGGCCGGCGCGCAGAACCTGGGACGCCAGTTGTTCGAGATCAGCGTAGGCGCTCGGGGAGCGGTGTCTGGTCATACGGCCCCTCCAGACTCGGCGTCACGAATGAAGTTGCCTCGCGCGCCAGCTGCCGCCGCAGCAACTCGCGCCCATAGTGCAGGCGAGACTTCACCGTGCCGATCGGGCACTCCAGCGCGAAGGCAATCTCTTTGAGGCGCAGCCCGCCGAGGTAGTACAGCGTGAGCACCACGCGCTGATGCTCGGGGAGCGTTTCGATTGCGCGCTGAAACTCGACGGGGACATCCGGTTGCCCGGACGGCCCACTGGGCGTCAAGAGCCGATCGAAGCGATCCAATAGATTCTCGGTTACAATCCAACGCCGGATCGGCTGGGTCAACCGGGCGCGACCGAGATCGGTCGTGGTTTGATACAACCACGGCCCCAGCGGTTGCTCGCCATCCAGACGCTCGGCCTGGGCGCGTAACTGCATGAAGCACTGCTGCAAAACATCTTCAGCGGTCTGATGATCGCGCGTAATCGCCAAGGCCATTTGAAAGACCATCGGGCGATACTTAGCGCGCAGCGCACCCAGCGCGGCGAGATCGCCGCTGCGAATTTGAACCAATAGCTGTTTGTCCTCTTGCGCGGGCGTCATGGCAGCACCTATGCGTTGTGTTGCGCCGTTAATCAAATCACTCGCGAATGCTGGGAAAGGTTCAGGAACAGAAGACCTCGCAGGTCTTGCGAGCTCTGCGAGGTCTTATCGGGCTTGAGAAGCGAACCACCTACAGTGCGCCATGCACCGCGTCCTCGCGGGCTTGGAGCAACTTTTCAGACACGCTCTGAGCGGATTTAAAAAACGAACCACCCCGGCGACGGGGGCGACCGTGCCGGGGCGGCGTTAGGAGAAGAAACACCAAAGTGAGTTACTACCGATCACACGACGAAGCGCCGTCCGTACATTTGCGTCTGCCACATATCGCCCAGCAAGCGCGATTCAAACGCAGACTGTAAGACCGAGTGAGACCGAGCAGGCTGCAACTTGGTCACGGGCCGACGTTCAAGATAGGTTTCCGGCGCGCGACTCAAGCCCGGCGGGCCGGCCGCCGCCGCCTGCAGAACCGCTGCGCGCACACGCGCCGCAGGCTCTACGTGTTGAACACTCGCCTGCAGGGCGACCCGCACCCACTCAGCCAACACATCGGCAACGATCGTTTCGCGTTCACTTGAATTCATACGCCATCTCCAGAGCCGGCGCCGCTTCGGGTGCTACGCTGCTCGCCAGTTGGGTGCGCAGCGCTTCGCGGCCATAATGTAGCCGGGATTTGACGGTGCCGATCGGACAATCCAGGATGTACGCAATTTCCTTCAAGTCGAGACCGCCGAGATAGTGGAGGATGACCACGACGCGCCGGTTGAAGGGTAACGCCTCGATCGCGCGTTGAATGCTTGCCTGCAAATCGCGCAGCTCCAACTGATGTTCCGGCGCCGCGCGCGCGGGCGCGATCAGCCGATCGAATTTTTCTACCAGGCCCTCCAGCGACGTCCACCACCTGGCGTGCCGGCTGACCCAGGTGTAAGCCAGGTTGACGGTGACGCGGTATAGCCACGGCGCCAACGGCAGTCGCCCATCCAGATGCCCGGCGTGCGCGTGCAGCTTGAGAAAGCACTCCTGCAAGATATCCTCGGCCACCTGGCGATCGCGCGTGATGGCTAAGGCCGCGTGAAAGACTTGCAAACGATACTTATCGTAGAGTTCACCCAGCGCGGCCAGGTCCCCCTCGCGCATGCGGGCGACAAGCAACTCATCCTCGTGTGCGGCAGACATACCGTCCCCTCCCCGTAGAGCGCGCCGTGCACTTAGCAATATCACTCTCAGCGGGGTCGAAAGGTTCAACGCAAAAGAAAACCCGGGGTTCCACACAAACCGGGTTCTGAACAATAGAAGTTCGCCGAAGTTCGCCCCGCAGTTGAACTGCGGGCGAACCGCGCGATCGCTATGGAAGAGGCTTCGGGGGTCTTCCGCCCGGTTCTCGACCGGCGGCGCGCGCCAATTCTTCGAGAAATTGCCGCTCTTCCGGGCTGAGCGCGGCGCGCGCTAACAGATCGGGGCGGCGTTGCCACGTCCGCAGCAGCGACTGCCTACGCCGCCAGCGCTCGATCTCGGCGTGGTGGCCGGAGAGGAGCACTTCGGGAATCTTCCAGCCTCGGAACTCCGGCGGGCGGGTGTAGTGCGGATATTCCAGCAACCCCTGGGCATGCGAATCCTCCGCCGTTGCGCCCGCATCGCCCAGCACGCCGGGTTGGAGCCGCGCAACCGCATCGAGGATGACCAGCGCCGGCAGCTCGCCGCCGGTCAGCACGTAATCCCCGATCGAGATTTCATCGGTAGCCAGATGCGCGCGCACCCGCTCGTCGACGCCTTCATAGCGGCCACAAATCAACGCGATACGTTCGTGCCCGGCCAGCTCGCGTGCAACCGACTGCGTGAAGAGGCGGCCCTGCGGGGTGAGGAGGAGGATGGGGATGGCTGAATGCTGAACGTTTTCTGCAGTCGCACTTCTTAATTCTGCATTTCCTAAAACCGATTCCACCGCCGCAAAGATCGGCTCCGGCTTCATCACCATCCCGCCCCCACCGCCGTAAGGGTAATCGTCGGTGACGTGATGCCTGTCGGCGGCGTAATCGCGGATGTTGTGCAGCTGCACCGTGATCAAGCCGGCCTCGAGCGCGCGTTTGAGGATGCTCTCCTGCAAGGGACTCGCGAAGATCGATGGGAAGAGCGTGAAGATGTCGAATCGCATAAGTGTCGTTCCAAACAGCCGGCATCGGGAGATGCCTCGCACAGCGTAACGATGTCGAATCGCAGAGATTGTAGCACGAAAGGTGAATCAACAAACCATCCAACTATCCAACTAACAAACTGGTATAATCGCGCCATGCGCATCTACATCACCGGCAACAAAGGCCAGCTGGGGCGCGCACTGGAACAGGCGCTGGCGCAGCACACGCTGTTCGGCGGCGACCTGCCCGAAGTGGACATCACCGACCTCGCCTCGATTCGAGCAAGTATCGGCGAAGCCCAACCCGAAATCGTGATCCACAGCGCGGCGCTGACCGACGTCGACGGCTGCGCGCGCAAGCCCGACTTGGCGTATCGGGTGAACGCGCTCGGCACGCGCAACGTCGCCGTCGCCTGCCAGGATGTGAACTGCGCGCTGTTGGCGATCAGCACCAACGAAGTGTTCGACGGCGCCGCGGCTCAGCCTTACCTGGAATTTGACTCGACCCGCCCCATCAACCCCTACGCCCAATCGAAGCTCGCCGCCGAAGTTTTCGTGCGCGATCTATCCACGCATTTCTATATTGTGCGCACGGCCTGGCTGTTCGGTTATGGCGGCAACAACTTCGTCACCAAGATCATCAAGCGCGCGCAGGCAGACGGCCAACTGCGCGTGGTGGCCGACGAAGTCAGCTCGCCGACCTTCGCGCCCGATCTATCGAGGGCCATCGCTCGCCTGATCGAGACCGGCGCTTACGGAATTTATCATTTCGTCAACGACGGCGCGTGCTCGCGCTTCGAGTTCGCGCAGGAGATTCTCAGGCAGAGCGGGCTGGCGCACGTGCCGATCGAACCGACGCGGCTGGCCGACCTCGCCCGACCCTCCACGCCGCCAGGCTACACGCCTCTGCGCAACTTCTGCGGCGCGCAGATCGGCATTACGCTGCGGCGCTGGCAGGACGCGCTGGCGGAATACATCGCGAATGAAAAACTATGAAGGATGAGGAATGAGGAATGAAAGTCCGCATTCTACATTATCCGTCATCATCCCCAACTGGAACGGCGCACAGCACCTGCCCACCTGCCTCGCTTCGCTCCGCCAGCAGACCTACCGCCATCTCGAAGTCATCGTCGCCGACAACGCTTCGAGCGACGGCTCACGCGAGCTGCTGGCGCGCGATTACGCCGAGGTCAAGGTTCTCGCGCTGGAGCGGAATCGCGGGTTCACCGGCGCGTGCAACGCCGGCATCCGCGCGGCGCAAGGGAAGTTCGTCGCGCTGCTCAACAACGATACCGAACTCGATCCGGGTTGGGCTGAGGCGATTGTCGCTGCATTCGCGCGCCATCCCGCAGCCGGGTTGGTCGCTTCTAAGATGCTGTTATTCGATCGGCGCGATACGTTCCACACGGCGGGCGATTTTTACCGGTTGGACGGCATGCCCGGCAATCGCGGCGTGTGGCAGAAAGACGAAGGCCAGTACGATCGGGAGGAGTGCGTCTTCAGCGCGTGCGGCGGCAGCGCGGCGTATCGGCGTGCCATGCTCGATCAGATCGGCTTGCTCGACGAAGATTTCTTTTTCTCGTGCGAGGATATCGACCTGGCCTGGCGCGCACAGCTGGCCGGCTGGCAGTGCGTGTACACCCCGCAGGCCGTGGTGTATCACAAACTGAAATCGACCGGCGGCGGGCCGACGGCTGCCTACTATGACGGCCGCAACTTCATCTATCTGATCGCGAAGAACTACCCGGCCAGCCTGTGGCGGAAACATCGCGGCGCGATCCTGCGCCGGCAGTGGCGGCTGGCGCGCGCCGCGCTGCGCGCGTGGCGCGGCGTCGAGGCGCGCGCACGGCTGCGCGGGATGCTGGCGGGTGTGATCGGATTGCCGAAAATGATGCGAAAGCGCCGGGCGGTGCAGTCGCTGCGTCGAGTCGGCGATGACGAATTGTTGCGCAGCCTGACGCCGATCGACGTTGACGGATAGTTCCTCTCGCGGTATCCTCTTCTTGAAGACCTCGCAGGTCTATGAGGAATGACCATTATCACCCAACCCTTTCTATCCATCATCATTCCGGCCTACAACGAAGCGCTGCGGCTGCCGGCCAGCCTAAATCAGATCGCCGAGTTCATCGTGACGCAAAATTACCCGGTCGAGGTGATCGTCGTCAACAACAACAGCCGAGACGCCACGCCGCAAATCGCCGAGGAGTTTGCCGCCGAGCAGCCTTACGCATGCGTCTTGCACGAGCCGCGCCAGGGGAAAGGCGCGGCAGTTCGGACCGGCATGCTGGCGGCGCGGGGCGAGTACCTGTTCATTTGCGACGCCGACCTGTCGATGCCGATCGAGGAGATCGGCAAGTTCATGCCGCCCGCGATCGATTCCTACGACGTGGCGATTGCCTCACGCGAAGCGCCCGGCGCGCGGCGCATCGGCGAGCCGCAGTATCGCCACCTGATGGGCCGCGTGTTCAACACGCTCGTGCGCGTGCTGGCCATCCCTCACATCCAGGACACCCAATGCGGCTTCAAGGTATTCCGGCGCGAAGCAGCGCATACTGTCTTCCCGCTCCAGACGATCGAGGGTTGGGGCTTCGATGTCGAAGTGTTGTTCATCGCGCTACGGCGCGGCTACCGGCTGGTCGAGGTGCCGATCACGTGGTACTACCGGCCCCAGACGAAGATCAACCCCCTGCGCGATTCGATCAATATGGTCACGGAAGTGCTGCGCGTGCGCCTCAACGGCTGGCGCGGTGTTTACGATGAGCGAAAGATTTAGAGCGGCGCTCACCACGCATCCGACGTTGCGACACGAGCGCCGCCTGGCGCAGGCCGGTTACACGCGCATCGCCGGGCTGGACGAAGTGGGGCGCGGCGCATGGGCCGGGCCGGTCGTCGCGGCAGCGGTGATCTTACCGCTCGATAATCCCACGTTGATCCGAACTCTGCGCGCTGCCCGCGATTCGAAGCAGCTCACTCCGCTCCAACGCGCAGCGTTGTTCCCGAGCGTGCAGGCGGCGTGCGTGGGTTGGAGCATCGGGCTGGCTGAAGCGGCCGAGATCGATCGCATCGGCATCGTCCCGGCCACCCGCCTGGCGATGCGGCGGGCAATCGCGGCGCTCTCGCCGCCGCCCGATGCGTTGATCATCGACGCGCTGCGCCTGCCCGAGGTGGCGCTGCCGCAGCGGGCGTTCAACTTCGCCGATTCAATTTCGCTATCGGTCGCGTCGGCCTCGATTCTCGCCAAGGTCACGCGCGATCGGATGATGGTCGATCTAGAGCGCGCGTATCCCGGCTACGGCTTCCATCGGCACAAGGGATATGGGACGGAAGCGCATGGGATGGCGCTGAAGGCGATTGGAGCGTGCGAGATCCATCGCAAGACGTTCCGGCCGATAGGTGGGACGTAATACATCGCTTCAGCTCTTACCGCAGTCAAAGGTGAATATTTTAGCAACCCGGTTTCTCGAAGAAACCGGGTTGCTAGGGCCTCGCAATTTCAGCTAGCGCTTCAACAATTTGAAGTTGCAGAGTTCCCGCCGCAGTTCAGCCGCCGCCCTTCACTACCCTCTACGCCTGGCGCGCCGCCGGCTGCCCGGTGGACAGCCGGAAACGGCGAAGGAGGGCGGCGGCCTGCCCACGAGCGCAGCGAAGAGGGTTGTGCCGTCCGAACCCCGCAGAATTAGGTTAGGTACTAAAACAGGCCACCGTCGTGACAACTTTCGCTACTTACCTGCACCCACACACGTGCTACACCTCCAAACCGAGCGATCAAATTCAGTTTGTCGGCCATTCCTATCCGCACTTCAGCCGCATCCGGCAAGAGCTGGAGCGGGCGTTGGCAGAACGCCCTTCACTGCCAGCGAGACAGGCCGAGTATGCCGAGTACAGTCGGGTTCACACTGAGAAATATCTCAGCCAACTCACCTGTATGGCGACAGGCGAGCCAACAGACGAACTCCCCAGACTCAGCATCGAATGTACCGGCTTTGAATACTGCTTGCCCGGCTACTTGTACGGGTTAGGCGGGATGCTGGAAGCGATTGATCGGATGAGAGCCGGCAATTTGGAACGGGCCTACTGCTTCAGTTTAGGCGGACACCACGCCTACGCCGATTGGGGGCACGGCTACTGCCTGCTCAATCCGCAAGCCGCTGCGGCCAGATACGCCCAGTCGCAGGGCTTTGAAAAAGTGCTGATTGTCGATTGGGACATCCATCACGGCGACGGAACGCAATCGATATTTGCGAATGAGCCGAGTGTGTACTGCCTCAGCATCCACAGCGGGGCCGATCTCTACATGGCCCTGGCGTCCGGCTTGCGACACGGCACGACGACGGCAGGCGAAACAGTAGGCCATTGCAACATCCCATTGCTCGATCGCGCGTATGGCGAGAACTTCGCCGTCGAGATGAATCTGCCCGGCAAGTTCTATCGAGCAGACGAGGGTCTGAGCGTCTTCCAGGCGGCTTTGGAGCGATTGCCCTGGATTCCAGATGTGATCTTCCTCTTTTCCGGTTATGATGCGCATGTCGATGACTGCGGCAAGGGAATCACCGACTGGACGAATGAAGACTTTGAGCAGCTGACGCGAACCGTCCTGAAGCTGGCGCACAAAGCCGCCTGTCCCGTTTTGTCGGTCCACGGCGGCGGGTATAAAGTGGCCGTAACCATCGCCGCCGCGATCAGACACGTGGATGTTCTGGCCGGCGATTAGGAGCGTGCGATGCCCGTCACCGCTCAACCTTTCGATGCTAATGTGCCTGCTTGGAAAGAGGGGCAAAATGCCCCGTGGGGTCGTTTACGCTATAACCTCACGCGGGCCAACTTGAGCCGGCATCTGCCGGACCGCCCGCTGCGTATCCTGGATGCGGGCGGCGGTAACGGCCTTGAAGCGATTGAGTACGCACAGCAGGGTCACGCGGTCACGCTGGTAGACTTTTCAGATGGAATGCTGGCCGAAGCGCATCGGGTGGCTGAAGCGCAAGGCGTTGCCGATCGGATCACCTTTCACCGGGCAGAGCTCACCAGCATCCCAGCGCTGTTTCCCGAGCCTGGTTTCGATCTGGCGCTGTGCCACAACGTGGTGCAGTATGTCGATGACGCGGCGGCATTGCTGCGTGCGGTCTGCCACCCTTTGAAAGTGGATGGGCTGCTCTCGCTGATCGGCATCAACCGTTATTCGGAACTGTATCGCTTGGCGCTGATGCGACTCGATCTGGCCGGGGCGCTGATCAGCCTGGACGCGACGACGGCGCCCACGCTCACCTTTGGCGTGCCGATGCGCCTCTACACCATCGAGGAGTTGCGTGAGCCGCTACATTCGGCCGGGTGCGCCGTCGTCGGACAGTATGGGACTCTATCGGAAATAACGGCGTAGCATAGCGCCTTGTGCGCGTTCTTGCACGATTTCGACGCCCACGAGGGGCTAGACTCAGTAGATCACAGATTCGAGGATTTCAGGAAAAAAGGCGGTTTTCCAAAGCAACTCCGCGTTGCGGTGGGCGAACATCTGTGCGATTTAGCCTTGTTTTAGGCTGAAAAACGTGATGCGCCGGATGCGGCGG
>DATDPU010000120.1:0-109379 GCA_035292585.1 Anaerolineae bacterium | reverse complement strand
CCGCCGCATCCGGCGCATCACGTTTTTCAGCCTAAAACAAGGCTAAATCGCACAGATGTTCGCCCACCGCAACGCGGAGTTGCTTTGGAAAACCGCCTTTTTTCCTGAAATCCTCGAATCTGTGATCTACTGAGTCTAGCCGTTACGGGCTGGTCTCCCAATCGGCCCGCTTAATGAGTTTCCGCCGGAAAATGCGCCGTAGCATAGCCGCTTGTCGGCGTTTTGAACGCCCACCCGGGGCTATGCTACATTTTCCGAGACGAGCGATCTAGACGAACGCCGGGTCGTCGATCGAATGGACAAGCGGCGGTTGAGTGTTCGCCGGCATATCCTGCGCTTGCGCAACGTGCAGACCGATCGAAAGGAACAGCACGCCCAGCGCCCAGAGTAGGGCAACCAGCACGCGCGCGCGCTTGAACGGCGGAATAAATTGATAAATGCTGTGCTTGAACATGGCGTCCTCCGTGTGCCATCTCGATACACCCAGGAAGACGCCTGCACCCGACCGGCTGTTTCCGCGCAGGCCGCGTGTGCCCGCCGATTGAGCAACGCCTGCGCGATGATTACCTGACGGATAGAAACCGGGTTTCTTGCAGAAACCCGGTTTCTATTCTTTACAGCGGCCAGATGATCGGCACCAGCACAATCGCGATGAGGTAGATGAGGAGGGTGAGGAGCGAACCGACCTTGAGGAAATCGGTAAAGCGGTAGCGGCCGGGGCCGTACACCATCAAACACGACGGTTCCAGCGGCGTGAGATACGAGCAGCTGGCGGCGACGGCGATCATCATGGCGAACGTGCGCGCGTTCAACTCCAGCTGCGTGGCCGTCTGGATCGCAATCGGGACCAGCACGATCGCAGCCGCCTGATTCGACATGGGCTGCGTCATCACGATGGCTAGAATGAAAAAAGCGGTGAGCAATCCAACCGGGCCGATGTGACCGATCTGGTTCACGATTTGCGCGGCGAGGAACCGGGCCGCGCCGGTGCTCTCCATCGCGCGGCCTACGGCGAGCATACTCCCGATGAGGATCAGCGCGTCCCACTCCACCTGCCGATACGCTTCATTCGGATGGATACAGCGCGTCAGGAAGATCGCCAGGACACCCAACAGCATGGCCACCGGCAGCGCCAGCAGGTTGAGCGCCGCCGCCAGCAGCGCCGCGCCGAAGATGCCGACCGCGATCGGTGCGCGCCCCAGGTTGGGCCGCGACTCGTCCACCGTGGTGAGCACGCTGAAGGTGCTGTTGTTCTGACAACGCGCGATGTGATCGCGATGGCCCTGGACCAGCAAGATATCGCCCAGCCGCAGCGGGATTAAGCTGATCTTGCGGTCGATCGTCTGGCCCCGACGATTGATCGCCAGCACCTGCAACCCCCAACGGTCGCGGAAGCGATACCCCTTCAAGGTGCGCCCGATCAGCGGCGAGGGCGGCACGAGCACCGCTTCGACCAGGCGCACGTCTTCGGTCTGCAGATCGGGATCGGACAGTTTTACGTCGGCCTTGATCTCGACGCCGGCTGCGTCCTTGATACGCAGGATTTCCTCGCGCTGCCCTTCGACTAGCAACACATCGTCTGCATGCAGCTCCGTATCGGCGCGCGGCGCGAGATAACGGCGCTTGTTGCGGATGATGCGCAGCAGGGTTAGATCGAAATCCGCCGACAGGTTCGACTCGGCCAGGGTTTTGCCGACGAGCGGCGACTCGGGCAAGATCAGCGCCTCGGTTAAATACACCCGGCTGCCGAATTCATCGCCGGCATCGTTCGCGCTGCTTCGATCGGGGAGCAACCGGCGGCCGATGGTGAGCAGGTAAATCAGCCCGGCGATCGTGATGGGAATGCCGACCGGCGCCAGCTCGAACATCCCCATCGGCGGTAAGCCGGCCTGGGTCAGCAAGCCGCTGACGACGATATTGGTCGACGTGCTCACCAGCGTAACCGAGCTGGACAGGATGGACGAGAAGGCCAGCGGCATGAGCAGCTTCGAGGCGCTGAACTGCGCCCGCTGGGCCAGGCGCAGCACAATCGGCACGAAGAACGCGGTCGAGGCGGTGTTGCTGATAAACGCGCCCAACCCGGCCGAAACCGTGGTCACAGTTGCCAACAAGCGCTTGGGATTTGTCCCCGTCCGGCGCAGGATGAGTTGGCCGACCAGGTCTACGACGCCGGTTCGAATCAACGCCGCCGTGAGAATAAACAAACTCAACAACAGAATGATGGTCGAGCTGCCGAACCCGGCAAAGGCTGCCTCGGCGGGCAACAGCCCGGTGAGAATCAACGCGAGCAGGACGCCCAACGCCGTCACATCGACGGGTATGCGCTCGGTCGAGAACAGCACGAGCGCAACAACGAGAATGACGAACAGCCGCACCATCTCTACCGTCATAGCTGGCTTCACCCCGCGTGGCTTAACGCCCGGCTTGCGCTTTTCAATAGTTGCCTGCAAACACCACGACCGCGCGGACGCGGTCGGTGAGCAAAAGCGCAAATCATGCCCGTGTTGGGTATAGCGCCTTGGGTTACTCACAAGCTGCTGAAACGGATCGGCGCTCAAAGGAAAAAATATATCCTGCTCACGATCCAACTGCCAAACCCGCTTTATGCTACAATTCGAGCGTAGAAGACCTCGACTTTCATCTCATCTTCCCAGGACTCGATCCAAGCCGATGAAAGCCATGATCTACAGCGCCTCCTGGTGCGCCGCGTGCCGCGAGCTGGCCGACTACGTCAAGCAGCAATATCCGGCCGTAACCGCTCAGTTCGTCCCGATCGATCAAATGCCGGCGGAGGCGCGCGACAAAATCCTGGCCGCCTTGCGCCAGCTCACCTGGGCGGAGCAGGTGCCCGTCACCTTGCTCGACGATACCGTGGTGCTCGGCACCGACTACGCGGCGCTCATCGCGATCTTGGGTCCGGTCGGCAAGCCGCCGCCGAGCGGCAGCGCCCAGCATCGGCACGGCCTCAGCGAGACCGGCATATGACGCTGACGCAACTCCTCAACCAGAATTCCTTCCTCTTGTATAGCCTGCTGGGACTGGGCGGCTGGCTCGTGGTGTTGATCGTTCGACGAGCGAGCCGGCGCGCCTGGCTGCTCTGGCTGGCCGCCGGCGGGCTGGCCGTCGGTGCGAACCTCGCCGCGCGAACCGCCCCGCCGCGTGAATTCCAATCGGTCGCCGAGGTGCAACAGGCGCTGGCCATGGGCGCGCCGACGCTCGTTGAGTTCTACTCCAACTATTGAATATCCTGCATGTTGGCGAAACCCGTCGTGGACGGGCTGGAACAAGATTGGGTAACGGGGCAGGTGATCCGACTGGATGTTACGACACCGGTCGGGCGCGACTTCGGCCGGCTGCACGGCTTCGAGTATACCCCCACTTTTATCCTGTTCGATGGGCAGGGCGCGGAGCTCGGTCGGTGGCGAGGCGCGCCGCCCACGCGAGCAGAACTTGCCGGAAAACAGTAGCCAGGAGCGTCAGCGTCGTGCCGCATAAGGATCGCCGTGACAGAGACGATATTCTACCGCCCCGGCTCTCGGCGCTCACCCCGGTAGAGACTTTGCCCGAGGGGCGCTTGCTGGATCGGGCCGTGTATACGCAGCTTGAACTTTCCAACCCCGACCTGGCCGAACAGACGGCGGCCGGTGTGTTATTTGAACAGGTGCAGCTGAAACACGGGAACCTGAGCCGCACCCGCCTCTCCAAGCTCCGGTTGATCGATGTCAGATTCGAGACGTGCGATATGGCAGGAGCGGAGTGGGAACGGGCGCATTTCCGCCGGGTCGAAGTGGTGGGCAGCCGGCTGGTGGGTGCGAAACTCGCCGAGGCGAGCTTGACGGATACCCTGATCAAGGCTTGCAACGCCGAGTTTGCGCTGTTCTGGTCGGCAACCTTCAAGGCGGCGCGTTTTGAACAGTGCGTGCTGCGCGAGGCCTCCTTCGTGGGAGCCAACCTGGCCGGCGTGGTGTTCCACCAGTGCGATCTCAGCCACGCCGATCTGCGCGAGACACAACTGGCGGGCGCCGACTTCCGTGGATCGACGATCGCTGGTATGCAAGTCGGGGTTAAAGAGTTGCAAGGGGCGATCATCGATCCGGCGCAGGCCGCGCAGATCGTCGGCATCCTCGGCGTTGTGGTGAAACCGGCGGACGACTTCTCGGCCTCCGAATAACCTCAGCGATTCTCAGTTTGACTACTGTCATTCCGAGCGAAGCGAGGAATCTCCGCTCCAGCCTGCTCCGCGCGTGTTATAATCTCCCCGTTTGGACTGAGCTGGCGCACTGATACTGGAGATTATTCAGACGTTCTCAGACGTTCGGACAGGCGTGGCACGGCTGTCCGCATTTACCGGATGAAGGATCGTTCATGTCCGCTCAAGCGAACGCAACCGGCGTCACACCCGAATGGGTCAAAGACGCGGTGTTCTACCAGATTTTCCCCGACCGATTTGCCAACAGCCCGCGCGCGCTGCATAGCCTGCGCTTCGAGCCGTGGGATAGCCCGCCCACCCCTTACGGCTTCAAAGGCGGTGACTTGTATGGCGTGTCGGAGCATCTGGATTATCTCCAAGACCTGGGGATCACGGCGATCTACTTCACGCCGATTTTCACCTCGGCGGCCAACCATCGCTACCACACGTACGATTACCTGCACGTCGATCCGATCCTGGGCGGCAACGCGGCTTTCCGAGAACTGATCGACGCCGCGCACGCGCGCGGTATGCGCATCATCCCCGACGGCGTATTCAATCATGCCAGTCGCGGCTTCTGGCAGTTCCACCACGTGCTGGAAAACGGCGCGGCTTCACCTTACGCCGATTGGTTCTACTTTCACCCGGAGCGCCTGAGCGGCGCGCGTCACTTCGGCGCTTACCCCGATCCCGAATCGCTGGCGGCGCTCCAACGCGGCCAGGGTAGTTTTGAGTCGATCGGTTACCGCGCCTGGTGGGATTTGCCGGCGCTGCCCAAATTGAACTACGAAACGCCGGCCGTGCGCGAGTTCATTTGGAGTGTGGCTACTCACTGGATCGACTTTGGCATCGATGGTTGGCGGCTGGACGTACCCGGCGAGATCGACGACGATTCGTTCTGGCAAGAATTCCGCCGCCGCGTGAAAGCGGCGAATCCCGAAGCGTACATCGTGGGCGAGGTTTGGCACGAAGCGAAGCGCTGGCTGCAAGGCGATCAGTTCGACGCGGTGATGAACTACCTGGTCACCATCGCCAGCCTGGGGTTCTTCGCCGGCGACCGGCTCGCTTTAGATAAGACCGGGCGACCGGCCAGCTATCACGATGTGCGCCCGCTCGACGCGCGCGAATTCGCCGATCGCATCGACTGGATTCTGGGCCTGTACCCTCCGCAGATCACGCACGCCCAATTCAACCTGCTCGACAGCCACGATACCCCGCGCTTCATCAGCGGCGCGGGCGGCGACCAGACGGCTTTGCGGCTGGCGCTGCTCTTCATGTTCACGTACCCTGGCGCACCCTGCATCTACTACGGCGACGAAATCGGGATGGAAGGCAAGCACGATCCGGACTGCCGGCGCGCTTTTCCCTGGGACCCGGCGCGGTGGGATCACGATCTGCTGGCTTACACCCAGCGCTGCATCGCGCTGCGCAAAGCCCAGCCGGCGCTGCGGCGCGGCGCGTATCATCGGCTATACGCCGATCAGGATGTGTATGTCTTCGGGCGGCAACTCGACGGCGAGGCGCTGGTGATTGCGCTGAACACTGCCCGCGCCACCCGCACGATCGATGCGCCGTTGAACGCGCTCCATCTCGACCGCGAGACGTTAGCGGATGTGTGGAGCGACGCGCGCTATTCGATCGTTGAGGGGACGTTGCGCGAGTTGAAGCTCGCGCCACGTACGGGTGTCGTTTTGAAGTAGCTCGCCCCGCTCAGGCAGCAGTTAAACTGCTGCCCGAACAAGTGTGAACAAGTGGGAAGCTTATGCCGCGCACAGGTATCTTTTTAAGATGAGCGAAGTTGGACCGCCGACTCACCTGCCCCCGCAGCGCAGCGGAGTGGGGTCAGTCGGCCTATCTCACGCACCCGGATCGTTGCCGGCTGAAGCCGGCGCGCCGATCCATCATCGGCCGCAGCCATCGTTCTATGTCCGCGATGTGCCGGTGTACGGCGACCTGATCCTCTCGCCGATGGCGGGCTTCTCCGACCTGCCATTCCGGTTGATCTGCCGCGAGTATGGGTCGGCCATGTCGTACACCGAGTTCGTATCGGCCGAAGCGGTGCTGCACGGCAACGACAAGACGCTGCACATGCTGTCGTTCCGGCCCAGCGAAAACCCGATGGTCTTCCAGTTCTTCGGCAGCGACGAAGACAACCTCGAAGCGGCCGCGCGCCGGTTGGAGCCGCTCGGCCCCGACATCCTCGATCTGAACATGGGCTGCTCGGTGAACAACGTCGCCGGGCGTGGGGCGGGGGCAGGCTTGCTGCGCGACCCGATCAAGATCGGGCGTATCTTCGCGCGGCTCACGCGCGCCGTCTCGCTGCCGATCACCGGCAAGATTCGCATCGGGTGGGACGATCACACGCGCAATTATCGCGAAGTCGCGCGCGTTCTGGAAGATAATGGCGCGGCGTTGATCGCGGTGCATGGGCGCACCAAGCTGCAGGCGTACAGCGGGCAAGCCGATTGGGATGCCATCGCCGAAGTGAAGCAGACCGTCAAGATTCCGGTCATCGGCAACGGCGACGTGAGTTCGGTGGCCGATATCGAGCGCATCCGGCAGCATACCGGCTGCGACGCAGTGATGATTGGGCGAGCGGCGATCGGCAACCCGTGGATCTTCCAACGGCGCGAGCGCAGCGAGGTGGACCTGGCCGATCAGACGGCGCTGGTGCGGAGTCACCTGGCGCTGATGCTGGATTTCTATGGGCGCGAGCGCGGGCTGGTGCTGTTCCGCAAGCACGTCGTGAAGTATGTGAAGGGCGTATACGGCACAGCCGATCTCCACCAGCGCATGGTCACATGTGAAGAGGCGGATCAGTTCATCGAGCTGATCGCCGAATGGGAAGCGCGAGGAGATCGGATCAGGCAACCAACGAACCAACCAGCCAACTAACAAACAGTCGGTAGTTGGATAGTTTGTTCATTAGCTGAACGACAGATTGGTTCGATTCGGATATATTAGTGGCGAAATTCTGCCCAGGGGAGGGGCTTATGAGCCACATGGGTCTACATGGCGGCGCGGTCGTTCTGTTCGGATCGGGCGAGACGTCGCCAAACGGACGCAAGGTCCACGAGCAGATGTTCAGCGAACTCACCCCGCCGGTACGCGTGGCGATCGTCGAAACACCGGCCGGCTTTCAGCCCAACTCCGCGCTGGTCGCGGGCAAGGTCGGCGAGTTCATCCAGCACAACCTACAAAACTACAAGCCCGAAGTGTCGATCGTCCCGGCGCGGCGCAAAGACAGCGCCTTCAGCCCGGACGATCCGGAGCTGCTCGCGCCGCTCCTGAGCGCCAATTACCTCTTCCTGGGGCCGGGCAGCCCCACCTACGCCGTTCGTCATTTGAAAGATACGCTGGCCCTGCGGTATTTGGAGCGACGGCATCTGCAAGGCGCGGTCATCTCGCTGGCCAGCGCCGCCGCGTTTGCGGTGAGTTCGCAGGTGCTGCCTGTCTACGAAATGTTCAAGGTCGGCGCCGACCCGCATTGGGTGGATGGGCTTGACCTGTTCGGCCGGTACGGGCTTGATCTGGCGATCGTCCCACACTGGAACAATGCGGAAGGCGGCGAGGAGCTGGATACCACGCACGGCTTCGTGGGGCTGGAGCGCTTTATGCAGCTGCGCGCGTTGTTGCCGGCGCAGACGCACATCCTCGGCATCGACGAGCACACCGCCGTGATCATGGATTTCGTCGCGGGGCAGGGTCGGGTGATGGGCAAAGGCACGGCCACCTTGTGCCACGCCGATTTGGATGAGACGATCCCCAGCGGGGAAGCGTTCGATCTGGCGTTGCTCGGCCCGCTGCACGCTGCGGTTCCGCCGGCTGATTTTGAACCCGAAGCGACAGCCGCAGCGCCCGGTTCCATCCCCTTGCCGGACGGCGCGGCGGAATTGCTCGACCAGCGCCGCCGGGCGCGGGCGAACAAAGACTGGACCCGCTCGGACGCCCTACGCGACCAGCTCTCGGCGCTGGGTGTTCTGGTGAAGGACACCAAAGCGGGCCAGCAGTGGGAAGTCGTGAAGGTTGAAGTGTCATAAGTCTGGGGTTGCGTCCGGGCGAAAGTAGACTACAATGGATGCATCCTTGTTGCAGTGAGCGACCCATGATCAAATGCCCCGCCTGTGGTCAGGAATCGATGGAGGGTGAGCTGGTGTGCAGCAATTGCGGGACGTTCCTGCGCACCGGCGGCAGCCTCCACACCGATCCCCTCGACGAGAGCGAAAAGGCCCGGCCCGACTCGGGCCTCGCCGCGCCCACTTACGATACCGCCCCCATCGGCGCTGCGCTAATCCTCAAGGGCCAGACCGACCAACGCGAAATCGTCGTCCCACGCAAATTGTCGAGCGTGCTGTTCGGGCGAAATGATCGGCTGGCCGGGTTGATGGTCGATATCGACTTGACGAGCGAAGATGGGCAGACGCGCGGCGTCTCGCGCCGCCATGCCCGCGCCCGATTCATCAACGATCGCTACCTGATCGAAGACCTGGAGAGCCTCAACGGCACGTACCTCAACCGGCGCAAGCTGGTTCCGTTTGTCCCCGAAGTCCTCCACGACGGCGATGAACTCCGCTTCGGGTCGCTGACGTTCCTGGTGGTCCTGAAGGAGACGGAGAAGGTCGAAGGCAACTAACGGGCAGGCGCGCATTCGACATGAACAGCAGCGAGTTCTTCGGCGCCCTCCCCGATTCGGTACGCGCGCAGCTGCCACGGCCTTTGCAGAACTTCAAAGTCAGCCGGCGCTCCTGGCTGGTGCAGCTCTACTACACGCAGCCGCTGCTGCATTACGAGGCCTGGAACCTGGGCGCGCGGCGCGGGGGCATCGAGCTGGGCTTGCACTTCGAGAGCCGCGACCCGGCCGAGAACGCGCGCTTGCTGATCGGTTTCCAATCACACCTGTTTGAGATCAAGGCCGAGCTAGGTACAGCGATCGAAGCGGAGCAGTGGGATCGCGGCTGGACGAAGGTCTACGAAGTCATCCCGCGCGAGTCGTTCACGGCTGACTATCTCAAACAAGTCGCCGCGCGGCTGGCGCAAATCATCGGCGTGATGCAGCCGATCTTCGAGCACGTGTACGGGCGCAGTGGTGTAACGCGCCCCAAGCGCTCAGCGCTTTAACGCCGATCAAATTCCCCGACAAAACACCCCTCGCCACCCCCACTTATAACAGCTTTTTAACTTTTCCAACTTGCCCGGACATTTCGGCGTCAAGGCACAATTCGGCTCCATGTAGCGCAATCCCGGTTACGGTCTTCTATGTCGAAATTTGCGCGCCTGCACCTTACCGTTCGGCATGGGCTGAATCGAGTTGATGCCGTTTGGAAGTGGACTCGCTTGGGCTCAACCTGCTCAGGTTGACGGGTTGCCGCATAAGCTCGCTAGCACCCGTCTCAACCGGTTTTGACGAAACTTATACCGCATTCGGCGCTAAGTCCCCCTTGGCTTCAACCAGCAACAAACTGCTTTCAAATATAACTGGGAGTGGGTTTAAAGATGTCGCACACGATCGAGGTGTCATACAATGCCGCAGGCATATTATCTCAAACGCTTGATTCCCCTTCTTCTCCTGATGTGTCTGGCTGTGTTGGTGGTATTCAACGCCAACGCTCAAAGCACGTCAACCAACTTGTCTCCAACGCTGGACGCCTATATCGATAGGCAATCAGATACATCTAACTTCGGTGCAGCCACAGCGCTCCACGTTCAAAGGCGCAGCAACCGCCTCAGGCGCGGCCTGATCGCTTTCGATCTGTCCAGTATTCCGCCCGGCTCGACGATTAATTCGGCTACGCTTCAGCTCTACTTCTTCGCTGCAACTTCTAACAGCGCCATGTCGATCGAGACGCATGTCGTCAACGCCGACTGGAATGAACCGCAGGTCACCTGGCAGCAGCGCGTGAGCGGCGCTAACTGGATCAACACTGGCGGCGACTACAATGCCGCGCTCGTCAGCAGCCGAACGGTCACGAACAACTACGGTTGGGTTGCCTGGGATGTCACCAGCGCGGCGCAGAATTGGTTCAACGGGACCGTGCCCAACTATGGCTTCATTCTCACTACGCCATCGGTTAACTGGTCCGAGCTCAAGCAGTTCTATAGTACGGAATGCGGCTGCGGCTTTGAACCCTACTTGCAAGTGAGCTACGATCCCCCGCCTACGGCAACGCCAACCGAGACGCCTACGCCGACCGAGACATATACGCCGACGGCAACCGAGACGCATACGCCGACGGCAACCGAGACACCCACACCGACAGAGACATCGACACCTACAGAGACTTACACCCCGACTCCGACCGAAACCGCTACACCTACGGAGACGAATACGCCGACTGAAACCCCAACGGAGACACCTACACCGACAGAGACGCACACTCCAACGCCTACCGAAACGGCAACGCCGACTGAAACGTATACTCCCACCCCGACTGATACCGCGACTCCGACCGAGACGTATACGCCGACGCCAACCGAGACGCCGACGCCGACCGAGACTCATACTCCGACGCCAACTGAAACGTCGACCCCGACCGAGACGTATACGCCGACGGCAACTGAAACATCGACCCCGACCGAGACGTATACGCCGACGCCAACCGAGACACCGACGCCGACAGAGACTCATACGCCGACGGCAACCGAGACGCCGACGCCGACCGAGACGTATACGCCGACGCCGACCGAGACACATACACCGACGCCGACCGAGACATATACGCCGACGCCAACCGAGACGCCCACACCGACCGAGACGCATACGCCGACGCCAACCGAGACGCCCACACCGACCGAGACGTATACGCCGACGCCAACTGAAACACCCACACCGACCGAGACGTATACGCCGACGGCAACGGAAACACCCACACCGACCGAGACGTATACGCCGACGCCAACCGAGACACCTATACCGACGCCGACGCCAACTGAAACGTCGACCCCGACCGAGACGCATACGCCGTCGCTGACCGAGACACATACGCCGACGCCAACCGAGACGCCGACGCCGACTGAAACACCGACGGATAGCCCGACGTCGACTCATACGCCCACACCCACTGGAGCGCCGACGTTGACTCATACCCCCACGCCGACCAGAACACCGACGCTAACTCGTACACCGACGCGCACTCACACCCCGGTCTATGCGCCGACGAATACACCGACGCCTCAGCATCGGATTTACATCCCCGTCGTTTTCAGGTATTGACAGCCCGTTCGCCCGCAGTGCAACTGCGGTCCAAACTAGATTGACAGTCTCCAACAGGCGTGGTATTCCTTACACGCCTGTTTCGGTTGATTTGCCATACACCGCGTCCCGCACCGCTCACGCCGCGTTGTGTCCATGCGCCTCTACGTCGAACTCGCCAAGAAATCGTTTCAGCGCCAGGTGGCCTATCGCAGCGCGACGCTGGCCGGGTTCGCCACCAACCTGTTCTTCGGCGCGTTGCGGGCCGCCGTGATGATCGCCGTGTTCGGCGCGCGCCAGACCGTGGCCGGCTATTCGCTCCACGACGCGATCACCTACACGGGGATCACGCAGGCCCTGATCGGCGTGACGGCCTTGTGGGGCTGGTTCGAGATGGTGCGCAGCATCAAGAGCGGCGAGGTCGCCGCGGACCTCTCCAAGCCGTTCGATTATTACGGCTTCTGGTTGGCGCAGGATATCGGGCGGGGGCTGTATCAATTCCTGACGCGCGGCGTGACGATGCTGATCGCCTACGCGCTGCTCTTCGGGATTTCGTTTCCGGCTACACTTGAACAGTGGCTGCTCACGCTGCTGAGCACCTGTCTCGTGCTGCTGGTCAGCTTCGGTTGGCGCTTCGTGGTCAGCACGTCGGCCTTTTGGGTGACCGATGCCCTCGGCCTCGCCCGCATGGCCTTCTTCATGTCGCTGTTTCCGTCCGGGTTTCTCGTCCCGATCGCATTTATGCCGGGCTGGCTGCAAACGATCTGCTACGCCACGCCGTTCCCCAGTTTGATCGAGACGCCCGTCGCCATCTATCTCGGTCAGGCGCAGGGCGCGGCCGCCCTTGGGCTGATCGCCGTGCAGGCGGTATGGGCGATCGTGTTGATGGGGCTGGGACGGCTACTGGCCGAAGCGGGGCGGAGGAAGCTGACGATACAAGGCGGATGAAGGAATTGATGAAGGATGACGGCGGAAGGATGAAGTCCGAAATCAAAAATCAGAAATCCGCATTCCACAATTGGATGTTGTATCGCCGGTTGGTCGGGGCGCAGCTGCGCTCGCAGATGCAATACCGCGTCTCGTTCCTCTTCGACTTCGTGGCGCAGTTCGCCGGCAACGTCGTCGATTTTGCGGTGGTAGCGGTCTTCTTCACGCGCACGCCCACGCTCGGCGGTTGGTCGCTGGGCGAGGTCGGCCTGCTGTATGGTCTGTCGTCGATCTCGTTCGCGCTCGCCGACATGCTGGGGTCGGGCTTCGACTACGGCTACTTCGGCCCGACGATGGTGCGGCTGGGCGGGTTCGACCAGCTGCTGGTGCGGCCGGTCAACCTGTTCTTGCAGGTGCTGGCCGCGCAGTTCGTGCTGCGGCGCATTGGCCGCATCGTGCAAGGCGCGCTCATCCTCATCCTCGCGCTCTCGCTGCTCGACGTAGCTTGGACGCCGCTCAAAATCGGATTCATGGTCATCACCATCGCCGGCGGCGTCTTCTTTTTCATGGGCTTGTTCATCTTCGGGTCGGGCGTCTCCTTCTGGACGGTGGATTCGCTCGAAGCGATCAACATCGTCACGTATGGCGGCCAGATGATGACCTCGTACCCGATGCACATCTACCAGGACTGGCTGCGCTCGATCTTCATGTTCATCATCCCGATGGCCTTCGTCAATTACTATCCCGCGCTGTGGCTGCTCGGCAAACCCGACCCGCTGGGCGGCCCGACCTGGCTGGCTTTCCTCTCGCCGTTTGTCTGTCTGATCGTTTTCGGGCTGGGTATCCGCATGTGGTTCTTCGGCGCGCGGCGCTACCAGAGCACGGGGTCGTGATCGGTGGGCAGTGAACAGTCAACAGTGATCAGTTAATAGTCAACAGTGATCAGTTAATAGTCAACAGTAATCAGTAAATGGCTACCATTGTTCACTGGCTACTACTCACTGATTACTACTCACTGGTTACTACTCACTGATTACTACTCACTGATTACTACTCACTGGCTACTACTCACTGATTACTACTCACTGATTACTATTCACTGATTACTGACCTCGCTCGCGCCCGCCGCACTGGCAGGATCGATCGATCCGACGACCACGGCGCGTACGGCGCCATCGTGAGTGCGGCCAACGCCAGCAACACCGTGTCGTAGTTCACCCGCCAGCCGGCAAAGTCGCGCCAGGCTCGATCGCGATCGGGCTTGAGCGGGATACCCCGGCCGGCCAGGTCGTCGCAGGCGGCCTCGAACTCTTCCCGGCTCAGGCTGATCGGATCGTCGGGCTTGGGATCGGCGTTGTACGGGACGCGAAAGAAATCGGCGATATGACGCAGCGCCAGATAGCCCGCCCGGATGCACAGATCGGCCCGTATATCGCGCGGCGTATCGATCGCGGAGTTGATCATCGCCGCCGTGTCGAGAACCGTCCCGGCGGCGGTGACCCACGAGTGCTCGGGCTGCGGCGAACGGAAGAACACCAACGCGGCCAGCGAGGTGTGGCTTTCTTCGACGTCGGTAAACCACGTCTCCCAGGTCGCCCAGAGCGGGCCAAGTCCGTCGAAGCCGTGCAAGCGATGGAAGCGCGCGATCATCTCCAGCGCCGAGGGCGGCGAACCCGCGCGCACTTCCAGCTTGGTGACCTCGGTCTCGCGTCGCTGAAACGCCGCATACATCGTCGGGAGATAAGCGATCAACAAGGCCACAAGCACCAGGCCGATCGCCGCCTCGCTGAAAGCGAGCATCGTCAGCCACAGGCCATCGACCGCGGCGAAGCCGAGGGTGAGCAACGACGAGCCGCTGGTACGGAAGGCCTCATACCACGATCCGATGCCCAACGCCCGAAACATGCCCATGTAACCGATCAAGACTAACACCAGCCACGCGAACGGGAGAGCCAGCAGGCCGAACGGGGCGTACAAGGCCATGATCCGATCGCGATCGGCGTAGGTCTGCGCGCGGCGCAAGCGCAGCTCAAACACGCGGCGCACCGTCCGAAACACAATCCGCGTGATGAGGACGTTCGCGCTGCGCGGCAGCACAAAGGTGTGAATGGCGGAGAGGATGGTGGCGGAAACGACGGCGATGCCCAAGATGAACACGATCAGGCGGGTGAAGTCCATACGCGCTTTGCCTCTGGTTCGATAAGCTGACGAGTGGGACGCGGTGATTATATCGGATCGAAGCGCGCGCGGCCAAACGCGGCGCGGGAACAATCTGCGGTTGTGCTCACCGACCGCGTCCGCGCGGTCGATCAGGCTGGACGCCGGCGCGGACGCGGGCTTGGAGCAGCAAAAAGGCCAAGCGCAGCGCGATTGCCTTGTGGTTGCCGAGTGGTAAAATCGCCCACCCGTCTAAAAGACCTGCGAGGCGCTGCGCGAGACCTCGGAGGTCTGGAGCTTTAGCGCCATGCCGCTTATCCAGGTCGTCGAGCTGGTCAAAGAGTTTCGCGTCTATAAGCACCATCGCGGCGCGCTGGGCGCGATCCGCAACCTGTTCACCCGCGAGTACCGCCGCGTGCGCGCGGTCGATGGGGTGTCGTTCGCGATCGAGAGGGGTGAGCTGGTCGGTTACCTCGGCCCGAACGGCGCGGGCAAGTCGACGACGATCAAAATGCTCACCGGCATCCTGGTTCCAACGCGCGGGGAGGTGCGCGTGGCCGGGCGCGTGCCGTGGCAGCAGCGCATCGAACACGCGCGCAGCATCGGCGTGGTCTTCGGCCAGCGCACCAACTTGTGGTGGGATTTGCCGGTGATCGAGTCGCTGGATCTGCTGCGCTACGTGTACCGCGTGCCGGCCGATCGTTACGCGCACAACCTGGCGCAGTTCCGCGACCTGCTCGGCCTCGACGAATTTCTCAACACGCCGGTGCGCGCGCTCTCGCTGGGCCAGCGCATGCGGGCCGATCTCGCCGCCGCGCTGCTGCACGACCCGCACATCCTGTTCCTCGACGAGCCGACGATCGGGTTGGACGTCGTCGCCAAGGAGCGCATCCGCCGTTTCATCCAGTCGATCAATCAAGCGCGCGGCGTGACGGTGATCCTGACCACGCACGATCTGGGCGACGTGCAGAAGTTGTGCGAGCGGGTGATCATGATCGATCGGGGCAAGCTGTTATTCGACGGATCGCCGCGCGCGCTGGTCGAGCGCTTTGGCGGCGAACGCGAACTCGTCGTCGATTTCACCGAGGACCAGCCCGACGGGAGCGTGGCGGGCGCGCGCATCGTGCAGCGCGAAGGGCGGCGCGTGACGTATCGCTTCGCGCGCGGCGAGATCAGCGCCTCGGAGCTGATCCAGCGCTTGAGCGCGAAATATCGCATCGAGGATTTGAGCGTGCAGGAGCCGCAGATCGAGGATACGGTGCGGCGGATTTACGAACAGGGGTTGTTGCGGAAGAGGTGATTTACCCCTCACCCCCAGCCCCTCTCCCTTCTAGGGAGAGGGGCTGGGGGTGAGGGTCGATGACCATTGCGCTATTGCCCTCAACGCCCCTTTGTTTCATGCTACCTACGTCGATACGCCATCTCCTCACTTGGACAAGCCCTGATGATCGCATCCGCGCCTGCCGTGCCTGCTCGACGCGCACTGCTCGCCCTGGCGCTGAGCTGCGCCCTGTGCGTGTTAGCCTTCGCGTCGCTCGCGTCGCCGCAGAGCCTGGCCCGCGCCGACAGCGATTGGATCATCTACGACGATGCGCTGCGCAACAGCTTCCAGGATTGGGGGTGGGCTTCGCGCTCATTCACCAATACCAGCCCGGTGTATTCCGGCGCCAACTCGATCAGCGTGTCGTATGCCGGCGACTACGATGGTCTGTGGCTGGTCAACCCCGGCGCGGGCGTCGATACCAGCGGCTTCGCCGCCATGCGCTTCGCCATCCACGGCGGGGGCGCGGGCGGTCAGCTCCTCTCCGTCAAAGCCGGCAGCGGAACCGACTATCCGACGAACTTTGTTCAGCTGAACACGTATCTACCCGGCGGGCCGGTCGCCAACGCCTGGCGCGTGATCACGATCCCACTGAGCGCGCTGAATCTCCAGAACACAGTCCTCAACAACCTGGCTTTTCAAAGCGAGGTAAGCAGCGCGCAGCCGACCTTTTACCTGGACGACATTCGACTGGTCGCGGGCGCTGCTCCGCCGCCCGATGCGCTGACGGCGACGATCCGCATCGATGCCGGCGGCAGTATCACGCCGATCGATGCGCGCCTGCTCGGCTCCAACCTGCCCGCCTGGCTCGGCCCGACCGGCTTTTCTAACGCGACGCTGCGTGCGCGCACCATCGGATCGGGCGCGACCGTCTTGCGCATGCCGGGCGGCAGCTGGAGCAACAGCTACAACTGGCTGGAGTGTGAGAACGGCGTATCGCCCTGCGATTGGGCCTCGCGCCCGACCGATTTCATCAACTTTCTGCGCGCGACCGGGAACGCCGGCATGTACACGGTCAACGTGAACGGTACATCGAAAGAAGCGGCCGCGGCCGTGGCGTTCTTCAACGCCTCCGTGACCGACACGACCGCCATCGGCGTCGATATTCGCGGCGTCAACTGGTACACCGCCGGGCACTGGGCGCAGCTGCGCGCCGCTCATGGCAATCCGCAACCGCTGGGCATCCAGCTGTGGGAAGTGGGCAACGAGGTCTACGGCGGCATGCCTTCAAGCGGCGGGGGCCAGTGCGCCATGTGGGGCTGGGAAGACGTGTGGACGTGCGATGGCGCGGAGTACGTCAACGGCATCGGGAGCGGCAGCGCGCGCCACGAAGGCTACCTGGAATTTCGCGCCGCGATGCGCGCCGTCGATCCGACGGTCAAAGTCGGCGCGGTCGGCGTGCCCGATCCGGGCAGCTGGTCCAACTGGGGCAACGAAGTCATCGCGGCGGCGGGCGCGGCGCTGGATTTCTACGTGGTGCACGAATACGCCTACTTCGATCCACCCGCGAACCTGGCCGATGCGCTCGCCGTGCCCCACACCACCTGGCGAGCGATGCTAAACAACCTCAACGCCGCGTTCGATACGTATGCGGGCGGGCGACGCGCCCCGATCGCGGTGACGGAATACAACCTGTTCTCGTCGTGGGATCGCGACAACGGCCAGCTGATGACGCGCGCCGTCAACCTGCTGTTCATCGCCGACACCCTCGGCCAGATTATGCAGAACGGCTTTGCGCTGGCGAACCAATGGGACTTGTCGAATGGCGGCCCATCGGCCAATGGCACCGATTACGGGTTGCTGTCGGGGAGCGCCAGCGCCTTTGCGCGCAGCCCGCAGTATTACGCTTTCCCGCTGTGGGCGCGCTTCGGGACGCAGCGGTTGCCCGTCACTTCGACCGTATCGGCCGCCTCGACGTTGAGCGTGTACGCCGGCCGGGTCAATCCGTCCACGCTCTCGCTCTTGGCGATCAACAAGACCGGCAGCAGTCTTACTGCGACGATTCAGGTTCAGGGCGTCTCGGCCATCGTCGGCGGCAGCGCCGATGTGGCGCAGGCGGACTCGCTCGCTACGACGGCGGTCACCTTCAACGGCGTGAGCAATCCCTCGAATGATCTCTCGAATGCGCCGCCCGCAGCTTTGACCGGCGTGGGCAATCCGTTCACGCATGTCTTCCCGCCTTACTCGGTCACGCTGCTGCGGATGAACACCCTCGCGCCCAATCTATCCCGGCGCGTTTACCTTCCGCTGATCTTGAATGTATATCAGTGACGTTTGCATGGCTGACTGCGAAGCGTGCAGAGAGTGGGGCTTTCATGCTAATCCTTCTCTGCGCGCTCCGCGCCTCCGCGGTGAGGTCTGTCAGGTCTAACGCACCGGGTACGTTCCCCAGCTGTCATACTCGCCGCCATGTATTGCGGCGAGCGCCTCGAAGTTGCGCCGGATCGCCGTCAGCGTATCGTAGCGCGGAATCAAGGTCTTGGTCGCAAAGCAGAGCCAGTCTGTCCCCTGCGCCGAACGTTGCACGCGCACTTTGAAGCCCTGCTTTTGAATTTGCCTGGCCGCTTCCCGCGCCGACGCTTCGGCAGAAAAGTACAGGTAGAAATCGATGCCGTGCGGCTTGGCCAGGTTCGCGCCGGCCCGTTCCAGCCGGACGAGTATTTCCCGATCGAGATCGGTGCTGGCATCCGGGTCGGGTAGATCGCGGATCGCGGTTGTCGGACGGGGCCGCCGGCCTGTCACCCGCCCCAAGCGGAACATCAGGAAGGCGATCGCGATCGCTAAACCCACCAGGATCAGCGCGCCGGCCGGGTTCGACGATGGCTGCGGCGGTTGCATCAGCGCGAGGATGGATGTTGGCGCAACGATATCACTCACGGACATGGCTTACAAGACCTCCGAGGGCTCCTCCTGGCTTATGCCGGAGCGGGTTGCTCCGGTAAACCTCGGAGGTCTGGCAGCTTCTCCTAGACCGCGCCCCGCTGCGCGATCAAATCCCGATAGACCTCCGCGCTGGGCGTCACATACCGGTTCAGCTCCGGGTCGCCGTCCATATTGATGTAGTACAACCCGAAGTCCGATGCGGCATCCTGCGGCAAGCCCCACTCGCGATTCGACGTGATGCTCCACACGCAGTAGGCGCGCACGTCGATGCCCTCGGCCACGGCTTTTTGCACCGCGTGCAGATGCGCCGCGATCTGCTCGCCGCGCCGCCGGCTGTCCGGCTCGTCGGCGAACCCGTTCTCGGCGATCAAGATCGGCAAGTTGGGGAACATCTCGTGATAGTAACGCAGCGCATGCAGCAGCCCGCCCGCCCACAAGGGCGCCCGGTTGAATCTTCCCTGCCAGGAGTGCGCCAGCCGCCGAATCTGGCGCGGGGTCGGCAGGTTCACGCCGAAATAGTAGTCGAACGACACAAAATCGAGCTGGCCCACGCACGGGTGCGGGCACAGATATTCGGGGAGTTGCCCATCCAGGCCCATGTACCACCACGACGACGAGACGAAGGTCGAGAAGATGGTGTAGGCGCGCAGCCAGTTGTCGAGCCGATCGCGCACGCGCAGACCGAGCGAGGACCGGCGCGGCAATGAGGCGCGCAGGAATCCCACGCAAGCCGGATCGCCAAAAATGACGCCGGCCAGCGCTCGCCCCAGATCGAACTCGATCCCGACCCGATCCGGCGTCGGCCCGATCCCATGCGCCGCAGCCGGGTTCAGCCGGTCGAACAGCGGCAGATCGCTGCGCGGCATGCCGACGATCACCTTGCCTCGCGCCTGAATCTGTCCCAACGCGCTACTGAGCGACGTAGCGGGCAGCGGCTCGAATGGGGCCGGGTCATGGCGTTCGGCGCACATCGGGAAGTAGTGGCGGCACAACTCGATCCAGCCCGGTTCCGATTGGAGCGCGCGGACGGCGCGCTGCACGGCGTCGGTCAGCGTCGGATGTCCGGCCTCAAAGGCGACGGTATACACTTGATGGGTAAAGCGCTCGTCGAGGACGCGATATTCGTCGGGGTGCAGGTGCGCCAAGCCGTACAGCGCGTGTTGATCGGCGATGATCGCCGCGACCTGCCCCGCGTCTAGCGCGGCGAGCGCCTGCCGATGCGTGTCGAAAAAGTTGAAACGGCTGTTGCCCAGCTGCAATCGCACGGCAGCTACGTGCTCCCATTCGGGGCCGCGCACAAACGCGATCGGCCGGCCCCGGAGGTCATCCAGTCCCTGGCACGCGCTGTTGTACAGCACCAGTGCGCCCAAGCCGGTGACGAAGTAAGCAGCCTCGAAGCCGCGCGTGCGCAGCTCGGCTGCCGGCGCGACGATCACGTCGACGCGCCGCTCGAATAGCGTCGGCCGCTCAGCCACTCGCCAAAACTGCTCGCGCCAATCCTCGGCCTTCTTCAAGCGCCGGATATTCCGATCGATCAGGTGCTGCACGAACAACGGCAACCCCAGCCGAAAGACGTTGGCCGAGACCAGATTCCGTTCGCCGTCCACACCGGCGCGCAGCGCCTGGCGCGCGGCGGCGTGCGCCTCGAACAGGTGCCGGATGACGGCGATGGTCGTCTCGATTTGGTCGCGCAGCGGCGCACCTAAGCGCTGGCCGGGCGGGAACATGAAATCGGGTTGAAACCAAAACTTGTAAAAGCCCTGCAACAGGATGTTCGGCTCGTTGAAGGTGATCCAGTAGCGCACCTGCGGATCGAGCGCGGCGCGCACGCGCGCGGCATACGCGGCGAACCAGTCGGCAAAGCGCTCCGAGCGCAAGCCCCCCCGATCTTCGACGTGCTTGGGCCAGACGAAGTGGCACAGCGTGACGATCGGTTCCATGTCGAGCGCGCGCAGCCGGTTGACGATCGCCCGATAGTGATCGAGCACGCCCGGATCGAACTCACCCGGTCGCGGCTCGACGCGCGCCCACGCGATCGAGAAGCGGAAAGCGCGGCAGCCCAGGCGCTGCGCGTTGAGCACGTCTTCTTCCCAGCGGTTCCAAAAGTCGGTCGCGCGCCCGCGCGGCACCAAGCCCGGCCGCTGTTCCCAGACATCCCACACATCGGGCGGGAAACGCGGATCGAACGCTTCGGCTTGATGATCGGAGATGGCAACGCCGAATAAGAAGGAGTCGGGTAAGGCGGTCATGGGGTTAGTTATAGGTAGATAGGTAGATTGGTAGCAGGTACATGAGTAGCAAGTACACAAGTAGCAAGTACACAAGTAGCAAGTAGCAAGTATGCAAGTAGCAAGTACACAAGTAGCAAGTACACGAGTAGCAAGTATGCAAGTAGCAAGTATGCAAGTAGCAAGTAGCAACTAGCAAGTATGCAAGTAGCAAGCAGATAGTAGACAGCGAGTCAACGACTCGACCAATATACCAACTACCACACTACCTGTTTACCTGTCTACCTGTTTACCTGTCTACCTGTCTACCTGTTTACCTGCTACCTGTCACGTCATTTTTACCACCGCATCGCTGATCACGTTAGCGGCCTCGTCGCCGCGATCGGCGGCGTTGGACAGGTGGCGATAGATTTCGCGCAGCTTCAGCATCTCCACCACGTGCTCCACATCCTGCGGCCCCTGAAACAGCGCGGCGATCGCCTCGCGGTATACGCCCTCCATGCGATTCTCCAGCGCCTTCGCGCGCACGGCATGATCGTTGGCGACGCCGGGGTGATCCTTCAGGCGCAGCATCGCCAGGCGGATCTCGTCGGCGGCGTCGCGCATGAGCGAAACCATCCGCTGCAAATAGGGGTTCGGCTTCACGTTCAGGATTTCCATCTCGTCCACGGTCGTGTAGGCGTAGTCGAGAATATCGTCGATCGTCCGCGACAACGCGAAAATATCCTCGCGGTCGAGCGGCGTGACAAAGGTGCGGTTAAGCTCGTCGACCAGGATGCGGCGCACCTCATCGGCCTCTTTTTCAATCCGACGCACGCTCGCGGCGTTATCATCGGACGGCGTGTGCATGTAGGCCATCAACCCGTCGATACCCTGCACGGTGAACTCCGCCTGCTGGATCAGCAACGTCATAAACCGATCGGGTTTGCGTTTGAACCACTGCCTGAGCCGTTTCATTGACCACCCATTGATCGTGATACGCGATGAGTGATTAGGTGAGCACGTTTCACGTTTCACGCCCCACGGATCAGCACATACACGCCGGCTGCAAGCAAGGCCGTCATCGGAATGGTGAGCAGCCAGGCCGTGGCGATCTGCCCGGCGACATTCCAGCGAACTTTTGAAATGCGCTCGGCGCTGCCCACCCCGATGATGACCGATGAGACGACCTGGGTCGTGCTGACCGGCCCGCCTAATAATACCGCACCCAACAACACGCCGGCCGCTGCGAGCTGTGTGCTGAAGCCGTGCACCGGGCGGATGGTGTAGAACTTCCCGCCGAGTGTGCGGATCAAGCGCCAGCCGCCCAGCGACGTGCCCAACGCAAACACGCCGGCGCACACGGCGACGACCCACAGCGGCACTTCGAACGCCGGCAATGCCCCCGATACCACCAACCCCAGCGTGATAACGCCCATCGCTTTTTGCGCATCGTTCGCGCCTTGCGGCAGGGCCAGGCCCAGCGCGGCGAGCACCTGGCCGCGCTTGAAGAAGAGGTTGATGTGCGGCGTAGCGCCCTGCGCCAGGAATAAAATGAGCTTCATCAACACGTAGCCAACGAGCATCCCCAGCGGCGGCGAGACAAACAGCGCCAGCAGCACTTTGCCCAGCCCGGCCCAATGCAACGCCCTCAACCCAAAGCCCGCGATCGCCGCGCCCGTAAGGCCGCCGATCAACGCGTGCGACGAACTGGATGGAATGCCCAGGAGCCAGGTAATCACGCCCCAACCAATGGAGGCGGCGAGCGCGGCGATCAATACCGGCAAGGTCACCGCCGCTTCGTCCACGATCTCCCGGCCAATGGCGCTCGCCACGGCGACGCCGAACAGAAACGGGCCGATGGCCTCGGCGACAGCGGTCAGCATCAGCGCGCGGCGCGGCGCGATCGCGCGCGACGAAATCATGGTGGCGACGATAGTGGACGAGTCATTAAAGCCATTCAGAAAATCAAAGATCAGCGCCAATCCGATCAACGCCACGACCTCGCCCGGTAGTGAAAACATGACCGGAGTATACCGCGTCTGGTCGAGGAATGCACGGCTGGAGCGCTGTAGCACAGGGCAAGCGCATCTAAATTCTCGCACAGCGCAAATACAGACGGGATGGCTCACCGTCCGCTTCGCGCGGCCCGCGCGGACGCGGGCCGAGAGCAGTGGCCTATTTTCAGGGCCGATCGGCTATTGACATATTAGATGCGATTGTCCTAACTGTAGCACGCGCACCTAGCAGGTAAGATTAAACCGGGAGAGTATTACCTGACGCCATTTGACCTACCGGACGATCTATGGTATACCTGCGGCCAGAAAGGGGGTGACCGGGATGGAAACCTATGCAACCACCAAAGGACAAATTGTGATCCCCTCCGCGCTGCGCCGCAAATATGGGATCAAGGTTGGGACCAAAATCTTAGTGTACGATGATGGGGAGCATATCATTCTCAAGCCCGTCACCGAGCAATACCTCAAGGGGCTTCAAGGCGCGCTGAAAGGTAAAGGGGCGCTGAAAGCCTTGCTTCAAGAACGGGCTAAAGATCGGGAGCGTGAATGATGGCCGTTCTCAAAGTCCTGGACGCCTACGCCATCCTGGCCTTTTTAGAGGACGAACCGAGCGCCGACCAGGTGAGAAACCTGCTGTTGCGAGCCGAAGAAGGTAAAGCCCAGCTGGCCATGACGGTGGTCAACCTGGGCGAGGTGTGGTACGCCATCGCGCGCAGCGGTTCGCAAGATTTGGCCGATCGACTCACTCAGGAGCTTCAAGGCATGGCGATTGAAATGGTCGAAGTGGATTGGGCATTGACCCGCGCAGCAGCGACACTAAAAGCCAAGGGCAAGGTGTCCTACGCCGACTGTTTTGCAGCGGCCCTGGCAAAACTGCGTAAGGGCGAGGTGGTTACGGGCGATCCCGAGTTTAAGCATCTGGAGGGTGATGTGAAAATAGTGTGGTTATAAGCTCCCTTGCGAAAGCGATCCCATGTCCGATCCTCGACCCATCGGCGTGTTCGATTCCGGCGTGGGCGGTCTGAGCGTGTGGCGCGAGATCGCCCGGCAGCTGCCGCACGAAGACACCCTCTACTTCGCCGATCAGATTCACATTCCCTACGGCCCGCGCTCGCTGGCGCAGCTGCGGCAGTTCTCCGAAGCCATCGCGCGTTTTCTGCTGGAGCGCGAGTGTAAAGCCATCGTGGTGGCTTGCAACACCGCTTCGGCGGCCGCCTTGACGCATCTGCGCCAGAAGTTCCCGCACATGCTCTTCGTCGGGATGGAGCCGGCCGTCAAGCCGGCGGCGGCGACGACGCAGACGCGCGTCGTCGGCGTGCTGGCGACGCCGGCCACCTTCCAGGGCGCATTGTTCGCCAGCGTCGTCGAGCGCTTCGCCAACGGCGTGCAGCTGATCAACCAGGTGTGTCCGGGGCTGGTCGAACAGATCGAGGCCGGCCAGATCGAATCGCCCCAAACCGATGCGCTGCTGCGCGGCTTTCTCCAGCCGATCCTCAAAGCGAACGCCGATACGATCGTCCTCGCCTGCACGCACTATCCATTCGTGATCGAGCCGATCCGCCGCATCGCTGGGCCGGGCGTGAACGTGATCGATCCGTCGCCGGCCATCGCGCGGCAGCTGGGTCGGGTGCTGGCCGAGCGCGGACTGAGCGCGGCAGACACCCGCATCGGGCAGCACAGGTTTTGCACCACCGGCGATCGCGCCGAGTTCGCGCGCGTGCTCGATTGGTTGCTCAGCGCCGAAGGTCAGATCGACTTCATGGTGTGGCGCGCGGATCGCCTGACGCTCGCTCAGGCGGGCGCAAGTTGACATTCCGCTAAGAATCGCGTTTTCCCCCGCATCTGCCATAACTTCCACGCCTAGCTTGCCTGGAAAACCGGAAGAAAATCACTGTTTTCCCTCGTATGCCATGATACAATTTCCACAGGGTATCGCCCACCGGAGATCTTTGTGCATACGCCTTACATCGCCATTATCTTTTTCCTTTACGGCCTATCCTTCTTCAGTATGGGCCTGGCTATCCTCCTGGAAGTGGGACGCAGTTCCGGCTCCGACACGCGACTGCACCACGCCTTGCGCCCATTGGCGGCGTTCGGCTTTCTGCACGGCATACACGAGTGGTTGGAGCTGTTTGATGGGTTGCATTTGCTGCCGGGTCAAGAGGTCGCGCCGCTGGCCTGGGACAGCCTGCGGCTCGGCATCCTGGCTTTCTCGTTTTTATCGCTCGGCGCGTTCGGCACGTTCCTGCTCGCGTCGAGTGAGCGCTTGCAGCGCATCAGCCTGCTCGTCCCTTTGGCGCAGGTGACCGTGTGGGGCTTTGGCCTGCTGATCATGCGCGGAACCTTTTCGCCGGATGACGGCCTGTGGGAGGTCGCCGATGTCTGGACCCGTTACACGCTGGCGGCGCCGGCGGCGCTGCTGGCCTGCATCGGGCTTATCGCGCAGCAGCGGGCGTTCCGGCAAGCCGGGCTGTTGCAGTTCGGGCGCGACAGCCTGTGGGCGGCAGTGGCCTTTGCCTGGTATGGACTGGCCGGGCAAATCTTCACGCGCGCGACGCCATTGCCGCCCTCCACGGTCATCAACCAGGACCTCTTCTTGCAGCTGTTCGGTTTTCCCGTTCAGGTCTTGCGCGCGGCGGCGGCCGGCGTGGCCTCGCTCTTCGTCATTCGTTTTCTGCGTTCCTTCGAGGTTGAAACGCGGAATCACATCGCGGCGCTGCAAGCGGCCCGTCTGCAAGAGGCCGAGCGGCGCGAAGCGCTGCGGGGCGAGCTGCTGGGGCGCGTGGTGGCCGCGCAAGAGACGGAGCGCCAGCGCATCGCCCGCGAGCTGCATGACGAGACCGGCCAGGCGCTGACGGCGATCGGCCTGGGGCTGCGCGGGGTATCGACCACGCTGCGGCAAGACGCCGATCGCGCGGCGAGCAACCTGCGCCAGCTCGAGGGCCTGGTCGCCCATTCGTTGGACGAACTCCAGCGACTGATCACCGACCTGCGCCCCTCGCACCTGGACGATTTGGGGCTGCCCGCGGCTTTGCGCTGGTACGCCGCCGAGGTGCAGCAGCGCGTGCCCCTTCAGGTAGGCGTCGAAGTGACGGGCGAACAACGCGAGATCGCGCCGGCGCTGAAGACGGCGCTGTTCCGCGTGGCGCAGGAAGCCTTGACGAACGTGATCCGGCACGCTCAGGCCGATCACGCCAAAGTGCGTTTGGATTATGGACCGGAAGCTGTCACGTTACAGGTCGAAGATGACGGGCGGGGTTTCGACATCGAGGCGGCAGCGAATGCGCATCGGCCGGCCTGGGGCTTGATGGGCATGGAAGAGCGGACGGCGCTGGTGGGTGGACAACTGCGGCTGCGGTCGCGGCTCGGAGCGGGCACACAAGTTGAAGTCACGCTGCCTTATCAGGATCAGCCTAATCAAGAGACAGGAGTTTAGCGATGACCATGCGGCTACTATTGGTGGATGACCATGCCGTGGTGCGATCGGGTCTGCGCATGCTGCTGGAGAACGAAGCCGACATGGAAATCGTCGGCGAGGCCGGCACCGCGCGCGAGGCCCTGGCGGCGGTGATGAGCTTGAAACCGAATGTGGTGCTGATGGACATCGGCCTGCCGGATGTCAGCGGTATCGATACGGCGCGCGAAATCAAACGGCTCCGGCCCGACACGGCGATCGTGGCCCTGACCATCCACGAAGACGAAGAATACTTTTTCAAAATGCTGGAGGCGGGCGCCAGCGGCTACGTGCCCAAGCGCGCCGCGCCCGAAGAATTGCTCACCGCGATTCGCGCGGCGGCGGCCGGTGAAGTCTATCTGTATCCTTCGCTGGCTAAACTGCTGGTGAAAGATTACCTGACGCAAGAGCCGCAGGTGAAATCGGAGCGCGCGCTCGACGGCCTGACGGCGCGCGAGCAGGAAGTGCTGGCGCATCTCGCCGACGGCGCCAGCAACGAGACGATCGCCGAGACGCTGGCGATCAGCCCCAAGACCGTCGCGCGACATCGGGAGAACCTCATGCGCAAGCTCAACCTGCACTCGCGCACGGAGCTGGTGAAGTACGCCATTCGCAAGGGCATCATTCAACCCTGAACTTTTCGGACACGGATTAACGCGGAGGACACTGGCTAAAAGATCAGGACTTACGCGGCTGCATGTTGCTGCCGCAGTTCAGCCGCCGCCCTACATGCCCTTCATAAAGAAGGGCGGCGGCCTGCCCACGAGCGTAGCGAAGAGGGTTGTGCGGCAGATGAGGCGGCGGCAGGGCCAGCCGCCGCCTTTCCCAAAGCTATCTTAGAGAGGAAGGCGGCGGTTGTGCCGCGCCAACTGCGTAAGTCCTGAGATAAAGTCTCTTGATCCGTGTTTGTCCGTGTTCTTCCGCGTCCTAGATATTCGATCAGCCCGGCCTCAGCGCCGGGCTTTTTATTTCCGTCAGTGGGGTGTTTCACCCATCCCCAACCCACCCGGCATGGGTCGTTCGACCCGGCCGCATGAGACACAAACGCAGTATCCACCCCGCCGAAAGATTGGTGATGCATCGGATTTACGCGCCGGGACTGGCGCGCTATGCTATGAGCGAGGAAATTGAAAGGCAGGAGGTGTGAGATGGAAGCCGTGCTTGCGCTGATCATTCTGACCATTCTGAGGCTGGGCGTGCCCGTCGCCATCCTGCTGGGCATGGGAACGCTGATCACTCGCCGGCAGCTTGCTCGATCGTGAGGTCAGCGATGGAGTGGTGGGAGCCTGTCGTCGTATTTCTCGCCGGGATGGCGCTGCGGTTCGCCATCCCGCTGGGCTTGACGATTTTAGCTGTCTGGTGGCTGCGGCGGCTGGATGCGCGCTGGCAGGCCGAAGCCAAACAGCAACGTGTGCGCATTCTGAATGCAGATGAGATCGCGCGTTACCCGCGGTGTTGGGAGACGCGCCATTGCCCGCCGGAGCGGATGGCCGCTTGCCCGGCCTACGCGCAACCGGACGTGGCGTGCTGGCAGGTCTTTCGTAGCGCCAGTGGCCGGCTGAAGGAAGACTGTCTCGACTGCGCGGTATTCCATAATGCGCCGGCGCCACACCTCGCTTAGACCTTGATCAGGAGATGACCTTATGAAGCGTTGGATCTTTCGCGTCTGCATCGGCCTGGCGTTTGCCGCGCCGATGTTCCTGCTCTCGGCTACGTTGGCTCAGGCCAACCCGCTGCCGCTGCCCGAAGCTCAGAATCAAGACCCGACGGCCAAGTGCCAGGTGTGCCACGCCGATTTCCACACTACCTGGGAAGGCGGCCAACACGGTCAGGCAGCCACCGACCCGACCTTTAGAAAAGCCTGGCGGTCGCAGGGCAGCCCAGAACAGTGTCTGACCTGCCACACTACCGGGTACGACGCCAAGACCGGCAAGTATGCGGCCGAAGGTGTGACTTGCGCCGCGTGCCACAGCCCGCTCACCGAGAACCATCCCCAGGAACCGATGGCGGCTGATCGCTCGGCCCAGCTGTGCGGCACGTGTCACACCGAGACGTTCTTCGAATGGCAGGTGAGCAAACATCGTGAGGTCGACCTGTCCTGTGTCGGTTGCCATGACTCGCACGGCGCTGCACTGAAGTCCGAAGATCCTTCAGAGCTGTGCGCCTCGTGCCATCGCGACCGCGCCTCGAACTTCGCCCACACCGCGCACAGCCAGGAGGGTCTGACCTGCGCCGACTGCCATCTCAGCCCAACGGATAGCGAGCTCGGCGAAGGTCACGCCATTCGCGATCACAGTTTCAACGTGAAACTGAGCACGTGCAACGAGTGCCACGCTTACCAGATGCACGACCCGGTGCAGGTACACGCCGACAGCCCCACGCCCGAACCGGCTGATGCGATGGCCTCGGTCGAAACGCTGAAGGTGAGCGCCGTGCCCGAGCCGGTCAGCCCGGTCGGCTTCGCCGTGCTGTCCGCCTTGATCGGCTTCGCCGGCGGCATCGTCCTGGCGCCCTGGATCGAACGCTGGTATCACCGCATGGATCGGGACAACAAGTGAGGTAGTGGGATGGATCAACCGAAACTCAGACGGCGTGATTTCATTAAAACGGTAGGCATCGGCGCGGCGACGATCATCAGCTTGCAAGTGGTCGGCAAAGCGAGCGGTTCGGGCGCGGAAAAAGAGTCCAGCCCGCACAAGTGGGCGATGGTGATCGATCAGGCCAAGTGCACCGGCTGCGGCTACTGCACGCTCGCCTGCCGCGCGCACAACGATGTGCCGCCGTCGATCTCCTGGAACCGGGTGATCCCGGCCGGCAAAATCGGCGCGCAGGAAGTGTTCGTCGCGCGCCCCTGCATGCACTGCGAACACGCGCCGTGCGTGGAAGTCTGCCCGGTCGGCGCGAGCTATCATCGCGGCGATGGGATCGTGATGATGGATTACGCTAAGTGCATCGGCTGCCGCTACTGCGTGATGGCCTGCCCGTACGGCGCGCGCGCCTTCAACTGGGAAGAGTTCACCGGGCCGAATCCCGAAGTGCCCGAATGGGGCGAACCCGAAATCGAGCGACGGCCGCGCGGCGTGGTCGAGAAGTGTTCGTTCTGCTATCAACGCATCGATCGCGGCCTGGCGCTGGGATTGAAGCCGGGGGTCGATACGGATGCGACGCCCGCGTGCGTGGTGGCATGCCCGGTCGGCGCGCGCAAATTCGGCGACTTGAATGATCCCGAATCGGAAGTGAGCCGGCTGTTGGCCGACCAGGCGTCGTATCGGTTGCGCGAAGACCTGGGCACGAATCCGCGCGTGCACTATCTCCCGGCGCGTAAGGAGTCAGCCGCATGAAACGACAACGCACAGTGAAGTGGCCTGCGTTCAGACTCAGACTGACGCGCTTCCAGGCCTGGTTGCTGATCCTGGCGACCTTCCTGGTAGGCGGCGTCGTCGCCGGCGCGATCGTCTTCACACGCGGGCTGGTCGTCACCAACCTCACCGATCTGGTGCCGTGGGGACTATGGATCACCCTCGACCTATCCTCGATTGCGTTGAGCGCCGGCGCGTTCCTGTTGTGCGCCGCCGTCTACTTGCTGGGCTTGAAGCAATTCCAGCCGTTGGCGCGCACGGCAACCTTCATCGGGTTGATCGGCTACAGCATGGCCGTGCTGTGCCTGCTGCTCGACATCGGCCGGCCGGAGCGGTTCTGGCACGCGCTCGTGTTTTGGAATCCGCACTCGGTGCTGTGGGAAGTCACGATGTGCGTGACCTTGTATCTGGCAGTGTTGAGCCTGGAGACCCTGCCGATCCTGGGGCAGACTGAATGGCTGCGGCGGCGCTGGCCGAAGCTGGCCTCCTTACTCAACCGGGTGCATCACCTGGCGCCGTACCTGGCTATCGTCGGACTGGGGCTGTCGCTGTTGCACCAATCGTCGCTGGGCGCGACCTACGGCGTGCTGAAGGCTCGACCGATCTGGTATCGACCCGACCTGTCGGTGTTGTTCATCGTCTCGGCGATGGCGGCCGGCCCGGCGCTCACCGTGCTGGCCTCGATGGTTGCGGGCCGGGTCACGCGCCGGGCGCAGGTGGACGACCACATGCTGGAACGAGTGGCGCATGCCATCGGCTGGGTGTTGGTCGGATACTTGTACTTCCGCTTCTGGGATGCGTTCGCGATGACGTACACGTACGAGCCGGGGCGCACCGAGGGTCTGAGCTTGCTTACGCAGGGGCCGCTGTCGTTCAACTTCTGGATCGGCGAGATGCTGTTGGGGGCGGTCATCCCGATCGTGATCCTGCTGAACCCACGCCTGCGCCGCAGACCGCTGCTGCGTATGCTCGCGCTCGCGCTGATCGTCGGCGGCGTGGTCGCCTATCGCTGGGATACCAACCTCGCCGGGCAGCTGGTGATCCTGACGTATCTGCCGCAAGAAATCACCGCGCGTTACACGACGTACTTCCCATCGCTGATCGAGATTCTGAGTGGGGCAGGCATCGTGGCGTATGGTCTGCTGGCCTTCACGATCGGTGTACGCCACTTCAATGTCGTCGATCACCGCGCCGCCGCCGAGCACGACGAGGTACAGTCGAACACGGAACCGGCGCTGGCTGCCGCAGACTGAAAGACGTGAGCCGTCTGACTGAGAAACCCGGTTCCTGGCAGGAACCGGGTTTCTGTCTTGACACCGATCGTCATTCAGCCTGGAGCGACTGACCCTACAAGGAGCTTGGGGGAACGACTTCAGTCGTTGAGGCGTTAAGCAAGCGTTTTAGTCGTTCTGCACTCAAGCATACCCGGTCGCCGTCAGGTCTTCCAATCCCACGAGAACAAGAGACCTCCGAGGTTTCGGAAACCTCGGAGGTCTGACTATGTACGCGATAGACTTATGTGGTCTCGGTGAGACCTGGCGGGTCTGGGTGTTACTGCGCCGGTACAGCCGGTCTGATCATACCCGTGGTAGCCGCGCCGAGGTCGGTCAGGCTGTCGTACAGAACCTGGATGATGTACTTGCCGTTGTGGGCAGCCACACCCGGGTCTTTCGTACTGTACTGATAGTTGTACGCACCCTGGAGCAGTCGCGGCGTCCAGGCATTGAAGCCGTTGTCCGAGTTGATCTCGTCTTCGTCGGCTTCGCCATTGCCGTTCGTGTCGATGAAGAAGTATGGGTAGCTCGCCGGCGCATACAGAATGCCGGTCCCGACGGTATCGGCGGCGTACGCTTGCAGCGCGGCATACAGCGCCTCACGCAGGGTGTCGATCTCGCCGGCCAGACCTTCGCTCGTGTCGCCGTCGCCGTCGAAGTCTTCTTCCGACATGCGGATGGTGTCGAGGTCTGCCGGCCCCTCCACCGTGGTATGGCAACCGCTGCACGCGGTGACGTTCACCGTCAGGGCGTGCGGGTCGTGGCACTCCTTGCAAGTATCGAACGGCTCGACGTGCGTGTTGCGCCCCAGGTAGGTTTGCCCAGCGTACTCATACGCGCCCTTGGCCTCGGCGCCGAACAGCGTGGCGCCCGCGGCGAAGTAGTGGACGTTCAAGAAGCGCAGCCGCTCCGAAGTCGCATCCGGCTCGATATCCCGGATCAGGTTGTTGACGCTGGTGGTGGACTCGCGCCCCTGGTGGCAGTTGATGCACAGGTTGTTGTCGTCCTGCTCGCCGAACGAGACGGTCGCGCCGCTGGGGAACCGCACCTGATCCAGCCCGCGCCGCGTGAACGTCGTCAGGTCGTCGTGGCAGGTCGAGCATTCGAGGCCGTTCACCGGCTCGACGGCGATGTTGGCGCTGTTATGCAAGAAGGTGGGCAGGCCGCTGGCCGAGTGGCACTTGGCGCACGTGCCCGGAACTTCACCTTCGGCGTCCCAGTGCCGGAAAGCCTCTTCCGAGCCGGCGAAGTGCCCGGCGTCCTCGCGCTGGGCGGCCGACAGATCGATCGGGCTGGATAGCTGGGCGTTCAGGTCTTCGATCGAATCGTACAGCAGCTGGATGATATACTTGCCGCCGTGGGCGAACGCGCCGGGGTCCTTGAGCGACATCTGGTAGTTGAAGGCCGCCTTCGCCAGCCGCGCCGTCCAGGCGTTGTATCGATTATCGGAATTTACTTCATCGTCGCCGGCCTGGCCGTCTTCGTTGGTATCGATGAAGAAATAGGGATGGGTGGCCGGGTTGTAGGCGATAGCCGTGCCGGGGACTTCGCTGGCGTACGCCTGCATGGCTTGCAGCGCCATCGCTTGCAGACCCTCGATCTCAGCGGCGATGCTTTCGTCCACATCACCGTCGCCATCGTAATCGACCAGCGAGCCGAACATGCGGATGTCGCGCACGTCTTCCGCGCTGCTCACGTTGGTGTGGCAGGTCGAACACTGCTCGATCCTGACTTGCAGCGTGTGCGGGTTGTGGCAGCCGATGCAGGTGCTCAGGCCCTCGACGTGATCGAAGCGGGCGTCGTAAGTCTTGCCGGGGTACTCGTACCCGCCCTGGGTGAGCGTGCCGTACTTGGTGGCGGCCGCCGCGAAGTAGTGGATGTTGGTGAAGCCCAGGTCTTCGCTGGGGGTATCGGGGTCGGTGAGGCCGGCCTCCTCGATTGACGCATCGACCGACGCGCCCGAGGCGCGACCCTGGTGACACTCCATACAGCGCGACTCGTCGCCCAGGTTGGTGACTTCCACGCCCGACGGGAAGACGACGCTGGTCTTGGTGAGCGTCACGTTGTTGTGGCAGGCGACGCAGCTGACCACGCTGCCGATCGGCGCCGCCTGATCGACGGCGCCGGATGCGCTGCCATCGACGCCCAGAAAGTCCCGGTAGCCGGGCGTGCTGTGGCACTTGGCGCAGGTCGTCGGGATTTCCTGGGGGTCTTCTTCATTCCAGTGGACGAAGGCTTCGGCTTGCGCATCCGCGTGCGCCGAACCGGCCCACTCTTCTTGGAATGGAACCTCCAGCGGCGCTTCGACCGGTTGCGGCTCGGCCGTCGGTTGCGGCTCGGTCGTCCCCGGCGCGCCGGTGGGCGTCGGCGCCGGAGTCGAGCACGACACCAGCGCCAACCCCAGGCCGATCAATGCCAGACCTATCCATAGAATTCTTTTGGTCATAGACTGTTCTCCGATGCGAGAGTTGCTCAGTGCAAAGTGCAAGGTGCAAGGTGCATGCACGTTCAAGCAAATGTTGGCCTCTCTAGCGCATGGCCTCCTTTCCGGTTAGCGTAGCGGGTTCGCACAACTCATCACGATTCGATCAACTGGATGAGATCGCGCACTTCGGCGGCCTGGCGCTGCTGGCTGGTCACAATCTGGACGTGGTCTTGTTGCGAATCGAGACGGATGACTTTCAGCGAAGGCAGCGCCTGGAGCAATTTGGTCAAGGGGCAGGCCTGGTCGATCCGGGGATCGGTGGCATCCAGGATGACCACGGCTGGCTGCACGGCGATGATTTGCTCCAACGCGCCCGGCTCCTGACAGTCAACCCGATGCAGGTCGATGTGATCCGTATGTTGTTGGAGCCGGCTGGCGACGCCTTGCGCGAAAAGCGAGCCGCCAGACAGAATCACCACACGCGCCCGATCCATGTGCGCCTCAAGCCGGTTTCCTTTTGATCCATTGTGAAGTTTACGACAACACCAGAATCGCCCACAACCCTCGATCGCTCAGAATCAATGATGAAAGCGGGTAGGCCAGTCGGGGCGGCAGACTACCCGATCGGGTAGGGGATATAGAAACCAGGTTTCTCAGAGAAACCTGGTTTCTGTCAGTTGGGGGAACTTGATTTCAGGAGGCCGTCGCGAATCGCGTGAGTCGCGGCTTCGGTGCGGTTCTGCACGCCTAATTTCTGGAGGATGTTTTTGACGTGATACTTGACAGTGTTCTCGCTCAGCGAGAGTTTCTCGGCGATCGCTTTGTTCGATAACCCATCGACGACCAGCTGGAGCAGCTCGATCTCGCGTGGGGTCAAGACCCCGGCCGGCTGAGCCGGTTGCTGCGCCAGCGCGGCAAAGCCGTCCATCAAGCGGGCCGCCGTCTTGCGCGTGATCGCCGCCTCGCCGCGCTTCAATCCATTCAGCGCTTCTAAGAATTCGTTGGCGTTCAGGCTCTTGAGCAGATAGCCCCGCGCGCCCGACTGAACCGCTTCGAATAAATCGCTGTCGGCGTCGGACACGGTCAGCATCACCACTTGAACGTCCGGCGACTCGGCCTTGATCTGGCGCAGCGCTTGCAGACCGGTCATCCCCGGCATACTGATGTCGAGCAGCACCAGGTCCGGACGCAACTGCCGCGCCGCTTCGACCGCGGCCCGGCCATCGCCGGCCTGGCCGACCACGGTGAAACCGGCCGCCTCCAGCAAGCTGATCATGCCATCGCGAAACAACGAATGATCGTCAGCCACCAGTACGCGCATGGATTCTGCTTTCCTGTAGCTGCAACCGGATGGTGACGCGGGTTCCGCCGCCCGGATTAGAGTCGAGTGAAAATTCTGCGCCGATCGCTTCAGCGCGCTCGCGCATGCTGCTCAGCCCGAAGTGCGGCCGGCTCCCGGCCCGCGATTGCCCCGGCTCGAACCCGACGCCGTCGTCGCACACCGTCAGCTCGAGCGCGCCGTGGCAACGCTGCACAGCGACCGTGGCGCGCGTGGCCGAGGCGTGCTTGCGCACATTGGTCAGCGCTTCCTGAACGATGCGCAAGAGTTGCAGCTCGGTATCCGCCGGCAGGGCGAGGGGTTTGGCGGCGGGTGCAATATGCACCTCGGCGGGTATGCCGCTCAAGCGCTGGAACTGGGCGGTGAACTCTTTCAAGGTCGTCGTCAAGCCTGCGCCATCGCCTGGCGCGTGGCCGGTGATCTTGAGACCGAGGATCGCTTCGCGCACATCGACGAACAACTCTTGGGCCGCCTCTTCGAGTTGGAGCAGGTGCTTGTCGGCCGCTTCCATCTGCCGATTCTTCAGCATCAAGCGCACGGCCATCGCCTTGGTGTTGACGTAGCCGAGCAACTGCGCCAACCCGTCGTGCAACTCGCGCGCGATGCGCTCGCGCTCTTCGACGATGGCGCGCTGCCGCAGCGCGCTCCGTTCTTCTTGCTCGCGCGCGTGGCGCTCCAGCTGATCGGCCATGTGATTGAACGCCTCGGTCAACGCATCGATCTCATCGGTTGGCGTCAACGCGGCGGGCAGGCGCGAGTTGAAAGCGCCTGCGGCGAATTCCGCCAGCGGGCGGTGCAGCGCCATCACCCGGCGCACGACCAGGCGGTGAATCAGGACGTAGAGGCCAAGCGTGAACAGCACGCTGCCGCCGACCGAGAACAACAAATCGACCCGTAAATCATCCCAGAGATGCGCTTCGATATCGCCGAGCGAGACATCGACGAGCAACCCGCCGAGATGGGAGCCTGGTTCTACGTGGCAACCGGCGCAGGCCGGCTCGTTCACGATCGGCGTGAAAACGCGCAACATGCCGCCGGAGTCGGCGAGCCGGATCGCTTGCGGGCGCGTTCCGGCCGGGAACTGGTGGCACTCCACACAGCCCGCTTCATCCGTGTGACGCATCGCGTTCAGCGCGCTGCCCCGGCTGTCCGCTTCGACCCGGTTATCCAGGCCGATGATCTGCACCTGGCGAATACCGCTCAAGCCATTCACATCGGCCAGGATGGTAGTCAGCATCCGGCCATCGTTTGTTGCCATCGCGTGGCGCAGGCTGCCCAGCACCATCTCGGCCAGCTGCCGCGCCGCCAGCTCGATCTGAGTTTCGGCCAGGTGGCGCTCGCGCCAATAGTGGATCAGCGAGAACGACACCAGTATGGCGAAAATCGGCAAAGCCACGCCGAGCGCGATTTTGGCGCGCAGGCTGGTGTGAGGCCGTACGGATAGGGGACGAAATTCCACCGACATGATTTTCGGTCTTACTCTGGAGACGCCCGGATTACTTCAAGATAACCCCAAGGTTGCGAAAACACAAGCGGGATTCCTCGCAGTGCCCGGCTGTCTTCGTGGTTAGCGGTTGTTACTTCTCCGGCGCGCCCGCCGCGATCCAGTCCGTGACGCGTTGCAGCTCCTCGGGGGTGAGCTGGCCGAAATGCGGCTGCTCCCCCGATTGTTTCTCGATCAGCAGGCTGGCCGCCGGATCGCCGGGCACGATCGCCGGGCCGCTCTGGCCGCCCGCCAGTGCGCCGGGGTAAGTGGTCAGGTCTAAGTCCTGGATGCCGCCCGCGCCGTGACAGGCGCCGCAGCGCTGCTCAAACAGCGGGCCGATCGTATCCTGATAGGTGAGCGCGCTGCCGGCGGCCGGGGCGGGTGTGGGCGGAGGCGGTAATTGCTGCTGCAAAATTTCGCGCAGGCTCGGCGCATCCAGGCCGGCAAACTGCCAGGTGTTACCGTGACAACCGCTGTTAGAGCAGAACGACGTGTTGTCGGTGCCGCCGGGATTCTCGGTCGTGTGGCAGTTCGAGCACACGGCGTCATCGAAGGCGTCGCGGTGCAGGCCGAGCCAGTTGGGGTTCAGGTGCGATTCAGGCTCCGGGCCGCGACTGATCTCAATTTGTGCGACAAAGTCGCTGGGGCCGGCGACGACCGGTATCGAGTGGCACAAGTTGCATTCCAACCGGATGGCTTCCTGCTTCTCGTTCAAGTGTTTGCCGTCATGGCAGCGGAAGCAACCGGCCGTCACTCGGTGGCCGACATTGTTCGAGTGCGTGGTCCAGTCGGCTTTCTGTTCCGGGAACGTGCTGTCTTTGTAAGCGGTCTGCAGCGCGGCAATCGCCGCGTCGATCTGATCGGGATGCGCCGTATAGAAATCAGCCTGCTCCGTCTGGTAGTAGTCCTTCAGGCCGGCGATGCCGGCCAGCGCCTGTTCGACGGAATCGTACGGGGCGCTCATTACTTCGACCGCCTTGGCGTGGATGTCTGGAATCGCGGTAGAGATCAGTCCGCGCGCCATCAGTTGATCCACGCTGTCTTCCGGCGGAAGAATCAGGTGCGTGATGCGGTTGTGACAGGTGATGCAGTCCATCTCCTTTAAGCTAGCCGGATCGATCTTGGCGGGGTCGATGTCGGATTCGAGATCGACGTACTCGGTGATCTGCCCGTCGTCACCGATCACCCGCACATACGGGATCTGCTGTTCGGTCGGGTCGAGCGATAGGTAGTAGACCTTGCTCTCGACGTGCCAGTGAATCCCGCGCCCCAATCCCTGGCGCTTGCTGCCGCCGCCGGTTTTCAAGGTCAAATAGATGCTGGTGGGGGTATTGTCGCGATCGTCGGCGAAACGCTTGATCTCCCGCAAGCTGTCATCGGCGAATTTCTCCGGCGAGTGGCAGCGTTCGCACGTTTCGCGCGCCGGGCGCATGTCATTGGCCCGGATCGGGAATTCATACGTCTGGAACGTAGTGGCGACGACGTGCCGGATATCGCCGACTTTGCGCAGGACACGGCTGCCGATAAAATCGCGCCCGATGTGACACTCCACGCACAGGATGCGGGCGTGCGGCGAGGTCAAATAGGCCGTGTACTCCGGCGGCATGGTGTGACAGGTCGTCCCGCAGAATTGCGGAGAGTTGGTGTACTCCCAGGCATACGCGCCTGAAAACGAGACGACCAGAAACAAGGCGACCAGCGTAGCATAGGGCAACAGGCGACGCCATAACCGTGCGCCCGGCGGGGGACGAAAGAAGGCGTGTAGGGCTTGCCTGATCCGACGCATGCTGTTCCTCCGGCGACTCTCAGCTAGTCAGTTTTATCCGATTCGATTCCCTGCCCGTACACTCAAACCACAAGCGCGTCAACTCGACTACTTGCGCCTGTTCGCAGGCTCAAGGTCTATTCCTCCGGCGCACCCGCCTCGATCCATTGCTTCAGGGCGTTCAATTCGGCGTCGCTCAACTTGCCAGGATGTCTACCTGCGGCAATCTTCAACACGATCGGGCTGTTATCGGGATCGCCCGATACAATGACCGGGCCGTTGTTGCCGCCCTGGAGCGCCGCTTGGTAAGTGGAGAAGTCCAGCCCAGCCGTGCCGCCGTGACAGTCGCCGCAACGTTCTTGCAGCACGACCGCCAGGTTGCCGTCCCAGACGGGTGACAGCGCGGCAGGAGTTGCGCTCGGGCGCGGTGTGGGCAGAGGCGTAGGTGTGAGCGGCAGGAAGGCCGCCACCTGCTCGCGGGTCGGCACGGTATCGATCGCGGTCTTCTCAAACGTCACGAATTGGGACAGGCCGAACAGCAGCACCACCGCCAGAACGCCGGCCACGGGATAGTAGCGCTGCCGGCGTTTCTGGAGCTGCGCCGGATCGAGCGGCCGGTGGGCGAGACCCGCTTTGATGTCGGCCAGCTCACGCGGGTGTTCTTCGAGCATCTCGTGCTCGGTCAGCCGGCCGGTGAACATGCTCTTGTTGAAGTGGCGCGCGTGGACGTGGTACATGTGCCAGATCACAATCGCGAGCACGGCCAGCAGCGCCTCGCCGCCGTGCGCCGTTTTGGCAGCCGGGACGACTTCGCCGGGCAACAGGTTGGTGGTGGCAATCGGGTTCCACAGCATGAAGCCGGTGAGCACCATGATCCCCGTGCCCCACACCACGGCCCAATACTCCAGCTTTTCGCCAAACGTGTAACGCCCGCCCTGGGGTTTCTCTTTCTTCAGGCCGAGGTTGTACAGCAGCGCGCCGATGGCTTCGCCGACATCGCCGACGGTTGGGATCATAGTCGGGCGGACGCGGCGCACGAACACGCGGTACCCTACGCTGACGATGTGGTAGACCGATTCGAGCATCAGCACGATCGCCGCCACGCGATGGATCACGCGCGTGGTTTCGATCCCGCCCATGATCCCGATCAGCGCCTGCGCCCAGCCTTCGCCGCTGAACTTTTGCGGCAAGCCGGTGAGGCCGAGTATGGTAAACGAGGTCAGCAGGATCAGGTGTTCGATCCGCTGCGCGCGCGAAAAACGCGGGTAAGTCCGCTCGCTCATTTCCGGCCTCCCTTGATCCGCCGCACCAGTCGCCGGCCGATATCCGATGCCACGAACACGGCCATCCCTCCGATGGTCGCCGGAATGAAGATTTGATAGAACAGGCCAACGTAGTAGACCAGCGGGTAGTGTTCCGGCGAAGGGGTGTAATGGCTGAGCCACGCGCCGGAGAAGTTGGCCGTCGCGCTCGGATGGCATTTCTGGCAGGTCGTCAGGAGGTTATCTTTGATCACCGACGATTCGGGGTCCTGCACCGATTTGATGTTGTGGGTGCTATGACAGTCGATGCACACGGGCTTGTTCGGGAGTTGATCGGGCGAGCGTTTCTCGAATAGCGTCACGGTCGTCCCGTGAAAATCCGCGACGTAGGTGTTGAGCACATTGGTGTTGAGACCGTACGGGGCCATCTTCTGCGCATCGGTATGGCAGGAGGCGCATAGGTTCGGCGAGTTGAGCAAGAACTGGGCCGTGCGCGGATCGGGGATGTTGTGGACGCCGTGACAGTCGATGCACGAGGGCACGTCGGGGTTTTCTGCGCCGGTCAACGCCGCGCCGTGTACGCTCGCGCGATACTCTTGAGCGATGCCGCTATGACAGCGCGCGCAGGTCGTGATGATCTTGGAGCGCGGTTCGGCCGGCGGCTGCGTATAGTGCGGGTTGTGGCAGTCCGAACACACCGCCGCGTTCTCGTTACCCTGATCGCGCACGACTTGATGGATGCTGTCGAGCTGCTGGGCGAACTGTTCGGCGTGGCATGCCTGGCAGGCCTGTGAGAAGTCGACGGCGACTTGACGCAGGTTCTGCTCTTCCAACGGCGGGTGGGGGTAGCCAGTGATATCGGCGTGACACTCGGTGCAGCCAACGGCGGCCTGGCCGTGCAGCGAGCCGGCGAACGCTTCACTATCGATCGTCAGGTACAGTGATTCGCCGCTGGGCAAGGGCGCGATCTGGTCGGGCTGCCCGTGGCAAGCCAGACACTCTTGATCAGACGCGCTCGGTTGCGGTGTCGGGTCTTGCCACGCGGGCGCGGCCTGCGCACCGCTTGAACCCAAACCTAGCAACAGAAGCAAAGCGCATGAACCGATGACGCCCCAGCGAAAGACCGATCGCATCATATTCTCCCATCCCCTCCGGCCGATGTTTTTCTACAACGACTGCCACGATCTGAACGGCTGGTGTACCACAAAGTATACCCAAATAATTTTATTTGATACCAAGCAAGAAAATATGACGCGCTATTGGGGCTGGAATCACCCCAATTCTAGAGGTCCAAAACGCCCCGTACCTATAAATGTAGGTTAATCGCCCCAAATATATCGGGTATATTAGCCCACCCATTATAGGCTCAATAGTGTCAGATGTAACACTCGGCAAGTATAGAGGTCATATATCTGGACGTGTCTGGGTAGGATTAGCCATCGGGATAGCCCGATGCTGAAGGCTCGCCAGTCGTCGAACCTCGATGCCCGATCCAGCAGTGCAATGGACAGACCGCCGCAAAAGCGGAGGTCTGCTTATCGATAGTTCTTCTCGATTAACGGGAAGTCGAAGCGGCGCTAGTTGTCGGGGAAGCGGATCAGATCGACCTGGCCCGGCGTATGACGGGCAGGCAGCACAGCCAGCCGCTGCGCCGCAGCGCTGGGCGTGGGGATACCCAGCTGTTGCGCAGCGGTCGCAAGCAAAACGTAAGCCTGGTAAGCATGTTGCGCTGATTCAAGATACTGCCAGCTCCAGAAATGGTGCAAAGCCAGCACGCCTTGCGAAGCAGCCCCAAAGAGGTATTGCCGCACGCTATAGACATCGGGATGAAACAGGATGTCGTCGAGCAAGCCGTTGGCCCAATTCAGGTAACCGGCTGTCTCCCAGCGATACAGGTTATCCTGATCAAACTGGCCGAAGCGGTGGCTGAGCGCCAGGTATTGCATGACCGTGTCACTTTCGTCGCCCGACCACGCGAAGTACGTGTCGCCTGCCGGGCCATAGTCGAGGCCGAGCTCGGAGTCGTAACCCTCGTGCGGACTTGGCAGGCCCAGGTGGCGCCCGACCTCGCGCACGATCGTGTCGCTGAAACCATAGCCCAGATCACGAACCGTAGGTGAATCGAACGCGAACACGAAACTCTGCGTGCCGTCCACCCAATTGTCGTCAGCGTAGCCCAGCAGACCGAACAAATTGCCCATGTTAGCGTCGGTGGCATTAAAGGCAAACACGGGGATGACATAGTTCACGGGGTCGTCGGCAGGTAGATAGGCGCTGCGATTGGCGTCGAAGTAGCAGAAGAGTTCGGCGAAGGTCGTGCCGAAGGCGTTCCAGCAGTCGCTCTCGTTGAGGAGGTTGGTGAAGATCCGGAAAGCCCGTTGCGCGCCAGGATCGATCGGCTGGTTGTCCTCCAGTCTTACCCGCCAATCATAATACGGCTGGAACTGGCTCAGCTGATTCAAGATATAGTTGGGACGAATCCAATCGAGGCCGTTGGCTGCCGGGTCGTCCTGGAACATTTCAAGGTGGGCGATCTTCCGGCCGGCGAGACCGGGCGTCGTCACCAGCGGATCGTAAAGTGGTGAGGTAGTAAACAGCAGGTTGATGCCGACGAACCGTGTGACTTTACCGAGATCGGCGCTCAGTTGGGTCGGGTCACGGTACCCGCCGGTAACGTACTCCCAGATCGGAGGCAGGCGGTAATCGGCCAGGCCATCACCATCCACATCGGCATCGTCCACATTCCAGTTACTGCTATTCGCTTCAGGGCCGGCTGAAAGATCGTAGAACCAGGTGCGGCCGTGGCTGCCGCCCCAGGCGATCAGCTTGCGCGTGGCCCGCAGCTCGCCAAAGTTATAGCCGGTATCGGGGTCAGGCTCGTCGGTCTTGGTATAGACATGGAAGCGGAAATCGTCGCGCCCCTGCCAGTTGATGAAGAAGATCGTGTAACTACGCCGGGTATCGATGCCCAACAAGCTGCCCGCGCGGTTCAGCAGCCACCGCTCGGTGGAGGGAGCATCCACATACAGCACTGGCCCCGTCACCTCAAGCACGTTATGGGTTTGGTTGTTGTAATCCAGCTGGACGGAGGTGGGATCGCCCGGCGCGCCATTCTGCTGTAAATAGCTGAAGAAACTGTCCTCAAACTCCACGCCGGCGAACTGGACGCGATAGCGGAAGTCATACCTTAACCCCAGATCGCGCCCCGGCAGACCGTAATAGAACGGCGGATAGCGCACGATCGGTTTGTAGGTTGGCGGCAACTGGGCCAGCAGCGCGTCCTGGTCAATGCTGGCCGGATCGTATCCCACGAACACCAGATTGATCGGGATAGTCTGTCTGAATTCGATAGGTTGGCCGGGTATTAACCCGTCAATCGATTCTTGTGCAGCAGCGGGTGCGACGAGCAGCGCGATCAAGACGAGCACGCTTAGAACGGTTAACGTTCTCTTCTTCATACTTCCCCCTGGAAGGTTTGAGCAGAGAGCAGTCCGTGTCGTACAGTTCGCAACCGGTCCGGCTGCGTCGATAGGCGCCCCTACGCAGGCTATGCCTCAATCCGCGAATGGAAGCTGGTGCTGGAGGGAAAGCGACTTTGCAATATGACCCGGCGTTGCGATGAAGAGTCGCTCACAGTTTACCTGAGTTTAGGTGAATACGGAAGGGATGATTTTGTGCGAACCGGGCGGGCAGAGCAACCAAAGTATAGGGCCAGTGCACTTTCTGTGACTTTAGAAATGGTATCAGTTCATTCGCTCGTGCGGGCGGTTGAAACATGCCGCATGGTAAAAGGCTTAAGGCAGATGCCGAGTTGGAAATCGGTTGACGATGTGCCATCCAGCACAAGATGAAACGGGACAGTTTACCAGGACAATCGAAACCGGCAGAGATTGTGCGCTGGCGAACATTGTTCAGGCCAAAGTTAAGGAAACAGTCAGCTTGCCTGCGGCGTCTCTCGAGCATAGGGGATAGAATTTCGCCAGTGCAAGACGACGCTCAAATTGCCTTGGGCAGGAGCCCTCTACAAGCACCGGATATCAAGCACAAGGAGTAGGAATATGAACATTTACCGATCAATCAGTCGCTGCGTTCGATGCTGCGCCAGACTGAGCTTTAGTTTGCTCGCGCTCGTTGGGCTTGTCGCTTGCGAAGCGGGAGCTCCGCTTCTGGCCGAAACACCGCCGAACGCGACCCCGACGCTGACGGCTGCAACCTTACCCTCGAACCCGACGCCTACAGCGCCACTCACTCCGAGCGAAACGCCGCCTCTCACGACCACACCGACACTCTCCGGCACGGTTGCGCCGGGCGAATGGCAAACTTATCAGAGCCAGCCAGGCGGCTACAGCCTGGAGTATCCGGCCGGTTGGGAAGTGAGCGAGCAGGTCGATTCGGATGGTTCAGTGACGACCACCTTTACATCTACCGACGCTAAGGTGGGCATTATGGTCATGGTACAAAGCGGTGCGTTCACCGGCAGCGAAAACTCCGATATTCCCAATGTGCGTTGCCAACCCATTACCCTCGGCGGCCTGTCCGGCACGCGCTGCTTCGACACCCTCAACTTCAGCCTGACGACCACGCTGGCCGGCGTGAACAAGACGTATACGCTTGCGACGCTTGCCATGCGTTCCGATGAGAGCATCTACCAGCATCTGCTGAACAGCTTCACACCGATCGGATAAAGCAAACACTGCGAGGATTTCCGGGCGTCTCTCCTTGACGGAGAGGAGATGGGGCGCCAGGAGCACCTGGCCCCTGCGCTGCCGCGCAACGGCAGTGCCAGGGGGCTCAACCCAGCTGGCTGAGCCCCCTGGCTGCGCTCGGGGCTACGCTATGGCCCATCAATTTCAGGTTGACTGACTACCTCACCTTACGCAGCTTGCTCCCCGACCGCGTCCCATAGGCGGTGCAGTGCTCCCGTCGCGGTCGGGTGAATGGCTGGAAACGCCCGCGAGGACGCGGGCTTAGAGCGAAGTTGAACGGCGCCTGCGTAAGATGAGTGACTACTTTACGGTTCAAGCGGCACAACCCTCTTCGCTGCGCTCGTGGGCTGGCACTGCTACCGCACCGCAGTGCAACTACGGTGCGAACCGTAAGTCAGTCCATTTGACTGACTTTTAGTCTGCTCCTGGGCACGGCGTTACCAGGAAGGGTTGGATATTCCCTGCCGAGCCGCCCGATCCGCCGTTGAGCGCATCGAAGATGCCGAGGAAGACGTCCGATTGCTCGCAGATGGGGTTACGGCCTGCCTGCAGCCGGGACGATCGACCGTTGCGCGCGTCGGTCCAGGTGGCATACGCTTTGCCGTCTTCCACGGCGACGTTCTCGTAGTCGCCCGCGAAGATGCCGGCGCGGAACGAGTAGTCGAAGTTCGACGGCACGTCCGAGACCTTGAAGTTGCGCAGTGTGCCGAGGTACGTTGACCCCTGGCCGGGCACCGGATCGACGCCAGGATTGACCGGCGCGACCGGCTGCGGGATCACCGTTGCGCCGGACGCCAGACATTCGGTGGAATTGGCGTGCCGCACGCGGCACTGCGCGCCCCACTGCCACACCAGGTAGTTGCCGGGGCGCTGTCGGCTGCCAGACCATTCATGATCGGTCGAGTTCGTATCGAGCCGCCGATCGTGGAAGGTGATGTTCAGCTCGCCGTCCTCGCCGATGTCGACCCACGGCCACCACTGGTCGGCGCCAAAGTCTCCCAAACAGGGTGCGGCAATAGCAGGCGGGATGACGCCGCCGTAACCGATAGAGCCTTCCGGTCGGAGACAATCGCGCCCGCTGTCCCCCGCAAAGTCCGTTCCAGCCGTGAGCTGCGAGTTGTCGTTGTTCACGCGCGTCGGGCCAATCCAGGTCGAGCCGCCGTCGGTCGACTTGAACAGGAACACGTCGGCGTTCGAGCTCATGACGGTGCCGTTGCGGTTATCCGACATGACCAGATACAGGTCGTCGGCGAAAGCGCCGCCGCGCTTATCGGCGACGATGTTGCCGCCCGCATTGCTGCGGAAGCAGCTATTCGTGTACACGATGCGCCCGGCCTGCTGGCCGCGCGCGGTGCAGTCCTGCCGGTTTGAGACGCCGGCCCGAGGGAAGTTCAGGTCGAACACGGGCGTGACGAAGAACGGGCCGGTAAATGTGATCCCGCCGTCAGTCGAGCGCACCACCAGATACTGGTTCTCGTCGGGCGTGTTGAAATTCTCGAAGGCTACGTATAGATGGCCGGTGCGCGGGTTCACGGTCGGCACGGAGAACTGATTGGAGTCGCAGGCATTCAGGGTAGCGCCGAAGGCGCAGAACGGCGCGCTGCCGCTGATCCCCTGCGGAGGCGACCACGACCGGGCCTGGTCATCTGAGTAGCTCAGGTAAATCTGGCTGTCGATAGCGGTGAAGCGCGTCCAGGTGACGTAGAGCCGATCGACGCCGACGACGTCCGGGTTGCAGGCGGTCGGTGTGCGGGTAACGGGGGCGAAGCAGACGGGATTAACCCCGGTCGGGCGAGGGCCAGCCGTCATCCATTCCTTATCGTTGAACGGAACGCTGCCGTTGAGGAGCAAATCGTTGTCCGGGTCGTATTGCACGCGCCCATCGCCCGCCTGGCGCACGTCGCCGACGCCGCCGCAGACCGCGCTCGCATCGGTGGCGCCGATGGGCACGCACCCCCGGCTCCAGGTGAAGCCGCCGTTGGTCGAGCGCGAGACGAATACGCCGTTCGTGTCATCGCCCCGGAAGAAGGCGATCATCGAGTAGTAGACGATGCCGTCGCGATCGAAGGCGATCACCGGATCGCCGCCGGAGATCACAAACCCCTCACCGCGCGACTGCGCAGGCGACGCGGACGGGAACGGGATGATGCCATCGTACCAGCTGCGGCCGCCGTCGGTCGAGGCGTAGAAGCCGGATGAGCCGGTGCCGAGACGATAGTCGTTCGCTCCGACTACGATGTTGCGCGGTCGTTTGGGGTTGACATCGACGCTGGTCTCGTTCTGCGGGAAGCAGCTGTAGTCTGGATTGACGCGCCGATCGTTGCCCAGGTCGCTCAGGTGCTCGACCGGATCCTCATCCAGATCGCGCAGCGGCTGTGGATCGGTATGCGACAGCCCGGCCTGGGGACACTCGGTGAGGGTGGTCTCGCCGTCAGAGTCTGAAGCGCCGAAAGCATTCGCCGCATTGAGGCCGGCGATCCCCTCACCGGTCGCCGCATCGGCATCTCGCAAGTCATAAATACCGGAAGGCTCCGGCCCGACTTTTTCCTCGGGCGCTTGTTGGGCCGGGCTTTGCACCACCCCATCCAGTGGCATCGCGCTAACATTGGGGATGACGAGGGCGGCAAGCAGCGCGAGTAATATCAGCACAGTCGTGACTCGCCACGCCTTGGACGTGGGTTTCATTGGACTTTCCTCCTCTTCGATGGCTCGTCTTGCGAGCGGTCCCTCAGGACACACGCGTAAGAGTGGCTGAACGGTTTCTGCCGAGAATTGGCCTGATCTCTACGAGCAGGTGTGGCATCCAACCTTATCCCCGCAACAGCGATACTTTTATCAGGTCATAGCACCTCCGTGAGTTGGGTGATTGCAGTGGGAATGAAACGCACTCGCGGCTGCCGGTCTAATGCCCAGAACCGATGAGCGGGCAGCGCAGCCATCCTTACCGGATAGGACGCTGTGTAAAACTCGCCTGTATGGTCTCTCAAGATGAACGCCGACAGAAACGCCGAAGAATGTGGGCGTTCCGCTACCTTCGATGTACGGTGACTGCCATGTAGTGGTGTGACGCTTAAGGAAGTGGTGTTAGTGGGGGTTGGCGCGCCGGCCTCCCTTCCGTGCGCGCTCCCTTGCAGTCGCGCTCATCCCCGTACTGCGAGCCAACTATTGCAAGGTCTGAGTGCATTATAGTGTGGAGTGTGAGGAGTCGGGTGTTAGAATTGGTTAGAGTTAGATTTTGAAATGAGTTGGTGCGTCTTGCTTGAACAGCGTTAAGACTTTTTCACTTCATGCTATACTCGGCGCCAACATGCGTGACCGCAAATCAGCTATGCACCGTCAGCGCCTCAGCTCCGCCGCACTGTTCATTCTCCTGCTTGCCTTTTTGTTGCGTGTCTACCGGCTCGACGCTCAATCGCTGTGGTACGACGAAAGCTTAAGCGTCCACCTGGCTGCGCTGCCGCTGCCCGACACGCTTGCACAGAGCGCCGTCACCGATCATCCGCCGTTGCATGCCTTGCTGCTCAACCTCTGGATGCGCGTGACCGGATCGAGTGAATTCTCAATCCGCTTCGTCTCGGTCTGCTTCGGCGCGCTGATCGGCGCGCTGGTCTATGCGCTGGGGCGGAAACTAGGCGGCCCGCGCGTCGGCGCGATCGGCGCCATCCTGTTGGCGATCGCGCCCATGGCCGTGTGGTACGCGCAGGAAGCGCGCGGGTACTCGTTGTTAGTCGCGCTGGTGCTGATCGCTGTGCTCGCGTATTTGAGATTAGTCAATGGCGATTGGCGCCAGCGAGTATGGGCGACGTATATTTTGGCATCGGTTGCCGCGCTGTATACGCATTACTTCGCCGTATTCCCCCTCGTCGCGATCAATCTGGCGTTTGCGCTGAACTGGCTGCGCAACCAACTGTCCAGCCAACCAACTATCCAACAAACTCACCAGCCTGTGCGCTGGTTGCTCGCCCAAGCTGCTGTCGCCATCCTCTTCCTGCCCTGGCTGCCGAACGCGCTGGCGCAGGCTGCCTCCAACGCCACCTATTTTCCGGGCCGCGTGACGTGGGACACGGTCGTGTTGGAGACCTGGCGCGCCTTCGCCGGCGGCGATTTTCCGCATTTGGTAGTGCCCGCCCAGCCGCCGCCGACCAGCTCGCTATGGCTGGCTCTCGTCGTGTTGGGAGCAATCACGCCCTTACTCCCAAACTTCAGTAAACCTCGGCAGGTGGAAATGGGTCGGCATCAGGAGACAGGTCGGCATCAGGAAACAGGTCGGCATCAGGAGATGCCTCCTACACACTCCAATTTCATTCTCATCACACTTCTCCTCGTCCCTCTCCTGCTCATGTCGATCCTGGCCTGGGAAAAACCGAAGTTCGCGCCGCGCTATTTGCTGACCTCGCTGCCAGCCTTCGTCACGCTCGCCGCGCTGGGCGTCGATACGCTGCTGCGTTTCCGCAATCGGCTGCTTGCCGTCTTCGCACTGCTGCCAATGTTGCTGATTCCTCTCGTCGATCTGCTCGTCACCGCGCAGATCTATTTCGACCCGCCCGTCGCGCGGCCCGATGCCCGCTCCGTCGCCGCCTACATCGACGCGAACGACGCGCCGGGCGATGCGATCCTGCTCGTCGGCGGACATCAAGCGCCGCTGTTCGAGTTCTACTATGATGGCCCAGCCCGGGTTATTCCGCTTCCACCCGACCTGCTGCCGGCGGCACAAACGCCGCTCGACGCGCGCGCAGTGTCGCAGTTGGCCGAGATCGCCGCGGCTCATCCGCGCGCCTGGCTAGTCCTGTGGCAGCAGGCTGTGGCCGACCCCACCGGCATCGTCCTGGACGAACTCCGCGCGCAGGCAAAACGGCTTGAGGTGGGGCAAAACTTCCACGAAATGTCTTTGCTCTTGTTCGACGTGCGTGGGGCGATTTTCAAACCCGGCCCGCAACACGCGCTGGACATTGCCTTCGCCGATCCGATCCGGCTGGTGGGCTACGATATGGATTCAAACGAAATTAGAACTGGTCAGGACTTGTTTTTCAGGCTATACTTTGAATCAAGCGGGCCGATCGTGCGCAACTACCAGGTCTTCACACACTTGGTCGATGCCTCTGGTGCAGTTGCGGCTCAGGCCGATCGGATTGCCGGGTCGGATTCATACCCCACCTCGTTGTGGAGTGCCGGTACGCGGATGCGCAACGAGTTCAGTATTCACCTGCCTGCCCAGCTGCCCGCTGGAAATTACCGCCTGGTCGTGGGGCTGTACGATGGCCCGGACCGGCTGGCCGTAGCGGATGGCGCAGATGCCGCCGAGATTACACAGATTGTGGTTACACCGTAAGATGCACTTCCACTTAGTTCCTCAGCCTAATCTAGACCGCGTCAAGTGGTCCACCGCCGACGAGTAAGGCCGCGCCTTTCCCCTCGCGGCCCGTTTGCCGTTCCCTAGACCCAATTCCATACACTGAACGTTACGCACGCGAACGTGGCCTCCTCGCTTCTAGCGTGATCTCCCACAGAGATTCGAGTTCACTGCATTAAAAGCGATCAACCCTGTCGTAGCGACTCACCTGCCCCGCAGTGCAACGGGGCGGGGTCAGTCGTTCACACAACGGTTGATCGTCGACACAGGAGGATCACATGGCTACCCTCATCCGTGAGGTCAATACCATTCCCGGCCTGGTCTCCCAGGCATGGATCGATCGCGATCAGGCCGTGATGTCGCCCTCGCTCACCCGCAGTTACCCCTTCGTCATGGCGCAGGGGCGCGGCTCAGAAGTCTGGGACGTCGATGGCAAGCGCTACATCGACCTGAACGCCACGATCGCCGTCACTTCAACCGGGCATTCACACCCGGCCGTCGTCGAGGCGATCCGGCGGCAAGCCGGGCGGTTCATCCAATATGCGATGACCGACTTCTACACGCCGCAGACAATCGAACTGGCCGAGCAGCTCAACGGCCTGCGGCCGATGCACGAAGAGACGCAGGTTTTCTTCACCAACTCCGGCACCGAAACCGTCGAGGCCGCGATCAAGCTGGCGCGTTATCACACCGGCCGCCCGAACTTCATCGGTTTCCTCGGCGCGTTCCACGGCCGCTCGCTCGGCTCGCTCGCGTTCACCGCCAGCAAAGTCGCGCAACGCAAAGGCTTCGGGCCGACGCTGCCGGGTGTGACGCACGTTCCATACTGCTACCCGTATCGCCCGATTCTCGCCCTGCGCGCGGGTCAGGACTATGGCGATGCGATCGTCGATTACATCGAAAACGTCGTCTTCCAGCACTTGATGGCCCCAACTGAAGTGGCGGCGATCCTGCTCGAACCGATCCAGGGCGAAGGCGGCTACGTCGTGCCCACGTCGCGCTTCTTGCCGCGCCTGCGCCGGCTGTGCGACAAGTACGGCATCTTGCTGATCGCCGATGAAGTCCAATCGGGCATGGGCCGCACCGGCAAATGGTGGGCGATCGAGCATTGGGCTGTCGAGCCGGACATCCTGCTGTCGGCCAAAGGTATCGCCTCGGGTATGCCGCTGGGCGCGATGATCGCGCGCAGGAGCGTGATGACGTGGCGGCCCGGTTCGCACGGCAACACCTTCGGCGGCAACCCCATCGCGTGCGCGGCGGCGCTGGCGACGATCGACGTGATCGAGCGCGAGGGCCTGCTGGCCCACGCGGCGGAGATGGGTGCGTACATCCTGGCTGCGTTGGCCGAGATGCAGGCGCGCCATCCCAGCATCGGCGATGTGCGCGGCAAGGGCTTGATGATCGGCATCGAGTTTGTATCGGACCAAGAGACGAAAGAACCCGCGCACGATCTCAGCGAAGACATCACGCAGCGCGCTTTCCAGCAGGGGCTGCTGCTGCTGCCGTGCGGCCAGAGCACGATTCGTCTATCGCCGGCTCTCAACATCCCCAGGCAACTGGTCGATGAGGCGCTGGAGATTTTTGAAGAGGCGATCACGGAGGCGGAGGAGGCAACGAATTAACAACGCATAAACGGATACCGATAAGGTGTACTCGCTGGCCGAGGCCCCCCGACCGAGGCCGGCAGAGACCTTGGCGGCTGCAGGTTCCTCTATCTCGGCGCAAAGAAACCCGGTCTCTTGGAGAGACCGGGTTTCCGATCATCACGATCGCTCATTTCAACGCAGCGATCGCGCGATTTGTTTCGCTTCTTCCAGCGTCAAGTCTAGTCCGCCGACTTCGTAAGTCATGTTGTCCACAGCCCAGCCCAGAGCGTGGCCGTCGATCCAGATGGCTGTTTGTCCATCCAGATCAATTTCCTCCAGCGTTCCATCGATAAAGAAACCGGTCAACACGCCTGATACCACATTGGGATCATTACCGGGCTGTGGGCCGCCCGCCGTTTGCACGACAATGATGTCGTGCGTCGGGCCAGTGTAGAACATCAAAACCCAGTGTGTGTCGCCAATGGGCGCCAGTTTCACCTCGCGCAACGCATATCCTTCTGGCAGATAAGCAGGACTCAGAATGTGGAAGTTCACGACAGACTGAGCCTCTTCCAGTGTGGATAGTGACTGCACCCTCGGCTCTACGCCGGGCGGCGCGTTGCCCGCAAAGTTGCCAATCTCAGTCCGAATGATCCAGACATCGGATGGCACAGAACGATCACTTTCGGCTCCCGGCGCCGTCTGCACGGCGCGGCTATATTCGCCCAGCACGATGGATCGGATGACTTCAATGGCGTGTTGGGCGGCAGCCGCGACGCCGCCGGGATAGAAGAGTGTGAGCAGCAGCGTCGACGCCAGCGCGGCGCCGATGATCGTGAAGGCTAATCTGCGCCGCAAAGCAAGTGTGTTCATCTTTTTCTTCTCCCGTCCCAGGCGAGGGACAATAGCCGCATAGGTCATCTGCGGCGAGGGGCGCGCCGCCCTCAGATCAAGTGCGAGGCTGCGCCGGATATGTTGTTGCGTTGCATCGAGGCCATCATGGCGTGCTCGACAAGTTGGGCATTCGGCCAGGTGGCGATCGATCGATTCGCGCTCGGCGTCGGAGGGGGTTTGGTGGATAGCGGCGATGAGTCGTTCGTTGCTCAAGTGATCGATCATGAGACCTCTCCTTCTTCAAGGGCGATCAGGTCGGCAGGTGTCAGGGCTGCGCGCAGCCGCTCGAAGGCTAGCCGCACGCGCGACTGGGCCGTCGGCACGGGACAACCGAGGATGTCGGCCATTTCGTGATAGGTATGTCCGGCCCAGTAACGCAACAGGATCGCTTCACGCAGCCGTGGATTCAGCGCTTGAACCGCTTGCCAGACTTCGCTGCGCGCCTCCTGCCGACTGGCATGATGCTCGGGGGTCGGAGCAGGATCAACAAGATCAGCTTCCGGTCGCACCCAGGCGACTGGCGACTGCCGGCGGCGCTGTCGGTCACGACACCGGCTGACGGTGATGGTGTGCAGCCACGTTGAGAAGCCGGCGCGCAGAGGATCGTAGCGCTGGATGTGAGCCAGCGCATAAGCCAGCGCATCTTGCGCCGCCTCTTCTGCTTCAGCTGCATCGCCAAGCAGACCGTATGCCAGCCGGAAAGCTAGCGCGCGGTGCTGGTTGTAGATTGCTTCGGCGGCGCGTTCATCGCCGGCCTGCCAACGTTCGATCAGCTCATTCATGCCGAGCATGGTTGGACCCGGTTGCCTGTTGCGGCAGGTAGTGTCGATCGACATTCTACATGGTTATACGCGGGATTGGGGCAGTTTAATCACAACGGGTTACCTGCCATTGGAATTCGTTTATCCGTTGGTCATCCGTTGCCGATTCCAGGGCCTTTCTCAACCAAGAAAGGCCCTTTTTGCTTCGATTTTTGTGTCAACCACCCACATTTCGTTTAGACTTATCCCCCTGGCTGGGGTATAATTGTCGCGTTGCGTTTTGATAGGAGTTTGAACCGTTATGCTCGGTAATATCCGCACGATCGACATCGAACAGGAGATGCGCGGCGCGTACCTCGATTACGCGATGAGCGTGATCGTCGCCCGCGCGTTGCCCGACGCGCGCGACGGCCTGAAGCCGGTGCAGCGGCGCATCCTGTACGCGATGCACGACATGGGCCTGCGCGCCAACACGCCCTTCAAAAAGTCGGCCCGTATCGTCGGCGAAGTGCTGGGCAAGTATCACCCGCACGGCGACTCGGCGGTGTACGACGCGATGGCGCGCATGGCGCAAGATTTCTCGGTGCGCTACTTGCTGGTCGATGGTCAGGGCAACTTCGGCTCGATCGACGGCGATGCGCCGGCTGCCATGCGTTACACCGAGGCGCGGCTGACCCGGCTGTCTGAAGAGCTGTTGGCCGACATCGATAAGGCTACCGTCGACTGGACCGAGAATTTCGATGGGACGCTCAAAGAGCCGGCGGTGCTGCCCAGCCAGCTGCCCAACCTGCTGCTCAACGGCGCGACGGGCATCGCCGTCGGCATGGCCACCAGCATCCCGCCGCACAACCTGACCGAGGTCGCCAATGCGATCGGTTTCCTGATCGATCGTTGGGAAACGATCATCGAGCGGCGACGCCAGGCGGCGGCCACGGCCCAACAACCGTTCGGGCGCGATGAACAGTTGGCCGTGCTGAACGAGGTCTTCGCTACCGCCGACGACGATGTCACCGTCGACGATCTGATGCAGTTCATCAAAGGACCCGACTTCCCGACCGGCGCGCTGGTGTTGGGGCGCGAAGGCATCGTCAACGCCTACGTCACCGGCAAGGGCCGCATCGTGATGCGCGGCGTCGCCAACATCGAAGAGATGAAGGGCGGCCGCTTCCGCATCGTCATCACCGAAATTCCCTATCAGGTCAACAAGAGCGCGCTGATCGAGCGCATGGCCGAACTGGTGCGCGACGAGCGCATCCCCGACATTTCCGACATCCGCGACGAATCCGACCGCAACGGTCTGACCGTCGTCATCGAGTTGAAGCGCGGCGCGCAGCCTAAGACCGTGCTCAACAAGCTGTACAAGTTCACCGCGCTGCAAACGACGTTCGGCGCGCAGATGCTGGCGCTGGTCGACGGGCAACCGCGCTTGCTCAGCCTCAAACGCGCCTTGCAGCTCTTCGTCGAACACCGCCAGGCGGTTCTCACGCGCCGGGCCGAGTTCGATCTGGCCAAGGCGCAGCATCGCGCGCACATCCTCGAAGGTCTACGGATCGCGCTGGCGAATCTCGACGCCGTGATCCAGACCATCCGCCAGTCGCCCGATGCCGACACGGCCCGTACGCGCTTGATGGAGCGTTTCAAGCTCACCGAGGTCCAGGCGCAGGCTATCCTGGATATGCCGCTGCGCCGGCTGGCCGCGCTGGAGCGCCAGAAGATCGAAGACGAGTACCAGCAGGTGATGCAGACGATCGCCTATCTGGAAGACCTGCTGGCGAACCCCTACAAGCTCCTCACGTTGGTGAAAGAGGAGAGCGTCGCGCTGAAGGAGAAGTACGGCGACGCGCGCCGCACCCGCATCGCCGCCGAAGCCACCGAGGAAATGTCGATCGAAGACCTGGTCGCCGACGAAGAGGTGTTGATCCAGCTGACCGAGCGCGGCTACGTCAAGCGCCTGCCGGTCAAGGCTTTCCGCGCGCAGGCGCGCGGCGGGCGCGGCGTGACCGGCATCCAGACGCGCGAAGAAGACGCGGTGCAGTACATCTTCTCGACGCGCACGCTGCAACACCTGCTGTTCTTCTCCGACCGGGGCAAGGTGTATCATCTGCGCGCCTACGAAATCCCCGACGCCGATCGCACCGCTAAGGGTGTGCCGCTGGTCAACCTGATCAACCTGAGCGAGAGCGAGCGCATTACGGCGGCCGTCTCCGTGCCCGATTTCGATCCGTCGGCTTATTTCGTGATGTGCACGCGCAACGGGCGCATCAAGCGCGTGCCGGCCGAAGAGTTCGAAGCGGTGCGCCCCAGCGGCATCATCGCCATCGCCCTCGACGACGGCGACGTGCTGGGCTGGGTCAAGGTGACGCGCGGCGATCAAGACATCATCATCGTCACCGAGCAAGGGCAGGCGTTGCGCTTCAGCAGCAAACTCGTCCGGCCGATGGGTCGGGCGGCGGCCGGCGTCACCGCCATGCGCCTGGGCGACGAGGACCACATCGTGTCGATGGAAGCGGTGACACCCAACGGCGAACTGCTGGTGGTGACGGCCAGGGGTTACGGCAAACGCACGCCGCTCGAGCAATATCCGATCAAAGGTCGCGCGACCGGCGGGGTGCGGACCCTGGCCGATCGCATCGACGAGACCGGCGTCATCACCTCGGCGCGCGTCGTGCTGCCCGACGACGAAGTGACGATCATCACGGCCGGCGGGATTGCGCTGCGCACGGCGGTGGGGAATATCGCCCGCTCCGGCCGCTCGACCCGGGGCGTGCACGTGATCGCGCTGCAAGACGGCGATACGGTCGCTTCGGTCGCCCGCATTGAAAATAACGTGAGAGCGATCGCGGGCGCGGATGGGCAAGCGGAAGAGTCCACCTCGCTGTTGAGCGGCAACGGACAGGCGGGAGTGGCCGAAGTCGCAAAGTAGCCATCGATTCGAGTGGTAGATCAGTCTAATGGAAGTTTCCCCAGCCGCATTGACAGAGCCTCAACCACCGGCGCTGGAAAACCTGCCGCGCGCGGTGGCCGTCGCGATCTCGCACTTTTGCGATGCCCTACTCGCGCGTTTCCCCGATCAGATCCGGCGCATCATCCTCTACGGCTCGTTCGCGCGCGGCGACTACCACGCAGAGTCGGATGTGGATGTGCTGGTGGTAGTGGGCTGGGAATTCGAGCGGCTGCCAGGCGGATGGTATCGTAGCCCTTACAGCGAGCCGCGCTGGCGGGCGATTATCGATCTATCGGTCACGGCCACGCTGGAATGCGAGCGCGACGTTGCCCCGCTCGTCCTCAGCGAGGAGATGTACCGCCACAAGTCGATGGATGTCGCGCGCGAGGCAGATCGAGAGGGTATTCCACTCTACGTTCAAGACTCCGGTGTGACTCCGGCCGGGGAGCGGCTTACGGCGCTGGACATGCGCACTGGCATGCCTGATCAGCCACCCACCGTCGCTGCTCTCAAAGAGAGGGCAGAGGAGTATGACGCCGCGCCTGCTGATCTGGGCGACCCGCACCTGTGGCTTTCAATGGCAGAAAAAGAACTGCAAGTGGTACACGACTTACTTGGAGACTTGCACCACCGTCAAGCCATCTCCCGGGCATACTATGCGATGTTCTATGCGACGAAGGCAGCGCTAGTCGCCGCTGAGGTCAGGGTGAAAAGTCATGCTGGGGCAAATTCCGAGTTTGGTCGAACCTTTGTAAAGACCGGCCAGGTCGATGGGCGTTATCAAGCGATGCTCTCGCGAGCAGGTCGGGATCGACAACACAGCGATTATGCGCCTACAACGCATCCCACCAGCGAGGATGTCGAGCGCATCGTCGAGGATGCCGAAGCCTTCGTCGCCCAAGCGCGCGAACTCGTCGCTGAAGAATTGAGCCGGCGCAGCGCTCCAACATGAAGCCGATATGGTGACCTCGACGATTCTCCGGGCCGGGCCTAGCCAGCTCGTCGAATATCTGGCCGAAGCCAACGCCGACGCGCTGGCCGAAACGCTGATCGCGTTTGCGAACAGCGACGGCGGCACGGCGCTGCTCGGCGTCGATGAAAATGGCAAGCCCAACGGACGCGTCTACCCCGACGAAGCCGAGATCACCTTGCGCGCCGCCGAAGCGCGCTGCCGGCCGGCCGTGCAGGTGACGTGGGAGCAGGTGGAACTGGCCGGCGCGGCGGTCGTGGCCGTGCACGTCGCGCGCAGCACCGAACTGCACTCGCTGGGCGATGGGCGGGTGCTGGTGCGCATGGGCGTCGAGAATCGCCCGCTCGGCGGCGAAGCGATCCGCCAGCTGGCGGCGACCAAGAGCAGCGCCGACTACGAAAGCGAAGCGGTGGCCGGCGCGGGCCGCGCCGAGCTGGACGATGATATCATCGCCGAATTCGTCGAGAAGCGCGAGGAACGCCAGCGCAAGCGCCTGGCCGGCGGCGCCGACGAGATGCTGCACGAGATCGGCGCGCTGAATGACGCCGGCCTGCCGACGACGGCCGGCATCCTCTTGTTTGGGAAGCATCCGCAACAATTCATCCCGCAGAGCGGCCTGGTCTTTGTGCGCTTCATCGGCACGGAGCCGCGCGGCGAGGGTGGGCTGCCGGGTTATGGTCGCCGCGAGGAGATTGGCGGCCCGCTGGCGCGGGTGATCGAAAGCGCCTGGGAAGTCGTCTGGGAAGAGATGCACGTTGGCGCGGTGGTCAAAGGTCTACAGCGCGAGGAGAAGACGGAGTACCCGCCCTTCGCCGTCCGCGAGGCGCTGGTCAACGCCGTGTGCCATCGCGATTACCGCTTGAAGGGTCGCCGCATCGAGATGCGCATGTTCGCCGATCGGCTGGAGGTGATCAGCCCCGGCGGACTGCCCGGCTTTATAACCGTTGATAACATTATCGAAGAGCATTTCTCACGTAATCCTCGCATCGTATCGGGACTATTCCAGTGGGGTTATATTGAAGAGCTGGGGCTGGGCATCGATCGCATGATCGAAGAGATGACCCAGGCCGGCCACCCGACGCCGCACTTCAAGGCGACGCCCTATTCGTTCACCGTGACGTTGAGCAATGCCCAGGTGCGGCGCGCCACCCCGGCCTGGGAGAAGACGATGAACGAGCGCCAGGCCCGCGCGCTGTCTTATATCCACGAACACGGCCAGATCACAAATCGAGAGTACCAGCAGATCTGCCCCGACGTCACACCGGAGACCTTACGCCTCGATCTGGTTGACCTGGTGAGTCGTGGCATCCTCCTGCGTGTGGGCGCCAAGAAGGGCACATACTACATCATGAAGTAGGGCGGGCAGGCGCCTGCCCCTACAGCTGGCGTTATCCCAAGTTATTTCCCAAGTATCCATTTTGGATATTTATGTAAAGAGGATTCATGCTGTCATTTCAGGCACGAGTCATCACCGGGTTGGCTACCGCGGCCGGCTATCTGGTTCTGGGAATCATCCTGTTCCGGCAGAACCGATTCAGAGATTGGACCGGGCGGATTGCCGGGCTGTATCTTGTGTTGTCGATCGCTTGGAGCGTAGCCCATGCCGTCGCGGTGTGGCAGGGGCTGGTTCCCGGCGTGCCCCCCGCAGGCGCACAAATCGCGTCCGACCTGGTGTGGGTTCTCCCGACCCTGATCTTGATCCTTACGCTACAGTTCCTCGATCGACCCGGCGTAAAGAGCGCGGCGATCTTAGGCGGGGTATGGATCGCCCTGTCCGCCCTGGCCGGCCTCAACGTGTTAGGCTTGCAAGAGACCCTGGTGCGACTGCGTGTCGGCAGCACGCCCGCGGCAGCGTTGAACACCCTGCGGATCATCGGCTGGGTCAGTTTATCGATCAGCGCTTTGACGCTGGCCGGCTTCGATTTCCAGCGCACCCGACGCCCGCTGCATCGCAACCGGCTCATGTTCTGGTTGATCGCCTTGTTCCTTACGCAGTTGGGCGAGGGTCTCACCTTGATTCCACCCGTGGTGCTCGACCCGCCGCAAATCGGTCTGGGAGTGCGACTGCTGGGTGTGACCCTGCTCACGGTCGCCATCACCAGTTACAACCTGCCCAATCTGCGGGCGATCACCCGGCGCGCGCTGGCCGCGGTGTTGCTCACGCTCCTCTCGGGCGCGCTCTACCTGGGCAGCTTTCTTTTGTTTCAAGGCGTGCGCGACAGCGCGCTGGGCGCGGCGTTAGCGGTCGTCATCGCCGCCGGTATCGCCTTGGGGCTGGCCGTGATCCAGCAGCCCATGCTGCGGATCATACAAAACCTGCTCGATCGCTTCGTCTATCGCCAGCAATACGATCCGGCGCGCGCGCTGCGCGAGTACAATGCGGCGATCAGCAATATCCTCGACCTGCACCTGTTGGTCTCGGTGGCTGTCGGCATGATTAGCGAGGCGCTCGATGTCCGGCGCGGCGCGCTAATCTTGATCACCGAGCTGCCCGACGGCGGCGTGGATGCGCGGCTCGTCAAAGGCATGGGCGAGATCGAGGTCGATCACTTCGATCTGGGCGCGAATAGCCCGATCCTGGCCGACCTCCGTGCAGTCCGCCAACCCCTCACCCAGTACGAGATCGACATCCTGCCCAAGTACCGCGTCGCTCCGCAGCTGGAACGCGCCTATTTGCAAGCGCTCAACCTGGAAGTGTACGTGCCGATCCGTTCGCAGAGCCTGCTCATCGGGGTGTTCGCGCTGGGGCACAAGGCCTCGGGCGATCCGTACACGGCGACCGACCTGGACGTGCTGATGACGGTGGCGGATCAGACGGCCGTCGCGCTGCAAAACGCGCGCCTGGTCACCGACCTGAAGCAGGCCAATACGGCCATCACCCAATTGAACGACGAGCTCACCCGCGCGAATCGGCGCTTGGAGCGGCTCGATCAGGCCAAGAGCGATTTCATTCAGATCGCCTCGCACGAGCTGCGCACGCCCTTGACGCAGGTGCGCGGCTACGCCGACATCCTGGCCGACTCGGTGCGCGAAGGCAGTCCCAGCCTGGCCCAGGTGGGACAGATCAGCCAGGGCATCGGGCGGGCCACGCTGCGCCTGGAGGAGATCATCACCGCCATGCTGGACGTGTCGCAGATCGATTCCGAAGCGCTATCGATTACGCGCACACCGTTGGCTATGACCTCGGTGCTGCGTTTTGCGTTGGACAATTATCGCGACGCCGTCAAGCAGCGCAAGCAGACGCTCGTCGTGGAAGGCATCGACGATTTGCCGCCGATCCAGGGGGACTTCCAGCGCCTGTGCCAGGCGTTCAGCAACGTGATCGGCAACTGTATCAAGTATACGCCGGACGGCGGGAAGATTTCCGTCATCGGTCGCACGATCAACGAAGGGCCGGGCGGCGATTCAAACGCGTATCTTGAGGTGGTGATCGCCGATAGCGGCATCGGCATCGATCGCGAAGATCAGGAGTTGATCTTCGAGAAGTTTTATCGCGTCGGGCCGGTCGAGCTGCACTCCTCGGGCCAGACGAAGTTCAAGGGCGGCGGGCCGGGGTTAGGTTTGCCGATCGCCAAAGGCGTGATCCAGGCGCACGGCGGCAAAATCTGGGTGGAGTCCGATGGGCAGGACGAGTCGCGCTACCCCGGCAGCAAGTTCCATATCATCTTGCCGGCCGCGCCCGCTTCGGTCATCGCCGAATTCAACCCTCAAACACACCCCATCGTCGCGCCGTTCACGACCGCGCTGTAACCCTCACCCTGCCCTCTGCGCAGGCGGATCGAGCGCCAGCGCCAGCGCGCCGAGTAATCCCACGTTCTCCTTCAATTCCGCCTGGACGATTGGCACGATGAAACGCCGATCCATGACGTGCCGCTCGACCGTAGCCTGAATCGGGAGAAACAGGTAATCGCCCAGGTTCGTCACCCCGCCGCCGATCACGACGATCGATGGATTGAAGATGTGCAACAGCGACACGACGCCGAAACCGATCGCTTCAGCCGCAGCGTGAATCACCGATCGCGCAAAGGCATCACCCGCCTGGACCGCCACGTGCAACAGCTCCACCGACACATCGGCCAGATTGCCATCGACCAGTTGTCGCAGCGCGCTCGGTTCGCCGCTGGCCAGGCGTTCGATCGCGCGCAGGCGGATCGACGGGCCGGAGGCCAGCACTTCCAGGCAGCCGACATTGCCGCACTTGTCGAGCCGGCCGCGATAATCGATCGACATGTGACCGAGTTCGCCCGCCAACCCATTCACGCCGAGCAACAGCCGGTTATCGATGATCACACCGCCCCCGATGCCCGTGCTGATCGTCAAGTAGATCACGTTGGAATAGCCGCGCGCCGCACCGTAACGCCATTCGGCGAGCGCGGCCACGTTGGCATCGTTGCCGACGTACACCGGCGCGCCCAATGCTTCACGCAGCCGATCGCGCAAGGGCAAGCCGACGAAGGAGGGGATGTTCGGCGCATTGAGAATCACGCCGGTATATGGATCGCACGGGCCGGGCGCGCCGAGGCCGATCGCGGCGGGGGGCGAGTCGGGCCAAACCTGACGGGCGGTCAGAATGATCCGATCGAGCACGGCGGTCAACCCCTTTTCGCCGTGGGTGAATTGTTCGGCGCGCGCTTCGATCATCCCATCGGGACGGCAGCGCGCGGCGCGAATGCGCGTGCCGCCCAGATCGATGGCGATATACGTCTCGTTCATCACAGCTCCATGGAGGAGGGTAGCTGGTAGTATAACGCATTGCCAACTCCTGCAAAAGTCGCTAGAATGACGCCGATGAACCGCTGCTACCGTTATGCACCTACCCTGCGCGTGCTGGGCCTGTTCGGAGCGATGCTGGCCGGCGGGGTGCTGCTCGGCTCCGTCCTGGCGGAGATCGAGGCGGCCGACGCGCCCGATTTGATCCTGCATGGATTGGGCGCGATCGCGGGGGCGATCATCTTGTGGCTTGGCGTGGAATTCGGAACGCGCCAAATCAGGCCGACGCCGGATGGCCTTTCAACCCGACTGTTACGCGAGCGGATGTTGGCGTGGCGCGAGCTTCGACAGGTGCGCGAAAGTCTCTTCGGCGCGTTGCTCATTCTACCCAAACGCGGCCTGCCAATTGTGATCTGGCCGTTCATCGAGGATTTCGGCGCGCTGCTCGCTGCGATCGAGACGGCGGGGTGGGGGACGGTGCGCAAAAAAAGAGACCCGGTACAGCGATAGCGCGCCGGGTCTCATACGAGTTGCGTTCGTCAGGCGGAGGCGAAGATTGCGGCGATGGGGCAGGTGAAGCCGGGGAGCACCTCGGGCGCCGAAAAGGTATCCGCCTCAGTCAGGATCGTCACTTCTCGAAGCGAGCGATATACCGCGACCTGGCGCGAGCGGGGATATACAATCAGCACGAGTCGCACGCCGAACTCAAGCCACTCGGCGACCTTCGTCTGAATCTCGTCTGGGTCGTCGTTCGGCGAGACCACTTCGACCACCAGATCGGGCGCGAAATCGGCGTAGCCCGCCGGGGCAACAGCCGGCTGGCGCGCTTTCGAGACAAAAGCGACATCCGCGCCGCGAACGGTATCCGGGTTGCGCGCCAGGCGGAAGCCCGTCTCGGCCGCGACAACTTCACCTAGATCATGTGCGCTCACGTGGTTGGCGATGCGGATGGCAAAACGCATCGTTGTAGCACCATGTTCGTAGCCGGGCGGTGTCATCTTGACGAGGACTCCTTTCACCAGTTCGTAGCGGCCCTGGCCTGAAAGCCGCAGCAGGTCTTCGGCTGTCATCAACTTTTCTGCGGTGACCACACTGGCCTCCCCTGCGCGAAGGTCTACGCCCTGGCGCAGCTCAATCGAATGTTCCTCCCGGCAAAAGGATTATACAACGATTCTCCCCGCGCCGATCTGGCGCGGCCCGCGTGTATAATTCTCTACCCGGCGCGGGAACAATCTGCGGTTTGGCTCACCGACCGCGTCCCCGCGGTCGCTCAGGATAGACGCCCGCGCGGACGCGGGCGTGGAGCAGCAAACAGCGCAACTTGTGCCCGCGCGCAGTATACTTGCCGCGCGAAAGAGGTGAGGTGTGCCCAAGACGAATACGGTGTTCAACAACGCCGAGCGACAGGTCTTGATCGTCAAGTTCAAAGATGGCGCGACGGCCGCGCTGCCCTGGGGACGATTGCGCGACGCCTGCCCGTGCGCTGAGTGCAAAGAGCTGCACGGCCCGCCCGATCCGCTGAAGCTCGTCGCCGCGCCGAACAAAAACCTGACGGGCTTCGAGTACGCCGGCAATTATGCGGTGACGCTGATCTGGGGCGACGGTCACCGCTTCGGGATTTACACCTGGCCGTACCTGCGCGAGCTGGCCGAGAAAGTTGACCAGGGACGAATGACCAACGACCAATGACAGGCTACTCAGCCCATCCCTATCGTCCTATCCGTGGTGACTCATGTCCGACGATCTCACTCCCATCCGCAAGCAATACCTGGCGCTCAAGCATCAATATCCCGACACGATCCTGTTCTTCCGCCTGGGCGACTTCTACGAGACCTTCGACGCCGACGCCGAGACGGTCGCGCGCGAGCTCGACATCGTGCTCACCTCGCGGCCGGTCGGCAAAGGGCAGCGCGTGCCGTTGGCCGGCGTGCCGCATCACGCGGTCGATGGCTACCTGGCGCGGCTGATCGAGCGCGGGTATCGCGTCGCCGTTGCCGAGCAGATGGCGGACCCGGCCACCGTCAAGGGCATCGTCCCGCGCGAAGTCACCCGCGTGGTCACACCCGGCACGATCGTCGAGCCGGAGCTGCTCGACGAAAAACGCGCGAACTACCTGGCCGCCTGGGTCGAGAGCGAAGGTCGCGTCGGGCTGGCGTATTGCGACATCACGACCGGTGAATTCGCCGTGACCCAGCTCGATTCGATCGCCGCCGCGCAACAGGAACTCTTGCGCATCGCGCCGCGCGAGTGCCTGCATCCGCAATCGGCGAGTGCGCCCATCCAAGCTCTCATCACGATTCACTTCACGCCCATACCCGATTGGAGATTTGAGATTAGTCATGCGCGGCAGGCGTTGCTCGATCAGTTCCAGGTCGTTACATTGGCCGGCTTCGGCATCGACGGTCAAGCGTTGGCGATCCGCGCGGCGGGGGCCATCGACCAGTATTTGCGCGAGACGCAGCCGGGGGCGTTGGCGCAGTTGTTGAGCCTGCGCGCGTACTCGACCGAGCGCTTCATGGCGCTCGATCCGGCGACGCGGCGCAACCTCGAATTGACCGAGACGCTGCGCGAACGCAAGGCGCAGGGCGCGCTGCTGGGCGTGCTCGACGCGACGCGCACGGCGATGGGCGGGCGGCTGCTGCGCGCCTGGCTCTCGCAGCCGCTGCTCGATCGGGCTGCGCTCGAAGCGCGCCTCGACCGCGTGCAGGCTTTCTTCGACGATGCGTTGCTCCGCGCCAAAGTCCGCGATGTGTTGAAGGAGATGCCGGACTTGGAGCGGGCCAGCGGCCGCGTGGTCAGCGGCAACGCCGCGCCGCGCGACATGGCGGCGATCCGCCGCGCGCTCGAACTCGCGCCCAATCTCCAAGCTCTAGTCTCGAATCTCGAATTGCGAAACGGTGGTTTGGCGACTGAAGCCGCGCCTACGCTTTCTTTCGATCTCGATCCGTGCCGGGACATTCTTGACTTGCTCAAGTCCGCCATTGCCGACGAGCCGACTGCTCCGCCCGGCCTGATCCGACCCGGTTACTCGGCCGAACTCGACGGCATCCTGAACGCCTCGCGCAACGCCAAGGAGTGGGTGGCGAATCTTGAGCGGACCGAGCGCCAGCGCACCGGCATTCACTCGCTGAAGGTCGGTTACAACAAGGTCTTCGGCTATTACATCGAGATCACCAACTCGCACCGGGATGCGGTTCCCGCCGACTACATTCGCAAGCAAACGCTGACGAACGCCGAGCGCTACATCACGCCCGACCTGAAAGAATACGAGACGCTGATCCTCAACGCCGACGAGCGTCTCATCGAGGTCGAAAATCGATTGTTCAAGGAGGTGTGCGCGCAGATCGCCAGCCGCGCGCGTACGCTGAAAGACAGCGCGCAGGCGATCGCGCACATCGATGTGGCGGCGGCATTGGCGGAAGTGGCCGCGCTCAACGCGTATGTTCGTCCCGAGCTGACCGAGGCTGACGAGATCGACCTCGTCGGGGGGCGACACCCGGTCGTCGAGCGCACGTTGAGCGAGACGCGCTTCGTCCCGAACGATCTGAAACTCGACGCCGATACGCGCATCTTGATCATCACCGGCCCGAATATGAGCGGCAAGAGCGTCTATCTGCGCCAGGCCGCGCTGATCGTGCTGCTGGCGCAGATCGGGTCGTTCGTGCCAGCCGAGCAGGCGCGTATCGGGCTGGTCGATCGCATCTTCACGCGCATCGGCGCGCAGGATGAGCTGTCAGCCGGGCAATCGACCTTCATGGTCGAGATGGTCGAAACGTCGAATATCCTGCATCACGCCACGTCGCGCAGCCTGATCGTGCTCGATGAGATCGGGCGTGGAACCAGCACTTACGACGGCCTGAGCATCGCCTGGGCCGTCGTCGAGTATCTGCACAACCATCCTCGGCTGAAGAGCAAGACGCTGTTTGCCACGCACTACCACGAGCTGATCGCGCTAGCCGAGACGCTGCCGCACGTGCGCAACGTCAACGTGGCAGTCGCGGAAGAAGGCGATCGGGTGGTGTTCCTGCACAAGATCGTCGCCGGCGGCGCCGATCGATCGTACGGCATCCACGTGGCGCAGCTGGCCGGGTTGCCCAAACCGGTCATCCATCGCGCCGAGGAAATCCTGGAGCAGCTGGAGCAAGGCCAGCCGACCCACGCGCCGGAGTTGCCAGCAAGGGGTGTGCAACAATTGTCGTTATTCGTAAACGATAACCCGGTGTTGGACGAGTTGAAATCGATCGACGTCGATGCGCTGTCGCCGTTGGAGGCGCTGACGAAGCTGTACGAGCTGAAGAAGAAGGCGACAACGGATTGACCGTAGGAGTCATCTCCAGATGACGACTCCAGATGACGACCCAGATGACGACTCCAGATGACGACCCAGATGACGACCCAGATGACGACCTTAGATGACGAGGGATTCTAGGTTGTGGTATGATCTTTGCTAGTGGACAGTCCACTTGATTTTGATGGGTAGCCTAGGGCCTTGTGCCCGTCCAACGCCCACGACCCCGCAAGGGGGCGCAAGCAGGGGGCTATGCTACGGCCCGTCAATTTCACATGGACTGACCACTAGTGCGGCTGTCTAGCGGAAGTGGGGAGCTATGGCCGTTCAACTACGGCGAAGATTGCTGACCGTAGAAGCGTACCATCACTTGATCCAGGCGGGCATGTTCGACGAAGATGACCGACTTGAACTGATCGAGGGGGAGATCATCTTAAGCGAGCGCTCGGAGCCGCAGCCCGATCTGGCGCTGCTGCGGCCGCGCGCCGACTATTACGCCGGATCGCATCCCAGCCCTGAGGCTATTCTGCTCGTCGTCGAGGCGTCTGAGACATCGGCCAGCTACGATCGCGACGTAAAGATGCCGTTGTACGCGCGCGCCGGCATTCCCGAAGCATGGCTGGTCTCACTGGTTGACAAGTGGGTTGAGGTCTATCGCGAGCCGTCGCCGGTGGGGTATCTCTCGATGCGGCGCATCCTGCCTGGCGCGTCAGTGGCTCCGCAGGTATTTTCGGATGATGCGTTGGCGGTGAGTGAGATGGTGGAGTAGCGACCAAGCGAGAAACCGGGTTTCTGGTAGAAACCCGGTTTCTTTCAATCAACGCGTTACTTCCTGATCGATCAGCCCGATGAAACCCGATCCATAGAAATCCACGTAAGTGTCCATCTGCGACGACCAGAGCTCGGCTTCATGCGCGCCGCGCCCGACCAGAAAGGTGTTGGGGATGCCGCGCTGGTCGAGCACGGCATGCAGCTCAGCGGTTCCCTGAAGCGCCCAATCGGTATCGCCGGAGTCCAGCAGGATGCGGAGACCCTGGAGGTTGCCGGCCTGATCGGTTTGGGCGATGGCAAGCGGATCGAATACCGGCGGCGCGAGGTTGAGCGAGAGCGCCGACGAGTGCCCGCCCACCGCCGCAAATAGTTCGGGATGGCGGAAGGCGATCTCTAGCGCCCACACCGCGCCGCGCGAAATGCCGCCGATCGCGCGGCTCTCTTTTGTCCCCAACGTGTTGTACACCGTGTCGATGTAGGGGAGCAGCTCTTCGACCATCACCTGCTCCCACGAGCCTGGGCCGCCGCTGGTGTTGCCGAACGTGCCATTCACGTCGCCGCGCGGCAGGACAACCAGGAAGGGTGGCAGGCGGCGCGACCCGATGGCGCGATCGGCGGCTGCTTGCAAGCCCAGGTCCAGCCAGTGCTGTTCGTTGAAGTTCGGGCTGCCGTGCATCAGGTACACCACCGGGTAGCGCAGGCGGGTGTCGTAGCAGGGTGGGAAATAGATGGCGTAGATCGCCTGGCTGGAAGCCAAAATCGAGCTGGGGAACTGGCCGGTGTCGATGCGGCCGGTGGTTTCGCTACAACCGGGTGTGGGCAAGGGTGTGGCAGTTGGCTCCGGCGTAGCTGTCGGCTCGGGCGTCAACGTGGGCGTTGGCGGCGAAGTCGGCGTGGCCGATGGCACGATGTAAGCGGCGGCAACCGGGGCAGGGGTACGCGCCAGATCGGCGCAGCCAGCAGGCGTAAGAAGCGCGAGCAGCAGTGCGGCCCGCGCCAGGTAGATGGCACTCTTCACGGCGACAGCAATTCCTCCAGGATATCCAGCCGCGCCATTTTAACCGAACATGCGTGAATCACCAAACTCAAACTCTAACTCTGAACTCTAACTTCGTCTCCTGAATAAGCTCATAAAGTGAATTGACGCTTCGATGCCCCGATAGAAATTGGGCAGGTAGAACTTCTCGTTCGGCGCGTGCAGGTTGTCGTCGGTCAGACCTAAGCCCATCAGCACGGTATCGATGTTGAGCAGCTGCTTCAGCGTGGCGACGACCGGGATGGAGCCGCCCTCGCGAATGAAGACCGGTCGCGCGCCGAAAGCTTTTTCCAGCGCCGCCGCGGCGGCCTTCAACGCCGGCGCGTTTCGGTCGATCAGCAGGCCATGCCCGCCGTTCAGGAACTTTGTCGTCACGCGCACCTGCGGCGGCGCGATGCGCTCCAGGCGCCCCCGCAGCAGGTCGCTAATCTCGTGATAGTCCTGGTCGGCCACCAGGCGACAACTGAGCTTGGCACAGGCCCTGGCGGGCAACACGGTCTTGCTGCCTTCGCCTTGATAACCGCCCCAAATGCCGTTGATTTCGAGCGTGGGCCGGGCGCTGATCTGCTCCAGCACGGCATAGCCTGTCTCGCCCCAGGTCTGTTCGACGCCCGCTTCCTGCTTGAATTGCGCTTCGTTGAAGGGCGCTTCCGCCAGGACTTCGCGCTCCTCCTGGGTGAGGGGGCGAACTTTGTCGTAAAAGCCGGGCAGGGTGATGTGCCCATCGCGATCTTTCAACGAAGCGAGCATCTCGCACAGCGCCTGGATCGGGTTATAGATCGCGCCGCCGTACGCGCCCGAATGCAGATCGGTAGACGGGCCGGTCACTTCGACTTGAATGTAGGCCAGCCCGCGCAGCCCGTAAGCGATTGTTGGCAGGTCGGGGCGCAGCATGTGCGAATCGGAGATCAGGGCCGCGTCGGCGCTTAGCTCGGCGGTATGCGTTTCGATGAACGCGTCGAGATTCGGCCCGCCGATCTCCTCCTCGCCTTCGATGAAGAACTTGAGGTTGACCGGCAGGTCGCCGGCCGTCTTGAGGAACGCCTCGACGGCTTTGACGTGCGCGAAGAGCTGCCCCTTATCGTCTGAAGCGCCGCGCCCGTACAGGTTATCGCCCCGGACTTCGGGCTGGAACGGGTCGGAGCGCCACAAGCTGAGCGGGTCGACCGGCTGCACATCGTAGTGGCCGTAAATCAGCACGGTCGGATACTCGCCTCCGGCGCGCCTCCACTCGGCCAGCACAATGGGATGGCCGGCCGTGGGATGAACCGCCACTTGCGTCAGGCCTAATGCCTGGAAGTGATCGGCCAGCCAGTGCGCGGCGCGCTGAATATCGGGCTTGTGTTCCGGTTGAGCGCTGACACTGGGGATGGACAGCAGCTGCTTGAGTTCGTCGAGGTGTTGCGCACGGTGCGCGCGGGCATACTGCAGGGCTTCGTTGGGCATGGAGTCTCCGGTCGGCAGGTTCAGGGTCATTATACTGGGCGTTGCCTGCTTCGACAATGATTAACTTACCTTACGCAGTCAGGCGGGATTTTACCGCAGAGGGCGCGGAGGACGCAGAGATGTGCTAGGAAATCCGCTCCGCGCTCTCCCCGCACTTGCCGCTATGCGGCAGCGTGGGGCAAGTGTGCGTTCTCAGCGGTGAAATGGTCTTTTGCGTAAGGTGAGTGATTAAGGTCAAATCTGGTTGCCTTTTGATCGGATCAGGTTTATAATCGCCTCACTCTTATCCGCACGGGGGAAGTGATGGCCGATCAGGATGAACGCACGACAGATGAAAGGAGCGTGCCTCAAGCCCAACCAAACGAAAACTCAATGCAGGCCCTGCTGGACGCGCAGGATTTTGCCTTCAAGGAGATCAAGCGCGGCGATACGTTGACCGGCACCATCGTCCGAATTGAAGCCAACGAGATTCTGGTGGATATCGGATCCAAATCGGAGGGTGTCATCAACGTCCGCGAGATAGAAGGGATTCCCAGCGATGTCCTAGCGGAGCTGCACGTCGGCGACACGGTGCAAACCGTCGTCCTTGCGCCGGAAGACCGCAACGGGCACGTCGTGCTCTCGCTCAGCCGGGGGCATACCGATCGCGATTGGAAAGATGCCGAAGCGTTGTTCCAGTCTCAAGACGTATTCGAAGGCGTCGTGGCCGGCCACAATAAGGGCGGGCTGATCGTCAAGATCGGCAAGGTGCGCGGCTTTGTGCCGGCTTCCCAGCTGGTATCGGGCCGGGCCAGGGGCGAAGGCGGCGAGAGCAGTCAGGAAGGGTCGAAGGAGAATCGTTGGGCGGCGATGACCGGCCAGAAACTGCAATTGAAGGTCATCGAACTGGACCGCCAGCGCAATCGGCTGATCCTGTCCGAGCGCGCCGCGATGCGCGATTGGCGCAAGACGCAGAAGGAAAAACTCCTGTCGGAGCTGAAAGAAGGCGACATCCGTGAAGGCAAGGTGATCAGCCTGGCGGACTTCGGCGCCTTCATCGATTTGGGCGGCGCGGATGGGCTGGTGCACCTGTCGGAACTGTCCTGGAAACGGGTGAATCACCCCCGTGAAGTCCTGAAAGTCGGCCAGAAGGTGCAGGCCCAGATCATCAATATCGACCCGGAACGCAAGCGGATCGGCCTGAGCTTGAAGCGCCTGGAAGCCGATCCCTGGTCGGCGGTTGGGCAGCGCTACAAGATAGGCCAGTTGGTGGAGGGCACGATCACGAAGCTGGCGAAGTTCGGCGCGTTTGCCCGGGTGAAGGGCGATGAGGAAATCGAAGGGTTGATTCACGTGTCCGAGCTGTCCGAAGGGCGGGTGAATCACCCTAAGGAAGTTGTTCACGAAGGGCAGCTGGTCACGTTACGCATCATTCGGATCGATTCACAGGAACGGCGGCTGGGGTTAAGCTTGAAGCGCGTGGCCAAAGGCGAGTATGCCGATTCGGACTGGCAGCAACATTTGGCCGACGCCGACCAGGCTGAAAGCGAGATGCCGCCCGAAGCCGTAGCGGATGACATGACACCCGTGAGCGCTGAACCCCAGGCGGCTCTGCCCGAGCCGGAGCCGGATGACACGACAACGGTGCACACTGGATCGGAGGCTGTCCCGCCCGAGGCCGAGCCAAATCATGCAACAGCCGCGAGCGCCGAACCGGAGACGGCCCCACCCGAGGCCGAGTCGCCGGCGGATAGATAACGAACGCATAACAGTCTGGTTACACCCCCTGTAATCCCATCACTCAAAATTGAAAATGGTGATATATTTTAGAGCGGAGAGCGCCGAACCTGGACAGGGGCCGGCGCTCTCGGTAAAATACGGGGTGTACAACATTATTCCGATTTGAGGGCTGGTAGTGAAATCGGGATGGAGGCAACAAGTGTCCAACAAACTCGATCGCTTCACCCAACGCGCCCGGCGTGTGTTGACGTTCGCTCAGGAAGAAGCGGAGCGGCTGAATCATAACTACATTGGCACGGAGCACCTGCTCTTAGGGCTGATGCGTGAAGAGAGCGGCGTCGCCGGGCGGGTGCTGCGCGCCCTGAATGTGCAGCCGGCTCAGGTGATCGAAATGGTCGAACGCATTACCGGTCCCGGCCGGCGCACGCCGTTCAGCAAGATCGATCTGACGCCGCGCACCAAGCGGGTGATCGAATTGGCCGTCGAAGAGGCGCGCCGGATGGGCCATCACTACATCGGCACTGAACATTTGCTGCTGGGCCTGGTGCGCCAGGGTGATGGCGTGGCGATGGACATCCTGCGGCAAATGAGCATCACACCTGAGCAGATCCGCCGCGAGATGGCGAAAGAGCTGCAGGAAGCCTCACAGGGTTACGCGGCCGGCCGCGAGTCCAAACCGCAACAGAAGAAAGAGCGCGCCAAGACGCCCCTGGTCGATCAATTGGCGACCGATCTGACGGCTGCGGCCGAAGACGGCAAACTCGACCCGGTGATCGGGCGCGAAACCGAAATCGAGCGCGTGATCCAGATCCTATCCCGCCGCACCAAGAATAATCCGGCGCTGATCGGCGAGCCGGGCGTGGGCAAGACGGCCATCGTCGAAGGACTGGCCCAACGCATCGTCAACGGGCAAACGCCCGAGTCGCTGTTGAACAAGCGTGTGCTCCAACTCGACGTCGGGTCGCTGGTGGCCGGCACCATGTATCGCGGCCAGTTCGAAGAGCGCCTCAAGCGCGTGATCGAGGAGCTCAAGAATTCGGACGCGATCCTATTTATCGACGAAGCGCACATGCTGGTAGGCGCGGGCGCGGCCGGCAGCGCCATCGATGCCGCGAACATCCTCAAGCCGGCGCTGGCGCGCGGTGAGTTGCAGTGCATCGGCGCGACCACGCTCAACGAATACCGCAAGTACATCGAGAGCGACGCCGCGCTGGAACGCCGCTTCCAGCCGATCCTGGTCGACGAGCCGAACATCGACGAGACGATCGAAATCCTCAAAGGGGTGCGCGAGCGTTACGAGCAGCACCACAAGCTGCGCATCACCGACGCCGCGCTGGAGCAAGCCGCCCGCCTGGCCGCGCGTTACATCCCCGATCACTTCATGCCGGATAAGGCGATCGACTTGATCGACGAAGCGTCCTCGCGGGTGCGCATGTACAAAGCGCCGCAGACGAAAGAGCTGCAACTAGCGTACGGCGAACTCAAGACGGTGCAGAAGGAGAAGGAGCACGCCTTGGAGGACCGGCGCTACGACGATGCGGCCGATCTGCGCAATCGCGAAGAGGACCTGCTGGAGAAGATCGAACGGCTGCGCACCAACTGGGACACCGCAGAGAACGTCATCTCGGTGCTGCCGGAAGACATCGCCGAAATGGTCAGCATGTGGACCGGCATCCCCGTGACCCGCATCGCGGGCGAAGAGTCCGAGCGGCTGATCAACATGGAAGTCGATCTGCACAAACGGATCGTGGGGCAGAACGAAGCCATTGAATCGATCTCCAAGGCGGTGCGCCGGGCGCGCGCCGGGTTGAAAGACCCCAAGCGCCCGATCGGTTCATTCATGTTCCTCGGCCCGACCGGCGTTGGCAAGACGGAGCTGACCAAAGCGTTGGCCGAGATGATGTTCGGCAGTGAAGACGCGCTGGTGCAGATCGATATGAGCGAGTTTATGGAGCGGCACTCGATCGCGCGGCTAGTGGGCGCGCCGCCGGGTTACGTGGGCTACGAAGACGCCGGGCAACTGACCGAGGCGATCCGCCGCCGCCCGTATTCGATCGTCGTCTTCGACGAGATCGAGAAGGCCCATCCCGAAACTTTCAACATGCTGTTGCAAATCATGGAAGAAGGCCACCTGACCGACGCGCGCGGGCGCAAGGTCGACTTCCGCAACACGATCGTGGTCATGACCAGCAACATCGGCGCGGACATGATCCAGCGGCAAACCTCACTCGGCTTCAATCTCAAGCGCGACGAGCAGCAAGAAGCGACGCTGGCCTACAATGAGATGCGCAAGAAACTGACCGAGTCGCTGAAGCGGGCCTTCCGCCCCGAGTTCATCAACCGCCTCGACAGCGTGATCGTGTTCCGCGCGCTGGGTAAGGAAGAGATCAAGGAGATCGTCAGCCTGGAGCTGGTCAAGGTGCAGCACCGCCTGATGGATCGCCGCATCACGATTGAAGCGACCGAGCCCGCCAAGGCGTTTCTGGCCGAGAAGGGCTACGATCAAGATTATGGCGCACGCCCGCTGCGGCGGGTGATCCAGAACGAGGTCGAGGACAAGTTGTCCGATGGCTTCCTGTCCGGCAAGTTCAAGGAAGGCGACACCGTCGTGATCGATCTGCTGGAAGGCAACCTCGACTTCCGCGCGGTGCGGCAGCCGGAGACGCCGCTGCTCGAAGAGCCGATCCTGGCGTAGTGAATAGCGTGCTTAAAGAACCCCGGTTTCCCAACCCTCTCCGCTATGCTACGAGGGCCTTCGGGAAACCGGGGTTCTTTTTATCTCACGCGCCGGCAATCGCCTCGGCGCACTGCCAGCCGCTGGAGAGCGCCGCGCCGGTGCTCGGCCCGGCCAGATAATCGCCGCAAGGATAAATCGGGCCGGGTTGCAGCTGTTCGCGGAACACGCGCAGCGCATCCAGATAGCCAACCCGGAAGTTGGGCACCTTCTGCCGCCAACGGAACAGCCGCTCACCTTCGATTTGATTACGCAGGTCTGGATAGAACTGGATAAACTCTGCGCGCGAGCGGCCGAGCAGATCGGCATCACTCCAATCGATGGCATGCAGGTGCGGTTTGAGCTCGCTCAAGGTCAGGGCCACGTCGCCCTGGCGATCGACGAACCACACGAAGCTGGTCAGCTTGTTCTCCACACGCGGCAGCGTCAGGTCATGGGGCAACGGAGCGTCCCCTAGACGGATGGCGCGGAAAATCACGACGGCGCTCGAATAACTCACCTGCGGGTAAAACGCGCGCCAGGCGTCGGGCGCATCGGCCAAGAGCGAGAGAACGGTGTCACCCGGCGTCGCGATCACCGCGACATCCGCGTCGAAACGCCGGGCGACGCCGTCTTGTACGCACTCCACCGTTACGCCCCCGTTGCGCACGATCACGCGGTTCACCTGTGTGCGCAGTTCCACGTGAAGCGAGTGTGCTAACGCTGTGGTGAAACGGCCGACGCCGCCCTCAATCGTGAACAGTTTTTGATTCAGATAGGCGGCCATCACGATGCCGAACATCTTGAGCGAGACATCCGCCGGCTCCCACGAACAGTAGGTCGCCAGCGTGGGTTCGATGTAGTATTCGAGCAGTTCGCGGTTGACGCGCTGCTCGAAGAATTCTTGCAAATTCAATTCGTCGATACCGGGCGCCAGGTAGGGGTGATGCGTATCGGCATTCCGATACTTCAGGAAGACCGGCAGCAGCTTCAAGAGGCCCAGCTTTGAACGCAGCGACACACCGCTCCATCGGAAGAAGTCGGGGAGGCTGAGATAGTTGTACGTATGGATACGGCCGTCGCGCAGCACGTTCTGAATCAATCCCCGGCCGTTGCCGTAAGACGTCAGGATATCCTGCACCCCCAGTTGAGACATCAACTGCAGGAGTCGCCCATCGGCGCTCGTCACAAATTGCGCGCCGGGGTTGAGCGTAAAGCCACTCCACTCGACCGAGATTACCCGGCCCCCCACCTGCTCGGCTGATTCCAGGACGATCACGTCGTACCCGGCCTGCTGCAAGCGCAGCGCGGCGGTCAAACCCGAAATCCCCGCACCGACGACGATACACGATTTCATTCGCAATCTCCCACTGAGTGGACTCGGCTGATTTTACCCTCAATTCGTTGCGCTGAAGCAGCGAGTTTTGACACTTCTTCAATTTACACGGGTTGCGCCAGAACTAATGTTCGGATATACTTCAAGCCATGCAACGTCGCAATGAAGCGGGCAATTCCACCGTCGTACTGCGGCTCGAATCGATGACGTATGGCGGCGATGCGCTGGGCCGGGCTGATGGCAAGGCGATCTTCGTGCAAGGTGGGATCGCGGGCGAGCAGGTTCGCGCCGCGATTATCGAGGAGCGCGGTCGGTTCGCGCGCGCGCGCGTAGTCGAAGTGCTTGAGCCTTCACCCGATCGGATCGAGCCGCGCTGCGCGCACTTTGGGTTCACGGCAACGGCTTGCGGCGGCTGCCAGTGGCAACATATCGCTTACGCCGCACAGTTGCGCTTCAAAGCCGAGATTGTGCGCGAGCAATTACGCCGCATCGGACGGATTGACGCTGCGCCAGTGCGCGAGACGATCCCCGGCCCGGCATGGTCTTATCGCAATCACGCGCAGTTTAGCGTCGCGCCCGAAGGCCGGCTTGGATTTCAAGCCGCGCGCAGCAAGCGGGTCGTGGCAATCGACGAGTGTCATGTTGTCGAGACGCCCATCGCCGAATGGTTGAAATCCGCCCGGCGAAGACACACCGATCGCGTCGAAGTACGAGTCGCTAATGGAGAATACGAAGGTGTGGGAGTGTGGGAATCCAATCTCCAGTCCCCAACTTCCACTTTCCAGATCAAGGACGCCGCCTTCCGCGTTTCGGCTGAGAGCTTCTTCCAGGTGAACACCGCGCTGCTCGAGACGCTCGTCGATCAAGTGTCGAGTAAACTGGATGTCCATAGCGGCGAGACAGTGGTGGATGCCTACTGCGGCGTCGGGCTGTTCACTCACTTCATCGCGCCGCTGGCGGGTCAAGCGATCGGCATCGAGTCGAGTCCCAGCGCGATCGCCGATGCGCGGGCCAACCTGGCGCAGTTTGAGAATGTCGAGCTTCGGGAGGGGTTGGTTGAAGACGAGTTTCTGGGAATTGGAGATTCGATCGATGCGGTCGTCCTCGACCCGCCGCGCGCGGGTTGTGGGCCAAAGGTGATCGCTGCTCTGAGCGAGAGGCCAGTGAAGCGACTGGTGTACGTGAGCTGCGATCCCGCGACGCTGGCGCGCGATGCGCGGCAGCTGCTCGACGGCGGCTACGACCTGATCGAGGTTCAACCGGTGGATATGTTTCCACAGACGTATCACATTGAAGCGATTGCGCTGTTTCTGCGCCAAGACGTGAAACGTGAAGCGTGACGTCCCACGTTTCACGCATCACGCTCCATGCAGTCCGAGGTGACCCATGCCCGCTAAAACCAAAACGCGCACCGTCTTCGTCTGCCAGCAGTGCGGTTCGAACCAGCTCAAGTGGATGGGGCGCTGCCCCGACTGCGGCGAGTGGAACTCGCTGGTCGAGATCGTCGAGAGCAAGCCCGGCCGCGAGAAAGCGGGCGGCTTCGATCTGCCGCGCTCGGCGCCGGCCCGCCTGACCGATATTCAAGTCGATGGCCGCGAGCGCATCCCCATGGCGATGGAGGAGTTCAACCGCGTGCTGGGCGGCGGCGTCGTGCCCGGTTGCCTGGTGTTGGTGAGCGGCGATCCCGGCGTGGGCAAGAGCACGCTGCTCACGCAAGTCGCCGCGCAAATGGCGCAGACGCACGGGCCGGTGTTGTACGTATCGGGCGAGGAGAGCGCGCAACAGATCAAGCTGCGCGCCGATCGGTTGGACCTCTCGACCGACCAGCTCTATCTGTTGACCGAAACCGATCTCGACGAAATCCTGATCCAGATCGAGCGTATCAAACCCCGGCTGGCGGTGATCGACTCGATCCAGACCGTATCGGTGAACGAGCTGACTTCGGCCGCCGGATCGATCTCGCAGGTGCGTGAGTGCGCCGCGCGGCTGCAGGGGCTGGCGAAGCAGACCGGCGCGAGCGTGTTCCTGGTCGGCCACGTCACCAAATCCGGGTCGATCGCCGGGCCGAAGGTGCTGGAGCACATCGTCGATACGGTGCTGTATCTCGAAGGCGATCGACATCACGCCTATCGTCTGCTGCGCTCGACGAAGAACCGCTTTGGCGCAACGAGCGAAGTCGGCGTGTTCGAGATGCGCGGGTCGGGTATGGTCGAGGTGCTCAACCCGAGTGAGGCCTTCCTGGCCGAGCGACTGGCAACCGCGCCCGGCTCGTCGATCGCGGTGACGATGGAAGGGACGCGCCCGATCTTAGTCGAAGTGCAAGCCTTGTGCAGCACCAGCGCGTTCGGCCTGCCGCGCCGCACCGCCAACGGCGTGGACATGAATCGCATGCTGCTCATCGTCGCGGTCTTGAGCAAACGCCTGGGGCTGAAGCTGGGTGATCAGGATGTGTTCGTCAACGTGATCGGCGGCCTGCACATCGGCGAGCCGGCAGCCGATCTGTCGATCGCGGCGTCGATCGCCTCGAGTCTGCGCGATGCGCCGGTTGCCGCCGATCTGGCGCTGATGGGCGAGGTCGGGTTATCGGGCGAGCTGCGCGCGGTCAGCCAGTTGCCGATGCGCCTGAACGAAGCCGCCAAGTTGGGCTTCCGCCGCGCGTTGATCCCCAAGACCTATCGCCAGGCAGAAGGGCTGACGGATCAGATCGAGATCGTGGCGGCGCGGAGTGTGGGCGAGGCGCTGGAGCTGGCGCTGCGGAAGTAGGAACGAGCGGTTAGTTGGCTAGTGGTCAGTCCAGTTGATTTTGATGGGTAGCATAGGGCCTTGTGCCCGTCCAACGCCCACGACTCCACAAGGGGGGCGCAAGCAGGGGGCTATGCTACGGCCTATCCATTTCAGATGGACTGACTGCTAGTTGGCTGATAGAAAAAGGGCCGGCGTCTGAACACGCGCGGCCCTATGTTTTTGATCGTGACGCTTTTACTGCGCGACATCCAGTAGCATGAATAGAATCGTGCGCTCGACGCCGTTCTGGTATTGCGGCTGCTCGGCGGCGATCGCGACCGCGCTCACCGGCTCAAACAAAGGACACACGGTGCAGGGCTGACCGCTGAAGGATAGCGCCAGCGACGCCAGATCGACGATCGTTTTCGGCCGGAGATACTGATAGCCGTCGTTGTTCTTCGGCAGCGGCGCGATGGCGGTTTTGAACGTCGCGTCATCGGCCAAAGGTCGGTCCCCGGCGCCGGCAATTTTCTGCGCCGAATTTTCCGGTAACGCCAGCACGAACTTATCGCCCAGCACGCCGTATACGAACATCGATTGACCGCTGGCATCGACGAGGGCGTGTAAGTTCGCATCGCCGATGGTCACAGCCTCAAGCGTTTGACCCGATTGGGCCGTCAGCGTCTGGATCAATTGGTGGGTGCGCTCCTCGGCCAGCTGTTGATCGGCTGTCTCGACGATCAGCGCCAAACCGAACGGAATCTGGCTCGATCCGCCCAGGCCCGCCCCCGGCATCGCCACCAGCGCGATCTCACCCTTCATCCAGCTCAGAATATCCTCCTCCAGGTTGATACCGGTTTCCTGCTCCAGATTATCGAGCGCGTCTTGCAGGTTGGGATCGAGCGAACGCATAGCGGACAACGTGGCCTTGATGCGTTCTGCGAACTGATAGCCACCCAGGTACAGGAACGCCGTATCCGGCGCCGTGCGCAACAGCGTGTTGGGATTGGGTGCGGCGCTGAGGATAGCCTGTTGATCGGCGGGCAGCTTGCCGGGATCGCCCTGGCCGATCACTTCCAGCAGCAGGCCATTCGTCTCAAACGAGAGACCGAGCGCGCCGCCTTGCAGCATCGCCAGTGCATCGGCGACGCCGGAGAAGGAGGCGCCCGCTGCACCGGATTGCTCCATCTGCTCGATCAGCTCTTGATACAGGGGCGCCAGGTTCGCGTAAATCGTCATCGCCCGGCCGCCGCGCAGCCGGTTGACGGTGGCGGCATAGCTGCTCGATGTGTTCAGCCCTTTGCCATCCAACACCGCATCGATCGCCGCGTGCAGCTGGCTTTCGCCGGTAGCGATGAGCACCAGGTCTTTGACCGTGGCATACGCCGGCAATTCCGTCGCATCCGATACGAAAACGGTCACAGCGCGATAGGTCTGCTCGGTGAACGTCTCGCCTCCCGCTTCGACTTTCGCGCGCAATTTGGCGAGCAGCGCGTCGGACTTGGTCTTATCGCGCGTGGCCGCGGCCAACACGACCGGCGGAGCTGAAGTGTTGCCGAACGACCCCGCCGAGTTCAGGGGAATGTCAACCAACCCGATCCCGATCTCGTCACCCAACCACGAAGCGATGTCCTGCTCCCAATCCAGATTGGCGTCCTCCAGCGCGGCGCGGACCTGGTCTTCAAGCGGCTTGGACAGTTCCGGGTCGCTCCAGGCTTGCCGTATCACGCCGCCATTCGGCAGCTGCTCGAAGTGTGGGTTGAAGCTGAGATAGAGCTGCGTATCGGCCGGCATCGCCGCGGCGGTGACATTCACCGTGCTGGCGCCAGGGTTCAGCAAACGCGGGATCAGGAGAATGCCCGCGGCCACCACGGCGATGGCGACGAGGCCAACGCCGACCGTCACCGCCAACCGGCCGCGATTTTTAGATGGCGGGGCGGATTCGAGTGTTTCCATGAGTTGTCTCCGTTGAGCTCACCCTCCCCGTTTTACCGGGGAGGGTCGGGGTAAGGGAGGGTGAAGTTATTTTGCCGGTTCGAGGGCGAGGTACAGCATCCCGCGTTGGAGGCCGGCCGCTTTGTCCGGCGTCTCGCTGGCAAGTGAGAGCCACTTGAATGGCCGCAGATAGTCGCACGCCTCGCACGGTTGCGAACCCATAGACGAGGCCATCCAATCCCATATTGGCTGGAGTTGAACGTAACCGCTTGAGAACCGGTTAGCCGGCAGCACGCCCATCGCCGTCTTGAACGTCTCGTCCGCGGAGAGCGCGGCCTGATCAGCCTGATCGATGGCGAGCAGCGTGTCGGAATTGGAACCGATCACCAGTCGGCCATCGACGACGCCGTAGGCCAGCACCACACCGCCTTCGGCATCGGTCAAAACGGAATAGGGCAAACCACTCAGCGGCTGTACCGATACACCGCCGCCGCTACGGTCGATCACAGCGCGCAGCAGCTTGTCCAGGCTATCGGTTGCATGGGCGGCATCGGATGCATCCAGCATCGCCGCCAGCTCAAGCGGCGCGCGCGGGAAGTACGAATAGGGCTCGTCGAGCGCGGGAGCCGCTGTCTCCGCTTTCGGCAGCAGGACAAAGGCAAACTCGCCGTTGAACAGCTCGAACAAGTCGGCGCCCAGCTTGACGCCGGCAGACTGTTCAAACTCTTCGAGCTGTCCGGCCACGTCTACTGCGCCTGGATAGTTGCCGAAGCCGGTCTGAAGCCAATCGGGGTTATCGAGCAGCGCCTGCCAGGTACCGGCAAACATGCTGAAGTTCGTATTCAGCGCCATCACCGCCGGCGCGGGAATCGAGTCGAAGATACGATTGGATGCCGGTGGAAAGTCGAGGTTATACAGCGCACGCATACTCTCAGGCGCTCGATCGGGGAAGTACTGCATAGCCATATCGAAGCGAATGCCACCCGGCTCATACGTCATGGCCACGCCCATCCCACCGAGCACTTGCATCATCTCGCGCATGCGTTCACGCTGTTCATCATTGCGGCGCTGTTGCTCTGCCAGCCGCTTGGCCGCCTCTTCATCATCACCGGTAATATTCGAGGTGATGTTGTAAAAGATTTCCGCAGTCTGATTGGCCGCCAATGTTTGATCGATATACTTGGCGTAATCCATATACAGCGTGCCCACGTTCGGAGCGGGCAGAGCCTTCAGCGTCGTCTTGAAGTTCTCGCTGACCGCCAGGCCCGTTTGATCCAGCGCGGTATCGATCACCTGCTTCAAGTTGTCCGGCCCGATCGTCAGTACGATCACATCATCGATGGTCGCGTAGGCTTCGCCGTAAGGCGCGTAATCCCAATCGTTTTGGACGTAGACGATCGGGATGTCCCGATACGTTTCGTCCTTGATCGCGCTGTCGCCGGACAAACCGCTTTCACGCTGCGATCGGAAGTCGGCCAGAAACGCATCCGATTTGGCTTTATCGCGCGTCTGCACCGCCAGCACAAAGAACGGCTCACGATAGCGCCCCGGGCTGAAGCTGCTGTCGGTCGGTTCGGCAGCCAGCTCGTAGCCGCCCATGTCGATGAGGCCGGCCGCCACCCGATCGCCCAGCCAGGGTAGGATATCCTTCTCCCAGTCGAAACCGGCGAAGGTGAGCGCCGAGCTCAACGCATCCTCGATCTGCTCCGCTCCTTTCGAGCTTTGCCACGCCCTGGCCACGGCCTCGAAGTTCGGCTGCTGCTCGGGGTGCGTCGCCATCGAGAAATACAGGATTGTGTTCGAGGGCATGACTTGCGCCAGCGGCTCATCGGGGCCGATGGCCGAGCCGACTAACACCAGTGCGGTTACCCCAGCGGCGACCAGCACCACCAGGCCCAACACGGCCAGGCCTAACGTCTTGCCGCGCAGGCGCGGCACGTGCGGCTTGACTTCAAACTCGACGGACTCGTTATCAACTTGCGGTTCTTGCATCACGTTTCTTGACTCCCGATCGAGACTTCAAGCCGACCTGATACCTGGGGTGTCCCGCCGGCTGAGAGCGGACTCCGCCTCCTCCTGGCTGGTCTCGATCTTACCGGAAAGCAGTGTAACACAAACTCATTGTGAAGTACACCACCAGTTCGTACAAGCACGTGAGTGCGGGGTTAGTTTGATAGTTTGATCGTTCGTTAGTTTGCTAATTCGCTACTTGGAGGATGCGTTGCCATCATTTGCCATGCCGCTATCACGCCAATAACACACACACTCGTTGCAAAAAGTAGGAAGGATTCGTTCACCGCCTGCGCCGTCGCCTGCCGAAAGATCTCAAACGCATTCACGTCGCTCAAACTCGAGCCGGCCGCCAGCTCCGCCGTCAACTGCTGCACTCGTTGCGTGCCCCAGGTCAACACAATCGATCCGCCCAGGCTCATGCCGACCAGGCGCAAAATGATCACCAGCGCCGAAGCCACCCCACGCTCGTGCGCGGGCGCCAGGTTGATCACCGCCGTGGCAATCGGCGAGAGCACCATGCCCAGCCCCAGCCCCGCCACCATCAAACCGGGCAACATCTCGACATACGTCGTGTTCACTGTCCACCGGCTGGCGATCCAGAAGCCAAGCGCCCCAACGAGCAGGCCGATCACCGCCGGCACGCGATAACCGCGCCGCTCGACAATCCGGCCGATGAAGGCTGACATTAACGCCATCGTCACGGTCAGTCCCGACAGCACCCAGCCGGTGTACCATGCGCCATCGCTGAGAATCTGGTCGGCGGTTGCGCCGGGCTGGTTCGACGCGATGACGGCGTTGATGAACAACGGCGCCAGGCCCAGCGCGACGATCAGCACGAAGCCGACGAGCAAGTTGGTCAGCGCCGCGCCGGTAAACGTGCGTTGGCGGAACAGGCGCAGATCGAGCAGCGGCTCGCGCGTGCGCAGTTCCCAGGCGACGAATGTGACGAACAAGAGGATCGACGCAATCAGCAGCGGTGTCTGGTACGAGGGCGGGGCCTGCTCGACAAACTGCGAGACCGCGCCCGATTCCGCTCCGCCGCCCACACCAATGTTGAATGCCGCCAGCGCCGCGCCGATCAACGTGGCGCCGATCACGTCCAGTCGTCCGGTCGCCTGCGGTCGCGGCACGTCGCGCAGCGCGCGCGCGCACAGAATGAAGGCCAGGAGGCCGATCGGGATGTTCAGCCAGAAGATGAGGCGCCAGTCGGTGAAGGCGCGGATCATGATCCCGCCGTACAGATGACCAACGACCCAACCGGCAGTATCGATGGCGGCGATGAAGCCGAGGGGCGTGGCGCGCTTTTCCGGCGGATACAGATCGCCCACCAGCGCCATCGACACCGGCACCATCGCGCCCGCGCCAAGCGCCTGGACGACGCGGCTGGCGACCAGCCACTCCAGCGAAGCCGCAATCGGTACGCGTTGTGTCAGCGCGACCAGCGCCGAGCCGATGACGAAAATCACCAGGCAGACCAGGTAGGCCGCGCGGCGGCCATACAGATCGCTCAGTCGGCCGGCAAACGTCATGCTCACCGCATACGCGGCCAGGTACAACGTCACCACCCAGCCGGCCAGCGCGAACTGCTCCGTGCTCAGCTCGAAATCGACGACGACCTGCGGCAAGAACGCCGACGCGACGGTAAGGTCCATCGCGCCGATGAAGATGGCAACCGAGACGAGGGCGATGAGGGTGTTAGGGCGGGGTGGGCGCATGGAGTTGGAAGCTGGAAATTGGAGGGTGGACTGCTCGCAAAGAGGGCGTGGAGACCGCCAACTATCAAGAGTCAGTATTTTCTACCTCAACGCGAACCTGCCGTCCCGCGAAGCCTCACGCGTCCAGGTTCGACAATAGCGAGCTTGCCCGACAATTTCGCTAAGAGCTCATGCTGCTCGAGAAAACTGCCAAGCAATTGATTGATAAAAGGGATACCCGCATTGCGAGGGAGATGTAAAACGATGTGCTTATTCTGCCGGAACGGGCAGCGGGTGAAACTCTTCCGTTTCAATCAGTTCGGCTGCATAACTTAGCGCCGCTCGCACGTCCGCTTCATCGATAGCGTACTCTTGCATAATCTCGGCGTGCGTCATTCCGCCGGCCAACCCGCCGACAATGCGCTCGCTCATCTCAAACCTCCGGCTCAATCATACCATATACTCGACGTACACAGTGGAAGGCTATCCAATTGCATACCGCTCACTCGATTGGTTTCTCGATCGACGCCGGCTCGCCGAACTTCGAGAACGTCAAAATCCAGGTGGAAGGCTGCTCGCTGTCCGTAGTCGCATCTACCAACACGGTGCGGCGCACGACGAACGTCTGCGCGTCTACCCACACGTCCACGTCGACGCGGCCGGTGCTGATCAGCCCGCCGCTCATGAACTGCAAGCGCGCGCCGTCGAGGCTGCCCCGGACACGGTAAACCTGCGCGCCGTCGATCGATTCGACTCCGGCGTTGGCTGCGCCATCCAGCCCGCCGGCGAGCGTCTGCTCCAACCCGAACTCCGGGTGGAACAGCACCGCCGGGTTGAAGCCGAACTCGGCGGGCAATGGCTCCCACGCTTGCGTCAGAAAATTCGTGAGATACTGTTCCTCGCCGAGCGCGATCATATCGGCCTCGATGGCGGCCAGCGACGCGACGATCTTCAAATGCACGCCCATCCGATCGGGCCGCACGAAGCGGCCCTCGGCCGAGCGCAGCGACAACCCCAAGGCGGAATTGATCGTCACCGGCTTCCCTTCGATCGCGATCGTGAAGTGCAACGCGCTCTGATCGAGCATAGCGTTGGCCGCGCGTTGCACCACTTCGTCAGGCGGCAACTCGGGCGGCGGTGGGCTGCAAGCGGAAAGGATTGCTAAACTAACTCCCAACAATCCAATAAAAAAACGGGACATGCCGGCTATCCTCTGAAAAGTAAACGTCGCAGCCATTGTAGACCGCGGTACAAATGGTGTCAAACCACGTGTTCATTCCCCTTCATTCTGTTATTCAATTGCGATCTACCAACAGCTGGTTCGCGTATATCATCTGTCTAGTGTATGCTTGCCGGGTTCGGCAAAAGCCAGGCGCGCTCACTCTAGTACTTCGACAACTTGAAGTTGCGTAGTTCCCGCTGCAGTTGAACTGCGGCGGACGGCAGTGCCAGCCGCCGCCTTTCATTGCCTTCTAAAGAGGGCGGCGGCCTGCCCACGAGCGCAGCGAAGAGGGTTGTGCCGTCCCAACCCCGCAGAATTAGGCGGTCGGGGTACTAGTACCCCACCACAGGGAAAATGACGGGTCGCTTAGCCCCTTGCTTGCGCCCCCGTGTGGGGCTGTGGGCGCGCCACGGGCACGAGGCCCTAGACTACCCTGCACGTGTTCAGTCCATGAGCGAGCTGTTTTGGATCGAGATAGGCCATTCATTTATGAGTCAACGGCATATTCGAATACACCCGATCCTGCGGCTGGTCAGCACGGCGCTGATCGCCCTGCTCGCTCTCGTGCTGGCCCTGCCGCTCGCGCAAGCGGCCGATAGCCAGGTAACCACGGCGACAGTGCGCAACCTCCCCGTGGGATACGGCGCACACAGACCAGAGAGTTTCTCGCAGACTGCTCAGGCCGGCGAAGATATTCAGCGCAAACTCGACCCGGCGTTGCGCAAACGACTCCTGGCAGCCAGACCCGGCGAGCAACTCCCGATCGTTATCGAAATGCGGCAACAGATCGATCTCGATCAAAGCTGGATCGGGGTGACCGGAGCCGATCGAGCCGAGGCGATCGTCGCTGCGTTGCAGGCGACGGCTGCACAGTCGCAGCGGGACGTGCGCGCGTTCCTCGGCGCCGAGGCGCTCGCCGGCCGGGCCAGCCAGGTCCGCTCCTTCTGGATCTTCAACGGTCTGGCGGCTCACGTCGTCGCCGAGGATATCACGACACTCGCGACGCGCGATGATATCGGGCTGATCCGCGAAGATCGCTATCGGCAATGGATCGATTGGACTCCTACCCTCGATGGCCGCAGGTCTCCTGACCGAGGCCCGGCGGAGACCTGCGGTCTCCCGTGCGGCGCGGTCAAAGACCTGCGCCGATCGGGCATCCAACTCACTAACCAACTAACTCTTTCCCCCGTCGAGTGGGGCATTCATGCTATCCGCGCCGATGCCGTGTGGGACACGTTGAACATCAGCGGTACCGGCGTCGTCGTCGCCAACCTGGATACCGGCGTCGATTGGCAACATCCCGCGCTGCGCGATGCTTATCGCGGTTACAACAAAGGAGTGCGCAACGACCTGGGCAACTGGTTTGACGCCACGGATGGCGGCGGGCTGTACCCCATCGATCTGCACGGCCACGGCACGCACACGATGGGCACCCTCGTCGGGTCGGGCGGGATCGGCGTTGCGCCCGGCGCGAAATGGATCGCCGCCCGCGTCCTGGACGCTGCCGGCTTTGGTTACGATTCGTGGATCCACGCGGGCTTTCAGTGGGTGCTTGCGCCCAACGGCGACCCCGCGCTCGCGCCGGACGTGCTGAACAACTCGTGGGGCAACACGCTGTCTGCGGATACGACCTTCCAAAACGATCTGCGCGCGCTGCGCAACGCGGGCATCTTCGCCGTGTTCAGCAATGGCAATAACGGCCCAGACTCCGGCAGTGTGGGATCGCCGGCTGCGCTGCCTGAGGCGTTTGCCGTCGGCGCGATCGATAACGAGGACGATGTCGCCAGTTTTTCGAGTCGCGGGCCGTCGCCGTGGGGCCAGGTTCGCCCGCACGTCGCTGCGCCCGGCGTCGATGTGCGCTCGTCGGTTCCCGGCGGCCAATACCTCAACGCTGACGGCACCTCGATGGCCGCGCCGCACGTCGCCGGCACGATCGCCTTGCTGCTCTCGGCTAACCCCTCGTTGACGATCACCGGCACGGCTTTTGCGTTGACGAGCACAGCGGTTCACCTCACGACCACCATTCCCAACAACGATTCTGGTTACGGGCGCATCGACGCCTACGCTGCCGTGCGCGCGGTGGCCAGCCTCGGCGCGATCAGCGGCACGGTAACCCGATCCGATACCGCCGCCCCGATCGGCGGCGTTCAGGTGTCGATGCGATCGCCGGACGGCCTGGCCGGCGCAACGACCACGGCTGCCAATGGCCGATATGCCCTCAGTCTGGCGACCTCGGTCTATACCGTCACGGCATCGGCCTTCGGATATCTCACCACGACGCAGACCGACGTTTTCGTCATCACCGACGCCACGACGCCGCTCGACTTCGCGCTCACCCCGTTGCCATCGGGCCAGCTGCGCGGATCGCTGACCGACGCCGAATCGGGCCAACCGATCAACGGCGCGATCGTCGTGGTGAATACGCCGCTCACGGCATCGGCTAACAGCGCGTACAGTTTGACCTTGCCGGCAGGGACGTATGAACTGCGCGCGATCGCGGCAGCACATCGGGTGCTCACTGCTACGGTGACGATCACCGCCGGCCAGACGATTACGCGCAACTTTGCCCTGCCGCCCGCGCCGACGATCTTGTTGGTCGATTCCGGGCCGTGGTATTACGCCAGCCAGATCGGCTACTACCGCGCCGCGCTCGACGAACTGGGCTACACTTACGCCGAGCATCGCGTTAAAGACCTGTCCGCCGACGTGCCCACGTCGAATACGCTGGCGCCCTACGATATTGTCATCTGGTCGGCGCCGCAAGATTCGCCAGGGTACATCGGGGCGGGCAATGCGATCAGCAGTTACTTATCGGCCGGCGGCGCGCTGTTCCTGAGCGGGCAAGACGTCGGCTATTGGGATGGCGGGCTGAGCCTCAACTGGGCTAGCTATTATCCAGAGCGTCTCAAGGCCCTCGCCCTACAGGATGACTCAGGCTCGCGGGCATTGACGGGTGCGAGTATTTTCTCCGGGCTCAGCCTGATCATCAGTGGAACAGGCGGCGCCGATAACCAGGCCTACCCCGACGCTATCGGCTCGGCCGAACCCGATGCCACCGCGCCCGCGTTCTACTACGACAACGGGCTATTAGGAGCGCAGACCGTCGGGCTGTGCTTACCGTATCGGGCCGTGTACCTGGGCTTTGGCTACGAAGCGATCGGCGCAGCGGCCACGCGCCGCGAGGTAATGTCGCGCACGCTGGCTTACTTCGGCCTGCCGCGTAACACGGTCGGCGCGACACTCGCCGCTCCAGACAGCGTGTTGGTTTCGCCCGCCGGCAGCCGCCCGACTCAGACCGTCCGTCTGCGCAACATCGCCGAGTCCGGCATCACCGACACCTTCAGCCTCACGGCGCAGTCGCCCGGCTGGGGCGTCTCGTTGTCTAACGCCTCCATCGCATTAGCCCCTTGCGCGGCCCGGACGGTTACCGTCACCATCTCGGTCCCGCCGGGCACGCCGGCCCATGTCACTCAAGCCTTCACCCTCAGCGCCCGTTCCACCTTATCGCCTGCCGTGGTCGTGAGTGACACCTTCAGTGTTAAATCGCCCGCCGTTGCCTTGCTCGTAGACGACGATCGCTGGTACGAAGTGGAAGCCGCTTATCAGACCGCCCTGATCAGCGATGGCATCTCATTCGATCGGTGGAACGTGCCCAAATCATGGGCCGGACCCGAGGCGCTTACCCCCTCGGTAGAACGACTCAAGTGGTATCCCTTCGTCATCTGGTTCACCGGCTACGATTGGTTTCAGCCGTTGACCGCGAACAACGAAATGACGCTGACGCAGTATCTGAACGCGGGCGGGCGTCTGTTCCTCTCGTCGCAGTCGCACCTTAGCTGGAGTGGGTTGGACAGTTTTAACCGGGTCTATCTGGGTACCCTGGACGGCGGCGATGTGACGACGACGCTGGCGCGCAGCGTGTCGGGGGGGCCGCTGGACGGCCTCGATACCTTCCCGCTGACTTACCCTTTCCCCAATTACTCGGAAGTAGCGGCGCCCTATCCCACGGCAACCATCGCGCTGGTGGGTTCGCATGGCCGGCCGATCGCGCTGGCGCGCGAAAACGGCCGTGGCAAAGCGATGTTCTTCTCCTTCCCCTTCGAGGCGCTTCCAGAAGCGAGCCGTCCGGTGATGCTGGAACGCATTGCCGGTTATCTATCCTGGCTGGGCAGCTCGACGGTCTCCGCCGATAAGACGGTTGTCGCGCCCGGCTCGAAAGTCACACTGACCATCGCCGTCCGGAACGACGGCCCGGCCGCCTTATCGTCCGTCGCCTTCACCGCAACACTGCCGGATGGAATCGCGCTGCACAGCGGTAATGCGACGTGGAGTGGCGCCCTGGCTATCGGGCAGGCGCTGACTACGGCCCTGGGCGTCGAACTGAACGGCGGCTTGCCGTCTGGCAGCTTCGTCACGATCCCGGTCGCCTTCCGCGACGCCGATCACGCGATCACGTTCCGCAAAGACGTGCGCCTCGGCATCGAGCGTCCCGATCTGTCGACCCGCTCGATCGCCGTTGCGGCCAACCCGGCTTACTCGTCCGGCGTCGTCACCTGGACGCTGGTCGCGCGCAACACGGGCCTGGCCGATGCGCCTTCGGCGGCGATCACCGGCCTGCTGCCGCTCAACCTGCAACCGATCAGCGGGACCGTCAAAGCCAGCGCTGGCGCGACCACCGTGTTCAGCAGCACGGTCGCGTGGCTCGGCGCGATCCCGGCCGGTGGCCTGGTCACGCTCACCTACCAGATGAGAGTTACGCCGACGCTGGTTGACCAGCTGTACTTCGGCGGCGCACTGTTCGACGATGGCGCGCAGTTGAGCCAGGCAAGCACCTGGTTGAAAACGCAACCGCAACGCTTCTATTTCCCGCAAATATATAAATCGAGGTAGAAACCAGGTTTCTCCAAGAAACCTGGTTTCTCGTCGCTTAGAACGACTGAAGTCGTTACTACAACTGCAAATGAAGGGCGGCGGGAACTAGGCAACTTCAAATGGTCGAAGTACTAGGCCCGGAACCCAGTGCGCGCCGCGCAAAGTTAGCGCGGTGATCCTTTGGCGGGGGAGTCTTTATTGGCGGTTTTCTTTGTCGCCTGTTTGCGCCGGGTCGTACGGGTTCCATTTTCAGCGGGGTGTTCCTGCCGTTCGCGAAAGCGACGGAACTCTTTTTGAAACTCCTCCAATTCATCGTCCGAGACATCTTCCAGATCGACCAGCGTGTTGCGCGCGTTTTTCACCGCCCGAATCAGTTCGTCGAGTTTGAGATGAATCGCCTTGGCGTCGCGGTTTTGGGTGTTCTGGATCAGGAACACCATCAGGAACGTCACGATCGTCGTTGTGGTGTTGATGACCAGCTGCCAGGTATCGGAGAAATCGAACAGCGGGCCGGTAGCGAGCCAGCCGATAATCAGCGTCACCGCCGCGACGAAGGCCCAGGGCGAGCCAACCAGCAGCGACATCCTGTGGGCAAACTTGCGGAATAACTCGTTCATGGGCAAGCACCTTTCAGGCATCGCCGGGGTTCGGCAACTGCGCGGCCGAGGCGTTGTAACTCTGATCAAACCACCGAACACGCGCAACGGCTATATACCTTCAGATAGAAACGAGGTAGAGAAACAGATACAAATCCAATCACAACAAAACTTATGGCAATTCCACGCGGGCAACAGGATGGCTGTGAAGCGGCCCGGGGCCGGACTGCAACGCCGGGGAATATAGCCAGATTTGTATCTGCTAGGTGTATCGGGATATATGGTGATTAGCCTCAATTTAAGTTATGCTCGTGTTAGGGTCGCTGTCAGCTGGCAAAGCAAGCGGGCAGGGCCGGGCCTTCTTGGGAAGAAGGACCAAATTGATTGCAGAGGAGACAAGATGATCGAAACGATCGTCATCATTCTATTGATGCTGTGGCTACTGGGCGTAGCGACCAATGTGGTGGGAGGGTTGATCCACATTCTGTTGGCCATTGCGATCGTCGCCATATTGGCGCGGGTCGTTCAAGGTCGCCGCGTGATCTAGGCTCGGCGCGGTCGTTGACCAGATCGAAGCGGAGGATACAGGAAGATGAATGCAGACGTCCTTCAAGGCAGGTGGGACCAGATCCGGGGTGACGCGAAGCACTGGTGGGGCCAGCTCACCGATGACGACCTCGATCGGGTTGGGGGCGAAGTCGATCGGCTCGTGGGGGTGCTCCAGGAGAAATACGGCTACACGAAAGAGCGCGCCAGACAGGAAGTCGATCGCTACTTACGCCAGTACAACATGCAACTGCGCCACATGGCGGAAGCCCTGCCGGAGAATGTCCGGCAAGTGGTAACCCAGAACCCCTGGCTACCGCTTGTCGGGCTGGTCGTTCTCGGGCTGGCCATTGCGCTCGTGATCAGGGCAACCCGCGGGCAGTAAGGCGCCCGCGCAGCTTTCATCCGGAGCGGATGAATGGGAGTCACACGCTATATTTTCAAGGGAGGACAACATGGCAGGACATACCGGACACGGTGATATTCTGGAAGGCAAGTGGAAGCAACTGCGCGGCAGTATCAAGACGACCTGGGGCAAACTGACCGATGACGATCTCGATCGAATCTCCGGCAAGCGCGATCAGCTGGAAGGCATGCTCCAAGAGAAGTACGGCTACGCCAAAGAGCGGGCGCGCACGGAGATCGATCAATTCCTGAACGAGCAAGAACGGGAGATGGGAGCGCGCCCGTAGCGCAGAACACCTGCCGAGTATCTGCGTACGCACTTTAGACGAGGGAGGATGAAGGTTCATCCTCCCTCGTCGCCGCCAGCGCGTGCCCGCGGCGAGACCGACACACCCGTGCAGTAGAAATCGCCGCCCGCCGCTCCGCATCACTCTGCGGTATAATCGCTTTCGCGGCTTCCGGCCAGATCGCCCAACACTGCTTTTCTCTTGATTATTCACTCAGCTTACGCCGCCGCCGTTCAACTTCGCTCGAAGCCCGCGTCCGCGCGGGCGTTTCCAGCCAGGCACCCGACCGCGACGGGAGCACTGCACCGCCTATGGGACGCGGTCGGGGAGCAAACTGCGTAAGGTGAGTTATCCAAAACCATGCAATCGGATAGTTTTACCGCACGACTCGCCTCCGGCGAGTTGCTCATATTGGATGGCGCAACCGGCACCGAGCTAACCCGCCGAGGCGTCGATACACGTTTACCGTTGTGGTCGGCCGGCGCGCTGCTCGACGCGCCCGACACTTTGCGCGCCATTCACCAGGATTACTCGCGCGCCGGGGCGCGCCTCATCACCGCCAACACCTTCCGCACTCACCGGCGCAGTTTAGCCAAAGGCGGCCTGGGCGATCGCGCGCGCGCGCTAACCCACCGGGCCGTGCAACTCGTCCGCGAAGCGATCCAACTAACCAACCAACCAACTACCCCGTCTCCCTTCATCGCCGGTTCGATCGCGCCGCTCGAAGATTGTTACTCCCCGGACCTCGTCCCGCCCGACGCCGCGCTCCACGTCGAACATGCCGAGATGGCGCAACACCTGGCTGAGGCTGGAGCCGATGTGCTGCTCATCGAGACGATGAACACGATCCGCGAAGCACGCATCGCCGCCGAAGCGGCTCGGGCGACCGGCTTGCCGGTGCTGGTCAGCTGCGTGTGTGCCGGGGCGACCGGCCAACGGGTCGATCCGGGCGAACCGGCCCGCCTCCTCAGCGGCGAGCGTTTGAGCGACGCCGTGCGCGCGATCGAGCCGCTCGACCCGGCCGCGCTCCTGGTCAACTGCGCGCCGGTGGCGCTGATCGAACGTCTGCTGCGCGAGCTGCGCGCCGCGACCCGCCTGCCGATCGGCGCCTACGGCAACGTCGGGCACGTCGACGAGCGCGTCGGCTGGACGCTGACGCACGCCGTCACGCCGGAACAGTACGCGGCTGCCGCGCGCGCCTGGCGCGAGATCGGCGCGTCGATCATCGGCGGCTGTTGCGGCACCGCGCCTGCCCACATCGCCGCACTGACCGCCGCCTTCCAACCCCAGCCGGCGTGAGTTCCTCCACGAAGATGAAGCGAATCCCGCTCTGCCTGATGCTGCTCTTGTTGAGCGTAGCCTGCACGCCCCGCCGGCCACCGCCCCTCTCGCCAACGGAACTCACGGGCCGCGCCACGCCGACCGTAACACCCACACCGCTCGCCGTTGCCCTCGTCGCGCCCACCGAGGCGCTTGAGCCGACCGTGCGCGTAGCGCCGGACGATCCGGGCGGCGTCGAGACGGAAATCACCGCGCGCCAGCGGCGTATCTTCGAGCAACTGTGGAACACGATCAACACGCAGTACGTGTATCCCGATTTCGGGGGCGTCGATTGGAACGCGGTCTATGCCGAGTTCAGCGCCCGCATCGACGACGGCTTGAGCGACGAAGGCTTCTGGCAAGCCATGCGCGAAATGATCGATCGGCTCGACGACGACCACTCCACTTTCCTCACGCCGCTTGAGGCGCACGAGGAAGACGCGCAATTGCAGGGCGACCTGCGCTACACGGGTATCGGCGTTTATGCGGCAACCCAGCTCGACAAGCGCCAGGCCGTCATTTTCAGCGTCTTTCCCGGCAGCCCGGCCGAGGAAGCCGGCTTGCGCCCCCACGACGCGATCCTCGCCATCGAAGGCCGCCAGATCGGCGACGACACCGACGGGCCGGACGCGCTCGACGTACTGCGCGGCCCGTCCGGCACTCAGATCGCCATTCGCGTGCGCTCGCCCGGCCAGACGCCGCGCGAGGTGCGCGTCACTCGCCGGCCCATCGACGGCGTGTTGCAAGCGACGGGCCGCGCGTTCGAACTCGACGCCGGCGCGCGGGTGGGTTACCTGATGGTGCCCACGCTGTGGGATGCGGCGATTGAGACCAGCACCCGGCAGACCCTCACGGCCTTGATGGCCGGCGGCCCACTCGATAGCTTGATTATCGATATGCGCGTCAACGGTGGGGGCGTGAGCACCAACCTGCTCGCGCTGCTCGGTTTCTTTACCAGCGGCCAGCACGGCGAATTTGCCAGCCGTGAGGGCGCGCGCCCGCTGACGGTAGCGCCCGATCCGATCGGCAATTCGCCAGACGTGCCCCTGGTCATCTTGATCAGCCCCGATACGGAAAGCTACGCCGAAGTCTTCAGCGGCGTGTTGCGGGAGGCTGGCCGGGCGCGCCTGGTCGGCCTGCCTACGGCCGGCAATATCGAGACGATCTACGGGTATAATTTCGAGGACGGCTCGCGCGCCTGGATCGCACGCGAAACGTTCATCCCGCGCAGCGGCGACCAGTGGGAAGACGTGGGCTTGACGCCGGATGTCGTCGTCGCTGTGAACTGGGACGAATTTACCGAGGTGGATGATCCCTACCTTGCCGCCGCAGTGGAGCTGCTGGCGACCACTGAAACGGCGACGCCGCGCTGACCAGCCAACCACCCAACTAACCAACTACTCGATTAAAGGACTCACATGATCCGTGCCCTTCTCACCGACTTCGGCGGCGTGCTGGTACGCAGCCGCACCGATCGGACGCGCCGGGCGCTTGAAGCGCGTCTCGGCTTGCCGTCCCACAGCCTTGAAAACCTGGTCTTTGGGTGCGAGGCGTCGCTGCGCGGCCAGCGCGGCGACATCAGCCACGAAGACTGCTGGAAACAGATCGGTCTCAATCTCAAGCTGGGCAGCCGCATGACCGTCGCCGAATTTTACGAGCAGTTCTTCGTCGAAGATTTTCTCGATGAGGAACTGCTGGCGCTGATCCGCAGCATGCGCCCGGCCATCAAGACCGGGTTGATCAGCAATGCCTGGGACAACGGCCGACACTTGTTCACCGCCATCTTCCCGATTGCCGATGCCTTTGACGTGATGGTGATCTCGGCTGAAGAAAGAGTGACCAAACCCGATCCGCGCATCTATCAAGCGGCGCTCGCTCGGCTGGGGGTGCAGGCTGTGGAAGCGGTTTTCGTGGACGACATGCCGGAGAACGTGCGCGGCGCGGAAGCACTCGGCATCCACGGCATCCACTTCCAATCGAGCGAGCAGGCGCAGCGGGAGATCAGGCAGCTGCTCGCATTGCCTGATCGGAAACCAGGCTTTTAGTTCGACAGGACTTACACAGTTGCAGGTTGCTGCCGCAGTGCAACTGCCGCGCCAACCGCGTAAGTCCTATTCGATAAGCTTAGGGCCGCCTGAAAACCAACCCGCCTACCTTTCGTCATCCCCGCGTTGCTTGTCCGTAGGCTCGCCTGCGTTACAATTCGCTTGCGAACGGCGTCAACAGATAGACGGCCAGACGCCTAATCTCTAATTCCCAATAACCATTCTTTCCAATGCGACGTCGCCTGAAACTTCTTATCGCTTCACTTATCCTGCTCTCGCTTGCATGCGCGGCCGGCGTGTACGCCTGGCTGTTCGTCGATCTGCCCGCGCTCGACGCGCTGTACGAACGCGCGGCCGCGCCGTCGACCAAGATTCTCGATCGCAATGGGCGGTTGCTGTACGAGATCATCGATCCGCATTGGGGCAAGCACACGCCGGTGCCGCTCGACGCCATCCCGCCGTATTGCCGCCAGGCGACCATCGCGACCGAAGACGCCAACTTCTACACCAACCCCGGCGTCGATTTCGTCGGCATCGTGCGCGCGGTGTGGATCAACCTGGAAGGCGGCGAAACGCTATCGGGCGGCAGCACGATCACGCAGCAGCTCGCGCGCAACTTGTTGTTGTCGCCCGAAGAACGATCGCAGCGCACGCTGACGCGCAAGTTGCGCGAATCGATCCTGGCCTGGCGCATGGCGGGGCAGTTCGGCAAGGACGACATCCTGGCGTTGTATCTCAACGAGGTGTACTACGGCAACCTGGCCTACGGCATCGAGGCGGCGGCGCAGGCGTACTTCGGCGCGCCGGTCGGGCAGCTCGACCTGGCGCAGTGCGCGCTGCTGGCCGGCCTGCCGCAAGCGCCCGCCACTTACGATCCGCTGGCGAACCTGCCCGCTGCCAAAGAACGCCAAGCGGTCGTGCTCGACTTGATGGTGAAAGCCGGGTACATCGAGGCGGAGCAGGCGGAACTCGCGCGCGCCGAGAACTTGAATTTCGCCGCCACGCCGTTCCCAATCGAAGCGCCGCACTTCGTCGCCTTTGTGACGACGTGGCTCGAAGATCGCTATGGCCTCGAAGCGATTTACACGCAGGGCTTGATCGTCACCACCACGCTCGACCTCAACTGGCAACACGCGGCCGAGTCGATCGCGGGGCGGCGCTTGCAGGAGCTGCAAGATGGTTCGGCGCTCAGCTTGCCCAAAGGCTCGCTGGGCAAGCACGTGAACAACGCCGCGCTCGTCGCGCTCGACCCGAACACCGGCGAAATCCGGGCGATGCTGGGCAGCCCCGATTACTTCAACGCGCAGATCGACGGCGCGGTGAACGCAGTGCTGGCGCATCGGCAGCCAGGCTCGTCGATCAAGCCGATCACCTACGCGGCCGCTTTCGATCCGGCGCAGCCCGATCCGCTGACGCCCGCCAGTATGATCCTTGACGTGCGCACATCGTTCCCGACGCGCGAGGGCGATCCTTACGCGCCGCGCAACTACGATCTGCAATTCCACGGGCCGGTCTCCGCGCGCGAGGCGCTGGCCTCCAGTTACAACATCCCGGCAGTCAAGGTGTTGCAGCGGGTCGGGCTGGATCGGATGATCGGGCTGGCGCGCTCGCTCGGCATCGGCACGTTCGGCGATTCGAGCCGCTACGGTCTGTCGCTCACGCTCGGCGGCGGTGAAGTCCGGCTGATCGATTTGGTCTCGGCGTACGGCGCATTCGCCAATGGGGGGCAGCGGGTGACGCCGGCAGCGGTGCGGCAGGTGACGACCGCGGCGGGTGAGACGCTGTACAACGTGCAGCCGCAACTCGGCGAGCAAGCCCTCGACCCGCGCGTGGCCTATCTGATCAGTCATATCTTGAGCGACAACGGCGCACGCGCGTCGGCGTTCGGCGAATTCAGCGTGCTGCGCCTGACGCGGCCGGCCGCCGTCAAGACCGGCACGACGACCGATTGGCGCGATAACTGGACGGTGGGTTACACCCCGGATGTCGTCGTGGGGGTGTGGGTGGGCAACGCCGACAACCAGCCGATGGAGCGCGTGAGCGGTGTGGCCGGGGCCGGGCCGATCTGGCGCGACTTCATGGAAGCGGTGTTGAAAGGCAAACCGGTCAACCGGTTCGAGCGACCGGATGGATTGGTTGACCTGGACGTGTGCGCGACGTCCGGCCTGCTGCCGACGCCCTACTGCCCGTTCACGCAGCGCGAGGTTTTCATCGCCGGCGCCGAGCCGACGCAGCCCGACAATCTCTATCGGTCGTTCGCGATCGATGTGGCTACGGGCCAGCTGGCGACGCCTGACACGCCGCGCGATCGCGTCGCCACGCGCGTGTATCTCGTCTTGCCCGCCGAGGCGCAGGAGTGGGCGCGCGAGAATGGCATACCACAGTTACCCGTAGCGGCAGTGAACGGCGATCCGTTAGCAGTAAACGGTGATCAGAGATTGGCGATTCGCATCACGCGGCCCTACGACGGCACGCTGTACAAGTTGACGCCGCAGACGCCGATCGAGTCCCAGCGCATTCCCGTGCAGGCCATCGCCGCCGACGGCGTGCAAATCCAACAGCTGACGCTGCTGGTGGATGGGCAACCGATCGGCGCCTTCGACAGCGTGCCCGTGCGGGCGTGGTGGCAGTTGTCGCCGGGACGGCATGTGTTCACGGTTGAGGCAATTGATCGCCAGGGGAACAGCTTAGTCGGCGAGCCGGTAGCGGTGTTCGTAACACAATGACCCAACCGGCAAACCCACAAACAAGATGGCGCGTTGGTTTGTCGGCTAACTCCTAGTGGTCAGTCCATGTGAAATTGATGGGCCGTAGCATAGCCCCCTGCTTGCGCCCCTTGCGGGGTCGTGGGCGGTGGACGGGCACACGGCCCTAGGCTACCCATCAAAATCAAGTGGACTGACCACTAGACCCCGACACACTTTACCTCCCACCAACGTCCTCGACGCTCTCGTGTATAATCGATGCATGACGATCAAGGGCGTTATCTTCGACCTGGGCAGCACATTGATCGAATTCGGCGGCGAGTGGCACGATGTGATGTGGCGCGGCGCGCTGCAGCAGATCGAGTTCTTCAACGCGCACGGGTTCCCGCTCGATCCCGCTGCGTTCCTCAAGCGCCATCGCGAATTGATCATGCTGTTCGTCGAGAAGGGGCAGCAGGACTGGATCGAATACAGTTCCGATAAAGCGTTAAAAATGGCGCTGGCCGAGTTCGGCTACACGGAGGTCCCCCAATCTCTAATCGATCAATCTCTAATTACTCTATATGCCTACGGCGAATCGCTTTGGCAACCTTTCCCGGATACCTACTCTACGCTCGACGCGCTGCGCGCTAAAGGGTACCGGCTGGCGATCATCTCCAACGCGCGCGACGCGGCCAACGTCCATCGGCTGATCGACGACCACCACCTGCGGCCGTGGTTCGACCCGATCTTGATCTCGGCCGAGGTCGGCGTGCGCAAGCCCAACCCGCGCATCTTCAAAGCGGCCCTCGATCGATGGGGCATCGGGCCGGGCGAGGCGGTGATGGTGGGCGATATGCTCGGCGCGGACGTGCTGGGCGCGAAGAATGTCGGCATGCGCAACGTGTGGGCGACGATGCAGGCCGATCGCCAGGCCAACGAAGTCCACCTGGATACCATCCTCCCCGATGCGACCATTGCAGCGCTGGCGGAGCTGTTGCCGCTGCTGGAGCGTTGGGCGGTTAGTTAAGTTCGGCAGGATAGTTTAGCGCTCTTGGCCCGCGTCCCCGCGGGCCGGCCGCGCGGACGCGGACGATGAGCAATTTATATTCTGCAAGACTTTCTTGCGCATACTTCGCTGGTTGGTTCGCGCGTGGGTTCGTTGAATGGCGGGTTTCTGCAAAAGGGTTGACAGCGCTTGAGGTTGTGGTAAACTGCTGACCATCAACTAAATAGCATGCTGCGCTCATCCAGAGAGGCGGAGGGACCGGCCCTGTGAAGCCTCGGCAACCAAGTCTGGATGTTGGATGTTAGAAATTGGAAGTTGGAGGACACGCCCTCCAATCTCTAATATCTAATCTCCAATTCCTAACCCCGGTGCCAATTCCGGCAGAAGCACATTCTGGGAGATGAGAGCAAGTTCCTAACGCTAACTTGCCTCTTCAACCCGAAGGGGCTTTTGTTTTAAGTAGGAGCGAGTAGATGGGTCAGGACTTACGCAGTTGCATGTTGCTGCCGCAGTTGTACTGCGGCAGATGGGGCGGCGGCAGTGCAACTGCCGCACCAACTGCGTAAGTCCTATGGGTAACAAGGAGACCATCTTGAAACTCAGGCCACACACCAACCGACGCTATCTCGACGCGCTGGCCGATCACGTGGTCGTCTTCGACGGCGCGATGGGCACCAGCATCCAGGCGTGCAACCTCGGCCCGATGGACTTCGGCGGCGAAGCGCTGAACGGTTGCAATGACTACCTGGTCATCAGCCAGCCGGAAGTGGTCGAGCAGATTCACGCTTCGTTCCTCGCCGTCGGGTGCGAGGCGATCGAGACCGATACCTTCCGCGCCAACCGCATCACCATGCGCGAATATGCCTTGCAAGATCGCATCGTCGAGATGAACCGGGCGGCGGCGGCGCTGGCGCGGCGCGTGGCGGATCGCTTTGAGCACGACACCGGCATCCCGCGCTTCGTCGCCGGCTCGATCGGCCCGTCGGGCATGTTGCCTTCGGCGAACGATCCCACGTTGAGCAACGTCACCTTTGCCGAATTGGTCGACGTCTTCCGCGAGCAGTCGGCTGGCTTGATCCGGGGCGGGGCCGACCTGCTGCTGATCGAGACGCAGCAGGACATCCTGGAAACCAAAGCGGCGGTGCACGGCGCGTGGCGCGCGTTCGAAGAGACAGGCCTCCGCATCCCGTTGCAGGTACACATCACGCTCGACACCACCGGCCGCATGCTGCTCGGCACCGACATCGCCGCCGCGCTCACCACGCTGGAGTGTCTGCCGGTCATCGACGTGATCGGCCTGAACTGCTCGACCGGCCCCGACTACATGCGCGAACCCGTGCGCTACTTGTGCGCCCACTCGCGCAAGCCGATCTCGGTGGTGCCTAACGCCGGGCTGCCGCTCAACGTCGACGGCAATGCGGTCTACCCGATGCAGCCCGTCCCGTTGGCCGAGACGTTGGCCGAGTTCGTGACCGAACTGGGGGTGAACGCCGTCGGCGGCTGCTGCGGCACGACGCCAGAGCACTTGAAGGAATTAATCGATCGCGTGCGCGGCCTTAAACCTAAGAACCGATTCACCGCCGAGAGCGCAGAGGGCGCGGAGGAACCCAATAACCTCTCTGTGCTCTCGGCGTCCTCTGCGGTGAAATACATTCCCATGATCTCTTCTGCGATGCGCGCGATTCCATTACACCAGGACCCGCCGCCGATGATCGTCGGCGAGCGCGTCAACTCGCAGGGCAGCCGCAAGGTCAAGCGCCTGTTGCTGGCCGACGACTACGAGGGCATCCTCGAAGTTGCGCGCGAGCAGGTGGAAGGCGGCGCGCACACGCTCGACGTGTGCGTGGCGTTGACCGAGCGGCCCGACGAGGCCGAGCAGATGCGCCAGGTGGTGAAGAAGCTGCAAATGAGCGTCGAGACGCCGCTGATGATCGATTCGACCGAGGCCGATGTGCTCCGCCTGGCGCTGGAAACGAACCCCGGCCGCGCGATCATCAACTCGATCAACCTGGAACGCGGGCGCGAGCGCTGCGATGCCGTGTTGCCGCTGGCCGTGGCGCACGGCGCGGCCGTCATCGCCCTGACGATCGACGAGCGCGGCATGGCTAAAACGGCGGAGGCGAAGCTGGAAGTGGCCCGGCGCATCTACGAGATCGCCGTGAACGAGTACGGCCTGGCCCCCGATGCGCTGATCTTCGACGCGCTGACCTTCACGCTGGCGACGGGTGACGCCGAGATGGCCGGGTCGGCGATCGAAACGATCGAAGGCATTCGCAAAATCAAAGCCGGGTTGCCGGGTGTGTTGGCGTCGCTCGGCGTGAGCAATGTGTCGTTCGGCCTGAGCGCTGCGGCGCGCGCCGCGTTGAACAGCGCCTTCCTGTATCACTGCGTGCAGGCCGGCCTCGACCTGGCGCTGGTACATCCCAAAGACATCACGCCGTATGCCGAGATCGACTCCGAAGTGCGGGCGCTGTGCGATGACCTGATCTTCAACCGAGCGCCCGATGCGCTGACGAAGTTCATCCAGCACTTCGACGTAGTCGCGACTGCGGTCGCTAACAAACCCGCCGAAGACCCGACCGAAGGCATGGCGCCGGAGCAGAAGATTCATTGGATGATCCTGCATCGCAAGAAGGATGGCCTCGAGCCGCTGATCGATGCGTCGATCGAGGCGCATGGCCCTGCGCAAGGCCGGACGCTCAACGAGGGCGCGATCTGGACGCTCAACAACGTCCTGCTGCCCGCGATGAAAGAGGTCGGCGACAAGTTCGGCGCGGGCGAGTTGATCCTGCCGTTCGTGCTGCAATCGGCCGAGGTGATGAAGAAGGCCGTGGCGCACCTGGAGCAGTATCTCGATCGGAAAGAAGGCGCGACCAAGGGCAAGGTGGTGCTGGCGACGGTGTACGGCGACGTGCACGATATCGGCAAGAGCCTGGTCAACACGATCCTGACCAACAACGGTTACACCGTGTTCGACCTGGGCAAGCAAGTGCCGGCGAACGTGATCATCGACAAGGCGATTGAAACCAATGCGACGGCGATCGGGTTGAGCGCGCTGCTGGTCTCCACTTCCAAGCAGATGCCGTTGATCGTCAACGAGCTGCACAAACGCGGGCTGAGTTTCCCGGTGCTGATCGGCGGCGCGGCGATCAATCGCAAGTTTGGGCGGCGCATTTTATTCACCGAATCGGGCGAGCCGTACTCGCCGGGCGTGTTCTACTGCAAGGATGCCTTCGAGGGGCTGGACTCGATGGAGAAGCTGATCGACCCGGCGGAGCGTGGCGACTTTGTCGGGCGGATTATTGAGGAGGCGAGGCTGGAAGTTGGAAGATCGACGTTGGAAGTTGGAGGCGTGCCTGCCAACCTCCAACCTCCAACCTCTAACGTCCAGCGTCTCCAGGCTACGGGCATCCCTATGCCCCCCTTTTGGGGCGCGCGCGTGATCCGCGAGATGCCGCTGGAGATCGTCTTGCAACACCTCGACCTCGACGAGCTGTATCGGCTGCAATGGGGCGCGAAGAACACGCACGGCGAGGAGTGGGTCCGGCTTAAAGCCGAGTTCGAGACGCGGCTGGAGCGCATGCGGCGCGAGGCGCTGAAGCTGAAGTATCTGGAGCCGCGCGCCGTCTACGGCTACTTCCCGGCGCAGTCGCAAGGTGAATCTCTGGTCATCTACGACCCATCCAACTATCCAACCAACCAAGCAACTAGCCAACCCTCCAATGGCAAGAAAGCCCTGCGTGAGCTCGCCCGCTTCACCTTCCCGCGCCAGCCCGAGCGCGATCGCTTGTGCCTGGCCGATTACTTTGCGCCGGCGGATTCGGGTATCATGGATGTGGTCGCCTTGCAGGTGGTAACGGTCGGCCCGCGCGCCGAGGAGCGCTTCCTGGAGCTCCAAGCGCGCGGCGATTACACCGAAGCCTACTTCACACATGGCCTGTCGGCCGAAGCGGCGGAGGCGACGGCCGAGTATGTGCATCGGCACGTGCGGCGCGAATTGGGACTCGACGCGAAGCGCGGCAAGCGTTACTCGTGGGGCTACCCGGCCTGCCCTGATCTTGACGATCACGCCCAGGTATTCCAGCTCTTGCCGGCTGAAAAAGAACTCGGCATGCAGCTGACCTCGGCATTTCAATTGGTGCCGGAGCATTCGACCGCCGCCATCATCGTGCACCATCCGGGCGCGCGCTATTACTCGGTGGGGGTGAGCCGGGTGGAGCAGTTGATGGCGGGTTAGATGTATAATACATACATCTAATTTGGAGGAGCCATGCGCGAGAACATGGTGCGGACGCAAGTGTACCTGCCGCGCAAGATTCACGAGCAGCTGCAAGCGCGAGCCGAGAAACAAGGCCTGACGCTGGCCGTGCAGATTCGTGAAGCCCTGGCCGACTACATCGAGCGCGTGGCGGCCGAAGCCGACGACGGGATTCTGCATGCGGACGATCCCATCTTCAAAATGATCGGCATGTTTGACAGCGGCCTGGGTGATTTGTCTATCAACCACGATCACTATCTGTACGGCGCTCCCCGGCGTGAGGACGCTATCCCCACTGCTCGCCGAGCGGTGAAAGAAAAGCGATCTTCAAGATACGCATCATCGGCCTCGAAGAAAACCACCAAGCGAAAGTCCAAATGAACCTTTTGGCCGACAGCGCCGCGTGGGTGGCGCTTTATGATCGGGGGGACAAATACCACGTGCAGGCGGCAGCGGCCTTTCAGAGCTTGGCCGATCGGCAAGTCACCTTTGTCATCACCGACTATGTGATGGCCGAGACCGTGACGCTGGTGTTGTATCGGGCTGGACATCAGCGCGCAGTGCTGTGCGGCGATTGGCTTTTACATTCGTCGCGCGTGAGGCTCATCCGGCTGGACATCGATCTGTGGGAAGAGGCGTGGCAGCTCTTCAAAACCTATGACGACAAAGAATTCTCGTTCACCGACTGCGCCAGCTTCGCCGTGATGCGCCGCGAGCGACTGCGGGATGCCTTCACCTTCGACCGTCATTTTGAGCAGGCGGGCTTTCGCCTTTGGCCGCGATAGAGGAGGATCGTGTCTACCACCCTCGTCATCGAAACCTTCACCAGCCGCGTGCTGGCCGATAACCCGTTAGGCGATCCGGTTACGCGCAAGCTGCCCGTCATCCTGCCGCCCGACTACGCAACGAGCGGCAAACGCTATCCGGTGATTTATGGCCTGGCCGGCTTCACCGGCAGCGGCCTGTCGTACTTCAACTTCAGCGCCTGGCAGCCGAACTTTCAAGAACGAGTCGACGCCTTGCTCGCCGATGGGCGGCTGTTACCTGCGATCTTTGTATTGCCTGATTGCTTCACGCGCTATGGCGGCAGCCAGTATCTCAACTCGACCGCGATCGGCCGCTATGCAGATTACGTCCTCGACGAACTCATCCCGCACATCGACGCGACGTACCGCACGATCGCCGCGCCGGAAGGCCGGGGCGTGTTCGGCAAATCGAGCGGGGGTTACGGCGCGATCATGTTCGGCCTGCGCCATGCCGATATTTTCGGCGCGGTGGCCTGTCACAGCGGCGATATGTACTTCGAACTCGTCTACAAGCCCGACTTCCCCAAGTTTCTCAACACCATTCAACGGGCGGGTGGAGTGGACAAGTGGTGGGCCGAGTTCGAGCGCAAGGTCAAGAAAGAACACAAAGATATTGAAGCGGTCGACATCCTGGCGATGGCGGCAGCCTATTCGCCCAATCCCGCTGCGAAACCACTGCCGATCGACTTCCCGTTCGATCTGCACACCGGCGAGCTGCGGCCCGAAGTCTGGCGGCGCTGGCTGGAGTACGATCCGGTCGAGCTGGTCGAGCGCTACGCCGACAACCTGAAGCGGCTGCGGCTGCTGTTCATCGATTGCGGCGCGCGCGACGAGTTCAACCTGCACTTCGGCGCGCGCATCCTGGCGCAACGCTTGCAGGCGCTCGGCGTCCCGCACGAGTATGCAGAGTTCGACGACGGCCACATGAATATTCCATACCGTTACGACGTGTCGCTGCCGAAAATTGCCCAGGCGCTCAATCCAGCGGCGTGAGAAGTGAAACGTAAAATGCGATACGCTATAAGCAAGGTGGCTCTCCCGACTTGGACGGGATTATCCGCGAATCACGCGAATCTTCGCTAATGTTTTCGCGCGATTCGCGCGATTCGCGGATTGCTTTTCCCGCCCGATCCGGTAGAGCCAGCAATGTCAGTACATCACGAAATCCGTAGTTTAGCCCCCTGCTTGCGCCCCCTGGTGGGGTTGTGGGCGGCAAAACGGGCACAAGGCCCTAGGCTACGGGACGTTTCGTGAACTACTGAAATATGCCATTTGCCATCAGCCAAAGAGGAGCGTATGTCCAACTTCGATGCGCACTACGTGCCCAAGTCCGCCATGACCATCTTCGCCCATCCCGACGATGCCGAGTTCAGTGTCGCCGGAACGGTCGCCAAATGGGCCAGAGACGGCTGCGAGGTCACCTTTGTGGCCTGCACCAGCGGCAACGTCGGCACGCACGATACCCAATTCACGCCAGCAACGCTCGCCAAGACGCGCGAAAAAGAGCAGAAAGAAGCGGCCAAGCTGCTGGGCGTGAAGCATGTCGTGTTCTTGCGCCACGACGACTGCCGGTTGGAGCCGACGCTGGAGTTGCGGCGCGAACTCGTCCGCGAAATCCGCAAGCGCAAGCCGGAAGTGGTCTTGTGCGGCGACCCCGATGCGTGGTTCTACGACAGCACCTACATCAACCATCCCGATCACCGGGCGGCGGCGGCGGCGGCGCTCGAAGCGGTATTCCCGTGCGCCGAGATGGAACTGTTGTGGCCCGAACTCGGCCCGGCCCACAAAGTCAGTGCGGTGTACGTCAACTTGACCGAGGCGCCGAACACCTGGATCGACATCACCGACACGATCGACCTCAAGGTCGGATCGCTCAAGTGTCACCCCAGCCAGATGGGCGAGTGGGACCCCGGCCCGATGGTGCACGAGTGGGCCGCCGCCGAAGCCAAGCAGGGCCGCAAGAAGATGAAAGCGGCGAACGGTGGTAAGGCCAAGAAGAACAAGAAGCAGAAAGGCAAGCTGAAGTACGCCGAAGCGTTTCGCGTCATGCGGTTGAAGGACGAGGAGCAGCCGCCGGAATCGTAAAACGTGAGGCGTGAAACGTGATTCACGCCTCACGCTTCACGTTTCATTTATCACAGAAGCCGAGGATTTCTATGAGCACTACCTTCCTGGATAAGTTAAGGCGCGGCCCGATGCTGGCCGACGGCGCGATGGGCACGGAGATCTTCGCGCGCGGCATTTCGTTCGACCGCTGCTTCGACGCGCTCAACCTATCGCAGCCCAACCTGATCCTCGACATCCACCGGCGCTACGTCGAGGCCGGCGCCGAAGTGCTGGAAACCAACACCTTCGGCGCGAATGCCTTTCGCCTGGGCGAGCACGGTCTCCAGGCGCAGGTGGTCGAGATGAATCAGTCGGGCGTGCGGCTGGCGCGAATGGCCGTCGACGAATCGCGCCGCAAGGTGTACGTGGCCGGCTCGGTCGGGCCGCTCGGCGTGCGGCTGGCGCCGTTAGGCCGCGTGCAGCCCGCGCAGGCGCGGCAAGCTTTTCGCGAACAAATCGGCGCGCTGCATTGGGCCGGCATCGACCTGTTAATCTTCGAGACGTTCAGCGACCTGATCGAAATCCGCGAAGCGATCCTCGCCGCGCGGGAGGTCGCGCCGGATGTGCCGCTCGTCGCGCAGATGACGTTCACCGAAGACGGCCGCACCCCGCTCGGCGATTCGGCCGAGGCCGTCGCGCGGGCGCTGCTGGAACTCAAGGTCGATGTGATCGGCGCGAATTGCAGCGTCGGGCCGGCGCGGCTGCTGCCGGTCGTCAATCTATTGGCGAACCACGCCAACGGCACGCCGATCAGCGTGATGCCTAACGCCGGCTGGCCGCAGCGAGTCGGGCCGCGCATCATCTACCCGGCCACGCCCGATTATTTTTCCGACTACACCCGGCGTTTCCTGATCGCCGGCGCGACGTTGATCGGCGGCTGCTGCGGCACGACGCCGCAGCACATCGGCAAGATGCGCGCCGCGCTCGACGAGGCGATCGCGCAGCGGGTCGTCGATAGTTCCACACCCCGCGTGGAAGTCGTGAACGGATCGATCGAGGCCGAGTGGAGCGGACGTGAGGAGCTGCACCCACCCACGCGCCTGCAAGAGAAACTCGCGCGCGGCGAGTTCGTCACCGCCGTCGAAGTCGATCCGCCCAAGGGCCACAACGCGGGCCGCATCCTGGAAGCGGCGCGCGAGCTGGGCCGATCGGGCGTGGACGTGATCAACGTGGCCGATGCGCCGATGGCGCGTATGCGCATGAGCGCTTGGGCGCTGGCGCACCTGATGCAGCGCGAAGCCGATCTCGAAACCGTGCTGCACTTTCCGACCCGTGGCCGCAACCTGATCCGCGTGCAGGGCGATCTGCTGGCCGCCCATGCGCTCGGCGTGCGCAACCTGTTCGTCACGATGGGCGACCCGCCCGCCGTCGGCGATTATCCCGAAGCCGGCGATCACCACGACATCGTGCCGACCGGCCTGCTCAAAATGCTCAAGGAGAACTTCAACACCGGGCGCGATCACGCGGGCAAATCGATCGGCGGGCCGACGGGTTTCTTCGTCGGCGTGGCGCTGAACTTCGGCGCGCCGGACCTCGAGCGCGAGATCAAGCTGCTGCGCAAGAAGATCGCCTGCGGCGCAGACTTCGCGCTGACGCAACCCGTGTTCGATACCGAGTCGGCGCAGCGTTTCATCGAGCGTTACCGCGATCAGTTTGGCGACATTCCGCTCCCGATCATCGCCGGCGTGCTGCCGCCGGCCAGCCTCCGCAACGCCGAGTTCCTGCACAACGAAGTGCCCGGCATCCATCTACCCGATCGGGTGCTGGAGCGCATGCGCGGCGCGACAGACGAGCGGCGCGAAGGTATCCGTATCGCGCAGGAAGCGTTGCAACAGTTGCAGCCGCTGGTACAGGGCGTTTACGTCATGCCGATGCTGGGGCGTTACGATTCGGCAGCGGAGGTGATTGAGGTGGTGAAGGTTAGGTAAGCAGTGTATCAGGCTGTCTCCGCTCGCGCGCTTCCAACCACGCGCTGTTTCCAAATCTGCCTGCTCACATCGACGATCGGCGCGGCCATCAAAACCAGCGCGCTGATGAACAACGGCCAGTTGAACTGGGCCGGTAGAATCGCCCGAACGGCCTCTGCTCCTCCGCCCATCACCTGAAGCGCATCGGCCATGAACACGTACAACGCCAGCGCCACGCCGCCCAGGTTGAGCGTCCACGCCCGGCGGCCGGGCCAGATCGGCCGGTCGGTTCGATCGAACCGGCTAACCAGCGTCCCGCCAATGATCATCATTGTGGCGATCAACACCGGCGCGATCACCGGCCCCCACCACGGCAGCGGGATCAGGAACAGCACATCCCAATCCAGCAGCGAGCGCGGCCAGCCGCCGATGATTGCCAGGAACACGTAGTACAGAATGTCCCACAGCCCGAAAGCGATCATCGAATAGCCGAGCCGGCTGCGCCACGTCCGGCCGGCCAGCCAACCGACCGTGAACAGCATGATCAGCGTCGCCGCCTCGCGGATGATCTCCGTTTGCCCCAGGCCGACTGAAACCGGCAAAGGTTGAGCTTGATACGGATCGATCCGGCCGACCAATGTTCGCAGATAGATGACGGTCGCCGATTCCAGCCAGGCCATCGCCGCCGCGAAGATCGCGACAATCAGCCAGCGCCTCTTCTCGTTCACACTTCCTCCGAATGTTTTGGACACGGCAAACGCAGACGCCTGCACCCACCTGCGGTGTTTGCCGGTGCGGTGTGGACACAGATCACAATTGCAAATCCATGTTCGCTCATGTATTGAACACGTACGCCGTAGTGTAGGGCCTCGCGCCCGCCGAAGGCGCCCACAACCCCACACGGGGGCGCAAGCAGGGGGCTAAGCGACTGTCCATGCACTTGTTCTGAACATGAGCCTCCGTGTTTTCAGTGTGAGTCCGTGTCCAAGTGATTCCTTTGCTCTCAGCGTTTTCTGCGTTCGCTACTGTGATCGGCTACCCCTTGCGCCACCTTGGGATGCGCAATTTGCAGCAACAGCTATGCGGCCAGGCAGAGATTGTAAGCCGTCAAGGAATGGATCGAAATCGCCGGTCACTGAGCCTGTTGGCACATCAGCCTGTAGTCTGCGTGATTAAATAGAGCAGGCCCAGCAGTAGCGCCAGGCTGCGCACCCGGTCAAACCCGGCATCCCGCGCCGAGGTTCGTTTCGGCACGAGGACGAGCACCGCCACCAACAACCAAACCCAGATATCCATGTCCAACCTCCATGCAGTTGGAGTAGTGATAGACCTTGCACGCTCTCAGTCTATCCGGTGGGGGCCGTGGCGTGAAGGCTTTGAGTCGGAGAGGGTGTACACGCGCGTGCTTGACAGCCTTCGGGGCTGACCAGATAATATGCCTCAACTCGACGAAAGACGAACACCCGCGCTGCGCCGAACGCAGTGAGGTGCAAGTGTGACGAAGGACCAAGACTTTCGTCTTTCGTCATTCGTCTGATAGTCAGATTACGATAGCACATTCATGATCCGTCTTCTCCTCGTCGAAGACAACCAGGCGTTGCGGACTGCGATGCGATCGGGGCTGGAAGATACCGGCGCGGTGACCGTCATCGCCGAGACCGCCAGCGGCGAAGACGCGATTGCACGGGTGAGCGCCGAGCCGCCCGACGCGATTTTGATGGATGTGCAGCTGGCCGGGTCGATGAACGGCGTCGAAGCGGCCGTTGCCATCCGGCGTGAAATCCCGCGCCTGCCCGTCGTCTTCTACTCGATTCAAGACGACGAGCGCTTTTACCGCGATTTCCTCGCTTCGGGTATCCTCACTCACTACGCCTACGTGCGCAAGAGCAACTACCTGCTGCCGCACATGGTCGTGCCGCTGCTGCGCGATGCGCGCGCCGGGCGCAGCTTCGTCGACCCGGAGATCGAACAGCGCGTGCAGGCAGTCCGGCTGAAGGATGAAGATTCGCCGCTCGATCTGTTGGAACCCAACGAGCGCGAGGTCGTGCGCTTGCTGGCGCACGGCATGACCAACGAGCAGATCGCGACTCGGCTCGGTTTCCACGATCGGCGCGCGGTCAGCCGCACCAACGGACAAATCTACGCGGCCTGGGGATTAGCGAATTCGGCTGAAGACGAGAAGACCGCTCGCGCCCGCGCCATGCTGATCTACAACACCGGCCGGATGATCATCTGGGATGAGACCGGCGCGCCGCGTGTGCGCGACGCGCGCGGCGAGTGGCTACCCATGTATGAGTGACTCATCATTCTACATTCTGCATTCCTGTTAGTGTCTTTCAGTTTTCGCAAAATCCGGTTATCGTAAGTGCCACTTGATTTTGACAAGGTGGCGTCATGACAACAATCGCGGAGGTTGAAGCGAACACCGCTCGGATCTGGCGGAGTAGTTTTCAAACCGAGTTGAC
>DATDPU010000119.1:0-52400 GCA_035292585.1 Anaerolineae bacterium | reverse complement strand
TCAATACCCGATCGGCCCCGAAAATGGGCCACTGCTCTCGGCCCGCGTCCGCGCGGGCCGCGCGAAGCGGACGGGGACGCGGACGGTGAGCCATCACGCCTGTATTTGCGCTGTGCAAGAATTTAGATGCGATTGCCCTAGCCCGTGGCACCCACCTCTTTATGATCTCCCATAGATCGGGTACAATTCTACCTGGCTTTGGGAGGCGGGATGGCCGACAATCTGAAATTGATGTGCGTGCTGGCGCATCCTGACGACGAATCGCTGGGCGTGGGCGGCGTGCTGGCAAAATATGGCGCGGAAGGCGTCGAAACGTACCTGGTCACCGCGACACGCGGTGAGCGCGGTTGGTGGGGCGACGAAAAAGATTACCCCGGCCCGGCTGCGCTCGGACAGACCCGCACCGGCGAACTGCTCGCGGCCGCCCAGGTATTGGGCCTGCGCCAGGTTGATTTTCTGGACTACCTTGACGGCGATCTCGATCAGGCCGATCCCGCCGAAGCGATCGGCAAGATTGTGGGTTATGTCCGTCAGATCAAGCCGCAGGTGGTGATCACGTTCGACCCGTCAGGCGCGTACGGCCATCCCGATCACATTGCGATCTGTCAGTTGACACCCGCCGCGCTCGTCTGCGCCGCCGATCCAACTTATACCGCTCCCAACCAGGCCGGGCCGCACCGCGTGTCGAAGCTGTACTACATGGTCGATACGCGGGCTGTGATCGAAATCTACCAGTCTGTTTTTGGCGATATCGTCATGCCCGTCGATGGGAGGGAGCGCCGCCCGGCGCCGTGGGAAGACTGGGCGATCACGACCCGCATCGATTGCCGCGCCCACTGGCCTACGGTCTGGAAAGCGATTGCCTGTCATCGATCGCAGTTGCCCGGTTACGCCGGGATCGAGCAATGGGTCGAGACACACGATCCGGCGGCCTTGAGTCACCAGACGTTTTATCGCGCCTTCAGCCTGGTGAACGGCGGACGCCGGATCGAAACAGATTTTTTCGAGGGGTTACGCGAGTCCGAATGAACTTCATCCTGCATCTTGTACCGGCGGATTATTATCGCTCGCTCGCGGCAGACCGGCCGTACTTGCCGCAAGCGTTTGCAGCAGATGGCTTCATTCACTGCACCCAAGGCGCAGACGTGTTGCTGCGCGTCGCCAATACTTTTTATCAAAATGTGCCCGGCGAATTTATGGTGCTGATCATCGACGAAAGCAAAGTCGCGGCGCCGGTTCGCTATGAGCCGCCGACCGGCATCGGTGGGTCACCAAACCCGACGGTCTTGTTCCCACACATCTACGGATCGCTCAATCGGGAGGCTATCGTCGGGGTGATCACGGCGCAGCGCCGAGTCGATGGTGCGTTCGTCAGCTTCGACCGGGCGCTGGCTGAATGGGAGAGCAGTTAGCGTGAGTAAAAGCACATCAAACCTGGGCTGCGCAGCCCAGCTGGGAATCTTCGCTGTGATCGTCATCGGCGGGTTGCTGCTGATTCAAGCGCTCTTCAGCTTGCCCGGCAACCTGCTCGGCGCTCTCAGCGCTTCCCCGCCTACGCCGACGACGGTCGTTTTGCCGCCGGTGCTCGATCTGATCAACAAGCAACCCCGGCTGCAAACGGTCTCGTTTTTCATGTCCAGCGTCGGCGATGCGAAGCAATACGTGGGGCTGCTGCAACAAGAGCAGCGTGTGATCCTGGTCGCCTGCGGCAAAGTTACGGCCGGGATCGACTTGAGCAAGATCACCACGCAGGATATTCGCGCCAACGGCGATACGGCGACCATCCGGCTGCCGCCCGCAGAGGTCTTCGATACCTTGTTAATCGAGGGCGGCGATCAGCCCTGCACCTACGTGGCGTTCCGGTCGGATGGTATCCTGCTTGATGCGGCTAAGGATTTGGAGACGGAGGCGCGCCGGCAGGTGGTGGCGCAGTTCCGCGAAACAGCGTTGCAGCAGGGCATTCTGACCCAGGCGATTGAAAACGCCAAAACCGAGCTGCAACGGTTGCTCTTTTCCGTAGGCTATAAAAACGTCGAGTTTGTAGAACCGTAGTTGCGACCTCAAAGGTTTGGCGCCCGGTGGGTCACAGACCGGGCCAAACGCTGCCACGCTCCTCATGAGGTTCAGGGGTGAGAGCTCAGGACTTACGCAGCTGCATGTTGCTGCCGCAGTTGTACTGCGGCAGATGAGGCGGCGGCAGTGCAACTGCCGCGCCAACTGCGTAAGTCCTGAGCTCCTGGCAGGCGCGATAGACTATAGTTCCCGACGGTGTAAAATTTCTGCGCTCTCCGCGCGCTTCGCAGTGAAATCTCTAGACACGGAGTATCAGCATCGATGCGTGAAGTGGCTATCTTAGGCGTGGGCCAAACGCCCGTCGCCGAGCAGTGGGACAAGTCGTTAAAAGTCATCGCGGGCGAGGCGGTCTTCGCCGCGCTGAATGACGCCGGTATCGAGCGCGCCGACGGGTTATACGTGGGCAATATGATGTCGGGTACGATCAACCAGCAGGAGAATCTGGGTGCGCTGATCGCCGATTGGATCGGCCTGCGCGGAATCGAAGCGGTGAAGATCGAGGCCGCCTGTGGATCGGGCGCGGCGGCGTTGCGCACCGGGTTGAGCGCCGTCGCTTCGGGCGCGATGGAGACCGTCATCGTCGTCGGCGTGGAAAAAATGTCCGATGCAGTGGGCGACGAGGTGACCGCGGCGCTGGCCACCGCCGCCGATGCCGATTACGAAGCGGCGATGGGATTGTCGTTTGTCGCGATCAATGCGCTGCTGATGCGGCGCTACATGCAGGAGTTCGGCTGGCAACACCACGACTTCGCGCCCTTCTCGATCAACGCGCACGCCAACGCCCGACACAATCCCTTCGCGCGGCTGCACGATGCGATCACCGAAAAAGATTATCACCGCGCGCGTATGGTCGCCGATCCGATCAACCTGCTCGACGCCTCCCCGACCGGCGATGGCGCGGCGGCAATCGTGATCGCGCCGGCCGAGGTTGTCGCCAAACACAGGCCCGGCCAACCGGTCGTCAAGATCATCGCATCAGCTTCCGCCACCGATTCGATCGCGCTGCACGATCGTTACGATCCGCTTGCGTTGCTGGGCGCGCAGCTTTCAGCGGAGAAGGCATATCGGCAGGCCGGCCTCACGCCGGCGGACATGGATGTGTTCGAGCTGCACGATGCGTTCAGCATCATGGCCGCTTTATCGCTGGAAGCGGCGGGGTTCGCCGAGCGCGGTCAGGGGCCGCGTCTCGCGCTCGACGGGCAGATCGGGCCGCAGGGCAAAGTGCCGATCGCGACGCTGGGCGGGTTGAAGGCGCGCGGGCATCCCGTCGGCGCAACCGGCGCGTATCAGATCGTCGAGGTGTATCGCCAGCTGATCGGCGATGCCGGGCCGAGCCAGGTGCCGGGCGCGAAGATCGGCATGGCGCAGAACATCGGCGGATCGGGCGCGGCGGTGATCACGCACATCCTGAGCACGAACTAAGCCAGCCGGGCGCTTCTATCCACGAAGATACACGAACCTTAATTCAACAATCAGGACTTACGCAGTTGGCGCGGCAGTTGCACTGCCGCCGCCTCATCTGCCGCAGTACAACTGCGGCAGCAACATGCAGCTGCGTAAGTCCTGACAATGTCACATTACAAGCAGGACCTGCTCACCGACCGCGTCCCCGCGGTCGGCACGCCCGCGACGGAAGCACTGCACCCGCCGCAGGCGTGTGGGACGCGGGCTTTGAGCCCATGTGACATTATCAAGTTAAAGCCGGGCGAGGAGTTCCTCGTCCGGCTTTAGTTTTCACGGCAGCTCACGCTTCGGGCGCCATCACCGTCGGCGCCTGACGACTTGGCGACGACAGCAGATAGGCCGCCTCGCCCAACACAAACACCACCTGCACACCGACCGCCCCCAACAACAACGCCGGCGATGGGATGAACGTCCGCAGAATGAACAGTGCATTCAGGATCGACACGCCGGCCAGTCCCTTCGCGACGATCCCGGCAAAGATCGTCGTGCGCAACTTCTCAGGGTGATTCGCGGCGAGGATCACCGCCAACGACAGGCCGATCAGCGCCGAGCCCAGGACCGTCGCGTAAATCGGCGTCTCAGTCTCCGGCCAGCCGATGAGCGCCATGAGCGGCTTGATGTAGAACTGAAGCACCACACCCGCCAGCAGATTGAAGACGCCATCCGCCCGCAACACCCAGGCCACTCTCGTTTCGTTCATGTTAAAGTCCTCCCGTTAATGAATGTCAGCGCAGGCGCGATTGCTGTGTCCAGACGTACGCCACCGCCGGCAAATACAGCGCGGAGAGGAGTACGTATAGCCACAGGATCAGCGGCACACCCGGGCTCGCCGCCGTGATCAAGGTGATGATGACCGACATCACAATATATGGAAACGAGAACGCGAAGTACACCCGCGCCCCGCTCCACGTTCCTTGCTTCAGCGCGTACAGCGCGGCGAGGCCGGTAGCCAGGTAGTTGAGGAAAGCGAAGTTGGCGACTTCCTCCGGCCACGCGGCCAATGGAGATGTCCAGAAAAAGTTATTCCACAGGTCGGTGAAAAACAGGCCGACGATGCCAAAGATCAGCTGCGTGGCTGCCGAAACAATCAGCACCAATCGCGTGAATGGCAGCAGTGTGTCTTTATTGGAAATGGTCGCCATGTTGCAATCTCCTTAAATTGTCCCTCAACTGCTCACGGCCGACAGCGCGTCTGCTGTCCGAGTCGCGCAGTTCTTAACCATCCAGACACCAGGGCACGAAGACACAAGGTTATCTTCGTGCCCTGGCAGTTTTCCACTTTCTACGACTTCATGTGCGCCGGCTGGTGCGCCAGCGATTCCTGCGCCGGCTCCTGCTGCCGCCACAAAATGAAGCACGAAACCAGATAGAAGATTCCGAGTACGATGTACAACCACGATTGCGGCGTCACCACGCCGCCCCGCTCGATGACCTCGCGCAGGGTGGTGTATTCGGCCAGGATCGAAACCGCGACGTACGAGCCAATAATCGGGCGCGCGGCGCTCCAGCGATTGGCGCGCAGCGCCATCAACGCCGCCACGCCGGTCGCGAACGCGATCGAGCCGACGAGGCGCGCGTTGAAGACCGGAATCGGGGCCAGCGGCGGCGGCCACACGATCGTCGTCGCAAAATCATCCCAGAAGCTGAACAGGATACCGCCGGGAATCGTCAGCACGATCCAGATCAGCAGCAGGACTTTGGTCAACGGAACCAGAGGCTTATCCATGATGATATCTCCTTAGAAATCGATCAGGCATGGGCCGGCGGGCGCACGACGTAGTAACCCAGCCCGACCGTCAGCAAGAGCGAGTAAATCAGCAGCAACACGAGGCCGGTCGTCGCCACACCCTGCAAGACCACGTAGTAGAACGCGCCGGCCGTGCTGAACGCCGCGAACGCCAACGAGCCCAGTACGGCGATGCGCACTTCCTCCCAGCGCGTGGCGCGCAGGCTCAGCAACGCCGCCAGCGCGTAGCCCAGCACGGCCGCGCCCGACTGTTGAAACACGGGGAGCGTGAAGCCGTCCTGATTCAACCCGGTGAATTTAGCGACCTCGGCGGGAAAGAGCATGCAGGCCACCGCGATCACGGACGAAATCACCGCGCCCATCGTAAACGTCAGCCGTAGACCGGCCGGAAGTCCTGTTTTCATGGATGGATTCTCCTTTCAGATTCGGCGTAGCGGGCACGAGGCCCTATGCTACGCCTCAGCTAAACAGTATGGGGGTTAGGCGGCAGAGTACGCCATCGAGTGCGGCTCGCTCACACGCGCCGCATCACGGCGCAGCAACACGCCCAACCACAACCAGAAGACCGGGCCGCCGACGGCCCCGGCGATGCCGGCCGCGATCACGGCCACCAGCGGAACCCCGGCCAATGACGCGATGAACCCGACCGCGAGATCAGCGAACGCAACCAGCCCCAGATACCCCAGCAGCTTGGGCAGCTCGCTGCGCAAGATCAGCAGCGCGGTGACCAGGAACCAGATCGAAGTCAGACCGGCCGTCATCAGGTTGAAGGGATTGAGTGGCGCCGGTTGGCCGAGCGCGATCGCCGCCGCGTCGGGCGCAGTCGCGTACAACCCGATGACGTAGCGCAGCTGCGCCAATTGCTGAAGGCTGGCGACGATCGTCGCCGCTGCATTGAACGCGCCCACCACGAGCGCGAAGAACGCCCACGCCTCGCCGATACGCCGCAAATGGTAGTAAACCGCGACGGTCGCGATCAACGACCACAGCGCGATCAGGGCGTACAACCCGTTGAACAACAGTGTGCCGGTCGAATTCTGAACCAGCGAAGCAAGATAGGCGTTTGCATCGCTGACCGGCAATTGCTGCGCGGCCGGCACCAGCGCGAAATACAGCCCCACTGCCGCCCAGGCGGATAGGGCGAGCAGGATTCCTGCCAACCCGCCGATACGCACGAACGATTTATCACTCATCTTCATTCTCCTTGTTTGATGGATATGCCCGACTCCCAACTACAGCATCAATCGCCGGCCGAGCCAGATCCACCAGATCGGCCCGACGACGACGGAGGTCAACCCGCCCGAAATCAAGATCAACGGCTGGGCAGCGGCCACATTGGCGAAGAACAACACGACGAGCAACAGCGCGTTGAACAGACCCAGGTAGCCCAGGTTGCGGGGCAGCCTCCCGCCGCGAATGATCAGTTGCGCGAACACGAAGGTGACGAGGCCGACGACGAAGAACGAGGCCAAGCCCGCTGGATCTGTCTGCGAGAGGGCCGGGGCGCTCGGCGACGGGGTAACCAGCAGCGCTTCATATACACCATGCACGCAGGTGGCAAAGCTCGATCCGACGCCCAACAGCAGTCCCCACAGCGCCTGGCCCTCACTCACGCCTCGGACTTGCTGGTAGAGCGCAACATAAGCCGCGCTCGTGAAGATTCCGCTTGCGCCCAAGATCAGCCAGCTGCCCAGCGTTCCCACATACTCCGCCTGCCGGGTGATGACGAGATAGAAAATTGCGTATAGAATCGACAGCGCACCGACGATGATGGCGCTCATGCCGCCGAATCGGTCGAAGGAGTCTTTCACGGGGGTCTCCTTAGCTGCGCCGCAGCGTCTGGCCGAGCCAGATGAACCAGATCGTGTTGACGCTGACACCCGCCAGCAGCGCGATCCGGACGATGATATTGGTGGGGTCGAGGATGATCAATCGGCCCAGATAGATGATGACGAGCAGCGCGCCCAAGACGTAACCCAGATTGCCCAGGCTCTTCGGGAACAGGGCGCTCCGAGTCATCAGCGCGGCGAAGAGCAGTAGCCCCAGGCCGGCGAAGCCAAACGTCAGCAGCCCGCGCGGATCGATCGGGACCGGTACGTTACCGATGCCGGGAACGTCCACCTGTGTCGGGTGGATCACCGTCGCCAGATCGTATCCGCCGTGCGTCACGGAGCCGAGCGCGCCCACGACGCCCACCAACAGCGCCAGCAAGCCGAGGCTCTCATCGACCTCCCGTAGACGGCGGTAGAGCGCCACCAAAACGACCACAGACACTAGCCCGCCCAGCATGAGCAGCAGCGAGTAGAGCAGCTTATTGCCGAGCACGACGAAGGCAACTCCATACGCGACTCCGCCGATGGCGGCCAAAATCGCGCATGTGCCGGCGAATCTTTCATACGGCGTCGATCTCATATTCTGTTCTCCTTGTTTGATGGGGTTACGTGCTGAAAGGTATCACAAGCCACCATCGCGTTCCAGACCAAAAAGTGCTCACTTTTTATTCATTTTCCAATTGAGGAGCAACGAACTGCCGCTAAACAGAGAGACAAATCCATCCCTCATCCGTAGATCGGGTTGACCTGGCGCGCTTCTCCGGCTATACTTGTTATTGCAACTATTCGCAATAACGAGCAATTGCATGACCCATCAGCACACCAACTACACCGCCCGCATGCGGGAGCGCGGCTTTCGGGTGACGCCGCAGCGCCAACTCATTCTGGACGCCATCTGCGAAGGTGGAGGCCATACGACGCCAGAGGAAATCTATCGCCGGGTTCAGGCCAAATCGCCGGCGATCAATCGCGCGACGGTCTACCGCACGCTCGATTTCCTGTGCGAGCTGCGCTTAGTCGTCGCCGTGCAGATCGGTGGGCACACGTTTTACGAGATCGCGGGCGAGGCGCCGCATCATCATTTGATCTGCCGCAGGTGTAACAAAGTCGAGGAGATCGGACACGATACACTGAAAGCGCTGTTCGCCAAGATCGAGCGCGAACAGCAGTTTCTGGTAGACATGGACCATCTCGCGCTGTTCGGTTTGTGCAAACGGTGCAGTCAAACAGCCAAGTGACTGGCATGCGTTTTGAAGCCCAGGAAAGGAGATTCTCATGGTACATTCCCCACCTCTACTGCACATCCCCGATGGTTTCCTCAGCACGCCGGTGGCGTTGACCGGTTGGGCCATCGCGATCGTGTGCATCGGATACGCGCTGGTCAAAACGCGCGGCCAGCTCGGCGATCGGCAAATTCCGCTGATGGGGGTGCTGGCGGCGTTTATTTTCGCCGCGCAGGCGCTCAACTTTCCCGTGGCCGGCGGCACCTCCGGGCACTTGCTGGGGGCGACGCTCGCCGCGATTATTTTGGGGCCGTGGGCGGCCGTGCTGATCATGACCAGCGTGATTGCCTTGCAAGCCGTCCTCTTCCAAGATGGCGGGCTGCTGGCGCTGGGGTTCAACATCGTCAACATGGGGGTTCTCGGCGCGCTCACCGGACACCTTACCTATCGAGTCACCCGGCGCATGCTGGGTGAGCGTCGCCCAGGTTTGATCGTCGCCGGGGCGTTGGGCGCGTGGATTTCGGTCGAACTTGGCGCGCTGGCAACCGCGCTACAGTTGAGCCTATCGGGCGCCTCGCCGCTCGCCATCGCCTTCCCGACCATGGCCGGTGTCCACGCTTTGATCGGCATCGGCGAGGCGCTGATCACCGTCGGCGCGCTGGTCTTCATCAGCGGCACGCGACCCGATCTGCTGCGGATGGGCGAGACCGCGCCCGGCAAACGCAGCGCCAGTTGGGTTGGGGTGGGTTTGGCGATCGCCCTGGCGCTCACCTTGCTCACGCCTTTCGCTTCACCCGATCCCGATGGGCTAGAGCGCGTGGCTCAAGACAGTGGCTTCCTTGACGCGGCTCAAGATCCGGCTTACACCATCTTGCCCGACTACACGATTCCCTTTATTGAAAACCCAACCCTGACGACGATCGTCGCCGTGGCAACCGGCACGTTGCTCGTTTTCGGGATCGCCTACCTTGTCGGCCGGATCAATTCCAGGAAGATGATCACCTGATGCACGTTCACTTCACCGATCAATATCGCAGCGGGTCCAGCCTGATTCACCGGCTGGACCCGCGTATAAAAGTGCTCTCGACGCTGGCGTTCATCTTGACGGCCAGCCTGCTGCCGACCGGTTTGTGGTTGCACTATGCGCTGCTGCTGTGTGCGCCGCTGTTCGTATCGGGCGTGGCCGGTTTAGGTCCGGGCTACATCCTCAAGCGTTCGTTTATCGCCCTGCCCTTCGCGTTGGCCGCGATCACGTTGCCCTTCACCGTGCCCGGCGCGCCGCTGGCGACACTGCCCCTCTTCGGCGGATTGACGCTCTCGGTCGAGGGCACGGTGCGTTTCCTCAGCATCGTGTTGAAATCGTGGATCTCGGTGCAGATGGCGATCCTGCTGGTGGCGACGACGCCCTTTCCCGATCTGTTGTGGGGCCTGCGCGCGCTGCATATCCCGCGCGTACTGGTGTCGATCGTCGCGCTGATGTATCGTTACATCTTCGTCCTGGCCGACGAGGCGATGCGCCTGGCGCGCGCGCGCGCGGCTCGCTCCGGCATGGCTGCGGAAGGCAAGGCGGGCGGGAGCATCGCCTGGCGCGGGAAAGTCACCGGCGGCATGGTGGGCAACCTGGCGTTGCGCTCCTTCGAGCGCAGCGAGCGCATCTATGATGCGATGGTGGCGCGCGGTTACACCGGCGAGATCAGGCACTTCGCGCCGCCCCGGCTCTCGCCCAACGACCACACCACGGCCGCCGTGCTCTTCACGTTTCTCGCACTCTTATTGGTGACGGGGTTTTTATTCGGGGGATGAGATGCACCATACGGTTCACGTGAAAGATTTGCGCTTCAGTTATCCCGATGGACACGCGGCGCTGAACGGCGTGACGCTGTCGATCGAGCCGTGCGAGAAAGTCGCGCTGGTCGGCCCAAACGGCGCCGGCAAGTCGACCCTGATGCTGCACCTCAACGGCATTCTGCACGGCCAGGGCGAAGTGAAAATATGCGGTTGGTCGCTGGAGAATGGCAACCTGGGGCGCGTGCGCGCGGCGGTCGGCCTGGTCTTTCAAGACCCGGATGATCAGCTCTTCTCGCCGACGGTCTTCGAGGATGTCGCCTTCGGTCCGCTGCACATGGGCGTGCCCGAAGCCGAGGTGCGCGAGCGGGTGGCGCACGCGCTGGAAGCCGTCGGGATGGGCGCCTACGCCGATCGCGTCTCGCACCATCTCAGCATGGGCGAGAAGAAGCGCATTGCGATCGCGACCGTGCTCTCGATGGAGCCGGAAATCCTCGTGCTGGACGAACCTTCAGCCGGGCTTGACCCGCGCGCGCGGCGCGGGCTGATCAACCTGCTGCGCGCGCTGCCCCAAACGATGCTGATCTCCACCCACGATCTGCCGTTGGTGCGTGAACTCTTTCCGCGCACGGTCGTGATGGATCAGGGTCGCATCGTCGCCGACGGCCCCACCCAATCCATTCTGAACGATGTCCCGCTATTGGAAGCACACGGTCTGGAGAAGATGTAGACGCATGAGACTTGCGAGGTCTCACAGACCTGGCAGGTCTGGCCGAGCGAGGAAAGACGCCCGCAGATCGGGCGCTTGAATGTGTCCGGCGATATATTCGATGATCGCGCGCGCTTGATCGCGCAGCGCCTGCGCTTCCATCCGATTGCCGCGCTGCGCTTCGACCTCGCTCAAGGCGACCAGGATCGGCCACAAGCTGCGGCGCGAACCGAGCGATTCGGCCTGCGCGCGTCCCTCGGCCAGCGTAGCGTAGGCCCGATCCACTTCGCCTTGCGCCTGAAACGCCCGACCCTTGAGGTGCAACGCATCGGCCACAAACGTCTGCACGCCGATATTGCGCAGGTGGGTGAGCAGTTCTTCCATCAGGCTAATGGCGCGGGCGGCATCCTGCCGCGCCAACGCCAGCTCACCTTGGGCCAGCGGGATTGCGACAGCCCCGGAGATCAGCAGCCGGCTGAAGTGATCCAGAACACGACCCTGGCAACCGGTCCGGAGCAAGTTTTCCGCTGCGGCCACCTCTCCGTTCAATAGCAACAATCGCGCCAGGTTCGCCACGGCCCACGGCCGCCACATAGGCAGCAACATATCCGCCTGATCAAGCGCCAGCCGCGCCAGTTCCAGCGCATGCTCCCGCATACCGAGATAACCATACACCCAGGCCAGATCGGCGCGAATTCCGATCTGGGTTGAGGTAAGCCCAGACTCGCCGCCGAGCTGCACGGATGATTCCCACGCAGCGACCGTATCGCCCAGCCAGCCGATCTCCTGATAGGTGTACCCCAACATCCCCAGTGCGTGCGACTGTCCCCACCGATTACCGATCGATTGGCTGATCTGCACCGCCTCTTGGCCAAGCCGCAGCGCTTCGTCGTATTCGCCCAGGTAGTTGCAAACGAGCGTAGAGTTCGACAGGCTGTCGGACAGCATCGGCAGGTTGCCAAGTTCCCGCCACAGCTCAGACACTTCCCGTAAGGCGGCCCAGCCACGCTTCACCTGCCCCACGAACAGGTAGCTGGTACCCAGATCGTTCAGCGTAAACGCCAGCTGCTCGCGCATTCCGAGTCGGCGGGCGAGCGCCAGCGACTTTTCGCCGTACGCGACGGCCTGATAGGTAGTCCCACCATACAGTTCTACCAGCATCAAGTTCCAGTACACCTTCGCTTCGGCTTGCCGATCGCCCAACGCTTGCGCCAGCGCCAGCGCCTGTTTCAGGATTTTCCCCGCCAGTGCGGCATCTTGCAGCGGCGTGAGTGTAGCGTGAACGGTGGCGCGTTCCATCAAGGCCGCGAGTTCCAACGATCGGTCGCCGCGCGCGCGGGCCAGCGACTCCATTTCTGCGTAGGTCGCAAGCGCGGCCTCGTGGCGGCCGCTCAACTGCAAGACACGGCCCAGGCCAACGTAAAGATGCACCAGCCGATCAACCTCAAGGTCTGGGAGCGTGAGCGGCGCGCGCGCCAGCTCCAGCGCGCGCGTGTAATGCACGCCGGCTTCGGCGTTCGCATATTGGCGCGCCGCCTGATCGCCCGCCAGCGTGAAGTATTTCAGCGCGCGCTGCCGCTCACCGGCCGCATCGAAGTGTTGAGCCAACAACGGCGCGAGGGTATCGACTCGATCGGGATACATGCGCTCCAGCGCCTCGCCAACGGCCCGGTGCAGCCGCCGGCGATCCTGCTTGACCAGCGAGCTGTAGGCGGCGTCCTGCACCAGCGCGTGCCGGAACAAATACTCCAGATCGGGTTGGGCCGTGGCGAGGCGGATCAGGCCGGTTGATTCAAGCGTGTTTAGACGATGCAGCAGACCCATGTTCTATTCACGTCTCACGTTTCACGCAGCACATCTCGAACGTCCGGTAAGTTCAAAAACGAAGTGCGCAGTTCGGGTGAGCCGACATGCTCGGCGATGAACTCGACGATGTCACGCGCCTGCCAGCGCAGTTGCTGCGCCTCAGCCTGGTTTCCGCGCCGCGCTTCAATCTCACTTAAAGCTGCTAAGATCGACCACAAACTCCGGCGCGAACCGATTGCTTCGGCTTCGACACGCGCCTCCTGGAATGCAGCATGGGCCTCGTCGGTACGCGCCAACCCCAGGAGCGCCTTGCCCCGAGTGTACAGCACATCGGGGAAAAACAGGCGGATTCTGGCCTGCCGAAGAAATGGGATCGCCTCATCGGTCAGAGATAGGACGCGTGCGTAATCGCCTGCCGCCAGCGCCAGTTCGCCTTCGACCAAGCCCGTGAACCAGGACAGATAGGCCGAGAGCGACCTCGCATCGATGCCACGCTGAGCCTCGCCGAAAACGGCCTGCGCGTCTGCGAGCCTGCCGCTGAACAGATGCAGACGCGCGATCATCACGCTTTCGAGCAGCCCAGCCATCGGCATGCCCTGCGCCCAGCCACGGGATCGTTCGGCCACTTCATACCCCAGGTGAACGGCGCCCAGATAGCCGTAGATCAAAGTCAAATCCAGGACGGACTGCAACACCCCCGGCACGAAACCGGCCTGTTGCGCCAGGCGCAAACACTCTTCCGCTACCTCAATGGCCGATCCTATCTCGCCGCGATCCAGGTAGGCCAGGTCGATCATGTACCAACTGTACGACTGGTTCCACAGATTACCGATGGTTTGGCTGATCTGCAGCGCTTCGCGGGAGAGCGCAATGGCGCGGTCGTACTGTCCCGTCATGACATGCAACTCGGCGTAGCTGGCCAGATTATCGGCCAGCATGTTGAGGATGCCCAGTTCCCGCCAGAGCTGCTGGGCTTCCAGCATGGCGGTCATGGCAGGTTCAAACTGACCATTGACCAGGTAGACCGATGACAAATCATGCAGTGAATACGCGGTGAGCTCGCGCAGGTTGAATTCGCGAGCGATCGCCAGCGCCTGCTCACCCCACGCCTGAGCCTCAACCATTTGGTCGGACCATTTGAAGAACTGCATCAAGTTCCAAAGGGATTTAGCCTCTGCTGCCCGATTGTTCAATTCGCGCGCGAGCGCCAACGCCCGCTCCGAGAGCGCTTGCCCCTTGGCCGGGTCGCGCACGGACACGGGCTTAAGGTAGACTATCGCCTGCGCCAGCAGCGCGTCGAGTTCCAGCGCGCGATCACCGCGCGCGCGCGCCACGGTCTCCAGCGCCTCATAGTTCGCCACGGCTGCGGCATCCTGCGCGCTCAACTCCAGGGCATGACCATAACTGAGGTAGAGATGGATCAGCGTTTCGCGCTCGCTGTCAACCCCACGGATGAGACTGAGCGCCTGCGTATAGTGCATCACCGCTTCCGTGTTGGCGTATACGCGCGCCGCCGCATCGCCCGCCAGCGTGAAATACTTCAACGCGCGCCGTTCGTCGCCCGCCTCTAAGAAATGCCAGCCTAACAACGGCGCCAGATCGCGTGAGGCCAATCGATCCGGGTACAGGCGCTCGAGCACCTCGCCGACCGAACGGTGCAGCTGCCTCCGACTGTTCTTGAGCAACGAATCGTAGGCCGCTTCCTGGACGAGGGCATGTCGAAAGAGGTATTCCACTTCCGGCTGAGTCTGAGCCAGGCGAATCAGGCCGGACGTTTCGAGTGTCGTGAGCTGAGGGAGAATCATGTGCGCACTAAAAGGGATAGCCCCTCACACCTTGAATTCCTTTGAGACACGAAATCTCACCGATCATGTTGTTGAGATGCGATACGACCAGCGCCGACAACGCCCAACCGATCGTTCGCCGGCCCAACCCTTGAGCCGTTAAATCGATTGGGCGATCCAGACCTTCTTCCGACAGCGAAGCCACGTACTCGATCGCGGAGGCATGTACAGCCTGGGCATACGGGCGGAACGCCGGCAAATCCATCTTCAAGTTGCGCGCCCGCTCAAACTCCAGGCTCCACTGCGGATCGCTCAGTCCGGTCCGCCCGGCCCACTCGCCGGCAAACAGCGGCGTGGCTCCTCTGAGCAGTGCATTGACGACGCCGTCCTCCGCGATGATGGCGTGGGCATAGATCGCGCCGAGTGGATTCGCCACGCCGGGCGGAATCGACTGTAATTGTTCGGACGTCACATCCGCCGTGACCATTTCCAGGAGCTCGTGCGTCCACACCAGTGCTTCACGGAATACCTCGATTGCGTTCACAGTGCGCCTCCTTCGTGTGAAATGGATTGGCGGGTAAGCCGTCGAGAGCTGGCCCGATCAGGTCGATCCCGCTGGCGGCAGCGCGCCCAGCTGTTGCATCAGTACGTTTCACGCATTACGTTACGCACCTGCGGCAGATCGAGAAACGACGCGCGGAGTTCTGGAGCACCGGCATGATCGGCAATGTATTCGACAATCGCGCGCGCCTTCCAACGCAACGCCTGCGCCTCGGCCAGGTTGCCGCGCTGCGCTTCGACATCAGCCTGGGCCATCAGGATCGGCCAGAGCGTTCGCCGCGAACCGAGCGCCTCGGCCTCGGTCGAAGCATCTACCAGCATCGCGCGGGCTTCCTCGATGCGCGCCAGCCCCAACAGCGCCCTACCCTTCACGCACAACGTATCGGCGCGGAACAAGCGCGTCTGAGCGTTGTGCAGCTGGCTCAACACATCGTCTGCGATCTGCATCGCCCGCGCGTAATCCTGTTTGATCAGCGCCAGCTCGGCCTCGGCCAAGGGCAGCGTAATCGGCGCGAACCACTGTAAGCCTTCCAGCTTGAGCTCCGCATAGCCTGCTCGAATGGTCGCCTCGGCCGAGACCCAATCGCCGGCGAGCAGGTGCGCCCACGCCAGCATCGCCAGCGGAGAGACTCTCAAAAAGTGAGAGGTCTCGGCTTTGTCCAGCGCGAGCCGGGCCAGCTCCAGCCCGCGCTCGATCGCGCCGAGCGTGCCATACACCCAACTCAGATCGGCGCGTGTGGCGACGATCGGAGCCGGGTGGCCGGCCTGTTCACCCAGCCGAATGGCTTGTTCCATGATCGCAATGGCCCGATCCGGTTCGCCGCGTTCCAGGTAGACCAGGCCGACGTAGGTCAGGCTGCCGGCCTGCCCCCACACATTGTCGATCGATCGACTGATGCGCAGCGCTTCTTCGGATGCCCCAATCGCCTGCTCATAGCGTCCGCCGCGCAAGTGCATCAAGACAGAGTTGGCCAGGTTATCGGCCAGCATTGGCTGGTTGCCGAGCGCCTGCCAGAGTTCGCGCGACTCATCCAGTGCGGGCAACACCTCCGCCCACCGGCCAAGCGACATGTAACCATACGCCAGATCGTTCAACGTGAAGGCGAGCTGTTCGCGCAGATCGAGTTCGCGCGCGAGCATCAGCGCCTGTTCGCCGTAGTCGACCGCCCGATGCTGATCCTTGCCGCCCCATAGAAACAGCAGCATCAAGTTCCAGAGAATCTTGCATTCGGTCGCTCGATCCTCCAACTCGCGCGCCAGCGCCAGCGCTTGCTCCAGCAGCGCCTGCGCCTTATCCGGGTCTTGCGCCGGGGTGAGCGTCGCGTGGACTTTGGCGCGGGCCATCAGCGCGGCCAGTTCCAACGCTTGATCGGAGCGCCCGTGCGCCAGCCGTTCCATTGCAGCGTAACTCGCCAGCGCTTCGGGGTATTGACCGCTCAGCTCATACGCCTGGCCCAGGCTGGTGTAGAGATGGATCAAGTGTTCAGAATCGGTCACCGCTCCCCGTGTGACGGCTTCCAACGCCGTTGTATAGTGCGTGATGGCCTCGGCGTTGGCATAGATGCGCGCCGCCGCATCGCCCGCCAGCATGAAGTACTTCAACGCGCGGCCTGCATCACCCGCTTCAAAGAAATGCCGGCCCAGCAGCGGCGCGAGTTCGCCGTTTGACGATCGCTCGGCATACAGGCGTTCGAACGTTTCACCGACCGCCCGATGCAGCTGCTTACGATCTGGTTTGACCAGTGATCGATAAGCCGCGTCCTGGATCAGCGCGTGCCGAAAGAGATACTCCAGCTCCGGCTGCGAGACGGCCAGCCGCACCAACCCCGATGCTTCGAGCGCGCTGAGCTGATGGAACAGCGTCATCGGGTTACTTGATTTCCGCCGCGTCCGAAAGATGCCAGACCACGTCATCCCACTCGCCGGCCGGCTGCACCAGCGCATTGACCGCGTCGCCATGTTCATCACCGGAGGCATCGAAGGCAGCGTGGCTTTCCCATTCCATCAGCCACAACACGTCGTTAGGATCTTTCTCGGCGCGGTAGACTTTGGCCCAATGGCAACCGGCGCGTTTCATCGCAGCGCCGTACTTAGCGACTGCCGCTTTCGTCCCTTCAAAATCGTGAACTTTGACGCGCATCGTGACAAGAACGGACATGGTTCACCTCCTCTAGATTTGGCTAAACTTGACTTGTTCACCGGCTCGATAAATCATGGGTTGAGACCCGGCGCGAATGAGCGTCACCAAGCCGCGCCCGCGCACTTCCCAGCTCCGCGCGCCGCGCGGGATCAACGCCGTCTGCTCGTCAATCCCAATCAGGCTGAAACCTTCCGGGAGCAATTTACCCTCCCGCCACCGCTTCGGCAACAGCCGCCGATTGAAGTGGGGCGCGCATTCGCTGCGCGGAATCCAGCCCAAACAGTCGATGGAGGGCGGGGGCGGCGGATCCCAATCCTCTGGCACACCGGTCTCCCAATACCCGCCGACCGTGTCCGCGAATTCGGGCGTGATGACGATCGAGCGCGCGCACATCAACATCGCGCCGCCGCTGGCCCCGCTCACCAGCACGCCCCGCGCAACGGCCGCGCTCAACGCGGCCAACGCGCGTGTGCCGGGTAAGATCCGCAGCGCCACGTGTGGATAGCCGCCGCCCAGGTAGATCCAATCGGCCTCGGCGATCATCTGCGCGTAGCGTTCATCATTTGCGCTATCCACATCGACAATGCGCGGGGTTTCGACCGCCGCACCTAGCGCCGACAAGCGTTGCACCGCTTCGCGGCGCCAGTAGTCGATGGTTTCCGGCCCGTCGTCGGCGGCGCAGGTTGGCAGGTACACCACGCGCCGCTGCCCCTCGCCCAAGCCGGCCAGCAGCTCGGCGTGAACCTCTTCAAAGCCATCGGCGAATTCCTCACCGCCGATCAGCGCGAGATGCGCCCCTTCGAGGTGCGGTTCGAGAATCATGGCGCTCCTGCTTGGGCAGGGATCAATTACCAATCACCGGTTATCAGTAAGCAGTTATTAGTAAGCGGTGTGTAACGTTCACTGCTCACTGATCACACGTTGTACATCCGGCGAGTTGAGAAACGAAGCGCGCAACTCCGGCGAGCCGGCGTGCTCGGCCATGTAGTCAATCACTTTGCGCGCCTGCTGGCGCAAGCGGCGCGCCTCGGCGGCGTTGTCGCGTTCCGCTTCAATGCGACTGAGCGCAGCCAGGATACGCCAGCGCATCCGGCGCACATTCATCCGCTCGGCCTCAGCCCGCGCCGCGAGCAAACACTGCCGCGCTTCTTCCAACCTGTCTTGTGCGAGATACGCCTGGCCCTTCAAATACAACGCTTCTGGGGCCTGCTTGAGCGCCTCGATACGGCGCAGTTGATCGAGGAACGCATCGAGCAGAGTCAAGGCTCGCGCGTAATCCTGCCGGACGAGCGCGAGATCAGCGTTGGCGAGAGGCGCCGAGTCAGCGCCCAGAAATTGCGCCAGGTTGAGGTGCGAGAGCAACAGGTCGCCCGCAGCTTGTAGAAAGGTTTCAGCCGTGGCAAGATCGCCCTTCAGCAGAGACAAGCGCGCGAGACTCGATAACGTGATCGGGCCATACACGGGCATCAAGGAAGTATCTTTGAGTTCGGCCAGCGTCGACTGCCCAATTTGAAGGGCGCGATCGAGCTCGCCCAGCTCGGCGTAGACCAGCGCCAGCACAATGCCAATCCCAAGCCCGACCGGCGATTTGAACGCCAGGCCCTCTTCCAGCAGCTGGATCGCTCGACCCAGGTCGCCATACTCAAAATAAATCTGTCCCGCGATGAACCGACTTAGAACTTGCTGGGTGAGATTGTGACTGGCGCGGCTAATCTCGTCCGCCTTGTACGTCAAAGCCAGTGTCGATTCGAAAGCGCCTAAATAGAACGTGATCAGCGCGGACTGGTTCAGGTTATCCGCCAGCATGTGCAGGTTGCCATTCGCCTGCCACCGCTCGCGCGCGTCCGCCAGCGCCGTGAGCGCGCGATCCACCTGGCCCGCCGCGCGATACGCATATTGAATATCGTTCAGGGTGTAGGTCAGCAGCTCCGATAGTCCCAACTCCCGCGCGAGCGCCAGGGACTGTTCGCCATACGCTACCGCTCGCGCTGGATCGCCTGGCGTGAAGGTGCTGGCGCGCATCAGCACCCACAGGATTCTCGCCTCCGCCTCCCGGTCGCCCAACTCGCGCGCCAGCGCCAGCGCTTGCTGCGACAGCGTTTCGGCCTGAGCGGGGTTCATCAGTGGGCCGTAGATGGCGCACAACAGCGCGCGCTCGACCAGGCCGGCGAGTTCGATCGAGCGGTCGCCGCGGGCGCGGCCGAGGTTCTCCAGCTCGATGTAGCTGTCCCACGCCTCCTGCCAACGCGCGTTGGAATGCAGCGCCGCGCCGCGCTTCAGGTACAGAGACTGGACAGACTCGGTTTGAAAGCGCGCCGGACGCTGCGCCAGTTCCAGCGCGCGGGTGTAGTGCGCGATGGCCTCGGGCAACGCATAGATGCGCGCGGCCGCGTCGCCGGCCTGCGCGAAGTACTTCAGCGCGCGATGGTCATCGCCGGCCACCTGAAAATGCTCGGCCAGGCGCGGCGCCAGCTCGTCAAGCCGGCTGGGATGCATGCGCTCCAATGCCTCGCCGACGGCCAGGTGCAACCGCCGTCGATCGTTCTTCACCAGCGAGCTGTAAGCGGCGTCCTGCACCAGCGCGTGACGAAACAGGTATTCCACGTCTGGCAGCGTCTGCGCCAGGTGGATCAGCCCGGACGATTCGAGCGCGCTGAGGCGGGCGACGAGTGTCATGAGCGCTCGACCGTCTCAGATTCGGCGCGGGCGTGTGCGGCTTCGGCGCTCCGACCCTGTCGCTCGAATAACCGTGCGAGGGATTGCAGCGCGCGGGCCAGATAGGGACGCAGCCCGGCGCGACGATAATAAGCTAGCGCCGCGTTCAAGTGATCGGCTGCGCGCGTCGCCTCGTCCAGTTGGGTGAGAATCTCACCCAGAGCCTGATCGATGAGCGCCGCGCCGAATTGATCGTTGAGCGCATGAGCCGCCGTCAACGCTTCCTCCAAATCCTGGATCACCTCAGCCTGACCACTGAAGAACTGCGCGATCGCCAGGCCCGTTCGCCCCAAATTCTCCACCTGCGCTGCGCCCGAGAACTGCGCGCGCCGGATGGACTCTTGAAACGCGGCTATAGCCTCAGCCGGTTGTTGCGCCCGCAGGTTGCCGAAGCCGAGGCAGACAAACCCGTAACAGATACAGTCCATATTGTCGGCGGCCATCGCCTGGTCTAAGCCGCGCCGCCCATACTCCAGCCCGCGCGGCACATCGCCCATATCGAGAAAAGACCAGGCCGTGTACAGGTTTACGTCGGATGTCGTCATCGGCGAAACAGTCGGGTCGATCAGCGCGAGAGCCTGCCAGATATCTTGTTCGGCTGGCGCAAACTCGCCGATTCGCGCTTTCGCCATCCCCCTCGTGCTCAGCGCATACGCTTCGACGTCCCGATCGCCGTACTTCCGCGCCAGCGCCGCCGCCCGATCGAACAGCGGCAGCGCCGCGCGTGGGTCCGCGTCCAGCGTGACGAGCGCCATGTAATACGTGGGGATCATCGCCAGCTGTTCATCGCCTAGCTCTGCGGCCAAATGAAAACACTCCACCAGTGGCGGTGCGGCGCGCACGTTGTAGCCGCTGGCGCGATGGACGTGCCCCGTCCAGTACAGGGCTTGCGCCAGCCGCGCTCTGTCGTTCAATTCACGCGCGATGCGCTCGGCGCGCGCCAGCCGTCCCAACTGCTCCTCATACGGTCGAAACTTGAACGCCGCCTGAATCCAGCCGAGGAGAGCGTCGTAGATCGCTGACGGCGGCGCGTCGGGCATTTTGTCCAGCGCCTCCAGCGCGCGCGCGTAGTGCGCGATCGCCTCGCGCAACGCGTAGACCTTCAACGCGCCGGCGCCCGCCCGCAGCGAATGCTCGGCGGCCTTCGACCACGCTTCGCCGCGCCAGTAGTGATGCGCTAACACCGCCGCGTCTTCGCGTGAAGCCGGCGCATCGGTTGCGGCGCGTTCCAGCACGGCCCCGACCATCAGGTGCAGTCGCTTCCGATCGTGTTTGACCAGAGACTGGTAAGCGGCCTCGTGAATCAGCGCGTGCCGAAAGAGATATTCCAGTTCCGGGTGCGACTGAGCGAGGTGAATCAGGCCGGATGATTCGAGCGTGTTCAAATGATTGAGAGGCGTCATGATCGACCTGTCAACTTTTGCCCAACACTTCTTCCAACACCCGCACGGAGAACTGTCGCCCGATCACCGAGGCGACCCGCAGCGTGCGTTTGACATCTTCCGGCAACCGATCGATCCGGGCCAGTAGCAACCCCTGCAAGTTATCTGGAATCTCCACGTTCTCGATCTCTTTGCCGGCGGCCCAGCCGCGCTCCGTTTTCACGATCGCCCCCCGATCGATCAACATCCGAATCACTTCTTCGACAAAGAACGGATTGCCCTCGGCCTTCTTGAGGATCAGCCCGCGCGTGTTTTCCGGCAGCGACTCGATTTCGAGCAGGTTGGAGACGAGCTGCCGGCTGTCGCTCTCGGAGAGCGGGTTCAACGCCAGCTCCGTCAAGCCCGCGCCCATCGCCTCGCGCGCGGCGGCCACCAGCTTCCAGCCCGGCGCGTCTCGATCGGGTCGGGTCACCAGGCAGAACAGCAGCGGCGCTTCGGCCGTCAACGGCAACAACTTGATCAACAGTTCGACCGAGGACGGATCGGCCCAGTGGATATCTTCGAGGATCAACGCCAGCGGGCGCCGCGCCGCCATCGCGCGCAGCAATTGTCGCAGCGCGGCCAGGTACTGCGTTTGCAGCGCCTGCGGATCGAGCAGCTGCACTCGTTCGAGCGCCTCGCCTTCCAGTTGCAACGAGAGCAGGTGACCCAGGTAAGGATAGACCTCCAGCGCGGAGCTGCCGAACAGATCATCGGTTAAGGCAGCCAGCGCGCCGCGCGTTTCGGGTTCAGTTGCCGCCGGCGATACGCCGATCAGCGAGTGCAGCAGATCGATCAACAAGTGATAGGCCAGACCCTGCCCATACGACAGACATTTGCCTTCGGCCCACTGGATCTCGGATTGCTGATGGCTGATTGCTGATTGAGAGGCCTCTCGCCACTCTGCGATCAAGCGGCTCTTGCCCAAACCCGGCTCGCCGATGATCAGCCCGACGCGCCCTAAGCCCGCCTGCGCCGCCGCGCTGATTTGTAACAGCGCCGCCAGCTCGGCATCGCGCCCGACCATCGGGCTTTCCAGGCCGGCCAGGCCGCGCACCCGGCCCGGTTCGGCCTTAGCGCCCTGCGCTTCGTACACGCGCACCGGCTCGGATTTGCCTTTCACTTCGATCAGGCCGAGATCGAGGCAATCGAAGATCGGCGCGACGAAGCGATAGGTGTATTCGGAGATCAACACCGTCATCGGGCGCGCCGCCGATTGCATGCGCGCGGCCAGATTCACGGCGTCGCCCATCGCCGTGTATTCGTACTTCAGATCGCTGCCGACCTCGCCGACGACGACCGGGCCGGTGTTCAACCCGACCCGCATCGCAAACTCGATTCCGTACTCGCGGCGCGCTGCTTCCGCGAACTCGCGCACGGCGGCCAGCAAGTCCAGGCTGGCGCGCACCGCGCGCACCGGATCGTCTTCGTGCGCGACCGGCGCGCCAAAGAAGGCCAGGATCGCATCGCCCATCAGGCGCGCAATCGTCCCTTCGTAAGTGTAGATCGACGGCGAAATGCGATCGAAGGCGCGGTTCATGACCAGCGTCCAATCTTCGGCGTCCATCCGCTCGGCCAGCGCCGTCGAGCCGACCACATCGGCGAAGAGCACCGTCACGACTTTGCGCTCGCCCGCCAGATGCGCCGCGCGCATCTTGTCGGCTAGCGGCGTGGGGACGACGGCGGTGAGCCGGGTGAGGCGCGCTTCATCCGCCGGAGTGCTCACGGCGACCGGCTGCCCGCAGCTCATACAAAAGCGCGCGCCGACCGGCAGCGCCGCCCCGCAGTTGGCGCAGGTCAGGCTCAACTTCGCGCCGCACTTCATGCAAAACGCCGCTTCCGGCGGATTGACGTGTTGACAGTTGGGACACCTCATCGTTGTCTCACCCTGGCTGAGGATTGTGATTTGCAACTGGCTGGCGGAGATTATATGTCGGAATGAGCGGGATGCCTAATCAAGGATTGCGGATTGTCGAAAGCTCGTTATACTCTGGGGGAGGAAGTATACAGGTAGCAAGTATGCAAGTAGCAAGTATGCTGTCTACCTGTTACCTGTTTACATGCTACCTGTCCACCTCTCCACCCACAGGAGCCGCATGACCTCATCGCGCTACCGCTGGCTCGTCGTCGCCGTGTTCTTCGTCTTCATGCTCCTGCATCAATCCGATCGACTGCTGATCGGCCCGCTCACCACACCGATCATGGAGGAGTTCGGAATTACGCGCACCCAGATGGGCGCGGTGACGACCGGCGCGCTGCTCATCGCCGCGATCATGTTTCCGCTGTGGGGCTACCTGTACGATCGCTATGCGCGGGCGAAGCTGCTGGCGCTTGCATCCTTCCTCTGGGGTGCGACCACCTGGCTCAACGCCGTCGTGCGCGTCTACCCGGCCTTCCTGGTCACGCGCGCCGCCACCGGCATCGACGACTCCAGCTATCCCGGCCTATACAGCCTGATCTCTGACTACTTCGGCCCGAAGATGCGTGGCAAGATTTACGGCCTGCTGCAACTGACGCAGCCGCTGGGCTACTTGATCGGCACAATACTCGCGCTCGCGCTAGGCGGCGCTATCGGCTGGCGCAACGTGTTCTTCCTCACTGGCGCGCTCGGCCTCGTCGTCGCGGTTGCCATCTTCTTCTCCGTGCGCGAGCCGCAGCGCGGCAAGTCCGAACCCGAATTGGAGAACCTCGATCGGATCGGCATCTACCGCTTCGACTGGAAGATCGCGCTGCAGCTGGTGCGCAAGCGCAGCCTGTGGCCGCTGTTCGTGCAGGGCTTCGTCGGCGTGTTCCCCTGGCAGGTAATCACCTTTTGGTTCTTCAACTATCTCCAGACCGAGCGCGGCTATTCCGACGATGCGGTGTTTGCGACGATGGTTCCTGCCGTGCTGGTGCTGGCCGCCGGTTACTTCGTCGGCGGCTGGTTGGGGGATGTGTTGTTCAAGCGTACGCCGCGCGGCCGGTTGATCGTGTGCACCGTCGGCGTGCTGACCGGCGCGGTGTTGCTGTACCTCACGTTGAACGTCCCGGCTGGCAACCAGGGGCTGTTCCTGGTGATGCTAGTTCTCACCGCCCTGTTCATCCCATTCGCTTCGCCGAATGTCGTCGCCACCATTTACGACATTACGCTGCCCGAAGTGCGCAGCACGGTGATGGCCATGGAGAGCTTCCTCGAATCGATCGGCGCGGCGCTGGCGCCGCTGATGGCCGGCGCGATTGCCGATCAGTCGACGCTCGGGAATGCCATCTTGCTCATCTGCACTTCGGCGTGGTTGATCGGCACAGTCTTCCTAGTGATCGCCACGTACCTGATCCCGCGCGATATCGCCGTGCTGCGCCGGCAACTGCGCGAACGGGCAGACATGGAGCAACGCATGGCAATCGGATAAACGGATGTGGGCTATAGCCCCCGTAGCGCAGCGGAGGGGTGCTCCCGTCGCGGTCGGGTGCATGGCTGGAAACGCCCGCGCGGACGCGGGCTTCGAGCGAAGTTGAACGGCGGCTGCGTAAGGTGAGTTAATCATCTAGGATTGAGAGGCGTGGGTATGGAAATCGGTGTCGTATATCCTCAAACAGAGTACGGTGTGGATCCAGTTGCGATCCGCGATTACGCTCAAACGGCCGAGGGCCTGGGCTTTGCTCATATCGAAGCTTACGATCACGTGCTGGGCGCGAACCCCGACCGCCCCGGCGGCTGGAAAGGGCCGTATACACATGAATCGACCTTTCTCGAACCGTTCGTGCTCTTCAGCTACATGGCCGGCTTCACGCGTAAGGCGGTGTTCGCCACCGGCGTCCTGATCTTGCCGCAACGCCAGACCGCGCTGGTCGCCAAGCAAGCCGCGACGCTCGACGTGTTGAGCGGCGGCCGGTTGCGGCTCGGCGTCGGCCTGGGCTGGAACGCCGTCGAGTACGTCGCGCTCAATCAAGATTTCCACACGCGCGGCCGCCGCATCGAAGAACAGATCGCGCTGCTGCGCCAGTTGTGGACGCAACCGCTGGTCAACTTCACCGGCCGCTGGCACACCATCCCCGATGCCGGGATCAAGCCACTGCCGATACAACGCCCGATCCCGATCTGGTTCGGCGGCCACGACGAGCGCGTGTTGCGGCGCGTCGCGCGCCTGGCTGATGGTTGGATGCCGAACCGCCCGGTGGAGACGGTGCGCCCGCTGCTCGAACAGCTCGATGGGTTCCTAGCCGAAGCCGGCCGCAGCCACGCCGATCTCAGCCTGGGCTGCCGGATATCCTTTGGCGACGGCAATCCCGATAAATGGTCGGCGCTCTTGCGCGATTGGCAGGCGCTCGGCATGACCCACACTGCGTTGAATACAATGGGGAGCGGCTTCACGACGCCGGCCGAGCACTTGAAGGCGATAAGGATGTTCGCCGAGGCCATCGGCCTGCCAGCCGCATGACAACCTGGGTCGAGCGCGAAGCCCGCCGCATCGAGAAGGCGCGAACGTTGCTCGAGCCTGGCATTTCGGCGTCCGGCGGGACCTGGGCCGATCTGGGTTGCGGCGACGGCATCTTCACCGTTGCGCTGCACACGCTGATCCGGCCCGGCGACGAAATCTACGGCGTCGATACGGATCAGCGTGCGCTCGATGCGCTGGCGCGCCACTTCGCCGAGAGCTATCCCGACGCAACATTGCACCCGATCCGCGCCGATTTCACCCGGCCGCTCTCGCTGCCGCCGCTCGCTGGCAGCGTAATGGCGAACGCGCTCCACTTTGTTCGCGAGCAGCCAGCCGTACTGGCGCGCATTCGGGATTTGCTCAAGCCGGGTGGCCGCCTGATCGTCGTGGAGTACAACACGGCGCGCGGCAACGCCGCAGTTCCCTATCCGTTGGACGAATCGAGTTTTCTACAACTGGCAAAGAGTATCGGGCTGCGCGAAGTGCGTATCCTGGCGAAGATCCCGTCCAGCTTCCTGGGCGAGATGTACGCGGGCATGGGGTTGGCGGGAAATGGGACGCGGATGAACACGGACGAACACTGATCCTTAAGGTAAATTGAAACTCCGCGTTCTCCGCGCCTCGGCGGTTAGAAACCATCTCGCTGCACTGTGGAGTTGGCCGTGATAGAGAAACTAGTGATCGGCAACGTATGGTTCGCACTGGTCATCGGCACGATCGTGTTTGCCGCCGGCTTTTACCTGTACTTCTATGCGGCGCGGCTGTATCACGCGGGCGCGAAAAATACCATCGTGCTCGAAGGCAGTTACGAGCTAATGCCGATGTTTCAGGACATCATCGCCGGACGCCGCCTGGTGAACGCCAAGCTCGCGGCGGCCTTGCTGGTTGCGCCGATCGCCATCGCGATCGTGTGGGAAGTGTGCGTGCGGCAGTACGCGCGGCCGGATATCTTCGCGTTCTTGATGGGCGGCCTGCTGCTGATCGAAATTGCGGTAGGGATGCGGCACTTGCGCAACATTGTGTTCTTTCGTCACGCGCAGCGCGCCGAGGGTTTTCGGGGCAAGATCGAGTATTCGCGGCGTCTGATAGCGACCCAGGCTTTTGTCGAACTGTACAGTTTCGCCGCGCTGTACGTGCTGATGTTCCTGGTCTCAGGCAGCTGGTTCTTCCTCGGCGGCGCGTTGACCTGTTTCGTCGCCGGTCGCCGCTACCGCGATTGGACCAAAGTGTTCACCTAGAATCGGCGGTAGACCTCGGAGGTTTGTTGCTTCAGGAGACCCGCGCCGATCAACACTCAACGCTTCTTCACCTGTTCCTTCGCCTTCGATTTCTTCCGGGCCAGCAATGCAGCCGCCGTCGCTTCCGGCGAAGACGGCGCGGTTGGTTTCGGTGCAAGTGGAGATTGCTTTTCACTCGTGGCCGACTCGGGTGGGACTGACATCGGCTCAGGCACAACCGGCGTCTCAGGCGGCGTCTGAACAGCCGGTTTGCCGGCGCGCTGCTTCGCCTGCAACAGCGCATCCATCCGGTGTGAGCGAGCCGGCGCCGCTGGCGCGGGTTGTCCAAATCGCACTCGCTCGATCAGCTTCAACCACGCTCGCCGCACATCGCCCCAGCCGATCGTCAAGCGCCGCACGGCAATATCGACGGGCAGCAGCAGCGCCGCAGCCAGCAGCAGCGGCGGCCAGATCGGTTGTGTGGCATACGGCGCGGGCAGCGTATGCGCGAACGCCGCCGCCGGATCGGCCGAGGCGATCCGGCCGCCGCCGCTCAGCGCGATTCGATACAGCGCGTCGGGATCGGATTCCAACTCCCGATACTCTGGCGAGTACGACAGCACCCAGCCGGCGGTTTCTGCAACCGTCTGGCCATTGCCGCCTTCGGCCTGACCCGCTACGCCGATCAGGTACGCGCCTTGTGCATTAGGCGTGAAAGGCGCTTCGTAACGACCCGGCGCAACCTGCCGCAAGGACACCGCTTCGACCTGTCCATCGGGCGCGACGACATTCGCTTGCAACGTATACCTATTCAGATATGCGCCGGTCTCGGTCTGCGCATCGACGATCAATCGCGCGTTTTCGCCCGCCTGCTCGACCTGCACGTCGAGCGCCGAACGCGCACGATCGCCAATGGTCGAACGCACAGCCTGCGCCCAGAAGATCGGGAACCCTTCCCATCCGATCCATTGCCGCGCCCAACGCCCGCTCGCATCGGAGGTGAAGGCCACGGCTCGACCCAGCCCATACTGCCAGGTCGCCAGGATCGGGTCTTGCTGCTCCGACACCAAGATCGTCTGCGCGGCATCCTTGGCGGTCGTACCCACGTAGCCTTGCAACGCCGGGACTTCCGTGATGCCGGATAGAATCGGCGAGGCGCTGACTTGCTGCGGGAAAAAGGTTTCCTCCACGATGTAAGAGCGCGTCGCCAGCGTCGTCTCTTCGGTGAAGATGGACGGGATGGCGGCGGGATCGGCGGTGAAGTGATAACGACCGCCTCCCAGCTCGGCCAGTTGCTGCAAGAACGGCGCGGCGTCGCGGCCCACGCCCACCGCCGTCAACGTGACGCCGCTTTCGACGTTGAGCCGTTGCACCAGTTCGGGAATGCCGGTCGGATCGGCGCCGCCGTCGGTGAGCAGGATCACGTGCTTCAGGCTCGCTGAGTCGGACGGCAATTCGCTCGCCATCGCCTGCAAGCCGGCCAGGATATCCGTGCCGCCGCCGGAGCGAATGCTGCCGATCGCGTCGAGGACAGGGTTCGGATCGGACAGATCGATGATCGGCACGACCCAGCTGGCAACCTCATCGAACGCGACGACGCCGACGCGATCCGACGGCGACAGCAACTCGACCGAACGCGCGGCCGCTTCCGTGGCGAGTTCGAGCTTGGCGACGCCGCCGCTCGTCTCGGCCATGCTGCCGGAACGATCGATGACGAACACGATCGCCAGCGACGGGCGGCGCTGCTCATCTTTGATTTGCATCTCGACCGGCAAAACTTCTTCGAGCGGCGTGCGAAAATAGCCCCCCACCCCGTAACTGGTCGGGCCGCCGACCGCCGCCAGCCCGCCGCCCAGATCGCGCACGTAAGATTGAACTGCGAGCATCTGACGCCGGCTGAGATCGCGCGCGGGCACATCGACCAGCACCACCGAGGCGTAATCGGCCAGCCCGACCACTTCGGACGGCAGCCCGCTAGGGCGCGCCACCTCGACGACGAAACCGGCGGCTTGCAACGCGCTCGACAACTGCGAGAACTCGTCCGGGCGCGGCGTCCCCTCGAACGTGAACGGCTCGCCGGCGGGCGGCGCGACGAGCAGCACTTGCGGCGGCCCTTCGACTTGCGAGAAGGCGGCGAGTTCGTTGTTTTGATAATACCCATCGGCTTCGGGATTGAGCTGCACGACGTAGCGAACGAAGCCGGGCGCGCCGGCCGTCAAGGGGATCGTGAACGATTGAGCGCCGCGTTCGAGATCGTGCGTGCCTGCATACGCCACCTGCCCGCCGATCAAGATGCGCACTTCGGCGCGCATCGGCTGGGTGGCGCGCACGCTGAGACGCAGATCGAAACGCTCGTCCTGGCGCAGGCGCGCAGGCACTTCGACCTCGGTGAGCGCGACCTCAGCGCCGGGCTGTGTCACAAACGGCGCGGCCACGATTTCGACGCCGCTGGCCGAGGCCAGACGCGCAGCGGCTTGCGCATCGCCGGTCGTCGCCGCGCCGTCGGACAAAATCACCATGCGCCGCGCCGCGCCGGGCGGATACAGCGCGAGCGCCAGACGAATCGCTTCGCTCAAATCGGTCTGACCGGTGTTCGGAATCGAGGCGAGCGTACCCAGCTCGCGCGCGGGCGACATCGGCCGCTCGACCAGCGCATCGCCGCCGAACACGATCACCGCCGCCTGATCGTCCGGCCCCATGTTCTCGATCGCGCGGCGCGCATAATCGGCGGCGGCAGCTTGGGCGAGATCGGGCATCGAGTCCGAGGCGTCGATCAGGAAGACGACCGATAACGCATCGCTCGCGCGCAGCAGTTCCAGTCCGGCCAGTGAGAAGATCAGGCACAACAGGATGATCAGTCGCAATACCAGCGAGACCAGCTCGCGCCGCCGGGCGAAGCCGCGCGCAGGCCAGCCCAGAAAAGCGATGAGCGGGAGAAGAACTAAGAGCGTGAGGAGCAGCGGCGAAGTAAAGCGCATAGCGAGAATGTGAAGCGTGAAACGTGATTACTTGTTACCTGCTTACCTGTTTACCTCTTTGCCTGTATACAGGTAGCAAGTAAACAGGTAGCAGACTCTGCCTCCGATGGTACACCCACCATTCCAACGTCAAAACTACGATCGCGAGCGCGGCCAGCCCCGGCCACAGCTCGCGCTGGCCGACTTCGGCCGCGGCGGATGCCGACACGCGGCCCCGCCCGATCTGAATCGCCGGCGCGGGTCGGATGTCGGACTCCGCCGGATCGAACAGGTTCACGGCGAAAAAGTCGGCGGTCTGATCCGACTCCGTCAAATAGTTCACGGCGTACACGCCCAGCTCGTCGATGGTCGTGAAGTTGACGCCATTTTCGCTCACACTTAGCGGAAAAGTACGCCCGGCTGGAGAAGCGATCACGACCTGGTTCACGCTCAGGTCGGGCAAGATGCGCAGGCTAGCGCCGGGGCGCAAGCCATCGGGCGCATCGAACGCGCGCGCCGGGGCCAGGTAGTTGATCAGATTCGAGAACAGGATCGGATAGGTCACTTGCAGCGGCAGATCGGAATCGTGCAGATCGAAGGCGACGACGGCGACACGCCGCCCACCGGTCTCGCCGGCAAAGGCAAGCGGCCCGGCCTCGACGCTGATCAGCACATCGGCCCAGGTGGGTTGCTCGATCTGGCGCGCCTGCAAGACGTGCACGCTGCTCCAATCGACGAAGCGCGTCAGCGGGTGATCGGCGACTTGCGCATCAACCGTCTCGGTGAACACGCCGCCGACTGGAAACAAGGGATTGGCGGGCGGGTTGATCAACAGCAGATCGGCGGCGGGTAATTCGCCGGGGATCACGCCGTCGAAAACGTACAGGTCGAACGGCGCGCTGGGGAGTTGCAAGTTGCCATCGGCATCGGGCAGCGCCCGATAAGGGGTGAGGCCGGGCAGCGCGGCGAGCAGCTGTTCGAGAAACACGTTGCCCGCTGAAACGAGTAAGACGCTTCGCTCGGCGCTCGGTTGATGAACGGCAAAGGCCACATCGTCGAGCGGCAAGGCATCGAGCGGCTGATCGGGTTGGTCGGGGTTGGACAGTCGGGCTTGATAGATAGCCGGTGCGGACGGTAAATCGGTCAACACAACATTCGCACTTTCGCCGGCAGGTATATCGATCAGCTGAGAACTGAAGAATTCGTCGTCACGATACAGCGCAATGGTCGCCGTCCGATCGGTGTCGCCGGCGTTGCTCACGCTCGCGAAGAGTTCGGCGCCCGATGCGGTCGGGCGCACGGCGAGCGCGGCGAGCGCGAGATTGTCGGCGGACTGCCCGATAGGTAAATAGCGCACCTCGCCCGGCAGCGGCGGCAAGCCGGCTTCGGGCAAGCCGCCATCGGAGATCACCACCGTCGTCGCGCGCTCACCGCTGCTTCCCGCCGCGCCGGCAGCCAACGCCAAAGCCGCTTCCCAGTTCGCTGCTCCAGGTGTCGGCTGGGCAGCGTCGAGCGCGCGGCGCAGCGTCGCTTTATCGCTCTCGCTCGCCGCCAACGCCTGCGGCTGTTGCCCGGCCAGGATCAACGTCACGCGCGCGTCGCCGGGCAGTGCGTCGATCAAGTTGCGCGCCGCCGCGCGGGCCGCTTCAAAACGAGCGGGCGCGACATCGGTCGCCTGCATCGAGGCGGAAGCATCGAGCAGCACGACGACTGAACCGGAGGCGACGGTCGGGACCTGAATCGCGGGTCGGGCCAGGGCGACAACGAGCGCGGCGAGGATGAGCAGTTGTAGCAAGAGCAAGAGGTTGCGCTTGAGCCGCTGCCACGGCGCGTTCGCCTGCCGATCGCGCAGCAACATCTGCCACAGCAAGGTGGACGAGACCGGCGCCTCGCGGCGGCGCAACTTGAGCATGTACAAAATGAGGATCGGTATGGCAAGCGCGCCGAGCAGCAGCGCAACAGGCGCGAGAAGACTCATCGAGCAGCCACCGGACAAATCGATCCACGAATATGCGCGAATACACGCGAATGATTGGTGAAGATTCGTGCGCATTCGTGGATCAAAATCACTTCACTACCCCCGCCCTTCGCATCTCCAACAACACCACTTCGTCCCAGGCCCGATTCGTCGTCACCGGCAGAAAGCGTATAGTGCGCTTGCGACAGTAGGCCTGAATTTCCTCGCGCCAGGCGCGCACCCGCCGCCGATACAGTTCGCGCAGACCACCGTCGAGCGAGACTTCCTGCGCGTGACCGGTCTCGGTATCGACCAAACGCAGATCGCCCGACAAAGGTGGGTCGAGCTCATCGGGAGCCAACAGGTGAATGAGGATGGCTTCGTAACCCCGACTCTGTAGCTGGGTCAAGCCGGCCTGATAACCGTCGGGCGAGAAGAGGTCGGAGATCAGGACGGCCAGACCCGGTCGACGGGCAGCCACAGCGTAATCACGTAGCGACAAGTTGAGATCGGTCGCGCCGGCCGGCGTCTGCGCTTCGAGGAATTTCAACAAGCGCAGCAAGTGTTGTTGGCCGCGTAGGGAGACCTCCGAGGTTTCGCGCCGCGCCTGGGAGGTCTTGAACACAGCTATAGTCAACCGATCCCCGTCGGCCAGCGCGATCGCGCCGAGCGCCGCCGCCAGTCGTAACGCGTATGCGAACTTATCGTGTTCTCCATCGCCCCAGCGCATGGACTGCGAGGCGTCCACCAACACGTGAACGGCCAGGTCTTCTTCCTCTTCACGCAGCTTGATGAAAGGCCGATCGAGGCGGGCGTAGACATTCCAATCCATGCGGCGCAGGTCATCGCCATGCACGTAGTTGCGGTAATCGGCGAACTCGACGCTGGTTCCGCGCTTGGTGGAGCGGCGCTCGCCTTTCAGCGCACCGGCGCGCACGCGCGAAGCGACGAGCGCTAGGCGGGTGAGCTTGCGGAGAGTGGATTCATCGAAGATCATGGACTCTGTCAAATGGTAATTGGGGATTGGAGATTGGTCGTCTCTAACCCACTAACTTCCAATCCCCAAATTCCCAATTCCAATCTCCAAATCTCTATGCTTTCTCCAGCGATACTCTCTCGCGGAGTTCACCAATGATGCCATCGGTCTTCACGCCCTCCGCCAGCCCGTCGAAGTTGAGCAGCAGGCGGTGGCGTAAGGCGGCCGGCGCGACGGCGTGCACGTCTTCAAACGCGACGTTGTAGCGACCGGCCAACAGCGCGACGATCTTCGCGCCGAGGATCAGCGCCTGCCCGCCGCGCGGCGACGAGCCGTAGCGGACAAATTGCTTGACCAACGGCGGCGCGCCCGGACTAGCGGGATGCGTGGCGACGATCAGCCGGGCGACGTATTCGCTTACGTGCGACGCGATCGGCACTTGCCGCGCCAGATCGCGCATGCGCACGATGTCCTCGCCACTGACGATGGTCTGCGCCGACGGCTCGTCAGTGCCGGTGGTGCGGGCCAGGATTTCCACCAGCTCGGTCGAAGACGGGAACGCGACATTGATCTTGAAGAAGAACCGATCGAGCTGCGCTTCGGGCAAGGGATAAGTGCCTTCCATCTCCAACGGGTTCTGCGTCGCCAGCACGAAGAACGGCTCGTCCAACCGATAGGTGTGCTGCGCAACCGTCACCGAGTGTTCCTGCATCGCTTCGAGCAGCGCCGATTGCGTCTTGGGCGTGGCGCGATTGATCTCGTCGGCCAGCACGAGATTGGCGAACACCGGCCCCGGCTCAAAGCGAAACTCGCGCCGGCCGTCTTGATCGATCAAGATGTCGGTGCCGACGATGTCGGCCGGCATGAGATCGGGCGTGAACTGGATGCGCGAGAACTTCAGGTTGAGCGCCTGCGCCAGCGTGCGGATCAACATCGTCTTGCCCAGGCCCGGCACCCCTTCCAACAAAACGTGACCACCGGCCAGGATGCTCACCAGCACCAGCCGCACCACCTCCGCCTGCCCCACGATCACCTTGCCGACTTCGGACTCGATCGCGGCGGCGTGGTTGCGAAATTCCTCAACAGATAAGGTTTCTGGCATGAAGCTCCTGACAAACCAAGTAGTGCGTATTACGTATTGCGTATGCCTTCATACACTGCGCAATACGCTATACGCTTCACGGCTGCAACGAACTGAAATATTCCCGAATCACCGATCGCAGATGCACCGGCACTCGACCGCTCTCGATCGCCTGGCGGAAGGCTTGCTCGTACGCGGCAAAAACCTCAACGTAAGGAACCCGGCTTTGACTGGCATCGTCGGGGGTGGTGTCCCCCTGCCCCACGACCTCGTCACCCGGATCGCCGCTGCCGGGCAGCGTCACGTCGTCGCCCGCGCTACCGCCCAGCCGATCGGGCGCGTAGATTTGCTCGAAGTCGCGCTCGCCGCCATCGCCACGCCCGTTGTTTTGACCGATGGGATCGACTCCAGCTTCGGCGCCCAGCTCACCCTCGGCGCCGCCTTCGCCGCGACCCGCGCCGCCCGTGCTCTGACCCGTGCTTTCGCCCGCTTGATCGCTTTGCCCCTCGCCCTCCGCGCCCGTTTGCCCCTGACCCGACTGATCGCCCGCGCCTGCCTGTCCGCCCTGCGCTGATTCGCCGGGTGCGCCTTCCGCGCCGCGCCCGGCCTGGATGACGCGCTGTTGTCCCTCGCCCACTTGCGCGGCGGCTTGTTGGGCTGCTTCCGACTGAGCGATCTGCTGTCCTGTTTGAGTGAGAGTCTGCGCGGCCGTTTGCAGCGCCTGCTGTGCAGCTTGCGCATCGCCCGCGCGAACCGCTGCGGCGGCCTCACGCAGCTGCGCGGCGAGATCGGAATTCGTCGCCTCCAAGGCGTCGGCAGCTTCTTCCAGCTCCTGCGCGAGTAGCTGCGCCTCGGCCGGCGTCAGCTCGCTCACCTCGAGCGATTGCAACGCCTGCGCCGCCGCCAGGTAATCGCCCTCCGCTAAACTTTCTCCGAACGGCTGCAAGGGACTGCCCGCGTCCTGGCGCAAGTTTTCCCCGGCCTCGCGCAACCCCTGCGTTTGTTGTCGAGATTGTGGATCGCTCAACGCTTCAAGTTGCTGCTCGGCGCTGACGAGCACCGAAGTCGCCTGCTCCAGCGCTTGCGTCTCTTGTAAGCGGCGCGCCGCTTCCTCTAGCGGAGCGCTGAGCGCGCGCTGCTGCTCCTCGGTCAACGAGTCGTCGGCCTCGATCGCTTTGCGCATCGCCTCAATTTGAGCGATCTCTTCGGCAATCGCCTGCTGCACCGCCTGCGCCTGCGAGGCAGCCTGGAAGAATGGTTCGCCCCGGAACCAGAGCAACAGCATACCCGCGATCAGCGCGAGGGCGGCGAGAAGCTCCCGGCGGTGGAGGGATAGCGGTAACTGATTTCGCGGCGCAACAGCGCGCGCCGCCGCTATCGCATCCTCAAGTTGCCGGCGATCCAGTTCGGTGGCCGGCAGCTGCCCGTCGCGCGCCGCCAGTTCGAGCGCGGTGCTGATGCGCTCGCGCAGGCCGAAGCGGCGATCGAAGAAGCGCGCGGCGGCGAGCCGGGAGACGGGCCACAGGTAAGCGACGATACCGGCCAGGGCAACGCTGGCGACCGAGAGCGTAGCGGCCAGCAGCAGGAACTCCTGACGGAGCAGTGCGCCTCGGAACAGCAGCAGGCCAAGCAGAACCAGCGAAAGCGCGAAACCGGCGACGAGGCCGTGCACTGCCCAGGTCGCCGCCCGCCGCAAGCGGAGCCAGCGCAGCCAGGCGTCTAAGCGTTTATCGAGTTCAACCAGTGTCGTCATAGCAAAGTCGATCCACGAATTCACACGAAGAAACACGAAGAAAACTGTGTTGATGACGCTCTATCTAAAGCCCGCACTCCGCGCGAAGATGCGATTGCCTTTCCCATTTCTGTCCGTTCCTGTCCGTTTATCCGTTGTCAAGTCCGTTGATCACTTCTCCGGCCGCCTCACGTTGCGGATGCTCAAGCCGATCAGGGCGAGAGTGATGAAGACGTGCGCGACCAGGTAGATGATCCACGGCGCGATCAGGTTCAAGGTGTTGTTGCCGCTGATCGGCAGGTTGAAATAGAAAATGCTCTGGCTTGAGGCGAGCATCAGCTCGGTGACGATGCCCGCCCCCAACGGGCTGATCGACAGCACGAGCCAATATAAGGCGATCAGCGTCGAGGAATCGCCAGGGCTATTGACCAGGTAACTCCGCATGGATATGGAGAGCAACACCGCCAGCATCAGCGGCAACCCGATCGTAAACAACAGCGCCAGGATATACGCCAGCACGGTCGAGACCTGAGTGCGCCGCGTCAGGCTGGAGCAGTACAACCCCAGCGCGCTGAATGTGATCGCCGTCATCACCAGCAGCGCGGCGCCGATGAGCACTTCTTCCGGTGTGACGCCGCCGAACAGAAAGGCCAGGCTCTGCAAGGGAATAGCGGCGATCAGCAGCAGGAACAGATACGAGAGCGCCGAAGCGAGTTTGCCTAAGACCAGGGCGCGCGCCGAGAGCAGCGTCGTGCGCAACACGTCGAAGGTCAGCCGCTCGCGCTCGGACGAAATCGATCCGGCGGTCACGCCGGGCGCGATGAAACACACCATGAACAGTTCCAGCCCGACCACCGCGACAAACACGGCCTTACCCAGCCGCTGCCAATCGCTGGGGCTGCCGAAGGCGTTGGTCGCAGTCGAACCGGACAGGTAAATCAGGCTGACAAAGCTGCTTAGAAACAAGAGGTAGATCGTGAGCGAGACGAAGGCGCGGCGGCCGCGCATACGGCCGCGCACTTCTTTCAGCAACACCGGGTTCTGCCGCAAGCGCTCGCGCCAGCTCCGGCGCGGCTTCTCGGATTGCGCCACAGATTCAAGTGTAGTTATCGGAGTCTCCTAGACGATGGTCATCACGAACCGGGCACGCTGCTCGTCAAGCGCATGAAGACTTCTTCCAGGTCGTGATGGTCTTCACTGAAATGAATGACCGGGATTTCGCGGCTGACCAGCGCCGCTAACACCGAGCTCAGCGCCAGGTCGTCGCCGGCAAACTTGATTTCCAGCTGGGCATGAACGCCGTGATTCGAATCGGGCCGGATTTCGACGGCGGATACGCCGGGTACGGCCAACGCCAGGGCTTGCGCTTCTTCAACCCGATCGATCACGGTGATGTGAATCTGGCGTTGCGCCACCAGGTTCTTCTGCAACTCGTTCAACGTGCCCACGGCGACCAGGCGCCCGGCTTCGATAATCCCCACGCGGGTGCAAATCTCCGCCACGTCGGCCAGGATGTGCGTCGAGAAAAAGATCGTCTTGCCCAGACGCGCCAGCTCGACCAGCAGCTCGCGAATCTCGACGCGCGCCCGTGGATCGAGCCCGGAAGCCGGTTCGTCGAGGATGAGCACCTGCGGATCGTGGATCAGCGTGCGCGCCAGGCCGAGTCGTTGTTGCAGGCCGCGTGACAGTTTATCGACCACATCGGCGCGGCGGCCGGTCAGGTCCACCAACTCCATCAAGTCATCGATCAATACGCCGCGACTGGCTTCGGGGATGTGGTAGCACGCGCCGAAAAAGTCCAGGTACTCCCAGACCGTCATAGCGCTGTACACGCCGAAGAAGTCGGGCATGTAGCCGATGGTGCGGCGCACCTCACGCGGCGCGGTGTGAATCGAATAGCCGCCCACGCGGATATCCCCTTGAGTCGGTTTCAGTAAGGTCGCGATCATCCGGATCGTGCTGGTCTTGCCCGCGCCATTCGGGCCGACGAAGCCGAAGATTTCCCCCGCCTCCACGGCGAGGTTCAGTCCATCGACGGCCGTGCGCTTATCGTATTGCTTGGAAAGGTTGTCAATCTCGATGATAGCGGTCATGCTCACTGCCTCACCGCGAGCGTAAAATCGGACAACTCGATATCGACGCCGTTGGGGTTCGTGCTGCTCAGACGCAGCCGGATTTCACCGCCCGCCGTCACGTAACGTTGCGGGTCAGGTACTAAGTTATCGCCCCAGCGCAGGCCGGATAGCGTGGTCCAATCACCGGCGGCGAAATCCCACAACGCCAGGGTGGCGATAACCGGGCCGGTATCGCCGTAGCTTTCGAGGTGCAGCGTGAGCGCCTCGACCGAGGAGAAACGAAGCGGCTGCGCCACGTTGAAGCGCAGCGTGTAGCTGTCGCGGAACAAGCGCCCATTATACGCCGACGCATTTCCATCCGACGCGGCCTCGATCACACTCCAGGTGAACAGGCCCGGCGGTATCTCCACCCGATTCTCGGCCGCAGACACCCGAGGCAACAGCGTGATCAGGTACAGGGTGGCGTCGGACGTATTGGGCGACTGCCCTGGCAGCGTGACGGCCACCGGCGACGTGTCGGTCCAACCGGCCAGGTAAAAGCCGGCCCCACGACCGCTGCTGTAGTTGTAAGTGCTGGGGCTCATTGCCGCCTGAATCAGGTTATAGCGGCGAGAGATGTCCTTGTCTTGGAAAAAGGGGACGTTGCCAAGAATATCGCCGATAGTGGAATCGCCAGGGTAACCCGAACCGGACTGAGCCGGTTGATTGGAAGATGCAACTTGAAGCGCGACTTGAACCGACTGGATTTCGCCCGGCTCAAAACTCCCCAGCCGTTGCGCCGTTCCCGGTCCGAGCAAGATCGCGTCCTGCAAGGCAAGCGCGCTATTGTTGGTAAGGCTGCCTTGTAGCATCGTTCCCTGGCTATTGAAATCGATCGCCAGATCGTGCGAGAAAGCCGGCGCCGGAACCTGCCCTTCCGCCACCAGACCACGGATACCACCTACTTCCATACGCAGGTCGGGCACGCGCATAGCGTCAGCCTGCTGCAGCAGCGTCCACGACTCGCCCGCCGAAGCGTTGCGATAATCGGCGGGCAGCGGGCGGGCGAGAACCCCCGGCGCGAACTGCAATTGATATGCCGCGCGGTAAGGCGAAAACACCCCAACCAGCGTGTCTACCTGCGCCTGCGCCGCGCCGGGCCACACCTGCACAATCGATAGGCGGCTCAGGATCGCCTGGTTACCGCGCGCCTGGCTGCCGAGCAAAAAGGCCGCGCTGCCGAAAGCGATCGCCAGACCCGGAACGCTCAACCAGGCCAGCTCCCGGCGCTTGAGCACGCGCAGCGCGATGTAGTTGAGCGGCCCGACGGCGATGACGTACAACCCTAGAAAAGCGCAAATCAGCGAAGCGGACGGCAGTTCCAGATTGGGCAGTGTGGTGACCGCGCTCTGCGCCGCATACCATTCGTGGAATCCGCTGGCCCAGCCGGGCCGATCGCCGGGAGATAGCAATAGGCTGCGATATAAATCGCTGGCGCCTTGCCAGCCATTGAATGGCTCGAACGCCGGATCGGCGGCGAGATAATACACCGCGCCAAACCCGAACCGCCGGCGGGCGACGAGCGGCACACCTGCCTCACTCGACAACACCTCGGCGCCCTCGACCAGACGCCCGGTCACAACCACCGCGCTACCGGTCAGATCGTGCGAGCTGGAGGCGTATGTTTGCACAGCAGCCAGGTCCGGCAAGGTCTGTGTCGTCTCGGGGATCAACGGAAGCCAAGCGCTTAACCCGGCGGCCGTCTTTTGCCAGCCCGCTCCACCGGCAACGACCAAGCGACCTCCGCCCGCAAGCCAGCCGGCCAGGGCCTGCCGTTGCAGGTCGGAGAGAACACCCGTATCGACATCTGAGACAACCAGAGCGTCGAGTGACTCCAACGCCGCACTCTGATCGGGCAAATCGGCCGGTTGCAGCTGGGCCACGGCCGCCGTGCTGTTCGGCGGTCGCACTTCGGACAACACCGTGTAGGCCGATGGACTGCTCGCCAGTACACCGTACAGCAGGCTGTCCTCGGCCACACAGGTGAGCGTGACCTTCGCCTGCGCCACCTGCTTACCGGCTACGTTGAATGAGATATCCAGATCGCGGGGGTGCGTTTCAGGATAGACGTTGAGCAGCACTTCCTTACGCGAGGTCGTCGGGAGGTTGAGCGGATACGCAAATACGGACTCGCCGCCGTCGGCCCTCGGCAAGCGCACTTCGACTTGGCCGTCCAAGTCTGAGCCGCTGTTCTCCAGCACCGCGCGCACCGGCAGCCAGCGTTCATCCTTACAATAGCCATCGAAGCCGGCCTGCGCTGCGAGCGTGACGCCGCCGCTGTCCTGCGCCCAGGCCGCAACTGGACTCACCCAAACCGCCAACAGCCCGGCCAAGACCCCGCTGCGCCAAAGGTTCACCACAACGCGCGAGTGGAGGTGCGTCTTCATTTGATCATAGGCTTTTCATGTGGAGTTCAAACATGGCAAACAGGGGAAGTATATCAACTTTAGTGGTTCACATGCGCGCTTCGGCGGGCGCTGCGCCGCTGTGACCCGACCTCCCTTGCCGAGCCAGGAAGTCTTCGACCAGCAGTAGATTGGCGCCAGCACGCTTGACCGTGCGCAGCAGTACATCCATGCCGGTCACTTCCTCCAGTTGCTCGTTCACGAACCACTGGAGAAAAATCTGCGCCAGATGATCCGATTCTTTGAGCGCCAGGCCAACCAGATCGTTGATTTGCCGGGTGACGGTGAGTTCCCAATCGAGCGCCAGCCGCACCGCCTCCTCGGCGGAAGCAAAGTTCGACTTGCCGGCCGGGATCGCGGGAATTTCCAGCAGGCCGCCGGCTTCGGTCACGTAATGCGCGATCTTCATCGCGTGCACCTGTTCTTCCTCGGCCTGGCTGTAGAACTTGGCGGCGAGTTGCGGCAGCGCCTCGCGCTCGAAGTACGAGGCGACCAGCACATATTGGATCGACGCGCCGAACTCGTTGCCAACCTGCTTGCTGAACGCCTGCGCCAGAGCTTCGCTGATGAGCATGAAGGCCTCCCGGCTTGGGGTATGAGTATACGTTGTGTCAACCACCGATGGGTAATGCCCCGCAAAAACAGTCTTATGATACCTCAATTGGGTCGATCCGGCATTGCGCCCGGTCGCTTCGGCAACCTCGGCGCGTAAGCCTTTGCGCCAGCCGTTGAAAGCATTTATACTACCCGGCACTCCAGCGACACGATCAAACGACATGCCACTCGACTCCGAACTCCCACTGCATATACTCGAAGCTGTCGGCTTAGGGCTTAGCGTCGCGCTGATCCTGTGGCTGCTAGGGCGCTACAAGCCGGTGCGCCGCGTGCGCGTGGCGCTGGTGCTGGCGACGCTGATGGCGGGCCTCTACCTCATCATCTATCAATCCGGGCTGCCTGGCGAACCGACACTCGTCAAGCTGATCAGCGCCATCGGTATTCTAGCGGCGGCCAATGCCGGGTTACAGCTGTTCGATGTGCTCCTCTGGGATTACGTGATCGGTCAGCGGCGGCGCCTGGCGGTGCCGCGTCTGCTGATCGACATCTTCAATTTCGTCATCTTGCTCCTGGTCGCGCTGGCCGTGCTGAACACCGTCTTCGAGGTCGATCTGACCGCGCTGCTGGTCACGTCGACGGTGCTCTCGGCCGTGATTGGCCTCTCGTTGCAAGATATGCTGGGCAACGTGATCGCCGGGCTGGCCTTGCAGCTGGAGCAGCCCTTCAAGGTGGGCGATTGGGTACAAATCGGCGGGCATGAGGGCTGGGTGGTGCAAATGAACTGGCGCACGCTCACGCTGCGGACTCGCGATCAGAATGACGTGATCTTACCCAACGCCCATGTCGCCAAAAATGAGTTCAGCAATTTCTCGCGCCCTACGGCTCTACAACGGCTGCACGCACAAGTGAGCGTGGCCTACTCGCATCCTCCAGGCGAGGTGCAGGACGTGCTGGCGCGTGCGGTGGCCGAAGTCGAGGGTGTGTGCGGCGAGCCTGAACCGGAGATTCTGGTCAAGGCGTATGCCGACTTTGCCGTGGTCTATGATGTCCGCTATTGGATCACCAATTATGCGCGCGCCCAGCAGATTCAGGGCGCGGTGATGGCGCGGATGTGGTACGCGCTGCGCCGCGCCGGCATGAAGATTCCACTGCCCGTCCGGGAAGTGACGCTGCGCACGCTATCGGATGATCACCAGACGCGCGCGCAGGAACAGCTGCGGCATCAGACTTTCGCGGTTTTGCGCCAGCTGCCCTTGCTGACGCCCTTGAATGATGCGCAAATCGAGCGGCTGGCGCATAACGCCCAGCTGCAACGGTTCACGGCCGGCGAAGCGCTCGTCCGGCAGGGAGAGCCGGGCAGCTCGTTGTACGTCATCACCGCCGGCGAGGCGCAGGTCGAAATGATCGGCAACACCGATCGCCCGGTGACGGTGGGAGTTCTGAGTCCGGGCGAATTCTTCGGCGAGATGAGTTTATTGACGGGCGAGCCGCGCTCGGCTTCGGTGATCGCGCGAGCCGAGACTGAGGTGGTGGTCGTCGATAAAGTAGCTTTCGCCGAAGTGATCGCCGCCGACACCCCGATCGTGGAGGCGTTGTCCCTGGCGTTGGAGTCGCGCATGCGCAAATCCGCCGAGCAGGTCGCCAGCGACGCGATGCCGTTACCCGATCGACGACCTGCGCAACAGGCGGCGTTGCTCAAGCGCATCCGTGGCTTCTTCGGGCTCGACTCGGACTGACGTACCGTGTTCGTCCGGTAGTTGCACTGCCGGATGCTGAAGGCCAGCCGTACAACGGCTGGCCCAACGAGAAGCTGTCCCAGCCAAGAACATCAAATGAGCTTACCACCTCCTATCGCGTCTGTGCTCCGCCCGGCGCTGCGCCGGCTGCTGCAACTCGATCAACCCGCGCCGGCGCTCAACGAAGCCGAGTTCGCCGCCGAAGTCGAGCGCCATTATCGGTGGAACTTCGCGGTCAACCTGATGGATGTCGCGTCGTTCTTCTTCGGCCTCAGTTTCATCTCGGCCAGCACCATCGTGCCCCTGTTCATCAGCAAGCTCAGCGACAGCCCATTGCTGATCGGCCTGGCCGCCGTCATCGCGCAGAGCGCGTGGTTCTTACCGCAGCTGTTCACGGCCAATCGCGTCGAACGACTGGCTCGCAAAAAACCCGTCGCGGTAAACCTGGGCCTGTTCCTGGAGCGCGTGCCGCTCTGGGTGCTGGTCGGCGCGGCGGTGGCGGCGACCCATTCGGCGCCGCTCGCACTCGTCCTCTTCTTCATCGCATACGCCTGGCATGGGTTGGGGGCAGGCATCGTCGCCACGGCCTGGCAGGATCTGATCGCGCGCTGCTTTCCCGTCGAGCGGCGTGGACGGTTCTTCGGCCTCAGCATGTTCATCGGTACGGGAATGGGCGCGTTGAGCGCGGCGTTGAGCACGGAGATTCTGGCCGTCTTCCCCTTCCCGACCAACTTCGTCTATACCTTCGCGCTCGCCGCCGTTTTCATCTCGTTGAGCTGGGTTTTTCTCAGCCTGGCGCGCGAGCCGGTGCAACTCATCAGCGCGCCGCGACAGAGCGAGCGGGAGTTCTGGGCGCAGCTGCCCGATATCCCACGGCGCGATCATAACTTTCGGCGTTTCTTGATTGCGCGGCTATTGCTGGCCTTGGGCGGGATGGGCACCGGATTCGTGACCGTAGCCGCCGTGCAACGCTGGCAGGTCGCCGATAGCACGGTCGGCGTGTACACTGCGGCGCTGTTGCTAGGGCAGACATTGGGGAACCTGGCGTTCGGGCTGCTGGCGGATCGGCTGGGGCATAAGCTGTCGTTAGAACTGGGGGCAGCGGCCGCATGTCTGGCGTTCGGGCTGGCCTGGCTAGCGCCGGCGTCGGAGTGGTTCTTCGCCGTATTCGCTTTGCTCGGCATCACTTCAGGATCGATTGTCGTCTCCGGCATCCTGGTGGTGATGGAGTTCAGCGATCCCCCGCGCCGCCCCACCTACGTGGGCATGGCCAATACCGGCGTGGGCCTGGCAAGCGCGGCCGCGCCGCTGTTGGGCGCAGTCCTGGCGGGCGTCGATTATGGCCTGCTGTTCGCATCCGGCGCGATCGTCAACCTGGCCGCGTTGGGGCTGATGCGCTGGTGGGTCAAGGAACCGCGCTGGGTAAAGGAGATTCGTCACAGCTAGTGACCTGATGCCTAAATTCTGCAATGAATAACTTGCCGGGTTCGGCCGCCTGTGCTAGGGTTGGCCATCGATCCGTACCAGAATGGAGCGATGAGCCATGCGCGGTCGCAAGCCTGACAAGTTCGTACTGAAATCGAAAGAGGCGGCCTGCTTGCATCAACTGCTGCGTGATGGTCAGCTACCTCTGAAAGTCGCCCGGCGCGCCCAGATCTTGTTGAGCCGCAACCAGGAACAGCAGCGAGTAGTCTTACTGGGCGCGAAAGTCGAACAGGATGTGATCACCGTCTGGCGCGTCTGCGAACGTTATCGCCAGGGCGGTCTGGCGGCGGCCCTGTACGACGCTCCGCGTTCAGGTCGTCCACGCGTTTTTTTCCGCCGACGAACGCGCGGCGATTGAAGACTTGGCCTGTCAGGCACCGGCCAGCGTCGGCTGGAAAGTGACGCATGGGTCGCAACGAAGTCTGGCTCAAGCGGCCGGCGAGTTGTTTACTCCCGTCAATGCGTCTTGGCTCAATCAAGCCGAGTCGTTGCTGGAAGCCTTCACCGAACGCTTGAGCAGCACAGCGCTTCAACCGATCATTCGCTTACTGGGCGCGGATAGCCCATCGCCGCTGCCATTGCTGTTAGCCGGAAGCGCGATCGCCTGAACGCTGCTGGGCCGTCTGCTCCGAAGGCGCAGACCAAGCCAGGGGCTGGCAGAGACTTCGGAGGCCCGAAAAACAGACAATCACCCAGATCAGGACTTACGCAGTTGCATGTTGCTGCCGCAGTTGTACTGCGGCAGATGGGGCGGCGGCAGTGCAACTGCCGCACCAACTGCGTAAGTCCTAAGATGTAGCGCCAGGGTGAAGTCGTATCGAAGCAGATCACAGTGGAGTAGATCATGGCCTTCCCTTTCCTGGAAGAGAACACTGCATCTAGACGCAGGCTTGAAACCCTCGTGCGCCGCCTGTCCGATGAAGACCTCGCCCGCGCCACGCCCTCCGGCTGGAGCATTGCCGCACTCCTGGCCCACTTGGCCTTCTGGGACCAGCGCGTGCTTGCCCTCCTCCGCCGCTGGAAAGCGGAAGACATTGACTCGTCTCCGATTGACGCCGATGCGGTGAACGACGCCCTCAAGCCGCTGTGCCTGGCCTTAGACCCGCGCACAGCCATCGAGCTTTGCGTATCCTCGGCCGCAGCCGTCGATGCTGAACTTGAGACGCTCACCGCCGATCGCGTGGAACAAATCGAGGAACAGATCGCGGCCAACCCTTTCCAATTCCGCTTCAGCCGCGCGCTGCACCGGAACGCCCATCTGAATGACATTGAGCGGCTACTTCAATCCTCGCAAGATGTTGGCGATATCTAACAAGCTGAAGCCGACCCTTCGACTGATCCATTCGTGAACGAACCAACCGCGATGTTCAGGCCGCGTGTTCTAGCCATCATCCACAACCCGATCGTCGATCCGGGCCGAGGCACGAAACTATCGCAGGCGCTGGGTTGGAATGATCCCGACCAGCTCGCCCGTGACTATGTGCGTGCTGTGCACCAGTCGAGTCACGGCCTGGTAGAGTATCAGCTCGCCGAGCGGATCGAGGTCGACGGCTTCCCCGCCAAAATCGACGGCTTCCGCTACACGGTCGAAGCGTACCGGCGCTGCTGGCAGCAACGGCGCGGATTCCATCAGCCCGATGCAGTGGACTATCTCGCGCTGCTCCGCGAGTTCGACGTGATAGCCAAGATCGATTCGGGCGCGATCGACGAAGTGTGGTTGTTCGGTTTCCCCTACGCCGGGTACTACGAATCGACCATGTGCGGCCCGGCCGCGTTCTGGTGCAACTCGCCGCCGGTGATCGGCACGCAGCATGCGCGCCGGCGCTTTGTGATCATGGGCTTCAATTACGAGCGCGGCGGCGATTGCATGCTGGAAGACCTGGGGCATCGCGCCGAGTCGGTCCTGGCGCAGGTCTACGCGGATCGGCGCGGCGCGGCCAACTTGTGGCAACACTTCTCACGCTACAACCAGATCGCGCCGGGGCAAGCCTCCGTCGGCAACATGCACTTTGCGCCGAACAGCGAACGCGACTACGATTGGGGCAACCCGCGCCGTGTGCTCAGTGACTGCGACGATTGGTTGAACTTCCCGCACTTGCGCGGCGCGCGGCGGCTGGTGAATTGTGATGACTGGGGCGGCGGCGACATGCGTCGCCATCATCGGTGGTGGTGCGAGCGCTTGCCGCACGTCGAGGGCGACACCGGCGGCATCCTCAACAACTGGTGGACGTATATCATCGATCCGAATACTGTTACACCGTGAAGCGTGAGGCGTGATGGGCGACTCAGACAAGCGTATCACGCCTCACGTTATCATTTCATCACGTATCACGTTTTACGTTTCACGCCTGAACACGGAGCAAGCATGAACGACAGTCTGGCCTTCGATCGCGCCGCCGCTTTCTACGACGATACCCGACAGCTGCCGGCCGCAGTGTCCGAACGCATCACGCGCACGATCCTGGAACTCGTCCCGCCCGGCCAACCGATCCTTGAAGCCGGAACGGGCACCGGGCGCATTGCCGCGCCGCTGCTGAAGCAAGCAGCGCCCCTGTTCGGCGTCGATCTCTCGATCGAAATGATGCGACGGTTGCGCGCCAAGCATCCCCAGGCGCGGCTGGCCCAGGCCGACATCTCACGGCTGCCGTTTCCCGACGCCGCTTTCGGCGCGATTCTCACGGTGCATGTGTTACACCTCGTCGGCTCGTGGCGCGCGGCGCTGCGCGAGTTCAGGCGCACGCTGGAACCGGGCGGCGTCTATCTCAACTCGCACAATTATCGGCGCGCCGACTCGCCCAACGTGCAACTGCGCAGCCACTGGCATGCCCTGGTCGAAGCACGCGGACATACCTGGCGTCGCCCCGGCGCACAAGACCATGCCGAAGTCTTAAACGAACTGCGAGCGCTGGGCGCGCAGATCGAAGAGATCGTCGTGGCCGAGTGGAGCCAGAGCGTGACGCCGCAACAGGAACTCGATGCCATCGCCCACCGGGTTCACTCGGATACCTGGAACGTGCCCGACGAGGTATTGAACGAGACCCTGGCGGAACTGCGCGCCTGGGCCGAGGCGCACTACCCCGATCGCAACACCCCTCTCACACTTGAGCGCCGCTTCATCTTCGACGTCATCCATTTTTAGTGACTCACCTTACGCAGTTTGCTTTCCGACCGCGCCAACGCGAACCTGGTCGTTCAGGTATTGAACCAGTGCGCCGTAGTGTAGGGCCTCGCGCCCGCCTCACTTCCGCCCATGTATCGAACATGTGCGCCGTAGTGTAGGGCCTCGTGCCCGCCGAAGGCGCCCACGACCCCACAAGGGGGCGCAAGCAGGGGGCTAAGCTACCGTTCATGCACTTGTTCTGAACATGGGCGAACCTGGTTTCTGGAAGCGTCTCAGCGCCGCGCTACGGTATCGCGATCACCGCCGGAACCCGCACCCACGAATCGATGCCCCACCTACCCTCGGCGGTCTGCACCATCAATCCCGACGATGTGCCTCCGTCCAGGTTCAGCGCCGTGTCCAGATCGAGATCAGACTGCGCCAGCCAGACGGCCAGTTCCAGCAGGCTGAACGTGGCGCGCGGGCTGACCAGAAACACGACGCGCCCTTGTCGATCCAACGCGACGACGGTGCGCGGCGCGATCCCACCGTCATCCTGAATCTGATCGTTGAGCGCGCCGTTGCCGATCAACAGCATGGGGAATGATTGCACCATCTGGTCGAAGACTTCATCGAGCCGATACGGCTGGAGGATCAGCGAGCGCACCTGCACCCCATCCCCGCTCACGCCGAACAGCCCACCCCGACCCTCGTACGATTCTCCAACCGGCGCGCCGTCGGTAATCAGCAGCCCCAACGCGCGATGGTCGGGCGTGAAAAAGCCGCCATTGACGATCAGCTGCGCCCGTTCCGACTCCAGCCATTCACCCACCCGCCTCGGCAATTCCGGGTTGTAGCGCACACGAAAGGCTGCCCGGCTCGGCTCGACCCGCGCCATGAACAACCGATCGGTCTGCTCCTGATGATTCACCGCCAGCTCGCGCGTCTCGATGCCCTCACCCGCTGCGCGCCAGCCGGTATCGTCTGGGACAGGGGTGCGAGTCGGAAGCGAGACTGACAGCGGCGCCGAAAGGGTGGGTGGGACAGCGACAAGCGGGTCGGTTGAGCTACAGGCGCTTGACCCCAGCGCAGCCCACAGCAGCGCCAGCATTGCAACGCGGGGCAGGATCATGGGAGTTCGTTATCGCCGATACCGAGGACTTTAGGCAAGACGACAAGCGCGCCGGGCACCTTGCGGCCAGAGTCGGCGCCCCAAGTTCGCTCGCCGGTTTGCACCAGCATCCCAGCCGAGCTGCCGCCGTCGAGGTTGAGGGCCACGTCGAGATTGAGATCGCTCTGGTACAGCCATTCGCCCAACCCGGCCAGTGAAAACGTCTCGTACGGCGCGAGCAGGAACATCAAGTAACCGGCGCGATCGAGGCCGACGACCAGGCGCTCGGCCGGATCCCAAATGTTGGCGCACAAGCGATAGCGGCGACCCACCCGGAAACTCGGATCGAGCAAGCAGGGATTGATCACGCCGCCCGGCAGCAGCAGGAACGGATAGGATTCGAGTGAAGCGAAGATGCGCGTGCCATCGCTCAAGTGCCGCTCGTTAATGCGCCGGATCGAGAGACCCGCGCCGGTCACGCGAAACTCGCCCTGCATGCGATAGTGGCCGCGCCCAAACGTGGTGTCGTCGATCATCCACAAACCGACCGGCGTGAAGTCCTGATCGAAGAAAGCGGCATTGAGCGCAGCTAGCGGCCGTTCGGCGGCGAACCACTCCGCCACATCGCGTGGCTGCTCAGGATCGTAACGCAGCCGGATATCGACCCGCGCGGGATTAAGTCGCAGGGCAAACACGTCTCCGCCACGCCCACCTTCGTAGGCCGCCATGTGTCGAATCTGCACGCCGTCGCCGATCGCTTCCCAACCGGCCGGGGTGGGACTTGGCAGCGGCGTCGGGCTGGGTGTGGGCGTCGCGGCCGGTTGGGTCGGCAGCACCCACGGCGTTGCGCTGGGTGTGGCAACGATCACGATGGTGCTAGGTTGCGCCGACCGCTCACACGCCACAAGCAGGCCCAACGCCATTACGAGAACGATGCGTCGATTCATGGTAGGTGTATGATCCAGAATCTGTTGGTGTCCGCCCTATATCCAGGCCAGCTGGTGACAACACGTGAAGAAAGGACGCGCATGCAAGCAACGGCTACTCGCGGTGCGCATAAAAGATCAGCCGCGTGCTGCCGTAGCGGCGCTCATCGATGGGCTCGAAGTGCTGGAGTTCGAGCGGCTGATCCTCGCGTGGGTGAATCTGGACGATGATCTCTCCAGCGGTCGCCAACCACGCCGGCTGCGCATCGAGCAAGCGCAACGTAGTCGCCCATAGTTCCTGGTGCTGCGGCGGCGCGACGTAGACATAGTCAAAGGCTTGCGGCGCGCCTCTGAGGAAGTCGAACACATCGGCGCGGACGATGCGCCCGCGTGGAGCGAGCTGCGTATGTTCGAGGTTGAAACGGATCGTATCGAGCGCAGCCCGGCCCTTCTCGACGAATACGGCTGCGCGCGCGCCCCGGCTGAGCGCCTCGATGCCGACGCCGCCCGTGCCGGCGAACAGATCGAGGAACCGGGCTTCGCGTACGTTCGCGCCCAGGATATCGAAGACCGCTTCTTTGACCCGATCCGTGATCGGGCGGGTAGTATCGCCAGGCACGGCCTTGAGTTTGCGACCTTTGGCGGTTCCGGAAATCACGCGCATGGAGAACTGGGATTCGCAAGTTCCTGGCGGGTCGGGAGACCCGCCGACAAACGAGTCGGCTTGCGCTCACGTTCGGGCTGGGATAGTACCACGACCGGTCGATTGACACAAAGCCGCCCCTGACGCGAATTCGGCGCTGTATCCGTGGCCACAGAGAATTGTCGCTACGTTCGTCGTCTGTTCCTTCCGCTGCGCTGCCTCGTCGTCTGGAGACGACAACTGCCTCGTCGTCTGGAGACGACTCCTACAGTTGCGCCAAAGGCGCGAGGGTTGCCCAGCCGTGGGCTACGTTGACCATTCACCCGCTCCGCGCTATAGTTATTGTTGCGGGTTGGGTTACGGTTATCACGCGCCAGATGACTGTATACCCAACCGATTTTCATCGAATGACCAGACATCCCTCACTCGGTATTCAATCGATATTGGATACACTGCCATTTGGAAACGGCGGCGGCAATGGTCGCGTCACGGTGGAGCGCGCCTATACGGTGGCGGAGCGCGCACACCAGGGGCAAAAACGCGCTTCGGGCGAGCCTTACATCCAACACTGCCTGGCCGTCGCCAAGATTCTGGCCGATTTGGGGCTTGATGCTCCAACCATCGCGGCGGGCTTGCTGCACGACGTGGTCGAGGATACACCCGTCAAATTGGACCATCTCCAGCGCGAGTTCGGTGAAGAAGTCTCCAAGCTGGTGGATGGCGTCACCAAGCTGGGCCAGTTCGACCAGCTGGAAGGGCGCGACATCCGCAACTACGACGACCGCGAGCTGGAATCGCTGCGCAAAATGTTCCTGGCGATGGTCGATGATCCGCGCGTGGTCATGATCAAATTGGCCGATCGGGTGCACAACATGCGCACGCTCAGCTCGTTGCACGAGGAGAAACGCCGGCGCATCGCCCGTGAGACGCTGGAGATCTTCGCGCCGCTCGCCAACCGGCTCGGCATCTGGCAGATGAAGTGGGAACTGGAGGACCTGGGCTTTCGCCACCTGAACCCGGAAAAGTATAAGGAGATCGCCAGCCTGATCGACGAGCGCCGCGGCGATCGCGAGACAAGCATCAACCGCATCACTCGCCGCCTGCTGGAGCGCTGCAAGGCCGAGAGTATTCTCCCCGAGATCAGCGGCCGGCCCAAGCACATCTACAGCATCTGGCGCAAGATGGAACGCAAGGGCGTGTCATTCGATCAAGTGTACGATGCCCGCGCCGTGCGCGTCATCGTCGACACGCTCGCGCAGTGCTATCAAACGCTGGGGATCGTGCACTCGATGTGGAAACCGATTCCCGGCGAGTTCGACGACTATATCGCCACGCCGAAAGACAATATGTATCAGAGCCTGCATACCGCCGTGGTCGGCGACGACGGCCGCCCGCTGGAGGTGCAGATTCGCACGCGCGAGATGCATGAGAGCGCCGAACTGGGCATCGCCGCGCATTGGCGCTACAAAGAGGGCGGTAAGCGCGACCCGAAGTACGAACAGAAGATCGCCTGGTTCCGCTCGCTGCTGGATTGGCGGCAGGACGTGGCCGACGCGCGCGAGTTCGTCGATTCGCTGCACAGCGACGTGTTCCAGGATCGGGTTTACGCTTTCACGCCGAAAGGCAAGCTGATCGACCTGCCGGCCGGCTCGACCCCGATCGACTTCGCCTATCACGTCCACACCGACGTCGGCGACCGCTGCCGGGGCGCGCGCGTCAACGGCAAGCTGGTCGCGCTGGATTATCAGTTGCAGACCGGCGACCAGGTGGAGATTCTCACGGCCAAGCGGGGCGGCCCCAGCCGCGATTGGCTCAACCCGCACCTGGGCTACGTCAAGACGCAGCGCGCCCGCAGCAAAATCAAACAATGGTACAAGAAACAGGATCACGCGGCCAACGTTGTACAAGGCCGGGATATCTTGGAGCGCGAGCTGCGCCGGCTCAGCCTGGATCACCTCTCGCTGGAGTCCGTCGCGACGCTATTTGAGTACGATAAGCTGGAGGACTTCCTGGCGGCGATCGGCGCGGGCGACATCACCTCCCAGCAGATCGCCACGCAGATCATCGAGGCCGAGCGGAATCAGGAAGAAGAGGCTCGGGACGTCACACCCGCCGAAGTCACTTCGACCCCACGCCTGCAAGCGCCGGCTGAACTATCGGTGCGCGGCACCGGCGGCCTGCTCACATCGCTGGCGCAGTGCTGCCATCCGGTGCCGGGCGACTCGATCATTGGCTACATCACCCGTGGGCGCGGCGTCCGGGTGCACCGCCGGGATTGCGCCAACATCCTGCGCAGCGACGAAGAGGAACGGCTGATCGAGGTCTCGTGGGGCTCGGCGCAGGCGACTTACCCGGTCGTGATCAAGATCACCGCTTACGATCGCGGCGGCCTGCTGCGCGACATCGCGGGCGTGGTCGCCGGCGAAGGCATCAACATGAGCAGCGTCAACGTCAGCACCAATCGGCAGCTCGCCACCTTCATCGCTACCCTGGAAATCTCCGATGTGGCGCAGCTCTCGCGCGTGCTCGACCGGATCGAGCGCTTACCCAACGTCACCGAAGTGCGCAGGCAGACGAATTAGAGCTTAGATGTCAACCGCCACGACATCGTGTGTGCATTTTGAGCCAATCTCTAGTCAGGCCAAGCGCCACGACATCGTGTGCGGTTACGTCGGAATTCGGGTAGTAGATCATGCACGGGTTCCTCAATCGGAAACTTGCGGGTGG
>DATDPU010000118.1:0-74225 GCA_035292585.1 Anaerolineae bacterium | reverse complement strand
CATCTGCCTATGCAACTCTTTGGGCGGGCTGACGCCGCGTCGTCGGCACTCTGGACATTGACAGCGATGCACCGGTTGTTTTCTCATGGAGGCGCTCCTCGGCGGGCAGGAACTGTGGCCGCCATTATATATTTTCGGAATCGCTGGCGCATCTGGCGCTCCATCCGAGTCGAACAACCGGATGCGAGTTACATTGGCGACTTGCTCCGATTGAGCGTGAGAAAAATCGCAAGTTATTTTTTTACAACTCCTAAGAGCCTGTCTGAAAAGGCCCTTCATCTCACCACCACACCTGCCCCTGCGCTGCCGCGCAGCGGCGGTGCAGGGGAGACACGAAGGCGCCAAGAATCTCCAAGTTTTCTTCGGGTCTCGCCGTTTCCTGCTCTCCACAGGAGAGCAGGCGGCGCGCTAGGCGTGGTGACTTGGGGGTTAGTTTTCAGACAGGCTCTAAGTGGTTTCCTCTGACAAAAGTTATCGATTCTTGGTCACGCTCGGCAGGTAGACCACACACATCGCCTGACGCGGGTGGAACGGCTCAGTGTTGAGCGCGAAGTAGAGCCAGGCGGTGGGCGCAACGCCATGCCAGCGCGTCGTCCAGACCCCGCCACCCGAAAAGTCGTCAGGCGAGCCGGGCATCGCCCCGTCCACACGCTGTTGCGCCAATAGTTCGATCAACAAATCATTCGCGCCTTCTCCGCCGACGGCGATGTATTGCCCAGTGCCCTCGTTCCAGACCGACCAGGGGCCGCCCTGTCCATCGAAGCCGAAGAGCTGCCCGCCCTGCGCCGGCAGACGCAGCGTGTCCCTGGCATAGTTGAGCGCCCGGCGCGCTTGACAGCCAGCGCCAATTGCGCTCAGAAAGGCAGCGCCCCAGGTTTGATTGTCGAGATACGGTTGTTGCCAGTTCTGCCCGCCTTTGAAACGCCCCCTCTGCCCATCCCAATAGTGCGTCAACAAACACCGCTTCAGTCCGTCCGCCGCTTCCCGATAATCTGGTCCCGCCGCTTGCAGCGCCCACCAGGCATCAAGCGTGCCCTCGGTGTGGTCGATCACCAGGCAACCGTCGGCCGGGTTGATCCGCGTAAGCAGCCAGTCGGCAGCGCGGTCCCGGACAGGGGCAGCCTGCGGGTGTGTCCCGCCGCTCTCGATATAGCGGCTTAACGCATACACGGCCCAGGCGATGTCGCCTTCCCACTCCTCGGTATGCACGGGCGTCAGGGTGAGACAGTTGCGACTCTTGAACCAGGCGCCGTTGGCGTTCTGGGTAGTGGAGAGCGCCTGCGTGATGGAAAACGCGCGCGTCCACATAGCCTGTTTCGTGAAGACCAGGAGCGCCAGCGCCTGATCATAGGTGTGCGCGACGCAGTCCGTTTCTTCCTGCCACGATTTGAGCAGGCCGGTGTTCGTCTGTTGGCGGCCCAGCCAGTTGGCGGCTGCGGTTGAAGCGATCGGATGGGTCGGGCTGACGACCTCCAGCGTGAGGGGCACGGTACGCGAGATGACGTTATACGCGTTGAGGTTGTCGATCGCCATGCGGCCGAAACCGCCCACGTCGTCGACCGGGTCTTTCACCACCGAGACGAACAGCGCGCTCACCTGACTCGGATCAAAAGTCGTGCCGGTAGCCCAGGGGTGAAGAAAATTGAAGGGGATAACGAGCTGGCCCCACCAGGCGCGGTGAGCGGGATGGTGATAACCGCGCGCGAAGATGTGCTCCTGGCTGCCGTCTTTGCTGATCAGGCCTACTTCCAACGAATTCGCCCCGGCCGGATCGCCGCGCCAATCGAAGCGCAAGTGGTCGTAGGCTGACAGATCGAGCGGCGGGTCGAAGTTGCAGCGCGCCTGCGCCCAGTTGCCGTTGCCGCTGCCCAGGTTGTAGCTCAATTGAAGCGCGGTGTCGGTGTAACCGGCGCTGGGGGCGAGCGTCGCGGTGACCGGCCGATCGGAAGGCAACACGAGGAAGCAGTTGTAACTGCTTTCGAAATCGAGGAAAGTGAACCCGCTACGTAAGCCCAAGTCTGCCCAGGGTTCGGGCGGGTTGTCCTGCGCGAGCAGCCAGTACTCGACCCGATCAGCTTGGCCGGCCACCCAGCTCTGCGAGGCAAGGCCATCGTCGTGCAGCCACAGGCCGACGTTATCGTCGTTGGGATTGGCCGTGGCGCTGATCCACCCCTGCGGCGTGATCGTGCGGGTGAGCGGCCGCGTGTCGAGCGCGATGCGCACGTTGGGCGTGTTACCCTGCCAGCTCTGATCGTCGGTATGGAGCACATCTAGCCAGGTGTTGCTCAATGGCCGAGTGGAACTGAAGATGAAGGCCGAGGGCGTGACGCCGCTGAACGCGACTTGATGTCGAACCAGATCATCCCCGATGAAGCGGGCCGCATTGCTGTCGTGACAGTCTGTTTGACCGCCAGCGCAGACGCTGCCCTGGTTGATGAACATCGACGAGACTTGCATGAGCTTGAAGCCCTGCCGTTCATTTCGCCGGGCGCTAGGGATGGTCACGCCGGCAGCGGCCGTGTACGTCTGGCTGACGTGCAGGCGAGTCTGTCGATCGCGCGGCGGGGGCATCACCAGTTCGTAAGCGACATTGAAGGCGTGGTTCGTCCCGATGGCTTGCAAGCGCAGCGGCCCATTCGGCAACCAGGTGGTATCGATCGTCAGCTGGTTCAGCTGTGGATGGTGGTAATAGGTTGAGCTGTTGGACCAGTAAGCCGGGCCTAAGATGAAGGAACTGCCGAAAGGGATCGGCGAAGCGGGGTCGGCGTTTTGCTTGAGCCGCACGTAGCCCGAGGCGTAGAGGACGGCGACTTGCGGAGCGCCCGGCCCGTTCTGCGACTTGTGATAGATGCGCACGAGCGCCGCGTTGCCGTGCGCGACGCCGTCAACAGCGACCTGCATGGGTGTGCTGATGGCAGGATCGGATTCGCACAAGTCGATGACCCAACCGTTGTTGCCGTTGTAGATCGTCGGGCAGGCGGATGGGGCCGCCAGACTGTTAAGTGTGGCGGACAGCGCCGCCCAGCTGAACAGGCATACCAACACAATCGGCAATCGCTTCAGGTGTTGAAGTGGCATCGCACGACCTCGCTCCAGCGCTATTCCTCAAACTCAAAATCGTCGACCCAAACTGTAGAGCTCTGCGTGTCTTTGTTGAAACCGAGCGATACATTCTCTAGAATGTTCAAGTTCACCCCCTGCTCTGCGAATTCAGTCAATGCCGTGCAAAAGCGTTGCCAGGCGCCTGCCTGCGGGATATTGACGAAGAGCCCTTTCTCGACATCCGTGGTATCTCTGAGCTGAAGGCGGACGGTCTGGTTGGGCTGCTCGGTATAGGCCCAGAAGCAGATCGCCTGCAAAGCGGAGGCGTCGTAGCCGTGCGGGGTTCCGATTCCCCAGAACCCGAAGTTGCCTTCGTTGACATCGCTTTGATAAGTGACCTTAACCGCCAACGGCCCGGTGTGAACGATGTCGTAAACGCCGAAGCATAAGAATCTTGGATCGCCCAATGGACCATAGAAGGGGAACTGGTCTCGTATCCCGACCAACTCTGGAAACAAGTTCTCGGTAATGGAGAGATGGTTGCAGGCGATCGGCGGCAGCGGTGTAGGTGTGGTGGTGGGAGGGGGCGTCTCGGTAGGGATTGGCACATCGGTTGGGGGCGGCGTGTTCGTGACTGTCGGTGTGGGGGAGGCTGTTGGTGCGGTGACCTGGAAGGTGGCGCTCCGCACCGTCGTCTCTCCCCCGCTGCTTACCTTGACCGTCACGGTGTCGGGCCCGGGCGTGTTGGGAGCGGTGTAGATGACGGAAGGTTGCGTCGGGTCCGACAGGGTTCCGCGCACCGCGCTCCAGGCGAACGTCAAATTGCTGCCGGAGGCGGTGACATTCAGGCTCGCCGTTTCGTTCACCTGAATGGTCGTGCTCGGCTGAGCTTGAATTTCGCTAACATCGGGCGGCGCAGCTTGAACACAGCCGGCGAGCAACGCGGCCATAATGAACAGTATTCCAAGCCGCAGGGTATGATAACGTGATGTCATGTTTCAGCCTCCTGAGTCTGGTGCGCGATTTAAGGACGCGCCGCAACGATGCTTAATCCTGCAAAGGCTTGTCGCGTGGAACACGGCGACTGCGCGAGCAATGTGAGATTATCTCGCGCTTGGCCGAAGGGCAAACGGTACAGCGTGGAGCATCCTCGGTCGGAGGGAACGCTGCCATACACAGCCGACCAGGTGCATGGCGTATTTTCCTGATCGATCGTTGCTTCAACCAATACTTGCTGGTTGGGCTCAATCTCCAGCTCGTCGCCCGGCTTGTAGGATCGCATCGATCCATCGGCGAACTGCACCGTGAAGCTTTGAATAACCGGCGTTGGTTCCGGCGGCCGAAATGGGGACAGCGGGCTGAGGCCGAAGATCCCGACAAGCCCGAAGACGCAAAAGGCCAACAACGCCAGCGCGCGATCGGACAGCAGCACGAGATGCAGCGTTTCGAACAGCGCGACCAGCACCTTCAGAGGGATTTCGACGGCGCTCATCTTAAGCGATCCGGCCAGATCGGCCATGACGACGCGGAGGGAGCGCCAGATCAGCTGGCCGAGCATCACCAGGATGACCGCCCAGCTCAGCGCGCTGATCGCCGGGTATTGACACGCGGGCAACGCGAGCGGCTCGCGAGAGATAAGGAAAGTCAGTACGCCTACCACCACGAGATTCAGGAACAGCGCGCGGCCGAAGGGCGGTGGCTGGAGAACTTCGCCCTCCACCGGTGGTGGTTCAGGTGCGGTAAGCATCGTGCCGCTCACTTTCGTTGAAACGGGCCGTCAGTGTATTGTGTAAGACGCTGAGGTTCAGTGGATTCATGATCGGTGGTGTTTTGCGTTGACGCTCTCCGGCGCTGATGCGCGTACCTCGGTGCAGGGGTCAGGCTTGAACCCGTGTAGCCCAGGTGAGAGTCACTTCGTCACTCACCTTACGCAGCCGTCGTTCAACTTCGCTCTAAGCCCGCGTCCTCGCGGGCGTTTCCAGCCATTCACCCGACCGCGTCCTCGCGGTCGGGGAGCAAACTGCGTAAGGTGAGTTCATCACTACCGGCAGATACACAAGCGCGGCGGGTTTCCTTATGAATCTCACGGTGTCGAGGAACACAGCGTAGTGGTCAGTCCACTTGAAAGCGATGGGCCGTAGCATAGCCCCCTGCTTGCGCCCCCGTGTGGGGTTGTGGGCGCCTTCGGCGGGCACAAGGCCCTAGGCTACGGGCAATCGACGTGCGCCTCACCGCGTCGATCGGGCTTGTGGGCGTTGGACGGGCACAAGGCCCTGGGCTACCCATCAAAATCAACTGGACTGACCAGCAGGACGACATGCTCCTTACCATCGCCGCCTACAGTGTAACATGAATCACAAATGCGTCAATGGTTTTTGACAACGCGCAGGGGTTCCTCACGGGCAGTTTTGGCAAAGAAAACTTCTGTCGCTGAATAGCCGCGTTATTCTTGCCGTACCTCTACGCGATCCAATTCGGCTGGCGCCGGCTGGCGCGGCAGACCCACGAGCAAGCTGATCGGCCCGATTGCCAACAGTGCCATCGCCCACGGCAGGCCGAAGCGCTCCGCGACCAGCCCCAACCCGATCGGGATGAAACCGGCCACTGTTCCGGCCAGCGATGAGATCGCCATACTGATGCCCGATTGACCCGGCAGGGACGAATACAGTTGCCCCTTCAAGATCGCGTACCAGCCCGATACGCTGAGACCCAGGCCGGCCAGTAAGATGAGTTTCGTGGTCACATCCGGCGCAAACAAGAACGCGCCGTACAAGATGAGCGTGACGGCGGCGCTCCAGCGCAGATAGACCAATCCTTGCACGCGCGCCAGCAGCGGGATGATCAGCGCATCGCCGATCAGGCTGGCGGTTGACCAGACCGCCACGGCGATCGCGGCTTGCGCTTCCGACACGCGCACGACGTCGACGAAGTACAGCGCGATGAAGCCGAGGAAGATGTCGAGCAGCAGGTCGGCAGACTCAAGTAGCGCCAGCCAGCGCAGCACGTTTCGCTTCCGCAACGCGCGCAGCGCCAGGCCGATCGCCGCGCGGATCCCTGTCGTCTCGCCGGTGGGTTGTCCGTTGAATCGCGATTGCCGCCACACGATCCAGACCAGGAGCAAGGTGAGCAGCGCCAGTCCGGCGAATAACCCGCGCCAGCTCAAATTCAGCGCGAGCGCGCCTGAAACCAGCAACGGCCCGGCCACCACGCCCACCGATCCGAACAACGTCCAACGCGCCATCAGCGGTTCATGGCGGGTGGGGTTGAGGTCCATCAGCGTAGCCTGCGACAAACTGACGAACGCGCCGCTGGCGGGGCTGAAAATCACGAAGGCCAGCAGCAGCGCAAGGAAGCCCTGGCCGATCGCGATCAGCAGCAAGGCGAGCGTAAACAGCAACCCGCCCCCGACGATCAGGGCTTTGCGTTTCCACACATCGCCCAGGATGCCGAGCGCCGGTTCGATCACGTTGCCGATGATCTGGGGTACGCTGAACAGAACGCCGATCTGCGCATAGGTCAGCGCGAGCTCGGTGCGAAGGGTGGGCAGCACGGCGCCCTCGATGCCGAAGACCAGCTCGTCGAGAAATTCGATGAGGAGGAGGGTCAGGCTGAAGAACCAGGCGCGGCGGCTGGCGCGCAGCGCACGCAAGGCTGGACGTTTGGGAAGTGAGTTGAACACGATTTGCCCCTTATCTCAGAATGATCGGAAACGAACGCGAATTGCCTGGCGCAATCCCTGGCGGGAGTGGCGCAAGGCTCATCTGAGATAAGCGGCGGAGGGGCGCGAACGCGCCGGGTCGTTACCGGCGACCGGCGTCCGGTGCCGAGTTAACGGGGTGGGTGGAACAGACTATCCATGGCTCTCTTGCTCTCTCGCTTTACGGGGGTTGCGCGCCGGCCGTGACCGGGTTGAAGTAATTGTACCCGGCGCGCGCCAGATCGACCATGACGCTGTTGGCCACGTCCCATTCGACCCACACTTGCGGCGTATTCAAGAACACGACCAGCACGAAATCGCCGCCGGAGGTGAAGGCGATCGAGGCATCGGCGCGCGTATCGAAATCCCAACCGTGCTTGTGCGCGAAAGGGGTGCCTTCCGGTAAGCCGCCGCGCAGCAGGGTCGGGATGCCTTCGGCGTCGGTGATGACGTTGGCCTGCATGATATCCAGCATCTGCCGGCATTCGTCCGGCGTAAACGCTCCGGGATAGGCCACCAGCAGCGCGCCGCCGCCCTGGCTGCACTGATAAATCATCTCCAGCAACAGCCCGATGTTGCCCGGCGTGGTCTGCATGTACGGATCGGGATTGGCCCACACATCGGTGCGCGCATTGGCGGGGGTGACGATATTCGGCGGCGCGACATTCTCCTGATCGTAGGGCGTCGCCATGAAGGTATCCGTCAGGCCCAGGTAGCGCAGCGAGGACGTCAGGCGATCGACCCCGACGAACGCATCGCCCTCGCCGAGCTGGCGCAACAGCAAATTGGCGGTGAAGTTGCCGCTCTCCGATCCCAACGTCTCGGTCAGCAGGCGCAGCGTCTCGACATCCGGCGGCTGGTTGAACTGGCGGTAGGTCTCGGTCATGATCGGAATCTTCATCAGGCTCATGCCTGAGTAGGCCACCTCGGTATTGATCAGAACCTCATCGCCGGATCGGAGGTCTTTGAAGAACACGCTGGCATTGCCGGTGAAGCCCTTGAGACGCTCCTGCATCAGCTCGCGCAGCTGATCGATTGAGGGCGCGGGCGCGGACTGCGGATCGACGATCAGCTCGACCTCGCGATGGCGGATGGAAGTGAGCGCATCGGCGACGGGCTTGACCGAAGCGGCGATGTCGAGCAGGTAGCCGGACTGGCCGGGCGACAGCGTCATTGTGCTCAAGTTGGGAGCGGGCGGTTGCGCGGGTTTGTCGAAGGCCAGCGCCATCTCCGACAGCTTCAGCCGAATTTTTTCTTGAGAATACTCGGCGACGATCGGCGCCGCGCGCGGCGCGGGCGGTTGGAAGATCAAGCGGCGCAGGAAATTGCCGGTGGTGGCGAACTGCTCGCGCTCGCGCCGCAGCGCGGCCGCCGTGGCCGTGGCGTCGAACTTAAAATCGACCGCCTCCGGCGGCAGCGCGCGCATCTCGTCGTAGTAGTACAGCACCACCGGTGTGTCGAAGGCCGTCTGGATGCGCGCAACGACCTCATCGATCGCTTGATCGGGGAATGGCTCGCCGGCGACCGTCCAGGTGACGGGGATACGGTTGAGCGAAGCGCGAAACGCGGCGAACTGCACGATCACGTAGAGCGCGACGAGGAGCATGCCCCACACCCGCAGACGACGAGCTGTAGTCGCGCGGCGTTCAGATTGGTACACGTCCTGATCCTCCGCTAGTACACTGTGGCCTAAGTAACCCTACGGTCGTCACCCCGAGCGCAGCGAGGGGTCTCGGCCGGCGGCGATCGGCGCACGATTCGCTAGGTGGTCGTGTCGCGGATCGGCCAATGGCGCAGCCGGAGCCTGGCGTTCAGCGTGCGCGAGCCGAACGTATAGCGGCAGCGGCCCGTGCTGCGCAATCCGGCGGGTGTTCAGGGTGGTTTTCATCGGCGTACATCGTCCGGGGCTTGGCCCCGATTATACCAGTATTTGTCGCGGATGATCCGTCAGTACTGCTTCAAGGCGCGAGACAACCAATAGCCAACAGCCTCAGCGGTTTGACAGGGCATGGCGAAGCCTGTTATATTCACCGAGCGCCTTTATATCCCACTTTACAGCCTGTGCAGGCTCGATTCACCGCAAGGTACTTGCCGTGCGCCTGAAAAGACTGTCTCGGTTGCCGCTCGCCGCGCTGATCTGGTTCGCTGGATGCAGCGCAGCGCCTGCGGTGAATGAATCCACCGAACTGGTGGTTTTTGCCGCGGCCTCGTTGACCGAGGCATTCACCGAGCTCGGTCAACGCTTTGAAGCGGAGCATCCAGGGGTTACGGTGATCTTCAACTTCGCCGGCTCGCAACAGCTCGCGCAGCAGTTGAGCGCGGGCGCGCCGGCTGATGTATTCGCCAGCGCCAACAGTCAACAGATGGCGGTTGCCATCGAAAGCGGGCGCGTGGTCAGCGGCGCACCGCAAGCGTTTGTGCGCAATCGATTGGTCGTGATCTATCCCGAAGATAACCCGGCCGGTTTGGTTGAGTTGAAGGACCTGGCGCAGCCGGACTTGAAGCTGGTGTTGGCGGCCAAAGAAGTGCCGGCCGGGCAGTATGCGCTGGATTTTCTGGATAAGGCCGCGCAAGCTGCCGCCTTCGGCGCAACGTTCAAGGACGATGTATTGAAGAATGTCGTATCTTACGAAGAGAATGTCCGATCGGTGTTGAGCAAGGTCATGCTGGGCGAGGCCGATGCCGGGATCGTGTACACGAGCGACAGCAGCGGCGCGAACGCGGACCAGGTTGGCCGGATCGACATCCCCGATCCGCTGAATACGGTTGCCAGCTATCCGATCGCCGCGATCGGCGACAGCGCCCATCCCGACCTGGCGGCTGCCTTCATCACTCTGGCGCTCTCCCCGCTGGGTCAGGCGGTGTTGACGCAGTATGGTTTTATCAGTGTGACGAAGTGATCGGCGCAGATTGCGACGCTCTGTCACGCGCAACGCAGCATGGGTGAAGCTATCTCCGACTCGAACATCGAACGAACGCGCATCCCCCGGCACAAGCCTGCGCCGCGCAGGCCGCTCGATGCGTGGCGGATGCTCAGTCTGCCGCTGTTGGGGTTCTTGATTCTGCCGGTGGCGGCGTTACTGCTGCGCGCCCCATTTGATCGGTTGCTGGCGAACCTGGGCGATCTACAAGTCCGGCAGGCGGTGACCTTAAGCCTGAGCACGACGCTGATCGCGACCGGATTAACGCTTGTGTTTGGCACGCCGCTGGCGCAGGTGTTGGCGCGCCGCCGGTTGCGCTTCCGGCGCGCGATCGATACGCTGATCGATCTGCCGACCGTATTGCCGCCGTCCGTCGCCGGGATCGCGTTGTTGATGGCTTTCGGGCGGAATGGGCTGCTGGGCGGAATGCTGGATGGGTTAGGTATCCGCGTCGCCTTCACGCCGATCGCAGTCGTGTTGGCGCAGACGTTCGTCGCCGCGCCGTTCTACATCAAGGCAGCTACCCTGGGCTTCGCCAGCGTCGACGCCGAAATCTATCAGTCGGCGGCGATGGACGGCGCAAATAGCTGGCAGGTATTCCGGCACATGACGATGCCGCTGGCGTGGAGCGCGATGCTGGGGGGGAGCGCCATGACGTGGGCGCGAGCGTTGGGCGAGTTCGGCGCGACGATTATCTTTGCGGGCAATTATCCGGGGCGCACGCAGACCATGCCGTTGGCGATCTATCTTGGCTTCGAGCTCGATCTGGACGTCGCGCTCACGCTGTCGGTCATCTTGATCGGACTGTCGTTTCTGGCGCTGCTAGTGGTGAAGGGTGTGTTGCAACGCGAGGTAGAAATGTAAGGTGGAGCTGGATGGCGCCCTTGTCAATCGGGTATGCGTCTGCTATAATGCGGCGCGTAGGTTGGATGGTTGGTTAGTGGATCGGGGCGTAGCGCAGTCCGGCTAGCGCACTACAATGGGGTTGTAGGGGTCGTGGGTTCAAATCCCACCGCCCCGACAAAAAAGCCGCTCTTTGGGCCATTAGGGTTGGCCGATGAAGCGGCTTTTTGCTCGTCAGGCGAGGATCACCAGGATGAACCCAATGCCGCCACACCCTTCAACCCAGGCGCTCGAATTTGGGCGCCTCAATGTGGAGCGCCGCCGGCAGCCCTGCCGCCCATGACCGGATCGCCGTCCAATTGCGCCGGTCTCCAGCGGGAGCTTGCACGATCAGCATCACGAACAACACAGCCCACCACTTCAAACGGCCATATTCCAGCCGGCCACCGAACACCCCAATCTTCACGGGTTTGACCGGACGGGTTGCCCGGAGAATGGGTTGAACGTAGTTCGCAAGCCGGGCATAGCGTTCTCTAAAACTCAGGCGGCCTTCTGTCGCGGGTGGTTTGGGCAATTGTTCGTCCACCTCAACCGGCACGCCGTCCACGCTCGTCTCGCTGGTCCGCGTCAGGCTCATCGCCATGACAAACACCGCTAGTGGGATACGCTGCAACGCCGCCCGATGTCTCTTGAGGAAGCCTAAAGCGGCGCGGTGCCAGCCCATGATCATGGGGCCTCCGACCACTACGCCATCATAGGCCTCGAGGCTCTTGACCTCGCGGAGGGGCAGCACATCCACCTGCACATCGCTCTTGGCAAGCTCCTCACCCACTGCCCGGGCGACTTCGACGGTCGAACCGGCCATTGTAGCGTAGGCCACAAGGATTCTCTTCATACGAGGTTGTCCTGAGATAAAGGATAGTGGGTCAAGTCCCGGCTGGGAGTGACCGCCGGCTAGCTGACACGCAGAAAACCGAGCGTGCGAAACATCATCCGCATCAGGGCGTGACCGAAATCCGGCTTCAGAAATTGATTCGGACAGGTACCCGGAATCACCGCGATGCCGTTGTCGCGGCACATCCGCACCGCGTCTGGCGAGACGCTGGTCATGCCCGCCGCCAAACCGGGCTTGGTTCCCATCAAGCAGTGCATCCAGACGTGCTTGATGCCGAGATCAACGCACTGCTGGACGATCTGCTCGGTGATTTTGGGATTGGCGAGAATGAACACCGCCTCCGGCTGGTCGGGAATCGCTTTCAGGTCCGGATAGCATGGATCACCCTCAAAGGTCGTCAGCCGTGGATTGACTGCGGCAACGGTATAGCCCGCCAGCTTGAACTTACGGTAGCCCAGGTTGCAGCCCGTCTCGCGCTTGTCCGATACACCGACCACGGCGATCTTTTTCTGCGCGAGGAAGTCGTGCACGAGGGTATCAATCTTGGACATGAGTACTCCTTTCGTGTGGCTCTTGCCAGAGAATAAAACCGATCTGAATGGTTTGTCCAATTATGTCTCAAAATCCAAGCAGTCGAGAAGTGATCTTAATCCTCAATAAAGAAGACAAACAGGGGTTGAGCCGGTGCAGCCAGCGCCAGAGTCGAACTGAAATGCGATGCGCGCGAGTCATGATGGATTTCCTCGGCAACTGCGTCCAGTTTCTGGCATTGTGGTATATTTGTCATCTGCCGGAAGTCGTAATTTGGAATTGACTTGTATCGCCCTGAGCCTGCGTTTAGCGCGATTGGCGCGACATCCATCTGGCTAATTTCCTCATGCCTCACCCCATGAAGGTGCATGGGGCAAAGACTTAACCCTCATTCCACCTTCGCCTGGCGTGGTGTGCCCAGCCTGGCTTTCAGCAACATCGCCGCACCTTTGCACGCGCATCTGCGCTCGGATGTGATTGACTGGATGAGCGCGGCGAAATTAATCGAAGTTGTCCAGCTGGCTGAGGCCGTTGTGCGCGACATTCAAGACAAACCGCTCAACTGGGCGCGTGAGGCGATGCCGATGGAACAACTTCGTCGGGGGTGCGATGAAGATTCTGGCGATCGAGAAAGAAACTCCGGGCGTCCGAGCAGAACAGTTCAAGCCCTACCTCCAAGCGGAAGCGGCCAAAGTCTGGCAACTGTATCAGGCGGGCATCTTCCGCGAACTCTATTTCCGACCTGATCAATCCTCTGCCGTACTCCTCCTGGAATGCGCCGATGTGAATGCCGCGACGGATATTCTGAATACGCTACCCCTAGTTGAGCACGGACTGATTTCTTTCGAGGTCATTCCCTTAATACCCTATTCCGGTTTCGCCAGGCTGTTTAAGGAATGACAGTGATGGACGCCGATGCCTACATACAGCGACTGGCAGAATCGAATCCGTTACGCGAGCCAACCCTCCGTTCAGTGATCCAGGCGCTACACCTGCCTTCGGGGGGCCAGGGACTGGATGTAGGTTGTGGCATCGGCCTCCAGACCTTGTTGCTGGCAGACGCAGTCGGCCCTTCCGGGCAGGTGACCGGCCTCGACCTCTCTCCTGAGTTTCTCCTTCACGCGGAAGCGACGGTGCACAAGGCCGGGTTGGCCGAGCGCATCTCGTTTCGGCAAGGGGATATGAACGTCTTGCCCTTCGGCGACCACACCTTCGATTGGGTATGGAGCGCGGACTGCGTGGGGTATCCGGCTGGAGAGCTGCTGCCACTGCTGAGGGAAGTGGCCCGAGTCGTCAGGCCGGGCGGCAGCTTGGCGATCCTGGGTTGGTCTTCACAACAACTGCTGCCGGGGTATCCGCTGTTGGAAGCCCGGCTGAATGCGACCTGTTCGGGGTTTGCCCCCTTCGTCACCAGGCAGAAACCCGAGGCGCACTTCACCCGCGCGTTGCGCTGGTTCCATGCGGCTGGCCTGGAGGAGTCAACCGCCCGAACCTTTGCCGGCGACGTCCAAGCTCCGCTCGGTCGCGGCATTCCGCAAGCGTTGACCGCGCTGTTTGAGATGCTATGGGGCGAGCAGCAGCCCGAAGTATCACCAGAGGATTGGTCGGAGTATCAACGTTTGTGTCAACCGGGGTCGCCGGATTTTGTTCTGAATCTGCCTGACTACTACGCCTTCTTCACCTATACCCTGTTCCGGGGCAAGGTTCCTAACTCACCTTACGCAGCCACCGGTCAAATCCTGCTCTAAGCCCGCGTCCCCGCGGGCGTTGGTGGTTTCGAGCCGACCGCGACGGGAGCACTACACCCGCCGCAGGCGTGTGGGACTTTGCAACTTCTTTGCCAACAAGTGCTATAATCACGCACACCTTCAATCGAAAGGAGGTGACAGCGATGAAAAAGGCTTATAGCAAACCCACTATTCGCAAGGTCAATGTTCGTGTCGCGCAGCTCAGTTAGCACAAGCACGCAGTCGTCCCCATCCGCAAACCGTGTGCGCTCAAAGTGGCGCACACGGTTTAGTTGTATTGCGCCGCAAGCTCAACGGGCATGTACACAAGGAGATCAGCCTCGTGATGACCCCTACTCCGCCGAAACGATCGTTTCGAGTAAGATTCCAGTCGGTGGGCGGACGCCGAATATTGATTCAGCGCGATCAGACTTATGAGTTAGATGAGGTGGGTGGACGGATTTGGGAATTATGTGACGGTACTCGCAGCGCCGCAGATATTGCCGGCGCCTTGACGCAGGAATATGACGTCACACCCGAACAGGCATTGGCGGACGTGCAAGAGTTTGTACAAGACCTCAAGGCCAAGGGCCTGCTAGAGTGACGGAACGGCGCCTCCGACTGCCGACCCGGAATGTTGTTGCGGCGCTAGCCATTGCTCTCCTGGTATTGGCCGCCGGTTACTTCTTTGCCGTCAGCCAACTCCCGCTGGGCGTGGCTTTCGCGACTTACGCATTCATTCTCGCCGAGGCGCGGGTCCGCTTGAGAAACTACATTCGCGGCTTTCGCGGCGCCGCAATCGTGACTCGGCTGATTCGCTCCGCTGTATTTTTCGTCCCGCTGCCGTTTCTAGGATTCCCTTCTGCCCAGCCGCAAGCTTGGGGCATTGTCGGTGGATTCGTCTACGGTGCGGCGCTCCAGTTGTCTCAAGTATCCGATCTGCGTTTAACGCTGTCGCGAGATTTCCTTAAACTTCTGCCGCCTCTCTCGGCTGAAGACAAGTTTCGCGACACGTTTCATCCGATCCTGATTGCCAGCGCGCAGGAGTACTTCTATCGCGGCGTTATTCTCTACGTGCTCATACCCTACATCCAGCTGTGGGCGATTGTCGTCTCGACCGTCTTTTTTGTGTTCGAGCATGTGATGCACTTTAATGCCTCCCGCCGTTGGGATCGGCTCGATCTGCTCTTTCAGATGCTTCTGAGTTTGGGCTTGAGTACCCTGTTCTATTTTTCGCAGGCGTTGCTCGGCAGCCTGTTGGGACACATGGCCTATAATTTCCCCAGCCTGATTCAGGCGCTGCGCCGTTCCAGCCAGACCCAGTAAGACCGCAGGCTCCCCCTGCACATTTGAGCTTGACGACTCACTCGCAGGAGCACACGCATGGCCGCTGAGGTCGCTCTACTTGAAAAACTGAACGTTGACGTTGACGAAGTCTTGAGTAACCTGGAATTGCCCATCGAACCGTATACCATTTTCATCAGCGGTTCGGTCACCGAAGGTTTCGGTCACGCCCTGTCCGATCTCGACGTGTTTGTGATCTTTCCCAAGCAAGTGCAGGTCAGCGTAGACATCGCTTGGGAAAACCACACCATCTCGAACAAGTGGATCGCCAACTGGCGTCTGGATATTGAGAACTGGGAAAAGGCCGAAATCCTGAAGGCGGCGCGGCGCTTGCAGGAGATTGGGATCGAAGATTGGGACGCCTGTCGGAATGCCAAGCTTGCGGATATTCATATTGCTCACCGCATGCGCGGCGGCATTCCGATTCAATCCGAAGACAATTTTCGGGAGCTGCAAAGGGCGTTTGACTATGACCACTTCAGCCAAATCCTTGTCTCCCAGCGTGTGGCTTGGTTCGAAAGCGTCGCCGAGGATGTAGTGGGCGCGATTGACTCCAAGCAAGCGGGTCTCGCCTGGCTTACGGTCCGGGAGGCAGTCGGGCTTGCGCTTGACGCTTATATCGCCTCAAAAGGCGAAACGAACACGAAAGCCAAGTGGCGCTTCGCGAAACTGAGCAAGCTGGGCGAGACCGAAGTATTAGAGCGCTACTGGTCGTGTGAGTTACCCCGCCTCGACCACCGTGAAGCTATCATTGATTTTGCCAAACAGTCTCTCGACTTTGCCAACGAGTTGATGTTTAAAGCTCAAAAAGATAGACCACCGGCCTGATCTTGGACCCTTGCGCTCGATCAGTCTCCCAGTTCGCCCGCGCCGCGACTTCCACGCGGTGCTGTACTTGATTTGCGGCATACTCTTTCCGATACAATATCTGCCGGACTGGCTGCAAGCGCTCGCTCGATTTATCCCGCTCACGGCGACCGTCAGTCTGGCGCGGGATAACGTCTTATTCGGTTTGGATTTAGATCAACACGTCGACGCCATCCGGGGCCTCTCAGCCCTGGCGCTGATTTAGTGTGTATTCGGCTTCATCCTGTTGAATCGCGTTCGGCGTGTCGCACTCGAGAAAGCGCTGTCATAACTGGACCTGGCATGATCGAGACTCACGACCTGACCAAAATCTACTCAGACCACGGCTTGCTCCCCTTTCGGCCGGCGCGCAAGCAGACTGTCGCCGTTGACCATCTCAATCTGCACATCGACGAGGGTCAAGTTTTTGGTTTGCTGGGCGTGAACGGCGCCGGGAAGACCACACTGGTCAAGCTGTTGGCTACCTTGCTGGAACCCACGTCAGGTACGGCTCGAGTGGGTGGCTATGACGTGGTGCGAGACGCCGGGAAAGTTCGGCGGATTGTGAACATGATTGCCGGCGGGGAAAGGATGCTGTACTGGCGACTGACCGGTCGCGAGAATCTGGCTTACTTTGCCGACTTGTACGATGTGCCCGAGCCGATCAAGACGCGGCGCATCGGCGAGTTATTGGAGCTGGTGGGCCTAAGCCAGGACGCCGATAGACGCGTCGAACAGTATTCAAAAGGCATGAAGCAGCGCTTGCAGATCGCACGCGGGTTGATCAACGATCCCGTCTATCTGTTCATGGACGAACCGACCATCGGCCTGGATGCGCCGATCGCTCGTCAAATCCGCCAGTTTATCAAGGAACGCCTGAAGGATAAGACGATCCTGTTCACGTCGCATTATATGTATGAAGTCGAAGAACTGTGCGATCAAATCGTGATTATCCACAAGGGCGGGCCGGTCGATCAAGGCACTCCCGACCAATTGAAGCAGAAATACAAGCAGGAGCAAATTGTAGTGGTTACCGTTGATGGTCAGGATGCCGCCCTCGATCAAGTGCTGGATGCATTTAGTCAGGCACATCAGGCCCGGCGCTCGGCGGTCCACACCGAACTCGGCTACCAGATCACGGTGCGCAGTGCTCAAAACATCACAGCCCAGCTCTTCGACGCCATTACGGCGACCCACCGCCGTATCCTCGAGTTGCGCGCAGTCGAACCGACGCTTGAAGACGTGCTGGTGGCTATCTCCGGCGACGAGGCCAAATAATGCGATCGTTCGTTTTGAGCATCTTGCGCAAGATATCGGCTTGGAGATCGCCGTCCCGGCTGGTCTCAGCGCACTGATGCGGGCGGCCAGTTATCTGCTGCTGGGGTATGCCGAACGACGGGCCAAGCGCACCGGAACGCTTACGCTGTTCTAAAGACCATGGACGTCAGCGCGAGGGTTGGAGGCGGCAAAGATGATCCTGCATGACAACGGCCAAAGCATCCTGGCGCCCGCTCTGCCGTCATGGTATGTCGCGTATCTGGAGGCGCTGGCGGCTGTGGAACCGGCTGCCTGGGTGGTCGGAAGTCTGTACTACGTGGCTTTCTTTTCCGGCAAGTATGGCCCGCCTTTTGTTCCGCCCGAATTGGATGTGATGATCGCCTACCGTGATGAAATCGGACAGGTGCAGGAGAAATTGGCGACGGCCAGACCGGACCTGCGTTGGCGCGTGCGAGCGGCGGAGGAACTCATCGGATATTCGCCTGACGGCGCCGCCGCAGACGACCTGGTGCGACGCGCGCTGCAATGCGCCCCGTTGATTGCCGGATGTGGCGCGGCGCGCATCGAGAACGGCGAACCCACCTTTCACCTCGGTCATCCAAAGGCGCTGGCTCAACTGCGGGACGGCGTTTTAGCGCCCAACACGAACGATTTGGCGGCCGCTCGGGCGCAAGCGACTCGACTCCTGATCTTTTTCCCCGGTCTCGCGGCCGATTTCTTGAACTACTCGCGCAAATCGCTGCAAGAGACTTTTGAAGCGATGCACCATGTCATTCAGGCGAACGAACGCGGTGGGCGCAACCCCAAGATGAGTTTTTTTCCTGGCGAGAGGTATTGGGTTGACCAGATTCGGCAATGGCATGCCGGTGTGAAACCTGCGATCGACCCCATGCCGATGCCCTCCCGGGCGTCCTTGCCCGGCAGCGACCCCTGGCAGGCGCCGGATTCGAACTTTCGCGAATGGCTCCTGGATCAAACACTGCTACAAGACCCGCGTACCTTCCCCGATCCTTTCGTGCAACACGTACTGGCTGTTCAACGCGGAGAACAGAAACCCACACACCAGGGTTGGGAACTTTATCAACATGCCCTGATGGCGCTGCTTGTTCTGGACACCAGCCGAGCCGATCCCGCCGCGCGGCGCGCCATGCGCGTCACCACGCTGTTGCATGATATCGGCAAGCTTCACAACATCTGGACGCCGGGTTGCCATGCACTTATCGGCGCCAAGGTGTGGAAGCGGTATCAACCCGAAGGGTTGACGCCGCTGGAAGCCGATCTGGTTACATTCCTGATTCGGACGCACGATCTGCTAGGCCTGATGGATCGCGGGATTGAGAACCCGGAGTATCGGGGAGCGGTTTCCCCCGCCGAAATTCGCAGTATGTTGCAAGCGTCTCCACGCGCCTCGCCAGAAGCACTGGAGCTCATCAGCGCTGTGTACCAGGCCGACATCGGGTCCGTACCTGCCTTGCGTTGGCTCTTACCCTTAACACCCCTGCTCGAACAAGTCGTACGCGCTGAGACGCTTTCTGTTCCAGCGGCTGATCTATAGGCCTAGCGCACTACGTCACCCTTCCCGAGCATGGCTGCATACTTCGCATTCATCGGTCCGCCGGGCAGCGGCAAAACGACTCAGATCCGTGCGTTGCGCGCAGCTTTTTCGCATTCGCACTTCATGATCGCGTCCGTTCCGCGCCTCGTTCGTCAAGAGACCGAGTTGATGAACTTGCTGCTGCCCGACGAGCGCGACGAATTGCGCTCGTCGCTCGACGCGGCCCACGTCGCGCGCGATCGAGGTGAACTGGCCCCCATCAGCCTGGACCGGATGCTTTTCCGCGCCATTTCGCGTGTAGCGACCGATGTTTTTGTGGCGCTCGACGGTTGTCCGCGCGGGCTACGTCAAGCAGGACTGTTCCTGAATATCGACGCCCTGGCGCGGCGCACCGTCGTCGCCAAGTTTTATTTTCCAGATGACACGCCCTCTGCCTCGCTTCAGCGCCAGTTCGAGCGTGAGCGGCGCAAACGCGGGCGGGCAACGGCGCAGGCGCGGCTGCCGATCTTCCAGCGCAAGGTCGAAGTCTACACCCAGGATACCCTGCCTGGGGTTGATCGGTTAGCCTGCGCCGGCATTCCGATCACCCGCGTCGATGCGACCTGGCCCCCAGCTGCCATCCATCAAATCATTCTGGATATAGCCGTGGCACATCGCCGCAAGGTGAGCCAGTCTGAATTCCATCCGACGACGAACGGCTCTACCGGATCGGGCGGGAAAAGCAATCCGCGAATCGCGCGAATCGCGCGAAAACATTAGCGACGATTCGCGGTATTCGCGGATAATCCCGTCCAAGTCGGGAGAGCCCGACGAACTAAAGACGTCGTTCAAATCGGCAGCGGTTCGCCGAGAAACCATTTAGCATCCTGGCGGAACGTGTTCGAATGTTAGTTGTTACCCTGGCCGAGTGCAACCACCTCTCGCGCGCCGTCGTCGGCGGCAAGGCGCAGATGCTTGGCCGCCTGCTCGCGGCGGGGCTACCGGCGCCTGACGGTATTTGCCTGACCACGACCTTTTTTCGAGCCGTTCAGAATCAAACGCCTTTGAGCGGGATCGTTGCCGAAAAGTTGCGTGTGCTAGAGCAGAATCCCGTGCTGCGCGGCAAAGTGTTGGAGCAACTTCGGCGCGCGGTCTACGACATAGCGCTTCCAGAACCGCTCGGGTCATTGCTTGAATCACAGCTGCGGCCTATGCTGCAGCACGGGCCAGTGGCGGTGCGCTCTTCGGCGCCGGATGAAGACGACACACAGGTTTCGCATGCAGGCATCTATCATACGGAGCTGGGGGTTCAAGACCTCTCGGCGCTGGATACGGCCATCCGCAAATGCTGGGCCTCCCTGTTCACCGAGCAGGCCATCTACTATGGCCGGGGGCGTATCGCCACAGACATGGCGTTAATCGTCCAGTCTTACATTCGTTCCGAGTTTGCCGGCGTCATGTTCACGCTTGAGCCGCTCAAGCCCAGCGCGGCCGTACTGGTCGAATTCAATCGCGGCGGGAACGAGAGCATCACGGCTGGTCGCGCCGCGCAGCAAAGTGTCCGACTGCGCAAAGACACGTTTGACTCGGACTTGCCTGTGCCGCTGGCTCAAGCGCTGTTGCGGACCGCAGAACAGGTTGAACGTTTGCTGAAGATGCCGGCGGATATCGAGTGGGCGTGGACCGGCCTGGCGCTCGTTATCCTTCAGGCTCGACCTATCACCACGCCCGTGTCAAGGTCGATGACACACACCGTTTGGGCCTCTCAAGAAGACGTCGATCGAGTTTATGCGCTGCCGTTGGGCAAGTGTGAGCGCTTCTTTATGCGCCAGCTACAGAAGAAGGTGTGGTTTCGCCAGTATTGCCAGGCGCAAGGCATCCCGACGTTTCAGATCATCTATCTCGTGTATGACGTAGCTGACGTGCTTGAGCGCCGGTCTCAGCTTGAAGCCGTTTTGCAAATGCCGTACGTGCGGGTGAATTGGGGCGGCCCCAGTGTCATCGTCGAGCGCGAGCATCTGATCGAGACGCTGATATCCGGTTGGCAGAACAATCCAATCGGAACTGGAAGTTACTGCGCTGTGCAACTTGGCGAAGTGATCCCTGCGGAGATCACCGGGTTCGCTACCCGTCTCGCCGATGGGCGAGTCCTGATCGAAGCCTTTCCAAACGGGATAAGCCGTATCTATAGCGGCGCAGTCACGCCGTCCACCTACGTGTTACAGCCGGACGGCGAGCTTGCCCAGAGCCACGTCCAAGCCTTCAGGCAGATTGCCGTTCTCAACCTGGCGCAGGGTGATTGGCAAGAAACACCAACCCCAGCTTATCCTTTGACTGTGTTGCCGGCGCACGCGCGTCGCATCGGGGAGATAATACGCGCATTGAGCGCCAAATTTGGCGAAGTGCGTCTCGAATGGTACATCTATCGCGACAAGGTCTACGTCAAGGACCTGAGCATCGAGACCGCGCCAGTTGAGGCGTCGGACGATTTGACCATCCTGTCGGCCGGCTCGGCAGTTGGGCGGGTAGTCAGAATCCCGCGCCTTGACGTATTCGACACCCTCGCGGCACGCCATGGCGTCAGCGTCGTCAGTCACGGCGACTCTCAAGATGCGATTCATGACGCGGAACCTGTGGTACAGATCCGACATCTTGCCGAACGGGTAGGCCCGTTGATTGCAGTGGCCGATTATCCGTCGATAGGACTGATCCCTTTGCTGCGCTACGTGAAGGGCTTTATCTTTGAGCGCGGCACACTTCTCTGTCACACTGCCATTGTGTTGCGTGAAACCCGTGTGCCGGGGCTTATCTTAGGGGACGCGGCGGCGGGCCTTCAGGATGGCGATTTCATAAGCATCTCACCGGCAGGTGTAACCGTGCTGGCGCGCGCGGCCAGTGAGCCGGATTCAACCGCGCCGAACTCGCCGTGAGGGGCGCTACCTGACCGGTGGCGCACAGGAGACTGGATGTGTTCTCTGCTCGTCACCGATTTCGATGGCTGCCTGGTCGCCGAAGATGACAAGACGGCACATGCTATCCATCCGACAGTCGCCGCGATGCTAAAATGCATCGACCGCCGCGCACCGGTGATCATCGTCACGGCGCGCGCCTCGGCCAAGGCGGTCACTGCCGCTCGCACGGCATTGCGCCAGGCGGGCCTGGCGCACATGCCATTTCTTCATCGTGATATGACCCTACATGACCATTCGGCCGAAGGGATTATTTCCGCCAAGGTTCAGGCAATCGAAGGTTACGCCGCGGAGCATAATTTGAAGCCCTGGGCCGGGATCGGCGATGGGCTTATCGATGAAAGGGTATATCAGCGTTTGGCGATGACGATCGTGCGATTCGCCTGGCGGCCTGACGGCGCGCCTGATAGCGCTGCCCAGCTGCTGTACGCCGTGGACGCCGAGCGCTTACCTGACGTCTGGCGAAATGTCTGCGCAGACCTCCTCTTCATTTTGGGAAGGAGCAATCGAAATGCCGGCTCAGACGCTAGACGGCCTGCGCCAGAGGGCGATTGAATTGTTGCCGAGCGTGATCGGCGATGCGCGCGTTGAGTCGATCGCCTTTCAGGGAGGTATTGGCCGAGGACAGGTCGATGCATTGTCGGATGTCGATCTGCTGCTGTGCTGTGCTTCGCCTGAGGATGAGCGCCGGGCGCCGCAGGGGGAGCAACGGGTCGACGGCGGTCATTGGAGTATCTTTACGCTTTGCTTTGACCAGGTGCAGCCCAAACGCTGGACTGACAAGCAGCGTTACCTCTACGCTTACGAGACGTCTATTGTGACGGATCCAAACGGGCGTCTGGCCCGGCTGTGCGCAGACGCTCGACTGTCGCCTGAAGAGCAAGTCGACCGCGTTGTTTTTGCGGTGAAGAAGTTAGGGAATCGTGGTTGCGTTTATCGAGGCCGATATGGCGCGACGTGGCGGGGTGTTCTCTGGAGCGACCGTCCTGACCTGTGGATTCAGCGCGGCGATGCTTACTCGGCGCATATGCGTCTCCATCAAGTACACGAGCTGCTCATCGACCTGCTGTTTGCCATCAACGGCAGGCCGGCGCCTTCAACTAAATGGAAATACCATGTGGTGCAAGTGTTACCCTGGCAACCCGCTCATCTCAGGCAACGCCTGCGATCATTGGCCGAGATTCGCAGCGTCGCTGGGGCCGACTTCACGCGGCGTTACGAACTGGCGGTTGGCTTGCTGACGGATTGCATCGATGAAGCACTCGGCCGTGAACTGATTCCTGAAGACATCAGCCGTTACTACTTCGCCCGCTTCTCTCGTCATTCTGATAACACCGAGGCTTGAGACGGTTGGACCACAAATCTGAACTGGCAACAGCGCCGCAGATTTATGATCTGCGGCGCTGTTGTTCGTTTGCGACTGCAAAGCTAGGGGTTGTCCGACGAGAACAGTTGTGCTATAGTTGCCGCAGCCATTCGCCACCAGGGCGCCGCCCAAGCGACCGAGTTTACAAACAAGCCTTCGGCGCAATAGAATTGATGCTGGTGATTGCACACCAGTGCTCTAGGCCCGCGTCTCGCGGGCCGCGCGAAGCGGACGCGGACGATGAGCCATTGAGATGTGAATGATCACCAGAATTGATGCGTTCGCCGACTAAGAGCCGTGAGATGAAAAAAGCAACTTCAAGAGACGACTTGACCCCATCCCAATTCATCACCAACCAAATCGCAGCACTGGGCGATTGGCGCGGCAAAATGCTGGCCCGACTGCGAAAACTGATTCTCGAGGCCGCCCCCGGCATTACCGAAGAATGGAAGTGGGGCACGGCCGTGTGGTCTCACCAGGGGAATGTGGTTGCCGTCGGCGCTTTCAAAGACCATCTCAAGATCAACTTCTTCAAAGGCGCTTTGCTGAAAGATACGCACGGCCTCTTCAACGCCGGCCTTGCGGCAAAGGCCACGCGCGCCATTGACCTCCACGAAGGCGACAGAATCAACGCGGCTGCCTTGAAGGACCTTATTCGCGCCGCCGTCGCCCACAATCTGTCCGGCGGGAAAAAGAAATAACCGGCTGGGCGAAATTCGGCAGGCGGTGTGCACCATCAAGAGCTAAAGGAGGCATAAAGCATGAGCAAGATACGAGTTCTCGTTGGCACGCGCAAAGGCGCGTTCATTCTCACCTCGGATGGGAAGCGCGAGCGGTGGGAGGTCAGTGGCCCGCACTTCGCCGGCTGGGAGATCTATCACCTCAACGGCTCGCCCGCCGACGCGAATCGGCTGTATGCGTCGCAATCCACCGGCTGGTTCGGGCAGTTGATCCAGCGCTCCAACGACGGTGGCAAGACGTGGGAGGCGGTGGACAACAAGTTTGTGTACGAGGGCGTCCCCGGCACGCACCAGTGGTACGACGGTACGCAGCACCCCTGGGAGTTCAAGCGCGTCTGGTATCTCCAACCGTCGCTGACCGATCCAGATATGGTCTACGCCGGCGCCGAAGACGCCGCCCTGTTCCGCTCGAGCGACGGCGGGCAAACGTGGCAGGAACTTCCCGGGCTGCGCAGCGCCAAAGGACACCTGTGGCAACCCGGCGCCGGTGGGATGTGCCTGCACACCATCGTTCTGGATCCGAACGATCCCCACCGAATCTTCGTCGCTATCTCGGCCGCAGGCGCGTTCCGCACCGACGATGGCGGCCAGACCTGGCGGCCAGTGAACCATGGTCTCAAGTCCCAGTACGAGCTGCCTGACCCGAATGCCGAGGTCGGCCACTGCGTCCACAGCCTCACCCTACACCGCTCGCGTCCGGGCGTGCTATTCATGCAGAAACACTGGGATGTCATGCGTAGCGACGACGCTGGCGAGTCGTGGCATGAGGTCAGCGGCAACTTGCCGAGCGACTTCGGGTTTCCGATCGCCGTTCACGCGCACGAGCCGGAGACGATCTACGTCGTCCCGATCAAGAGCGACTCGGAGCACTTTCCGCCCGATGGCAGGCTACGCGTGTACCGCAGCCGCACGGGCGGCAACGCGTGGGAGGCGCTTACCAAAGGTTTGCCGCAAAGCGATTGCTACGTCAACGTATTGCGCAGCGCGCTGGCGGTTGACTCACTCGATGCGTGCGGCGTATATTTCGGCACTACCGGCGGGCAGGTGTACGCCTCGGCCGATGCCGGCGACAATTGGGCGCCTATCGTCCGAGACCTGCCAGCCGTGTTATCTGTCGAAGTTCAAACACTGCCATGATCCGAGTTGTACTCCCACATCATCTACGGACGCTGGCGCGCGTCGGCAAAGAGGTCGAGCTCCAGGTTGAGGGGCCGGCGACGCTAGGCTCGATTCTGGACGCCTTGGAGGCCCAGTATCCGATGCTACGCGGCACGATCCGCGACCACGTCACGCCGCAGCGCCGGCCGTTCATCCGATTTTTCGCCTGCGGGCAGGATATGTCGCATGAACCAGTGGATGCCCCGCTGCCCGACGCGGTCACGACGGGCGCAGAGGCATTTCTGGTCGTGGGGGCCATGGCTGGCGGTTAGGTTGCCAGTAGGTTTGGCCGAGCGAAAGGAGATCGAACGATGAAAACAAGCACAGCACAGATAAACCCCAAGAGCGTATCGAGGAAGGACGCCCAGGGCCGCTGCGTTTCCGTGAACGGTCTTTCCAAACAGTCATTTTCTGGGGCGACTGTCGATTCTGGGGCAATCTGATCTGCCCGGCAGCAACATTCAGCCGCTGCCGTTGGGCCAGATGCCATCGCGATCATCGCTGGCAAGGTGTAACCTGGATGGGGAGGCAAATCCAGCGCGGAGCGGTTGCAATCTCACATCGACCCGGGTTCCGCGTGCATATCAAGTTCATCCGACCAACGGTAGTGCAGCCTGACGATCTCATTCCGAATATGCTCAGGCAGCGGCTGGCTGTTCGCAGCGGCGGCCAGAAATTCCTTGAGATTCTCCAAACGACTCGTGGCGCCGACGGTGGCCCGCACCTGCGAGAAGCTATGAGCAAAACGCACGCAGAATTCCGTCCAGCTGCCGATGCCGGAGCGCTCGAATATCGGCGCCACTTCGACCGCGCGCCTTTGCAAGTATTCTTTCCACGCCGCGCCCGGAACATCTCGCAGCCGATGCACCGGGCCGCCGGCAAGGGTGCGCATGGCGATGATAGGCTCGTTGCGTTCGATGAGCAGCTCCCACAGCTCGTTAGACGCAAAACGCTGCAAGGGATTGAGATAGAAAATGTAGCCATCGACGATGCCCTGCGGATAGCCGCCGCGCAGCGCTTTGAGCGCCACGTTCGATGTCCAGGGAAACACTTCGAGCACGAAACGCCGAACCAACCCCTGCTGCTTGAGACGCGCAAACGCCGCATAGCACTCGCCGCCGTTGGCAAAGTCATCGGCCAGCTGCCCGCTCAAGCATAGCTGCCCCAGTTCCAGACTGTCCAGCCCCAACGGGTCAAGATTCTGCCGAATGACAGTCCGCAGCTCGTCCACCCTGCTCCAGCCGATTTTGACAATCAGCTGGGGCGCTTTATTGCGATCCTGGTCAAACGCCGCACGCAACACCTTCAGCGCATTGCCATAGGTATGACTGGTGTGAAACCAGATGCCTGCGTTCATAGCCGCGCGGGCGACGTTGACGCGATCGTCAAAAGCGATCTGTTCATCGCCCAGTCGCGTCGTTCCATAGACGTAAGGCGAGACATCGGATAGTAACGCGGATTGGGTCATTGCCTGGCTCCTCGATTGCGGATTGCGGATTGTTGATGGAAGTTGTACTCACCCTTGCGACGGTTGAGCGCTTTTGAAACCTTCGCAGGGATTGGCCTAACAGTCCGCCTCCTGAAACTCCGGTTGATATTTTACGATCGCGCGAACGCCGTTTAGTGCGCCCAGCTTCAACTCGAGGGCCATGAACTCCGCATCGACCTGGTAGTCGTTCCCCAGGCCATAGTCGCGCGCGCGGGTAAATCCGAAACGCGAGTAATACGCCGGGTTGCCCAAAACGACGACGGCATCAAAGCCTGCGTCACGGCACTGCTGCAAGCCGCATCGAATCAGCTGCGAGCCGATCCCCTGCCGTTGATGCTCGGGTAATACAGCCACCGGAGCCAATCCGACTGCCCGAATGTGCGGTTGCGGCGGATCGAAGGTGACGGGCGAGAACAAGACATGCCCGACGAGGTGAGTATCGAGCGCGGCGGCCAGCGAGACAGGCGCTTGGTGACGCTCGTGGAGCAGCCTGACGAGGCGAGCCTCGCCAGGCTCTGGGAAAGCTTGTTGATGAACGTTCTCGACGGCGTTCAATTGCTGAGGCTGGATGTTCTGGATCTGAAGTGACATAGATTCCTTAATCCAAAGGCTGACCACGGATGACACGGACGCTCCGCGCACGGATGTTTTGCTTTTTTCCTCTTGTGACACACTTGCACCGCACTGCGACCTGCCCCCGTCGAAGGCAGGGGGTTGGTGCCGTGCAGGTGTCCGTGTCATCCGTGGTTCGAACCTTCTCGTTAGCCACCTGTCCACGGCGTCCGGCGCGGAATCCAGCGGGGCACATGCCGCTTGTAGTCACTGTACGCCGAACCGAACCGCTGCTCAAGCCCTACTTCTTCGATGAACGGAATGTAGATCAGGTTGACCAGCGCGCCAAGGCCGAACCATGTTAGCAGCGACCTCGAACCGAGCAATACGGCTTCTCCCAGCAGAATCGCGCCCACGCCGCTGATCATCGGATTGCGAACATAGCGATAAACGCCTTGAACGACGAGTATTCGGGTAGCCGACCAGGGCGCCAGCGTGCCTTGTCCAACGGTCGCGAACAGCGCAACGGTCTTGACGATGAGGAGCAGTCCCAGCCCGATCAGCAATGCGCCGATGAGTAACGGCAAGCCATTGATCGGTGCGGGCAACGACCAGCCGATGTTCACGGATTGCGTCGTCAGGATAATCACGCCTGGGATGACGATCGTGACCATGACCGGCAGCGCCAGGATAGCCTGAACATGACTCAGGAGAGACATCGAGTGACTTCGTCTCGTTACACACCTCGATTGGCGACTAAGGTCTATTCAAAGTCGTCCAGTTATCCCCGTGTGGCGGGTTCGCCGTTATCATATCACCTAACTCACCTTGCGCAGTCGGGTGGGATTTTACCGCAGAGGGCGCGGAGGACGCAGAGATGTGCTAGGAAATCCGCTCCGCGCTCTCTGCGTTCTCAGCGGTGAAATGGCCTTTTGCGTAAGGTGAGCACCTAAATCGAAATCGTGACATCACTCAAGAAGAGCTCAACGCGTTTTCCCATGTTATACTTCAGCCGGATAAAGCGGGTGTGGAGCGTACTATGGCGCGATCTTCAAATCGGATAACCGTTTACCTCGAAATTGGAGAAAAGCGAACCTTCGCCGGCGCGATCGATTGGCCGGGCTGGTGTCGAAGCGGGCGCGATGAGGAATCGGCGTTGCAAGCCCTCTTCGATTCTGGCCCGCGCTACGCGCGCGTCCTCCGCGCAACGCGACTCAAGTTCCGAGCGCCGACCGACAAGTCTGCGTTCAACGTGAGCGAGCGGCTCGACGGCGCCCCGACCACCGATTTCGGCGCGCCCGGCATCGCCCCGGCCGTCGATGCACATGACGTGAAAGCCGCAGAGCTGCGGCGTTTCCAGACGCTATTGGCCGCTTGCTGGCGGGCATTCGACGCAGCGGCAAAGGCCGCTCGCGGGAAGGATCTACGCAAAGGCCCGCGCGGCGGCGGCCGGGACTTAGAGGGAATCGTCAAGCACACACTCGGCAGCGACGCCGGCTATCTCGCGCAGCTCGGTTGGAAGTTCAAGATAGCTGAAGAAGCCGATTCGGACGAGGAACTCCGCCGTATCCGGCAGGACATTCTGAAAGGGCTGGCCTCGGCGGCGCGGGGCGAGATACCGGAGCGCGGGCCTCGCGGCGGCGTCCGATGGCGACCGCGCTATTTCGTCCGTCGTATTGCCTGGCACGTGCTCGATCATGCGTGGGAGATCGAAGACCGAACGATCGACGAATGACGAACGACCAACAACCTGCGCGCGTTCGTCGAGTTGGGCGGCAGGGTGGCGTTAGGGAACGATTATGGCGGCGGCCCCGGCGAGTTCGAATTGGGTATCCCGATGTACGAATCGAGTGGTTGTCCATGATGGCGTTATCAATCGGAAGTCTGTATTTCCACCTGGTGCTCCGCCACAGTGATTTTGATGGGCGTAGCGTAGGGCCGCGTGCTCGTCAACGCGCACAAGGCGCTATGCTACTCGGTTAGCTCCGATAGCGACTATTACAAATTGCAGGGGAGTTGACAAGCGAGAGCTATGAACAACATCGATGTCTACGTCTATGGAATGACCGTGTTGTCGACGATTCATCTGTTGAAAGGCAAGTTCCCGGCTCCCGATACTTACGGGGAGATTCAGGAAACCTACGTCATCCCTGGCGGCGAAGCGGCCAATGCCGCTATCGTTCTGAGTAACCTGGGCGCCCGCGTCTCGCTCGACGGCTGCTATCTCGGCGAACAGACGGAGCAGCCTTTGCTCAAGTACCTGAATGCCAGGAACGTTGATTGCTCGCCGATGATTCGGCAGGCGGGCTTCGAGGGTTGGCGCGATATCGTCTTCTGCGATGGCGAGCAGCGCACCGTGTTCGGCTGGTTCGTCGCCAACTTATTTGGCGGGCGAAGACTGTGGACTATTCCGAGTGAAGCCTCGATTCAAGCGGCGCGCTGCATCGCGCTCGATCCGTTTTTCGGAAAGGAATCGGACTTGGTCGCGGAGTTGTGCGAGAAGCATCACAAGGATTACGTGACCATCGATTGCCGCCATGACAGCGCGATTGCCCGGCGCGCCAGAGCTAGCGTGTGCTCTCAAGAATTCCTCGACCGCGAATATCCGAATCGTGATTACAGGCAGCTGCTCAACACGTATCGAGAAACGTGCCAGGGATTAGTCATCTTTACCTTTGGGAGCCGGGAGATTCGGTACGCTGCACCGCATACACCCCTTCAATCGAGTTTCACTCCATTCCCCGTCGCCGTGCGAGATACGTTAGGCGCCGGGGATACCTTCAGGGCCGGCGTTGTTTACGGCGTTTTGCAGGACATGCCGGACGATGAAACTATCCGATTCGCTGCGGCTTGCGCTGCCGTCGCCTGCACGCGCTTCCCATCGGTGTATCAAGCGCCGAGCATGCAGGAAGTCATCGCATTGATGAACTCCAGGGCGACCCGCCCACCGGCCGGCCCTAGCGCATAGCTTGTCGATGGGGAAGATCGATACGCGCATTTGATGCCTCACTCAAACTTGAATCGCCACACGGCCAGCCCGAAGAACGCGGCCGCGTAAACGAGCAGGATGCCGAGCGGCTTGAAGAGATGCGTGTTGGCGTACTGCCGCGCGCTCATCTTGCGCGTCATCACGAAGCCGATCGGGTGCGTCAGCCAACGCCACATCAGCCGCGTCACGCCGTCGGCCCGCTGATCGACGACGAATGTCCAGGTGCTGTTGGCGTAGGCCTGGGGCAGCGGATCGCTCAACTCGACACCCTCCTCGGTTTTCAGATCAGCCCCGGCCATGACGAGCGCGCGATTCGGCTGAACCTCGACCACTTTGTAGAGCGGGTATCCCTTCGGGCCGAGGCGCACCGCATCGCCGGTTTTCAATTGCCATTCGGGCACGATCTGATCCGCGTTGTGCATCTCGCAGCGGGCGATGTTCTCCAGTAACTCGTACGAATACAGCCCGCCGCGTTCCCGTCCGATCTGCGCTACCCCGGGCCAGACCTGAGCCGCTGGCGCACGCACGCTCACAGCCCACATGTTCGCGAGCTTGGGATGCGAGGTGCGCTCGTCGCCGGGCAAGCGTCGCTTCACTTCGTGATCGGTCGCGCCCCAGCGACTGTACCACGGGCGCAGGATGAAGCGGATGTTCAGACTGCGCGGGCGACTAGTGCTTCAACAATCTGAAGTTGCATAGTTCCCGCCGCAGTTGAACTGCGGTGGACGGCAGTGCAACTGCCGTCCGAACCCCGCAAAATTAAGTGGTCGGGGTACTAGTCGGGCAGCAGCGCGTTGGCGAGCGCGCCGATGCCTGCCAGGATCAACCACAGCGGCCACAAATTCCCCCAATCCAGGTCGAGCAGAAAGAAAGCGGCGATAGCCGTGAAGACGAGGCCGCTGATCAACGCTCCGCGCGCCATCGCATTCAATCGCCCGCCATGGTTGCGATACGCGCCGTAGGCCGTGGCAAACGAACCCAGGGCCGGCAGCAAAATGAACAGCGCCCACCCATTACCGATCAGCACCACTCCCGTGTTTTGGAGCATGAAGATGACGCCCAGAATGATCAAGGCGACGCCTATCAGCCAGGCGCCGCCGCCGGCGTAGCGTGCGGCGCGCCTTTCCGCGCGGCGCTGCATCCGTTCCATCCGCCGCGTCAGTCGCCCGGAGAGCCAGCCGGCTGGCTGTGACGAAGTCGAATTCGTTTGGAAGTCGTCGTTCATCGTATCTTCTCCTTAAAGCGCGTAGGTCCCAGATAGAGGATTCGCGCTGAGCGCTATGCCTGAACCGATACGGATGGTCGCTCTTGGCAGTGCTGAGGGACGCCTCACGTGCTATTCCCTTCCCTGCCGCCTGTGACAATCACACCACTTGCGCCAAGGCGGTGAGCAGCAAAATGAATAATTAGTTCCAGCTCTCCGACTGCCGAAGTAGGCTCGTTGGCGTTTTGAGCAGTGGGAGCGCAGCCGACAAGAGGCCATTCCAGGGTTACGCTGACAGCATAGCCCTAAACCGGCCTGGTTGTCGTCTATCGAAAGTTGGAATGCGCGAGGGTGGGGGTGGAATTAGAGCAACTTCGTCACATTGACCCTGCCTCCGCAGCCCGACCAACAACCCAGCCAAGAACTGGATCACCGGCTCAGGCCGTTGATTGATAATCCTGATCTCTTCTACCATCGATAAAAAAGGAGAAGCAGGATAGCCTGCTTCTCCCCGGAAAACGGCTCGTGGCGTCTCTCAGTAGTTGATCGTGATGTCGCTGGTCGTGCTGGCGTTGAGCGTGCCGTACAACTTCACCCGCCCGGTCTGTGCGCTATATGACCAGTTCAGCGAAGTGCCCGTCACGCTGCTGGGCGACTTGTCGGTCTGGATGTAGACCTCCACGCTCAGGTTGTTGGTCGAGTTGTTGTCCAGATCGATCAGCCGCTGGTTGGTTCCCTTCGTCACCTTGACGTACAGGTTGCCGTTCTTGACCTGGATCTTCGAGCCGAGATAGTTCCAGGCGGTAGGCAGCTTCGGCGTCACCGTGATGGCGTTGCTCGGCGCGATGTACTGGTAATCGACGAAGGCCAGCATGTTATCGACGAACTTGCCATTCGATTCCCACACGTTGGCCCAGGCCGTCTCCAGCGCGAAGGTCGTGTCGGGTTTGTTCTCGTCGATCTGCTCCGCGCCGATGCCCAGGTCGCCGACGTAGCGCGTGATGTAATCCAGATACGTCTTGGCCGTGTCGGTCTTGGCCGTCCCGCTGATCGTATCCGCCCACTCCAGGTAATACTCGCTCATCCAGTCGGTCGCCATGAACCACGGCCCGCCATCGTAGTAGGCATCGCCGTGGTCGCGATAGTCCGAGCCGTAGAGTTCTTCCTGATCGGCGCGATAGCGTAGCACGCCGCCGTAGCCCATCTTCGTCTCGCTGAAGTCGGTGAGCGCCGGCTCGACGTGCAAGACGGTGCTGATCACTTTGGTGTCGGTGACCGGCAGCACGTTCCACGGCGTGACCAGGCCGAGCATATCCACGTCGGCTGAGACATCGCGGTTGAGTTCGAGGCCGGAGTTGGTGCAGTAGCCGACCTTCTTGACGTAGCGACCGTGATCGTAGCGCAGCGTGGTGGCGTTGTAGAGTGAGTTGGTGATGCCCCAGGTGAAGTCGGTCTTGCGCGTGTTGAAGGTGTTGCGCCAGGTCGTATCGCCCACCGCATCCATGTACGCTGCGCCGTCGCGCAGCCCGGCCACGATGTTGGCGTTCGAGTACAGGAAGTAGCCCCACTTGTCTTCCCAAATGTTCTGGGCGTACATCAGCTTGAGCGTGCCGTCGTAGTTCATGCACTCGTGCGGGTTCTCGGTCGAAGCCACGTCGGCGGCCTCGCGCACCAGGTCGTCGTACGTATCGCGGAACGTCGTGTTGCCCGTCATCTGGTAGTGATACCACGCGCCCCACGGGATGATGGCCGTTTCATCGACCTGCGGGTTCACCCATTCGCGCTGGCCATCCATCGTGTACTTCTGATACCAGAAGCGATGGTACACGCCGTCGCCGCCGATGTCGTTGCCGACCTTGTCGCGCTCGGCGGTGTTCCACAACCAGTCGTAGAGTTTCTCAGGAATGTCATGGATACCCGCGCGGTCGAGCGTGGCCGCGCCGTAAACGGCGTCGCGCGGCCAGTTGTAGAAGTACGCGCCGTTGAACGAGCCGGCGCCCATGCCGCCTTTCTCGCCGTCGAAGTACAGGTAGGTCGTGAGCAGGCTGCGCTTGTACAGGTTGTTGTACGTCGCATCGGGCGTCTCGAAGGTCGTCGCGGTGCTGTTCAACAGGTTCGTCCAGAAGCTCTCGGTCGTGGTCTGGAGCGAACCGGGGTTCGAGCCTTTGAACCAGTTGACCGCCGGCTTGATGTGGCTGTCGTACAGATTCTGCCCGGTTGACCCGGCGGTCGCGCCGACGAGCAGCACGTCGAAGTTGCGGCTCGAACTCGCGTTCAGCGTGACTGTCTGCGAGAGGTAAGCCGCGTCGGTGATCTGGAATTCCTTGTGACCGAGCGTTATTGGCGGTGTGGTGGTCATCACCAGGCCGAAGTCGAGCGTGCGGGTGCGGCCACTACCGGCATCGCCGCCATCGTGGAAGTACAACGCGCCTTCGGTCGATTTCCAGGTCACGCTATCTTGCGCATCCGCGCCGTTGATATTCATGTCTTGATAGTACAAGACCGACACCGTCTTCTGCGACCCGCTCGTGTTCTCGACCGTCATGCGCTGCACGACCATGCCGCGCACGGGCTGGCCGCCGGTGTCGTTGGGGAAGGTAATGTTCTTGGGCACGAAGCCGTAGGACGTGACTTTGATTGGTTCGGTCTTGTGCGTGGCGGTGGTCTTGATCGTCGTCGTGTCGGTGACGTAGGTCTGGCTGTACGTCCAGTAGGCCGGATCGTTGAGCCAGTAGTAGGTTGAGCCGACCTTCACGCCGCCGGTCGATTTGTAGAGGTTGACCTGCGCGCCCTGCGACCCGACCGAGCCATCGACCTTGATGCCGCTCCAGATGCCGAGCGGCGTCATGAAGTCGAACAGCCCGCCCCGTGCGTCGAACTGAGCGAAGGCATAGTTGTTGCCGGAGATGCCTTCGACGTTGTAGTAGGTGTTCGTCGGCATGTTCGCGCCGATCGAGAAGTCTTGCCCCTCCCAGCGGTCGATCGTGCCGTCGCCGTTGTCATCCCAGGCGAAAGTGAAGTTGATCTCGGTGTCGCCGCTGAACGGGCCGATGGTCGCCTCGTAGTCCTCGCCGCCGTTCGACGAGCCGTTCTGGACGAACCAGGTGTCGGTGACGCCGGTCCAGTTGTTGGTGCCCCAGTGGACATAGCCAGATACGCCGACGCGCGTGGTCAGGTAAAACCCTTCCGGCAACCGGTCGATCTTGCCGTTGAAGGTCCACACGTAAGTCTTCTTCACTTCCAGGTTGTCGAGGTTGATGGCGTTGGCGTTGCTCGCGCCGTAATACATCACCACGTGATGCAGACCGGGCTTGAGCCGCGTCGTCAGGATGCCGTTGCCCCAGGTGTCCCAGTTCGCCAGGTCTTTCATATACACTCGACCCGCGAAATTGCCATCGACGTAGATGTCGCGCGTCGCGGTCGAGCCGGTGTCGTTGGCGTAGCGGAACTTGAGATAGTAGTCGTCTTCGGTTGGCGCGTTGATGGTGAAGGATACGCCATCGCCCTGGCTGGCGAAGCCATCGACGAAGCCGCTGCCGGTGTAGCCGGTGTGATTGGTGTTGGTCGAGACGGCAGTCTTCACCGCGCTCTCGGCTTCGTAGCGATCGCTGCCAGGGATGGCAAACGTGCGCTTGATGTAAACCATGTCCCAGTATTTCAGGCTGGGCACGGTGAACGAGACGTAGCGCCCGGTCGAGTCGGTTCCGGTGCTGTACGACAGCGAGTTCGTCGCGCCGTGGTCGATGTCGGGCGAGGCGACGTACACGCCCGACACGCTCGCATCCGGCCCAATGTAATACTTCACGGCCAGGTTGTTCTTGGTCGTCGGCGTATTGGCTTCGTCGCGCCAATCGTTGTCGTTGCCGACCAGGTTGATCAGATGCACGAGGTCGTAGCTCGCATCGCGTTTGGACATCGTCCAGATCGTGCCGCCGCTGCCGTCGCCGCTGAGTGTTTCGCCGGTGATGTTGATCCACTGCGCGCCGCTGTCGCCGTAACCGATGCCCGGATCGAATAGCAGGTTCTCATAGGCGGTGATGAAGTCGTAGGTGTCTTTCATCGCCGTCTTGAGCGAGTTGCGCATCTGCTTGCTGCTGTTGGGGAAGTACGGATGGCCCAGCATCTGGTCGCCTTCGCCCATCTCGATGTGGGTCGCGCCCGAGGCGGCGAACGCCGCATTCGCCAGCCGCACGCTGTCTTCGTCGAACGTGCCGAGCGTCAGGCTGTCGAGATTGATGAAGCCGGAATCGTTGGCGTCGCGGGCGAGCTTCACCGTGTGCGCGCCGGAAGTCAGATCGGCCACGTAGTACGCATCGCGCGCCCAGGTATCCCAGTTGGCCTGATCGAGGAACTTGAGCTGCGCCTTATCGACGCCGTCGACGTAGACGCTGCGCGTGTTGGTCGATCCGGTATCATTGGCGTAGCGGAAGACCAGTGCGTACTTGCCGTCTTCGGGGACGGAGATGCTGAACTGCACGTAGTCGCCCGATTCGCCGAACTGGTCGACGAAGCCGCTCCCGGTGTAGCCGGTGTGGTTGGTGTTAGTGCCCACGCCGTTGAGCGTGGCGCTTTCCGCTTCGTAGCGCGTGCCGGTGTTCTCCTCGTAGTTCATGTACGCGGCCAGCACCAGCGCCTTGCCGTTACTGTTCAGACGGCTGGTGCGGACGAAGTCGTAGATCTGCTTGTAGGTGATACTGTTCTCCCAGATTTCGCTGTAGTTGAAATCCAGGCTGCTGTTCAACACGTCATTCACGCCCCAGGCGTTGACGCCGCCGTTGACCATGTTGAACGTCAGCGCGTTCTGACCGGCTGCGCCCGGCGTGTGGTAGGCGAAGGCGTTGACGTGTTCTTTGGCATTGTTGAGCAAAGCCGAGAAACTGTTGCCCAGATCGACGCTATTGCCCCAGTAATCGTAGTACGGCCCGCCCCAGTAGTTGCCCATCTGATCGAGGTGGATGCCGTCGAAGTCAAGCGTCTTGATCGCGTCGTCGTACTGGCGGAAGAGATGGTTCTGCCAGTTGGGGTTGGCCGGGTTGAAGATCCACAGGTTCGTGTTGCCGTTGTTGTCGCCGAAGTCGAAGACGCGCTGATTGGTATGCGTCGTGTCGGCGAACAGGCCCCACTGTGGGTTCACGCCGGAGATTTGCTCGTAGCCTTGCAAGCCGGCGTAGATCATGAAGTACGGCATGGCCGTCATGCTGTACGAGTGCGTGGCCGTGATCAGGTCTTGGATGACCGGGTAAGCAATCGGGTTGCCGGCCCAATCGTACCAGGGATTGTTGAGGACTTGATTCGTGCGCGAGATGACCTGCTCGTGCCGCCACATCCAATCGTAGAACTGCACGGCGTCGATGTGATAGTTCTCCGAGAGCAGCCGGATTTTGTCCTGGCTTTGCGCCTGGGTCTGGCCCGATGTGAAGGCATGCACGTAGCCATAGCGCGGATAGCGTGTCCACGTACTCGACACGTCGATCGCACTGGCGTTGTAGTCGGTCGTGCCGGCGGCCATCTGCACCTGATAGCCTTGAAAGTCGGTGATGGGCGTCGTCCAGGTGAAGGTTTTTGTCTGGACGGCGCCGGCGGAAATATTGACCGCCTGGCTGGCCGTGTGGACGGTGCTCTCCAAATGGGTGACAGTCAGGTTGAGATTGCCGTTCCAGGTCGAGCCGGTGTTGTTTTTCAACACGGCGCTGATGGTCGCCTGCGCGCCGGGCGTGTAACGCGCCTTATCGGTGAAGACGCGATTGATCAGGGTGCCCGTGCTGGGCGGCACGCCGACGCGACTGCGATCGACGCGTGAGAGGGCGAGTGTGGGGAGCGGGATCAAGCTCAGTAAGATCGAGCAAACCACGGTGAGACTCAATACTGTACGACGCATCGTCCTTCCTCCTTGGCGATAAGCTTGGCTTTGTTCGGTTGGTAAATAATTGTACCCGCCGATTATTGGAATTCTGCGGGAAAGCGGCGCGGAATGTTAGAGTTCTCCATCAGGCGGATCGGGGCGCTTCAGCATGTAGCCCAGGCCGCGCACCGTCAAGATGAAGCGCGGCTCAGTCGGCTCAGGCTCGATCTTGCGCCGCAAATAACGAACGTAGACGTCAACTTCGCGACTCTGACCGGCATAGTCGAAGCCCCAGACCAGATCGAGCAATTGAACGCGGCTGAGCGGGCGACCCGGATGATCGAGCAGCGCGCGCAGCAGGCGCGCTTCGGTCATGGTGAGCGGCTGGACGCTCGCGCCGTTGCGGATGGCCTGGCGACTGACGTCAAACAGGATGCCCGGCGCGATCGTTTCCAGATTGGCCGGCGGCGCATCCGGCAGCGTGCGCGACCCGATCAACGCGTGGAACAGATCGGGCGCGAGTGTCTGGCATGAACCGATGACTGCGCGCGAGCCGGCCCGTGTGCCCAACCAACGCGCAGCCTCGGGCAGCGTATCGGCAAACAAGACCTGATAGCCCGCCCGCTTGAGCCAGGGCGCCAGCCGAACCGCTTCGCCTTGATCCTCGACCAGAACCAACATGTGGAAAGTTGTCCCGAAGTCGCCCGCGAGGGGTAAGTAGTCAGTCCATCCGAAAGTGATAGGCCGTAGTCTAGCCCCCTGCTTGCGCCCCCTTGTGGGGTTGTGGGCGCTGGACGGGCACAAGGCCCTAGACTACGCGCTCGATCGCCTGCCGCAGGATGATGTACGCGGCATGTGACCACAACAATGGCCGCGCGCTCTCGCCCCAGCGCTGCCGCCATTCGGCCAGGTAAGCCGGTTGGTTGAGATGCGCCGCGACCTGTTCCGGCAAGTGGCCTTGCTCATCCGCTTGCGCCTCGATCCACGCCAACAACTGTCGAGCACGCTCCACTGCGCCGACGTGCGCGTAATACCAACCTAACCAGGCGGTGAGCAGCACCCACTCGCCGCCGCCGTAGTAGGTATCGGCGGCGTAACGATGCACGCCGCCTCCGTCGCGGCATAAATCCGCTTCGATCCGCGCGATCGTCGCGCGTATGATGGGATCGTTCGCCGCATACACACTGTTGGGCACTGCCAGGGCGATCAGGTTGCCATCAACTTCATCGCTGCCGTTCAAGTCCTTGATCAAATGCCCGTCGTGGACGGCGCGGGATTGGATCGCCGATCGGATATGCGCTAAGACATCCGGCACAGTCGTTCGAATGTCGGCAAAGCAGGCCAGCCCTTGATACAGCGCGCCGAGCGTATAAGTGTGCAGCTGGTCGGGTCGCTCTTCCCAACAGTCATAGCAGGGTCGATCCCACAGCGCAAGTAAATAGTCAACGCACAGCTCAACGGCCTGACACTGTTCCTCCGCAAGTGTTGTGCCGTTGAAGCGATGATGTTCGGCTAGACTCCACAGCCACGTGCCGATGCCGTCGAGTTGGAAGTTGGGCCATTCGCCATCCGTCTCGACCGAGCCATTGAGGTGATAGCGAGTGTGGATGTAGTCGCCCGGTTCCAGCGCTTGCCCAGCCTGAAGTTTGCGCAGGCCGCGCCGCACCGGCTCACGATAACGCAGAAGCGTGCGCGCGGCCCAAGCATGGTAGCGCGCGGCGCTGGCCGATTGATCGGCGCAGTCCAGAGCGTAGGCCACATACGACGCGTCGCGAAACCAGCAGAACTGATAGACGGGGAATGCCGGGCAGGCCACGTACGCGCCCGAAGAGTGCTGATTCGCCAGGAGGATGTCGATGCTGCGTTGAAACAAGTCCATAAATGTTTAGCGCTCCCATTCCAACACGATCAGCGTCCAGTACATCAGGCCCGCTAAGGCAATGTCTAGATAGTCGCCACGCGCATCGCTCTGCACTTGTGGAGCGACGAGCGCAGCCCGTGAAGAGTCGCCATCCGGTGAGGCCCACCAGGCTCGAACGGCTGGGCGATCAACATACACTTTTACGGTGAGCGGACTGAGCGGTGTTGGCGCGCCCGGCAAAGGTTCGGTCCAATGCGCGGAGGCCAGTCCGATCAAATTGATCAGACTGATCGCCGTGATGCCATCTCCCGCGCGAACAATCGGCCACACGGCATCCCGATCCTGTTGCCAATCGGTCGATACGCCTTCGATGATCACGCGGCCCGACCAGGCTGGCGTGGCATCACACGTATCAAGCGCCAGGACGTTTTCGTAGCGCACCGCGAAATCGTAATAGGCGCGCAGCATTGGGATCAGCGCGGGACTCATGCGCCCGTACTTGGGAAAGTATGGGTCGGCCAGTAGCGCGTTAGGTTCGCCCAGTTCAATATGATTGCCGCCGCTCGCGAACACGATGGCGTTGGCGAGACGCACGTTGTGCTCGCGCGCCGGGTCGATGTAAGCCGCCAGCACGACCGGTTTGTGGTTCAAGCGCTGCGCCTCGACGATCAGCCGTCGCAAGTCGCGCCACTGCGTATGCGGTTTCCAGACTTCGATGTACATCAGGTCGGCCCGGCTGCCCGCGATGGTCTCGATCGGCCAGTTGCCGACGCAGTTGAAGACCACTGCCGCATTCGAGCGAATGGCCTTGACCCGTTCGGTCGCGGCATCGACGAACGCGCGAAATGCGCGATCGAGCATGACGATGCTGCCCGCTGCGTCGCGCGCGGCAATGGGATCGCCGTACTGATCGATGTGGATGCCGTCGAAGTTGAGTGCGTGCAGCACGTCGTCGAACTGCTCGAGCAGATGCCGGCTCCACGGCGAGTTTTCGGCAGGGTTCATATAGATAAGAAACCCAGCCGCGAAGTCCAGCGGCTGCCCATCCGCCTTGAACAGCGCCCAGTCCGGGTGCGCGCGATAGAACTCGGGCGACGCGGCATATACGGCGGTGTAGGGTAGGGCGGCGATGCCGTGTCGATGCGCGGCATCGATAAGCGCGCGAATGGTCTCCAGCGCCAAGGGGCGGTTCAAGGGATCGGCATACGCATCGGACGGCGGCAAGAGCTGGTCGTGCCGATACATCCAATCGTAGAATTGCAGAGCATTGATGTGGAATCGCGTAAGCGCGCGCAGGGTTTCTTCGATGTTGTCGCGTCCCGGCGCGAAGTCGGTCAGGAAGCCGTAACGTGGCGCTTGCGTCCAATGGTCAAGAATGTCGAAAGCAGTCGATGCGATCGCGAGGACATTCCCATCCCGATCCATCAGCTCGACCTCGACTCCATAACCGCGCGGGGCGATGGTAATCGATTCCCAGCTCAGTGTCACAGCCTGTCGCCCCGGCATGAGCGCGATCGGAAACTGTCGCTGTGCGACGTCGGACGCCAGGTGGTCGATCGAGAGATGGATCACTGCCCTGGCCGTTGCTTCAGCCTCGATCGCGGCGATCAGCTGCACCGTCTCGCCGGGCGCGAAGGTACTCTGGGCAGGATAGACATCGAGCCGAACCACGGCTACCCCTTGATCCCGGTCGAGGCGATGCCGCGAATGAAGTACCGCTGGAAGACGACGAAGACGATCACCACGGGGATGAGCGCGACGAGCGATGCGGCGAAGACCTGCCCCCACTCGGTGAGATGCTCGGATTGGAACAGCGCGATGGCGATCGGCAACGTGCGGCGCGAAGTCTCTTTGATGGCGACGTGCGCCCAGGGGAACTCGTCCCAGCTATACAGGAAGGTGAAGATGGTCACCACGGCCACGCCCGGCCGCGAGAGCGGCAACACGATGCGCCAGAAAATCGTCCAGCGGCTGCCGCCGTCGATCAGCGCGGCTTCTTCCAGATCGCGCGGGAGGCTTTCAAAGAAGCCGCGCAGCAGGAAGGTCTGCATCGACAGGTTCATGGTGACGTACACCAATATCAGACCGAACAACGAGTTGAACAACCCCAGCGTCTTGGCGACGATGAATTGCGGGATGATGAGCATGACCGGCGGGATCATCATGCCCAGCAGGAACAGGTAGAACAGCAGCTCACGTCCGGGGAATTTCAAGCGGGCGAAGGCATACGCCAGCAGGCTCGAAACCAACACGGTCAACCCGGTGCTGCCGATGGCGACGACCAGGCTGTTCAGGAAGTACAGCCCGAAGCGATCTTTGCCCAGCGCGGCGGTGTAATTGTCGAGCGTCGCCGGCTGCGGCCAGAGTTGAGGCGGCATCTCGAAGATCATCGTCTGCGGCTTGAACGAGGTGCTCACCATGTACCAGAACGGCGCGATGACCAAGCCCATGCCGAAGATCAGCAAGGCGTAGGTGAGCAGGCGTCCCAGTCGGCGTTGTGCGCGGATCCCCATCAGACCTCCACGCGCTTGCGCAACAAGCGGATTTGAAAAATGCTGACGACGAACACGAACACGGTCAGCAAGTAACTGATGGCCGAGCCGTATCCGAATTCCAGCTTGGTGAAGGTGGCCTCGTACATCAACGTCAGCACCGAGTGCGCCTGGTCGAGCGGATCACCGCCGTCGGTCATGAGCAGGAACGAGATGTAGGCGTTCAGTCCGCCGATGGTAAGCACGACGATCAGGAAGACCAGCGTCGGGCGCAGCAGGGGCAAGGTGATACGTCGGAAGCGCGCGAGCGGCCCCGCGCCGTCGACCGCGGCGGCTTCGTGCAGGTGTTCGGGAATCGATTGCAGCCCGGCTAACAGGATAATGGCCGTCCAGCCGACGCCCTTCCAGATGGCCAGCAGGTGAATCGGCACGAAGACCAGGATCGGGTCGGCCAGCCAGCGGATGTTTTCCTGCGTCACGTGCAGCACATCGCGCAGCACGTAATTGATCAACCCCCGTTGACCGCTGAACATGTACTCGAACAACAGGCTGACGATCACCCATGAGCTAATGACCGGCAAGTAGTACACCACCCGGAAGAAGGCGCGCGCGCGGATACGCTGGTCGAGCAGGACGGCGACGGCCAGGCCGATCATGATTTGTCCAGGCACGGTCACGGCGGCGTACAGTAGTGTGTTGAGCACCGCTTTGCGGAAGATGGGATCGTTGAGGGCGCGCGTGTAGTTCTCCAGGCCGACCCATGTCGAAGTTTCCGGCTTGACGATGTTCCACTCGTAGAAGCTGATACGAAACGAGTACAGCATCGGCACGACGACGAAGGTAGCGAACAGGATCAGGCCGGGCAGGAGAAACAGCGCAGCCGGGATAAGCCGGCTGAACGAACGCGGCCGGCTTTCCGATGTACTTCGGGCATGGGGGAGGCGTAGCGTACGGTGCATGGAAAAATCCGGCCCCGCCCTCGACCGACTAAGAAACTGCTTGGAAAATGCTCTCCAACCCCGCTTTGCGGGGTTGGCTTCGAGCAAGCCCGATCGAAATCAGTCGAAGGGCGGGGCTTATGTCGTGCGACGCTTACTGGAGTAAAGCGTCGATTTCTTCGGCGGCTTGATCGAGCGCCTCTTGCGGGGTTTGCTCGCCGCGTAGCATACGCTGGAAGGCGTTGTTGATCGCGTTGTCCATATCCGACCACTTAGGATGCGGCACGCGGGCTTGCGCCGTCTTCAGCTGTTCGAGGAACACGCCGAAGTAATCGGGCAGGCTGGTATCGCCGGCCAGAGCCGATAGCGTTGGGACGACGCCGACTGCGGCCATCATCTTCTGCGATTCTTCGCCGAGCAGGAAGGTTGCCCACTTCATCGCCGCTTCCTGATTCTGCGAGCTGGCGAAGATCACCACGTCCTCGCCGCCGACGACCGAGCTGGTCGTGCCGTCCGGCCCGGCGGGGATCGGGGCGAAGTTGACCGCGAAGTCGGGATAGCTGCCTTTGTAGATATCCACCATCCACGGGCCGTCGATGATCATCGCGTACTGACCCGTCGCGTGGCCGGCATCGGTGGGGATGCCGCCGCCCAATAGATTAGGCGAGATGCAGCCCTGGTCGTACAAGTCTTTGAGCAAAGTGAAGGCCGCAACGCTCTGTTCGCTATTGACGTAGCCGGTGGCGGTGGTGATATTCTCGTCGACGATCTGCCCGCCCATGGTGTAGAAGATCGGTGCGGGCGCCCAAAAATATGTCCCGCCGAGTGCGTAGCCATACTGCTCGTTCGAGGCGTCGGCCAACTGGCAGGCAGCCTCGGCGAACTCGTCCACAGTCTGGGGTGGTTCGGCGATGCCGGCGGCGTCGAACAACTCTTTGTTCCACAGCAGCACTTGCGTATTGGTGTTTTGCGGCAGGCCGTAATAGTGGCCTTCCCAGAAGTTGGTCGAGAGCGGACCGGGGAAAGTCTGGGCCGCAATCTCATCGAAGCCGGGCAGCGTGCCATCCAATTGCAGCAGCGCGCCCTGATCGGCGAACTCGGAGACCCAGGCGATGTCCATACGCGCGGTGTCCGGCGCCGCGGCGCCGGCGATGGCGGTGAGCAGCGCCGGCTTGAAGTCGTCGTAGGCGTAGCGCGTCGTCTCGACAGTGATGCCCGGATTCTCCGCTTCGAACGCGGCCACCACCTCTTCCAGTTGAGCCGTCTCCGGGTCGCTCATGGTGTGCCAGTAGGTGATCGTGACCGGTTCGGGCGCGGCGGTGGGCGTCGCGGCCTGCGCGCAGGCCGACAACGTGAGCGCCAGCACCAGGGTGAGGGCAAACAGACGTGACCAGCGATGTGATGAACCGAACATGGCAAACTCCTCCTTAGAATGGATGAATGGTGGATCGGCAACTGGCGTGACCTAATCGATCTTCATACGCGGCAATCACCCCCTCCGGCTAAGTTTATTCAATTATCGAACGAAGTCGAGCGAAAACAAAAGCCTCAAGCGGCCAGCGCGGTTTCCTCGGCGTGCACTGGCGGCTTGAACAACTCGTGCAGCACCAGGCTGGCCGCGCCGCGTGCCCAGGCGTCGTCCCCCAACGGCTCGATGCGAATCTCGACGTCATCGAGCAACTCGGGCACCGCGAAAGCTTGCACGGCTGCGCGCAGCGGCCCAAACATCCACGCGCCGTTGCGGACGCCTTCGCCGCTGATCAGAATCAGCTGGGGGTTCAAGATGTTGATTAAGTTAGCGATGCTCATCCCCAGGCGGCGCCCGGCCTGGGCGAAGATGTCGCGGGCAATGGAGTTGCCCTGTTGGGCTAAATCGATCAGGCGCTCGATCGTCAGCGCCCGTTTGCTCACGCCCGGCAAGCGGCCGGCGGCGATGGCGTCACGCGCCTGGCACAGCAAGGCCGGGTCGGACACAAACGCTTCCAGGCAGCCCTGCTTGCCGCAGTCACAGCGCGGGCCTGACGGATCGAGGACGCTGTGCCCGAACTCACCCCCGCCGCCGTTCGCGCCCCGATAGAACTGGCCGCGCACCACGATGCCCATACCGATCCCGCGCCCAATGGTGACGACTAGAAAATCCTCCACGCCCCGACCAGCCCCGAACCACTTTTCGGCCATCGTCAGCGTGTTCACGTCGTTATCCAGGTAGATAGGCACGCGCAAACGCTTGTGCAGCATCTGGCGGATGGGAACATTGCGCCAGTCGAAGATCGGCGAGTAGCGCAGCACGCCGCCGGCGGCATCGATGATCCCCGCCAGACCTACGCCGACGCCGCGTAATTTCGCTCGACTGATCCCGGAAGTACGCCTGAGCTGTGCCAGCGCCTGGCTCAGCGCATCGACCACCGTTTCGGGATCATCGGCGCGGGCGAGCGGTACGGTGAGACGCTGGCGCACCTGGGCGTTGAGATCGGTCAGCGCCGTGACAATATGTTCTTCGGTCAATTTGACGCCGACGACGTAGCCGGCCTCAGAGTTGAGCGCCAGCATGATCGGCGGGCGGCCGCCGCTGGAATCGCCCACGGCTTTTTCGGTGACGAGACCGTCTTCCACCAAGATGTTGATGATGCCGCTGACCGTGGCCGGGCTGAGGCCAGAGCGGCGGGCGAGGTCGGCGCGCGAGATGGGGCCGCTGGCCTGGATCAGGTTCAGCAGGAGCGATTGGTTGATGTCGCGGATCAGACCGCGACTCCCTTTGGAGGAGGCGGGCATCGGTCGACTAAATTTATTCACTGAATGAAGTTAGTGCGATTGTACACCCGGATTGAAGCCTGTCAAGGGGGGCGCCGAACTTACCGCCGCCCGATCCTGCCGGCGAGGACGAACCCGGTCAGCACCGCCGCCAGGGCCAGCGCCAAAGGCCCGATCCAATTGGGGATTGCATTCTCGGCCGAACGCGGCGATGCGGCTGTGTTGGGCCGATTGCTGTTCGCTGCGAAGGTTGGAACAGCTTGGGCCACGCGGAGAGCCGTGGCGGTTGGCGCAATCGATGGCGAGGGTGGAAGAGTTGCCGTGTGGGTGGGCCGCGGCGTGTCGGTTGGGGCGGCGGTGAAGGTAGGAGTGCGTGTGGGAGTGTGGGTGTGAGTCGGCGTGGGAGTGGGTGTGTCGGATGGCGGCGGCGTAGGGCTGGGCGTCAGAGTGGGGGTGGGGGTATCGGTCGGCGTAGGGGTGGCTGTCGGAACGAACTCGACGCCGCTGCGAAACGCGTTGGCGAAAGCGCGCGTGAGGTTGAGGTAGAAATCGCCGTAGGTTGTGCTCGGCTCGATCTGGGTGCCTTCGACCCATTCGTTGAATGAGGTGACGATCACCCAATCCGCGCCGGAGGTCGTCGCGCCGTTGAACGATTGACGATAGTATTCGCCCTCGGCGCGCGGGCGGGCGTAGGCGCTCGATCGGTCTGTACGTGTGTCGTCCCAGCCGGGCATCGCCGTGCTGACCCAGTATTTGAACGCGCCGAGAGCGTTCGCCTTGGTACGTACTTTATCGCCCCAGCTGTTCAAGGTCGTCTGCGGATTGGCCGACCAGGCGATGCTGTAAAGATGCAGCCCATCGAAGACGCGCAGATAGTCGGTGTTTGTCCCTTCGGCGATCCAGATCGATGCCCGCTCCGGATCGACGGCGTCGCGGATCGCCTGCCAGTCATCGACGCTGAAGCGCGTGTTGTACCAGAAGAAGATCACGGGCCGGTCGCCAACCTTGAGGTAGGCTGGATGTTGCGCATGTGTGACGAGCAGTGTTGCCAACGCTTGCTGCACGTCGTCGCGCGTGGCGAAGAACGGCCCTCCCGTCTCGAAATCGACGGCGGCGTGAAAGTCCTGTGCGGCAGCCACGTCGAGCAGTGTTTTGAAGTTCGATTCGGTCTGGTTGTTCGATCCGTCGCTCGGCCCGTACCACGACTGCACCAGCGCGTCGATGCCGGCGGATTTGGCTTCGGACACGTGCCGTTCGATCGTCGCGCGATCGTTGGAAGCGTACGGCTGGATCGGCTGGTCGCTGGTCTTGCTTGGGCCGAAGGAATCGGGCGAGTACCAGGTGTAGTAGAAGGCGAGGACGAGACGTTCGCCTTGAGCGTGGGCTGGCGGCGCGTGCAAAGTAAACAAGGAAACAGGTAGCAGGGAAGCGAGCAGCGCGATGAGGACGAGCCGGGTTTTCATCGGCGGGGATCGTACCACAGAGGCTGGAGAGCGGGAAGGGATGGCGAAGCCGGGGAGAGGGTGAGGAGGTGAGGTCCGTCGATTGACTTGACCCTATGCCAGAAAGTACAATGCCCTCACATTTACTCTGGAGGGGCTTAATGAGTTACCTCTTGCTGCTACTCGAAATCTTTTGGACGTTTACCAAGGTGGCCCTGTTCACCTGGGGCGGTGGGCCGGCCTCGCTGCCGATCATGGGGCGCGAGGTGGTCGATCACGGTTGGATCACGCAGGAGGAATTCGCGGATGCGGTGGCGTTGGGCAACTCGCTGCCGGGGCCAATCGCGCCGCAGATGGGTATCTATGTGGGCTACAAGGTGGCCGGTGTAGCCGGCGCGATGATGGGGATGCTGGGCAGCGTTGTGCCGACGAGTATTATCATGCTGGCGTTGGTCGCCGCGTTCCTGGGCGCCAAGAACCTGCCGTGGGTGCAATCGATCCTGGCGGCGGTGCGGCCGGCGGTGGTAGGGATGTTGCTGTGGACGGCTTACGACATCGGTAGCAAGGTGTTGGACAGGAAGAGCGAAGGCGTGGCAGCAGCAGTGCAGGCCAATTGGGATAAATTCTTGATTGTGGTCGCGGCGTTTGTGGCGCTGACGTACTTCAAGATGCACCCGGCGCTGGTGGTGATCATCGCGCTGGTGTTTGGGTTGGTGGTGTATAGGTGAGATGGAATGAAGGTCTAGTGAAGTGCGGCCGTACATGCCGGAGGAGAATAGATGGGTAAGCCTGACGCAAGTCTGTGACTATAACGTAGTTGACATTGTTGTATTCCCCACCGGTGATTTCGTGGTTCTCAAGTACCTTGCCGTAGTATATCCCGGTGTTGGCTGAGTCGACTTGGACGTATATTCTCATGCCATTAGTGAATGATCCCGAGAAGTTGATCGGCACGAAACCATAATAGGGGCTGTCGGAAAGAGTTAGTGTGAGCATCCCGCCTGCTGTCAACATGGACGTGTCAGTGACGCCCCAAAACAAACCTGCATATCCCGGTTTACAGCAGACTTGGTTGACAGTGATAGGCAGGGTGCTAGAGGCAGGATTGATGTATAGGTCGACATAGAATGTGTCAATAACCGGAGCGTTGCCTTGGTTCATGATCGTAACTGTTATATTGTTGATAGCTGGAATGATGTTGCTCACCACAAGATCGGGAGCGACGACAAACTGGCGCATCACTAGTGGCAGATACATCCTGGTATATAGGCCCGCATCCCAAGTGAGATCGTGCTGACCTGATTGGAGAATGGCACAGACGGTCTTGCCAGTGGTCGCGTCAGCGTCAGAGTCAAGTGTGTCATCGCCCTGATCTTGCGGACTGAACCGATAGCTGCTTGGTGGTGCAAACTCAAGGCAGTAGTCGCCTGGCATTAAGTCAGCGAAGCTATACAAGCCGCTTGCACTGGTCGCTGTAGTTGTGACAAAGCGACCCTGGTTGTCATACAGCTTAACAGCCAAGTCGGAGAGTCCACGCTCGCCAGCTTCCTGTATACCATTGGCATTCAGGTCGCCCCAGACATAATCGCCAATAGATGCCGGAAGTTTCACAGATACTGCAGCCGAGTCGTCGTTGTTGATAGGATTATTATCAGGAGTCTCACTAACAATGGTTACTGTGTTGGTGAATGTTGTCTCGCTCGTTAAGGTGCGGTCGACAGTTCCAACAAGGATGATAGCACCGCCATCGCCTGCTCCCAAGCTCCCTATGTGCCAGACGTAGCGAGAGCTACCTGTCGGCGCAATTTGTGCGCCGTAAAATGAATAGTGAACATTGGTCAGTGTGATGGGCACAATATCGGTGATAACCACATTGGAAGCTAGACCCGGACCATAGTTCGTATAGGTTAGAGTAAAAGTGAGCGTTTGCTCTGGCATCACAACGCTTGGAGTGATGGCCTTGGTTACGGCGACATCCGTAGCACACGTGGGACGATCGACGGTAGAAGAGACACTTGCATTATCAGTGCCCACACAATGCCTAAGTGATAACAAACGTCCTGTAGGGTCTCGCTTTATGAACTCAAATGCTCCTTGCAGATGGGAGGTGTCCTTTGTTCTATCGGATTGATGTGGGGCTAAATCGCCTCTGAGAACATTGCCGGTTGGCTGTGCAGCTGGGCTCACTTTACCAGTTGGTGTCTGGGCTCGATCATCTCTTCCTTCAGCCGAGCTCGAGCCAAGTGCCGGTGGCTGGACAATGCCGAGAACTAACGTCAGCTCCAAGCCTGTCAGCAGGATTATGCACAGAAACCGCCTTAACTTCATGGTTGCTTTCCACGAGTGGGGGTGTGGGTAATTTGGAATAATGTCATGTTCCAGACGAAATACCGCCAGACAATGTGGCAAGGTGTCAAGGTGTTGGACGAGGGCCAACCGTTGCAATGATCGGTATTTGTGTCGGTGGCGCAGGTGTATCCGTTATTTCTACCTTAGGGCATTCAGGAGCCTGACCACGCAACCAGAGTATGCGTGTATCGCTTCTTGAGAGCACTTCGAATTTTCCGCTTTCTCCTTCTCCTGGTGGCACAGTCGAGCGAATGAAGTGTACATTCCAAGAACACCCCTTTGATCCAGCGCAGTTAACGTTCTTAGTGCCGACCACGAAATTTTCTGATATATCGACTTGGTAGCTGAACTCTTTCGTCCAGCTGATGCTTTTTTCCTCAGTATTATCGTTAGACCATATATTAAGGGCAAAGTACTCGCCAGGGGCACCTGCCTTCCCAGTTAGTGCTCGTGAGAATTCCCATCGGAATACCATATTAGGTTTTGGCCCAATACATGTTCGGTTGGTAGGTTCGCTAAGGCTGATCTGAAATACCGGGCTAGGTGTTGAAGTAGCAGTCGGAGTTGGTCTCGGAGTTGGCAGTGGTGTGTCCGTTGGTGTAGCTGTGGGTAGCACTATTGTTAGTTTAAGTTTGGAATCATCCGTTCCGCAAGTGTTACTTGTTGCTTGAACAGTGATCGAGTCTGTACCAGCAATCTGAGGAGCTATATACGTTGCAAACTCAGAGTTCTTCGTGCCCGGAATAACTTTTCCCCGATGTGCTCTCCAAGAATAGGTGATATTGTCCAGGCCTGTGCTAGCTACGAGTCTGACTTCCTGGCTAATCACAACCTCACTCGATAACGAGTTGGTGACGATTTCCACTTCAAACGGCTCACAGTTGGGTGAAGGTGTTAATGTCGGTGTTTCCGTCGCTGGGGTGACAATGGGAGTAGTGGGTGGAGCAGGTGTATTTGTTGGAGATATTTGGCAGCTTGAAATGAAGATCACTGCTGAGATTAGAGAAAGTTTATGAAGAGACAACGAGCTGAACATTGACAATCCTTCTTAGGTCGTTATGCTACGGAATAGTGATAAAGAGGATGAAATCTCTGCCTCTTGCGAAAGAGGTATCTCGAACTTGCAAGTTGACTTTTAGCGTAAAGTTGCCGGGATTAGGAGGCGGATTGTAAGATGCTCGATAACCTTCTTCTTCTATAACTCCTTCACTGATACTCCATTTGAAGGCGATTTGATCTCTAAGTACAGAACACTCTGACGTATCGAGTACCATTTCAAAAAGAGTTATTTCGTGAGTGAGCGTTATATGTTCGCGTTGAGCAAATTTCTGATTATTGTGCTGGGAGTTCGTGACAAGCATACTGGGTTCAGCATCTTGAAGACAATTCGTTAATACTTCAACGGGAGGTGTAGCTTCGACAGTTGGGATCGAAGGTGTCGTCGGCTCCCTAGGTGTTGGCGTGGCCGTTGATGTTAAAGCTGGAGATAGATGTTGATTCTGAAGAATGGAAAAAATGATCGTGGCGATCAGGGCGAGTACGCCCGCAATTGCCCCAATTGCTTCCCAGTTGATCTTCTTCCGATGGAGGCGCTCTTCCTCACTGATTCTTGTAGTAACCTCAGCCAGAAGAGCTTGTACATCCTTATAAGATGAATCAAGTTTTTCGATCGCTTGGAATGTCTTTTTAGCCGGGATCCATTTTCCTCGTTGGCGTTCGTGCATCCCTTTGTTGTATAGTTTCTCTAACTCTGCCTGCCAGATGGATTGCTTCAGACGGATATCAGCATCCCCATAGCCAGGTATTTGCCTGAACCAAAAGACAGATTCTGCCCAGTGGTGAGCATCGTACTCTGCTTTGCCATTCCTATACACTTCGGACCTTTTTCTCAGCTCCTTTGCGCTAGCTAAGTAGGTCTGGATATCATCGTAATTTGCGTCGATTTCAATAACGCGCTCAAATGCTCTGATAGCGTCTTCCCATTTCTCCGCACGATAATATTCCATTCCTTCCGTATATGATGAGATGAGGTTAAGATGCTTTTTAGCAATCGGCAACTTAATATCAACATCCTTATACCCCGCCTGCTTTCGGGTTATCTCTTCAAATGGAGTAATTGCTCCCTGCCACTCTTCCTTACCAAATGCTAGCATTGCTTTGTTATATAGGTCAATGAGTTCTATCTGCTTCTTTGCCTCCCCTGCCTTTGCAACTGCATCTTGGAAGAATCCACTGGAAGGGGCAACGCGATTAGAAATGATTTTTTCGAACCACCTAAAAGCATTCGCCCAATCTTCACGGTTCCAATACTCCAAACCTAGTGTGTACCACTCTTGTACTAATTCTTGATCGGATTGATCGTCAGTCACGTTCGTGATCTCCCGAGACGATTGGATCGCAGTCTGGCAAAACTACACCAGCCCAGGTTATCCAGTTACTTCTCTTGGATGCCTCATGATCAAGATTAACAGCCGATCGTGGTAAACCCCCACTTTGCATAATCGGCGCAGTCGAATGCGTCAGCCTTTGATCAAGATTAACAGCCGATCGTGGTAAACCCCCACCCTTTATAGCATTTCCGGTTGCATCATGTCAATCGTTTTTAACAATATCTTACCCTTCTTGCCCTGCCTACTGCCATATTTTCCGATAGTGTATGACTTATCCTCACGCTAGCCACCTGACACTGAGCTGGTGTTCGATAGATTTCAAGAGATTGGTCTGTTTTGCGGCCACAGCGGCATCGGCTTCTTCAGCCGTTCACACGCGGTAGCAGACGGATAAGCCCGTAAATTGGGCTATGCCGTTGGTATCTGCCCTGACAATAGCTCTGCAAACTGGCCTAAAAAGCAGTGTGCTCGCGAAGTTCCATAGAACATGTGTCTAGTGTCAGGTGGCTAGATCCTCACTCAAGTTTTAGGTCATGGCTGGGAGACTTAGAAGGGCAATCGCATCTTATATCTTCTCCTGGCGCAAATACAGGCAGGATGGCTCACCGTCCGCGTCCGTGCGGGCCGAGAGCCGTGGCACATTTTCAGGGCTGATCGGGTATTGACATATTAGATGCGATTGCCCTGGGGACTTAGTGGTCGATATTTTGAAATCGGTTTGATCCCTTCGGGTTCCCCAAGGCATCCAACTACTTTCCCACCACTGAACTCATGCTAAACTTCATCGGCTCTACCAGATCGGGCGGGAAAAGCAATCCGCGAATCGCGCGAATCGCGCGAAAACATTAGCGAAGATTCGCGTTATTCGCGGATAATCCCGTCCAAGTCGGGAGAGCCACTTCATCCCACACTGTATATAAGGACAAAATCCATGCCCACCTTTCTCCTCCGCAATGCGAATCTTCTGATCTCGATGAACAACTCGCAGGATACCCTCCCCGACGCCTCTCTCTTCGCCCGCGACGGCATCATCGCCTGGCTCGGCCCGACACGCGATCTGCCCGACGAGTACCAGGTGGCCGATCGCATCATTGATGCGAAGGACATGGTTGTGCTGCCGGGGTTGATCAACACGCACCATCACCTGTACCAGACGCTCACCCGCGCGCTCGCGCCCGACTCGGCGTTGTTCGACTGGCTGAAGACGCTGTACCCGATTTGGGCCCGTATGGATGGCGAAGCCGTGTACGTCAGCGCGCTCGTCGGTATGGCCGAGCTGATCCTCAGCGGCTGCACCACATCAAGCGATCATCTCTACCTCTTCCCGAACGGCGCGAGACTCGACGACGAGATCCGTGCGGCACAGGAGATCGGCCTGCGCTTTCACGCCGCGCGTGGATCGATGTCGCTGGGAGAGAGCAAGGGCGGACTGCCGCCGGACAGCGTGGTGGAAGATGAGGGATTGGTTATTAGGGATTGCGTGCGTGTGATCGAGCAGTATCACGACTCCAGGCCATATTCGATGCTGCGCATTGTCGTCGCGCCGTGCTCGCCGTTTTCGGTGACGCCGGAACTGATGCGCGAGTCGGCCAATCTCGCGCGCCAGTACGGCGTCACGTTGCACACGCATCTGGCCGAGACGAAGGACGAGGAAGCTTTCTGTTTGGAAAAGTTCGGGCATCGACCTGCGGCGTATGCGGAGCAGCTCGATTGGGTCGGGAACGATGTGTGGTGGGCGCACAGCGTCCATATGGACGAGCCGGAGATCAATCTGATGGCGCGCACCGGAACCGGCGCGGCGCATTGCCCGACCAGCAACATGCGCCTGGCGAGCGGCATCGCGCCCGTGCGGCGCATGCTCGATTCGCGCGTGAAGGTCGGGTTGGGGGTGGATGGATCAGCCAGCAACGATAGTTCGCACCTGCTAGCCGAAGCGCGGCAGGCGCTGCTGCTTCAGCGCGTGCTCGGCGATCCACAAGGCTTGAAAGCGAAAGAGGCGTTGTGGCTGGCGACGCGCGGCGGGGCGGCTGCCCTGGGTCGGGATGATATCGGGCAGCTTGCGGTCGGCAAAGCCGCCGATTTCATCGGGTTCAAGCTGAACCGGCTCGACTACGCGGGCGCATTACACGATCCGCTCGCAGCGCTGTTGTTCTGCGCGCCGCAGCGCGTCGATCTGTCCGTGATCAACGGGCAGGTGATCGTTGAAGACGGCGAGTTGCAAACGGTGAATTTGAGATCGGTGATTGAAAAGCACAATCGCATCAGCGCGAAGCTCATTCGAGGGGACTGACACAATTTCACACGGGTTCCTAACCACTTATATGACAAACGTCCATAGACAAGGCGGCCGACTGCGCGGTATAACCTTAGCGGCGGGGGCCACACTTCGCAAGGAGCCTTGTCATGAAGAATTGGTTTATCCTCCGCCGCTGGTTGATCGTTGTAGCGTTGTTCACAGTGTTGGGCGTGCTGCTCAGCGGTTGCGGCTCGACCACGCCTGAGCCGACGCCTACGCCACTGCCGCCGACTCGGACGTTCACGCCCGAACCGACCCATACCCCTGAGCCGACCAGCACTTCGACGAATACGCCGAAGCCGACGAAAACAGCTACGCCTCTACCAACAGACACGCCTCCTCCAACCTCAACGCCCAGCCTGACCCCGTCCCCTCGCATAACGAACACGCCACGGGCGACAGCCACACCTACGCGCCCCCCTGCGCCGCCGTTGCTGACGACCGTGCAAGAGACGCAGAACCACGTCTATTCCATCGGCGGCGCGATGGACCGCATCTATCACGAAGGCCGGCCCGAGGCGTGCGCCCCTCTATTGGAGGACTACTTCAGCGTGGTTGCTGCGCCTGAGTACGATGTCAGCGGTCAACCCTCCAATGTCCAGGGCGCATACGGTCTGTACCGCGAGGGGATCGGCATCATCGCCGACAAGCTCGGCAAAATCCGCGATCTGTGCCTGGGCGGCGGCGGCTACATCGATGCGCTTGAGTTCGATCTCGCGCGGATGGCCGTCAACGATGCCGGCAGCCGTTTGGGCGCGGCGCTCGGCCTGCTGCAGACTCCTTAGCGTCGCTTCAACGCAAGATGAATGAACCGCTAGTCGTCAGTCCATCTGAAATTGATAGGCCGTAGCCTAGCCCCCTGCTTGCGCCCCCGTGTGGGGTTGTGGGCGCCTTCGGCGGGCACAAGGCCCTAGACTACCCATCAAAATCAACTGGATTGACAACTAGCTTCCGGCTAGCGGTTCGCTCTAATACTCGAATCGCATCAAGTATGCTACAATCGCCGCATCCTGTTTGCGGAGAACCTCATGCCCGAAAAGATTCTGGTGTGCGTGGCCTGGCCGTATGCCAACGGCCCGCAGCACCTCGGCCACATCGCCGGCGCGTACCTGCCGCCCGATATTTTCGCCCGCTACCATCGCCTCAAGGGTGATGACACGCTGATGGTATCCGGCAGCGATAGCCACGGCACGCCGATCATGGTGCAGGCCGACAAAGACGGCGTGGCCCCGCGCGAGTTGTTCGAGCGCTATCACGCGACGTTCCTCGAAACCTGGCAGCAGCTCGGCATCACCTTCGATCTGTTCACGCATACCGATACGGAAAATCATCACCGCATCTCGCAAGACCTCTTCCTGCGGCTGAACGACAACGGCTACTTATTCAAGCAGAAGCAACAGCAACTGTACTCGGAGACGGCCGGCCGCTTCCTGCCCGATCGCTACGTGGAAGGCACGTGCCCGATTTGCGGCTTCGATCCGGCGCGCGGCGATCAGTGCGACAACTGCGGCAACCTGCTCGACGCGACACAGTTGATCAACCCGCGCAGCAAGATCGACGGCTCGTCGCCCATCGTGCGGGAAACCGAACATTACTTCTTCGATTTGCCGGCCTTCGCCGGGCGCATCCTCGATTACTTGAAAGACAAAGGCTTCTGGCGTCCGAACGTGATGAACTTCGTGCTGAATATTTTGAAAGAAGGCTTGAAGCCTCGACCGATCACGCGCGACATCGATTGGGGCGTCCCCGTGCCGCTGCCCGAGTTCAAGGACAAGGTGCTGTACGTCTGGTTCGAGGCGGTGATCGGCTATTTCTCGGCGACGATCGAGTGGGCGCATAACAACGGCACGCCCAACAAGTGGAAAGAGTGGTGGTACGATCCCGCGGCGAAGGCGTACTACTTTGTCGGCAAAGACAACATCCCGTTCCACGCCATCATCTGGCCGGCGCAGCTGATGGGCGTGCAGCGGCTATACGAGTCGGATGAATCGAAGACGCTCAACCTGCCCTATGACGTGCCGGCCGCTGAGTTCCTCAATCTGGAGGGCAAACAGTTTTCGACCAGCCGCAACTGGGCCGTGTGGGTGCCCGATTTCCTCGCGCGCTACGACGCCGACGCGCTGCGCTACTACCTCACCGCCAACGCGCCCGAGCAGCGCGATACCGAGTTCGCCTGGGCCGACTTCGTGCGCCGCAACAACGATGAGCTCGTCGCCGCCTGGGGCAACTTGGTAAATCGGGTGATCAGCTTAACCAACAAGCACTTCGACGGCAAGATTCCCGGTCCGGGTCTGATGGATCAGGAGGATGCGCGGCTGCTGGCTCAAATCGATATTGCCTTCGACCCGATCGGCGAGCTGATCCATGCCTGCAAGTTCAAGCTGGCGCTGGGTGAAATGATGGCGCTGGCGCGCGAGGTCAACAAGTACCTCGACACGAAAGCGCCCTGGTTCCAGATCAAAGAAGATCGGAATCGGGCCGCCACGACGCTGTACGTCGCGCTGCGGGCTATCGACTCGCTTAAGATTCTGTTTTCGCCGTTCCTGCCTTTCTCCAGCCAGCGCTTGCACCGCATGCTCGGCTACACGGGCGATTTGCTCGGCCGTCAGCTTGTCCGCGAGATTACCGAAACGCAGCGCACCCATCGCGCGCTGACTTACGATGCTTCGTCGCTCACCGAACGCTGGAAACCCAGCCAGCTGCCGGTGGGCCAGGCATTCGGCCCCATTGCACCGTTGTTCGAGAAGCTGGACGAGAAGATCGTCGAAGAAGAGCGCGCCCGGCTGGGCGCAGGTTAGCTGTCCGTCAAGTTGAGGGTGAGGAGTCATATATGCTGCTATCTACAACGCCGACCATCGAAGGCCGGCGCAGCACCCAATATCTCGGCATCGTCAGCGGCGAGGCGATTCTCGGCGCGAACATCGTGCGCGACTTCCTGGCCGGCATCACCGACATCATCGGCGGGCGTTCAGCCGCCTACGAGCAAGAGCTGCGCAAGGCGAAAGACATCGCGCTGGGCGAAATGCAGGAACAGGCCGCCGCGCTCGGCGCGAACGCCATCGTCGGCATCGACCTGGACTACGAAACGGTGGGGCAAGGCTCGATGCTGATGGTAAGCGCCAGCGGCACGGCGGTGGTCTTGGAAGGCTGATACTTGCGGGCATTGACCTTCTGAGTGGGAGCAGGCATGGCGGGACGAAAACCAACCGTCGCGGAGCGCCGAAAGTACCATATCCTGGATGTGCGCTCTGCCAAGCAAGTCGCAACGGTTTGGCTTGAGCGCGCGCGCTTGCAAAAGACCATCGGATTCGGCTTGCCTGAGATCGATGATCGGTATCACGTCTGGCGCGTTCCTCTTTTGAATAAGGCCAGCCGCGCGCGCATCGGCGAAGTCGTGATCGATGCGCACACTTCACTCGTGGTAGAGGGCAAGTCGACTGCGCCGGAGACGCTGGCGGCGCGCCTGTTGGGGCGCGAGCCGATCACTCGCACGCGATCTGCCTCGCCTGCCAACGGGAAGTATTCGCTCTCGACCTTGCGAAACACCATCGCCCTGGGCGATTGCGAACAGGTTCTTCAAGATTTGCCGGCGGGCAGCGTCGATCTGGTGTTCACCTCGCCGCCGTACTACAACGCGCGGCCGGAGTATACCGATTACCTGACGTATGAGGAGTACCTGCTCAAGCTACGCCGGGTGCTGCATAATGTTCACCGGGTTTTAGCCGAAGGGCGGTTCTTCGTCATGAACGTCGCGCCGGTGCTGGTCAGGCGCGCGAGCCGTAACGAGGCCTCACACAGGCTCGCCGTGCCCTTTGATGTTCATCGACTTTTCATCGAAGAGGCGTATGACTTTCTGGACGACATTATTTGGGAGAAGCCTGAAGGCGCGGGCTGGGCGACGGGTCGCGGGCGTCGATTTGCAGCCGATCGCAACCCGCTCCAGTATAAGCCGGTGCCGGTAACGGAATATATCCTGGTTTATCGTAAGCGCACGCCCAAACTGATCGATTGGAACATTCGCGCGCATCCCGATCCGGCTTTGGTCAAGACCTCGCGGATCGACGACGATTACGAGCGAACCAATGTGTGGCGGATCAAGCCCGCTTACGACAAACGTCACCCGGCGATCTTCCCCGTCGAGTTGGCCGAGCGAGTGGTTGCTTACTACTCCTTCAAGGGCGATGTCGTGCTCGATCCTTTTGCGGGGATTGGCACGGTAGGCGAGGCCGCCGCCAAATTGGGGCGGCGCTTCGTGCTGATCGAGCAGGATGCCAACTACGTCGATGTCATTCGGACGGAAGCAAAGTCCTGGCTTGGCCAGGACGCCGAGAACGTGCTGACGATCAATTGCCCACCGATCGCAGCTTCTGATATGCTCTTCTAAGCCGCGCCATGCCCAAGCTGTACGGCACTCTACCCGAAGTGACCACACTCAGCGAGCTGCTGTCGCCCGCTGCGCTCAAGCTGCTCGAGTCCGGCGGTAAGGAGTTTATTCGACAGATTGGGATGGACGTTGTGCGTGGAGTAGTGTTGGATGTGTTGACCGGGAAGAACCTGCGTGAGTCTACCGAGGTTTTGACCCGCCGCCGGATCGCTACGCTTAACTTGGCGACAGTCAACCTGTTCGTGAAAGGCGCGGCCAGTTCGGCTGACTTTGTGAAGCGTTTGCCCGACTTGGCCGTTAACGTCCTGGCGCGCGGTCGGCTGAAGAAGTCGGAACGGTGGCTTGCTCAGTGGGTGCTAGGCCTCACGGACAAGGCTTTTCAAAATGTTCTTCGAGACGAGCGCGAATCGCTCGCCGAGTATCGTGATCGGTATGTTGAGGCGTGCCGCGAAGTTATCGCTCGCCACGTGCAAGAGCATGGGGAGCTCAGCGGCGTGCTGAAGATAGGCGCTAACGCTAAGGCTGAAGTCGACTGGTTAATGTTGACGTATTTGCTCAACACGATCGGAGCGCAGACGTTAGCCATTCGCGGCTCGGAGAAGTCTGCTTACGGCAAGCTGTTTGAAAAGCTGATTCTCGGTTCCCTGCTTCACATCTTGGGCTTCAAGCACGTTCCACCGGGACAGCTGGGTAATCTGAAGCGCGTGTTCTGGCTGGCGTCGCGCGGCGAGAGGCGCGAGAGCGATGCGACATTGCTGTACGAAGCCGGCAAGGGGGTAAGGTTCGACATCGGTTTTATTGGTCGAGGCAATCCGGAGATTTCGTTGGACAAAGTGACGCGGTTCGAGCGCGAGATATTGATGGGCCGCTCGCGCTGGTATTTGGCAACGATCATCATCGTCGATCGGGTAGGCCTGGGAAGCCGTATCGAGCGGTTGGCGCAGGCCGTCGATGGAACAATCGTGCAAATGAGCGCAGCCTACTGGCCTCAGCAGGTGGCGCGTGAACTGAATCGGGTGCTGGGTTTCAAGCACGAACTGGTGAATATGGATCAAGCCCGGATTGGCAAATACCTGGAACAGAAGGTGCGACAGGTCCCGCTGGACGATTTCGCCCTGGTGAATGAGGAATAGTCAACCTTGTGGAGCACTCGGCATCGCCGCCCCATCGTACCTTTCACGAGTGGCCTCCTGCATACAGTGAGGAGAGGTTGCGATGGATCGCTTGCAGCATTTGCGCGTGCCGATCATGATCGTACTGACGGCCCTGGCCGGTTTCGTGATCTTCCTGGTGCTGCGACCAGCGCCCGCGTCGCCCGGCATCATCGTCACGTTGCGCCCGACGCCAGCCGAAACGCCCACGCCGATCCCGGTTTCGGCTATCCTGGTTTACGTCAGCGGCGCGGTGAAGCACCCCGATGTTTATTCGCTCTCGATCGGCAGCATCGTCAAGGATGCGATGAATGCGGCCGGCGGCCCGGCCGTGGATGCCGATCTCGATCGCATCAACCTGGCTGCGGCGCTCAGCGATGGGATGCAGGTGCATTTTCCACACCTGGGCGAAGTCGTTCCCGCGCCCGGTGCATCGTCCGGGGAGAGTGCGCTACCCGGCGCGCCGATCGATATTAACACCGCCACGCTCGAACAGCTGGACGCGCTGCCCGGCATCGGCCCGGCCATCGCCCAGCGCATCATCGATTATCGACAAGCCAATGGGCCGTTCACAGCGCTCGATCAGATCAAAGAAGTGAAGGGCATCGGCGACGCGCTGTTCGAGAAGATCAAAGACTTGATCACAGTTGGGCCGTAACGCAAGGATGAGGGATGAAACGCGTGTTCCCCCATACGTCTCACGTTTCACGCTTCACGCCTCGTCCGGCTTAGCCGTAATCCTCCTCGCTTACTTCGCCATCGCCCTTCAGTATGCGGCGCGCACGCCGGCCTGGCAAGTGCCCGACGAGCCGGCGCATTACAATTACGTGCGCTACGTTGTGGAGAATCGCGCCGTGCCGGTGCTCCGCACGGGCGACTACGATCAGCTATACAACGAGCAGTTCACCCACCCCGCCAACACCCCCCGCTTGTCGATCGATCCATTACGCTATGAGTATTGGCAGCCGCCGCTGTACTACCTGCTCGCCGCGCCGGTTTACGCGCTGACGGGCGGCAATCTGTTCGCGCTCCGCTTGGTGTCGGTGGCGTTCGGCGGAGCGTTGATTGTCGTGGCCTTCCTCATCGTCCGCGAAATTCACCCCAACCGACTTGCGTGGGCGCTCGGCACATCTGCTTTTGTCGCGTTCATCCCGCAGCACATCGCGATGCTGGCCGGGGTCAACAACGATTCGTTGGCGGAATTGCTGCTGGCGCTGACGTTGTTGCAGACGCTTCGCGTATCGAACCCGGAGCGGGTGGAAACTCTAAACTCATCACGCAACAGGGGCTTGCTAACGCTCGGGGTCTTGCTGGGGCTGGGGTTTCTGACCAAAGGAACCAACTACTTGCTTGCGCCGGTCGTCTTCGTGGCGCTGATCGCGTATCACGTATCACGTATCACGTATCACGTTTCACGCCTCTCGCCTCTTGCCTCTCGCCTCCTGCTCGTCTTCCTTCCCGCCCTCGCTCTCGGCGCGCTGTGGTGGCTGCGCAACGTGAGCGTGTACGGCGGCCTCGATATCCTGGGCCTGGCGAACCACAACGCCGTCGTCGTGGGCCAGCCGCTGACCTCCGATTGGATTGCGCGTTTGGGCTTCGGCCCATTTTTGATTGGAGCGTTGACCACAACTTTTCACTCGTTCTGGGGACAATTCGGCTGGATGGGCGTGCCGATGCCCGACCCGTTCTATCTCGCGCTCGGCATGCTGTCCTTCATCGCCGTACTCGGCTGGTTGTGGTGCTTCCGAACCAACCAGCCAACTAACCATCAAACCATCCACCCAACCCGCCTGCCCGCTTTCCTTCTCTCGCTGCTTACCTTCCTCACCTTCGCCTACTATATTTTCTACAACTTCACCTTCGTCCAACACCAGGGCCGCTATCTCTATCCGGCGCTGGCGCCGCTGGGATTGGTCTTCTCGATCGGGCTTGAGCGTTGGACGCGACTGCTCCCGCGCCCGATCAACGCACTGGTCTTCGCCGCCGCCTTCGCCGCGCTTGCTGCGCTCGCTATCTACGCCCTGTACCGCTTTGTCATTCCCGCGCTTGCCGTGTAAAACTTCACCACGAAGACGCCAAGATAGTATTGTGCTTTCCTGATCAACACGGATCAGTGTTTATCCGTGTCCCCTTTCTCCAGATATTCCTTCAGCATCGACAACGCCGCTTCGGCCGACAACACCTTGTTCCCCGCGCGATCGCTGTCCCACACGCAGCGCTCCACCCGTTCGATATCCCGCGCCGATAGCCCGATGTACACCAACCCGACCGGCTTGCCCGGCAGCCCGCCGCCCGGCCCGGCGATGCCGGTGACGCTGACGCCAATATCGGCGCCCAAGGCCCGGCGCGCGCCGCGCGCCATTTCGAGCGCCGTCTCCGCGCTGACCGCGCCGTGTTCGTACAGCGTGTTGTGCTTCACTTCGAGCAGGCGCTCCTTCGCTTCGTAGGCATACGCGATAATCCCGCCGAGGAAATAGGTCGAGCTGCCGGGCACGTTCGTCAGGCGATGTCCGATCAACCCGCCGGTGCACGATTCGCCCAACGCGAGCGTGAGCCTCTGTTCGATCAACAGCTGCCCGACAACTTCTTCCAGTGTTTCAACCATTCAGTGCTCCTATTCGCTGCGAACCATCGAACGGCGGACGGCGCTCGCGCGCCCGCGACTTGAGCTGCTCCAGGGCGTCGCGTGCGGCCCGCCGCTCGGCGTCGGGCAGATCGAGCGCGGCAAACTCGTCCTCGTCCAAAACGCGGATCGATCCATCTGGCCCGATCCAGACATCCAGCGCTAAATCGACCGCCGATACGCTGTCGCTCTCGATCATCGCCGGTTTCGTCACGTTGCAATACCAACCTTTGAGGTGGTCATCGCCTTGCGCGTGGACTTCAAAGATATTGTACCAACGATCGTTGAAGAACCATTCGACAAAGCGGTCGCCCGGCGCGAAGACCGTGTAACCCAAATCCAGGCGTTCGCGATTGAAGCGCGCCTCGAGACGCACGTAGTTGGCGCCGCGTTCCAGGACGATGCTGGGGTACGACCAGACCAGCTCGCCGTGCCGGTTGAGCTTTCTGACCGTCATCGAGTGGGGCTGGCGCAGAATCGAAATCGAATTGGGTTTGAGCGCCAGCCGAATGCGCTGGCCGGCTTCGGGCAATTCGGTTGACGCGCTGAATTCCAGCGTGAGGTCAACCTCGCCCACCCGGACAAGTGCGCGGGTATGCCCGCCTCGAAACGACTGCTCGATCAGCGTGCCTTCGACGGTGTTCGGTTGTGCGCCGTCGGCGCGCCTCGCCGCGTCGGGTCGAATCAACACCATCACCTGCTCATTCGCCGCTTCAGAAGCCTCGATGCGGAGAAGGCCGATCGGTGTTTCGATCGTCGCATCCGCGCGAGCGATGCCGGGCAGCAGGTTGCTCAGGCCGAGGAAGCGCGCGACCCACTCGGACGCCGGCTGGCGATACACGTCCTGCGGCGCGCCGATCTGCTCGATGCGCCCGGCGTTCATGATCGCCACCCGGTCGGCGATGGCGAAGGCTTCCTGCTGATCGTGCGTCACGTAAATCGAAGTGAGTCCGGCGCGCTTGAGGATGCGTCGCAACTCGTGCAGCAGCTCTTCGCGCAGTTTTCGATCGAGCGAGCCGAGCGGTTCATCGAGCATCAGCAAACGGGGCCGGGGCGCCAGGCTGCGCGCCAGTGCGACGCGCTGTTTCTCGCCGCCGGAGAGTTCGTTCACGTCGCGCGCTTCGAAGCCCGTCAAGCCCACGAGTTCAAGCGCCGCGTGCGCCTGTTCCTCAATCTGATCGCGCGGCAAGTTCTGCATCCGCAGCCCGAAGATCACATTCTCCCACACGTTCTTGTGCGGGAACAACGCGAAGTCCTGGAACATCAACCCGAAGCCGCGTTCGTGAATCGGCGCGTGCGCCAGGTCGCGCCCCGCGAACGTCACCACGCCGGCGTCGGGCGTTTCGAGTCCGGCGACGACGCGCAGCAGCGTGGTCTTGCCGCAGCCGGATGGGCCGAGCAGGCACACGATCGCGCCTGCGTCGACGTCAAAGGAAACATCGCGCAGAACGGGCGTGCCGTCGAAGGATTTGTGGATATGAGAGGCTTGGAGCAGGGGCATGGAGTTATTATACTCAGAACTCCCCCACCTCCCCGAACCTGAACCGCTCGATCGCGATCAGCCCGACCGGTACAACCAGCATTAACAACATGTTCATCGCCAGCGCCTGACCATAGTTGAGCGCGTCGGGTTGGCTCAGATGGAGGGCGCTGGCCTTCGGTTACTTTCATTTACAAAGTTAGCTGTATCATCTTAGCGCAGCCGCCGTTCAACTTCGCTCGAAGCCCGCGTCCTCGTCGAAGATGCCCGTAGCGTAGCGGAGGGTACGGGCGTTTCCGGCCAATGAGCCGACCGCGAGGACGCGGTCGGGGAGCAACCTGCGTAAGGTGACTTACAAAGTTAGCTGTATCATCTTAGCGTAGCCTCTGGCGCGGCCTGACCGAACGATCCGCGCCTATACGGATACATGCGCTGCGCGATGATGCGGTTGGCGTGATTCGCGGATGAAAGGAGAGTCGGATGGCCGTTCTCGAAACCGTGCAGGTGAAGAAGCAATACCAGATGGGCGACGTGACCGTCAGCGCGCTCAATGGGGTGAATTTGGTCGTCAACCAAGGCGAGTTCGTCGCGATTATGGGGCCGTCGGGCTCGGGCAAATCGACGCTGCTGCACCTGCTCGGCGGGCTGGACGAGCCGAGCGATGGGGAGATCACGCTGGCCGGCCAGCCGCTCTCCAAACTGAGCGACAACGACATCACCCTCGTGCGGCGGCGCAAAGTCGGGTTCATCTTTCAGTTCTACAACCTGGTGCCGACGCTGACTGCCGAGGAAAACATCGCCCTGCCGCTGCTGATCGACGGGCAGAGTCTCGCAGAGCGCAAGCACCGCGACAAGATCGATAGACTGCTGGCGCTGGTCGGGCTGGCCGAGCGGAAGCGCCACAAGCCCGACCAACTCTCCGGCGGCCAGCAGCAGCGCGTGGCGATCGCACGCGCTTTCATCAACGACCCGGAGATCGTCCTGGCCGACGAGCCGACCGGCAACCTCGATTCTAAGTCTGGCACGGCCATCCTCGAGCTGCTGCGGCGCACCTGCGTCGACCTGGGCGCAACGATCGTCATGGTGACGCACGATCCGCGCGCCGCCTCGTACGCCGACCGCGTCGTCTTCCTGAAGGATGGGGAGATCGTGCGCGAGCTGAAGCTGAGCGCCGGCGGCCACGGCACGCTTCGCGAATCGATCATAGACGTGATGGCGGCGCTCGAACTGTAATGACGGCTCATTGGCCCCGCAGCGTACCCTCTTGCAGAGGGCCGGTCGGAGCGGGGTCAGTCGTCAGCGGTGAGAATACCCGCCCCGAAGGAGGTATCTATGCTGATGCTCGCCATGCGAAACTTGCGCGCCCGCCCGACGCGCACACTCTTGACCGCACTGGCGATTGCGCTGGGCGTCGGCATGATCTTCGCCACGCGCATCGTCAGCGTCACGATCAACCTGTCGGCGCGCGAGGCGCGTGAGGGCCAGCTGGCCGGCGCCGACCTCGAAGTGGTGAGCGCCAACCGCGCCAGCCTCGACGCCCGCCGCGCCGACGAGATCGCCGCCCGCCCCGACGTAGCCGCCGCCGCGCCGGTGTACCGCAAGCCGGAAGGCCGGCAGGCCGCCCTCGACGCCGATCCCAACTCGCCCGCCAGCCTGATCACGACCTTCGAGGGTACAGGCCTTTTGCTGTTGGGTGTGGATCCGGCGCATGTGCTCACGCCGTACGAACTCACCGCCGGAAGTTTTTTTTCGGCGCCGGATGCGCGCGAAGTGTGGCTGCCCGACCACTGGGCTATACAGAACGGCGTCGGCGTCGGCGGCAAGGTCACGCTGGTCACCGGCGATCAAACGAATGACTTTGTGGTAGCCGGCCTGCTCAAGGACAAAGATGTGTTGGGACAACCGACAGCCTGGATCCCCCTCGCCACGCTGCAGGCCGCGTTCGACACCCCGAACGCGGCCTCGGCCTTCCTCGTTCGCCTGAAGCCCGGCGTTGCGCGAGACGCGGCGCGCGATGCGCTGCAAGCTGACCTCGGCTCGCTCTTCATCGTCACCAGCGTAGAGGGCGGGGCCAGCAATCGCCCCCTGTTCGGATTACTGTTGGATTACGCCTTGCCCTTCGCCGGCATCGCCATCCTGTTCTCCGGCGCGTTTCTGGTGTACAACGCGTTTGCCATCACGCTCACCGAGCGCCGCCGTGAGATCGGCCAGCTGCGCACGCTGGGCATGACGCGTGGACAGGTGCTGATCCAGACGCTGTCCGAGGCGACTATCGTCGCGTTGATCGGCTCGGCGATTGGCCTGCTGTTGGGCCTGGCCTTCGCACGCGTCATGACGATCGCGATTGCGTTTCTGCAAGGGCTGGAGACGCCGTCTGCGCCGTTGCCGCCGGCAGACGTTCTCAGCGGTGCGCTGCTCGGCGTGGGCGCGGGCCTGGTGGTTACGCTGGGCGTGACGCTGAACCTGGCGCGCCAGGCCGGGCGCGTCTCGCCGCTCGTGGCGCTGGGTCAGGGTGAGCGCGCGCGCCCCCAAAGGGCATCCGGCCTCTATGAACGGTGGGGCTGGATCGGCGCGCTGGGGCTGTTCGCGGCCTATTTGCTCATCCATCCTATCGCCGTCGACGCCATTCATCAATCGACTAATCTCTCCGAGACGTTCGCGCAGACCTATCTGCTGCCGTTCATCCTGGCGGGCGTGGCGATATTGGCGCTGCCTGGCGGCGTGCGCGTGGCTATCTGGGCCTTTGAGCAGATCGCTGCGCATCTCGGTATTGCGGCGCGATTAGCCGCCGGGAACCTGACGCGCCAGCGCGGTCGAGCCACGCTCACGACGGCGACGCTGGCCATCGGGTTGATGCTCGTCGTCGGGCTGTCCGGCATCACCCTGGGGCAGAGCACACTCATCGCCTCCAACGCCATCGACATACTAGACCGAGACTTCTTGCTTGTGCGCGCGTTTCCCACCGGCGCCTCCATTGAGCAGATGACCAACGCGGTCGCGTTTCCGCCGCTCTCGCCGGAACTCAAAGCCGACCTCGACGCGCTGGCTGAGGAGGCCGAGGTCTTGCCCCTGGCTCAAGTACAGCTGCCAGGCCTCAGCCTTGGGCCGGGGCTGAATTATGCCTATGGCGGCGACCTGAGGATGTTCCGTGAGGTCCCACACTACCGCCCCGTCAGCGGTTCGTGGGACGAGGCCGAAGCCACCTTCGCCGCCGGGCCGGCCCTCATTCTGCCCGAGGTCGCCGCGCGCCGCCTGAACGTGAAGCCGGGCGACGCGGTAGAGGTGGACACACTCAAAGGCAAAGCGTCGTTCAAAGTGGCGATGGTCGGCGGCTTTCTTCCAGTGATGACGCGCGAGGTTGCCGCCGAATACTTTGGCGCGCATCCGTTTGTCATCCTCGTTGACGCCCGCCCTGGCCAGGCTAAGGCTGCGCTGGAGGACCAGCTGAAAGCGCTGGCGCAAAAGCACCGCCTGCTGTTCACCCCCAGCCCCAAGGACTTCGCTTCATCGCTCATCAATAGCGTCCTGAACCTGGCGCTGGCGCTGTTCGCCGGACTCACTTCGCTTTCCGGCATCGTGGCCGGGCTGGCGCTGGTCAACACGCTCATCGCCTCGGTGCTGGAGCGCCAGCGAGAAATCGGCGTTTTGCGCGCGCTGGGCCTGACCCGCACACAGGCACGCGCGCTGGTCGTGATTGAAGCGGGTCTGCTTGGCCTGACCGGAAGCCTCATCGGCGTGCTGGGTGGGCTGGCGATCAGCGTCACATACGGGCAGCTTTCTAATGCAATGGGCGCGCTGATGTTCTCCAGAGAAACGAGTGGGGCGACGCCGCAACCGTGGGCGGTGGCAGGCGCGGCGCTGGTCGTCGGCCCAACGATTGCGATGCTGGCCGCGCTCTACCCGGCGGATCGCGCCGCGAACGTCAATCCCACCGAAGCGATGCGCGCCGAAGGCGCAGCCGGCTTCCTCAAGCCCGCCGCCCACCTCGGCCCGACCGGCGTGCGCGGCTTGATCGTGCGGATGCCGCTCGCCGCTAAACTCTCCTTAACCCTCGGCTTCCTCTTCGTCCTCACGGTCGCCGCGCTGACCGCCGTGCGCGTCGATTACGAACGCCGCTTGCTCGAAGAGAACGTGCGCTCGATCCTGTCACGCGGCTTTGATTTCCTCGCGAGCTCGGCCAGCGAGCAAATTAGCGCCGACATTACCGAACTCACGCCGGAGACGCTCGCCGCGCTGCAGCAGCGGGGCGGAGCGCAAGCCGACGCCTTGCAAGCGCAGTTCCAAAGTGGACAATCGCCGTATGCGTTCGGGCTGAAGTATTACTTCGTCGCCGACGAGCAGGGCAAGGTCATCAGCAGCGACAAGGCTGAATATATCGGGCGCACGCTGACCGACACCCTCACCTTCAACGGCCCGGCGTCGGTCGTCCGGCTCACGGCCTGGACCGGGGAACGCGCGATTGAGGCCGCGCTGCCGATTGAGAACAAAGCCGGCCAGCGCCTGGGCAGCCTGCGCATCGGCTTCTCGACGGAGCCGGTGGACAACATCATCCAGGACATCGTGAACAGTTCGGCGTGGACGATGCTCGCCGCGCTGGCCATCGCCGTCAGCCTGACCGTCCTCTTCACCCGACGCGCATTGACGCCCATCGCCCAGATTGCCGAAGCCTCTCAAGCCGTCGCCCACGGCGACCTGACGCAGCGCGTGCCCGCGACGCGCTGGGACGAGATCGGCCGGCTGGCGCGGGCGTTCAACGATATGGTCAAGGGCCTGGGCGAGCGCGAGCGGCTGCGCGACCTGTTCGGGCGCTATCTGAGCCGCGACGTGAGCGCGGAGGTGCTGGCCGGGCGGGTGACGCTGCACGGCGAGCGCAAGACCGTCACGGCCCTGTTCTGCGACATGCGCGGCAGCACCGCGTTTGCGGAAGATCACGACCCGGAAGAGGTGATGAGGACGCTCAATCAATACTTCGAGGTCATCATTCGCGCGACAGAGACGCACGGCGGAATCGTCGGTCGCTTCCTGGGCGATGCGGCGCTGTGCGTCTTCGGCGCGCCGCTGGAGCAGCGCGACCATGCCGCGCGGGCGGTGCGGGCGGCGCTGGCTATGCAGGCCGGTCTGGCGCAGCTCAATGCCAAGCGCGCAGCGCTGGGCCAGCCGACGCTGCGCTTCGGGATTGGCGTCAACACCGGCGCAGTCACGGCCGGGGCCACCGGCTCAGAGGAACGATTGGAGTACACCGTCATCGGCGATGCGGTGAACGTCGCCGCACGGGTGCAGGAAATGACGAAGACGCAGGCCCATTACGACGCTCTCGTGAGCGGCTATACCGGCGCCGCATTGGCGGGAGCCACGGCGGAATTCAATTTTATCGATTTGGGCGAGATGCCGATTCGAGGTCGCAGCGAGAGGGTGCGTGTGTTAGGACTGATTGGGAAGGGGACGTAGATCAAATCTCTTGCTCCCAAACTCTGACGCTAACTCTGAACGCTAACTCAAAACTCGCCCACCTCTCCGAACCTGAACCGCTCGATCGTGATCAGCCCGACCGATACGACCAGCATCAACAAAGTGCTCATCGCCAGCGCCTGCCCATAGTTGAGCGAACCGGGCTGGCTCAAGTAGCGGAAGATCGCGTAAGGCAGGGTAGGCGTGTCGGCCCGCGCCAGCATCGCCGTCGCGCCGAACTCGCCCATCGACACGCTGAAGGCGAACGCCCCGCCGATCAGCAGCGCGCGCGCGACGATCGGCAGGTCGACTTCGCGCCACACGCGCCACGGATCGGCCCCCAGCACCGCTGCCGCCTCGCGCAGGCTGGGGCGAATGCTGCGCAGCGCCGGCGTGATCGTGCGGACGACGAACGGAAACGCGACGAGCGCATGCGCCAGCGGCAACATCAACGGCGACGAGCGCAACGCGGGCAGACCGATCAGAAACCCGAACCCCAGCGTCACCGCCGACGCCCCCAACGGCAACATCAAGATCGGTTCATACCCATACTGTAGGAGGCGTCTCACGACGCCGACTTGTCTCCCAACGCCGACCCTTTCATCCCTTACCCGATTCGCCGCCGCCCCGTACGCCGCCAGGATGCCCACCACCAGCGCGATCACCATTGTCCCGACGGCGAAGACCAGCGAGTTGCCGATTGCCGCGATCGGCGGAACGAACAGCACCGACCCGCGCGGATTGGTAGCCAGGTTCCCGTAGTAATCCAGCGTCAGGCCGCTCGGGCCGGCGACCGATCGCGCGGCCAGCGCGAGCAAGGGCGATAGCAGCAGCACTAGCATCGCGCCGACGATGAGACCGATCAAAACCCTTTCGCGCGTTGTGCCGGGACGTTTCTGCGTGATGCGCTGTGGACGCAATTCCAGCGGCAGGCTGGCGCGCGCTTGCAGCCGGGTGTAGATCGACATGAGGCTGAAGGTAATGGCTAATTGCAACAGCGCCAAGGCCGTCGCCAGCGGCAAATCGAACGTGATCTGGGTTTGGCGATAGATGGCGACTTCGATCGTATTGAACTGCGGCCCGCCCAGGATCAAGATCACGCCGAACGACGTGAAATCGAAGATGAAGACCAGCAGCGCTGCCGCCAGGAGCGCGGGCCGGAGCAGCGGCAGCGTGACTTCGCGGAATGCGCGCCAGCGGTTCGCGCCGAGCACGCGCGCCGCCGCTTCGACTTGCGGATCGAGGTTGGCCCAGAAGCCGCCGACGATGCGCAGGACGATCGTGAAGTTGTAGAAGATGTGGGCGAGCAGGATGATCCCGATCGTATTTTGAATGTCGAGCGGCGCGTACTCGACGTTGAGCACGTTTCTGAGCAACTCGTTCACCCAGCCGCGCGGGCCGATCAACGCGGTGAAGGCGCTGGCGACCACGACGGTCGGCAGGACGAACGGGATCGTCGTCAAGGCGCGGATCAACGCCTTGCCCGGAAAATCGTAGCGCGCGAAGACGTAGGCTGCGGGCAGCGCCGCGACGAGCGTCAACAGCGTCGAGACAGCGGCCTGCCAGAAGGTGAACCACACCGTATCGAGGTAGAACGGGCTGCTGACAATGCGCCCGAAGGCCGATAGATCGAGTCTGCCGCCGGGCGCAAGTCCGCGCAAGACAATCGCCGCCAACGGGTAGAAGAAAAAGATACCCAGGAAGGCGAGGGGGATGACGAGGAGGCTGCGCCGAAAGTTCATAGCGTGAAGCGTGAAACGTGATGCGTGATAGCGAAAATCGCGTTTCACGCATCACGTTTCATTCTACCGCAACACCGTCTCCGTCCACTGCTCGATCCACTGAGCGCGGTTCGCGGCAATAACATCGGGCGCAAGCGTTGCGGGTTGCTCGGCAATTTCCGAGTGCTGGACGAAGACCTCGGGCAGTGCGGCATTCGGATTCACGGGATAGACGAACTGGTTGAGCGGCAAATCCTCCTGATAGGTCTGGCTCAACATGAAGTCGATCCACTTCTCGGCGAGGTCACGGTTTTGAGTGCCCTTGAGAATCCCGGCAAACTCGATCTGGCGGAAGCACGCGCCCGGCGCGGTGATGGCGGCGGTCGGCGGCGCCTCGATCGCTGGTTCGGCGAATACCACTTCGGCGGGCGGGCTGGAGGCATAACTCACGACAATCGGGCGCGGCCCCTGGCCGCTCGACCCGCTGAACTCGGTATAGTACGCCGTGCTCCAGTCCTCGACGACCTTCACGCCGTTGGCCTTCAACTGCTGCCAGTAGTCCAGCCAGCCGTCTTCGCCAAACGCGCTGATGGTCGCCAGCATAAATGCCAGACCGGGCGATGACCCAGCCGGATTCTCGACCACGAGCAGGTCTTTCAGTTCGGGTTGGGTCAGGTCGGCCAGCGCTTCGGGCGGCTGGAGGTTGTGATCGGCAAAGTAGGCCTTGTCGTAGTTCAGGCATACGTCGCCGAAATCGATCGGCGTCAGGCGGAATTGCGAATCGAGTTTGAACGCATCGGGTATCTGATCCAGCGCCGATGACGGGTACGGTTCGAGGATGTCTTCTTCCAGCGCGCGACTCAGGAAGGTGTTATCCACGCCGAACAACACATCGGCTTCCGGGTTGTCCTTCGTCAAGATGGCGCGGGTGAGCGCCTGGCCCGCATCGGGCTGCTTGAGGAATTGAACGGTCGCGTTGTGCGCGCTTTCGAACGACATGAGCACTTCGTCGCTCAACGCAAACGATTCGTGCGTGAGCACGGTTAGCGTGCGCGGCCCGCCGGGTGTGGCGGCCGATGGAGCGCAGGCTCCGACCAGAATCGCACATAGACTGAGCAACGAGATGATACTTCGCAATTTCATGTCATTAGACCTCCATCCGTATCACGGATCACGTTTCACGTATATGTATCGCCAGCACGATCCCATCTTTCACGTGCACTCGCGCCACCGGCTCGCGCAACACGTTGCTGATGCCGAGCGTTTCTCCGAACGGCAGCCGATCCTCGGTCAGCGGATATTCGCAGCCTTCGATCGTCACGCCGCTGGCGTCGCCGCCCAGGGCGATCAACGAGAGTGTGTCGCCGCTGCGCCCTTCGATGCGGGCCGGGGTATCGCTCGTGATCACGCGGAGTGTCTGGCGCTCGTCGACGATACACGCGGGCACATGCCGCTCGCGGAGTGCAGGCAGCGTGAGCAGCAGGACGTTGGCCAGCGCTTGATCCCAGCGCCCGCCCAGCGCGCTGAGGATCACGATATCGGTCGCGCCGCGCTCGAGCGCGCGGCGAATCGCGAGCTCGAGATCGGTTTCGTCCTTGCGGGGCGGATGAATGCTGAACCGGACACCGCGCCCTTCGAGATCGGCGCGAAGGGCTGCCGGCAGCGAATCGAGATCGCCGATCACGGTATCGGGTGTCACACCGGCGAACCAGGCGTTGCGCGCGCCGCCATCGGCCGCGATCACGATCGCATCGGGTTGCAGGCAGCTCTGAGCGATCTCAGGTGAAGTCGCAGCGCCGTTGGCAAAGATGACTGCGCGCATGGCCCCTCGCAAAAATAAAACCACCCGGCAGGCGGGTGGTCGTGTCAGGCTGCATCGCCTTCCCTCCGCCGGCATTATCCGTCAGGTTCAGTCCGTCTGCGCCCTAGCCGCGTCGGCAGGCGCACTCTCAGCCGGGTTTCACCCAGCTCCGGATTCGGCATCTTCGGTTGCTGCGATTATATCACGTTCATCCGTTGGCCGCGCTCGCGCTTGACAGACTTCTCCAGCGCGTCTATATTTCACGTGTGGTCGCAGTGCCCTTCACCCCGGATGGTTGGGCTTAATGGCGAAGCCGGTGTCAGTCCGGCGCTGTCCCGCAACTGTAAATTAGTTGGGTAGTTGGCTGGTTAGATCGTTGGATATGTATGCACGAACTATCCAGCTAACACACGAACAAACTATCCAACTAATGAGCCAGGTCGCCCGCTGCGATTGTATCCGACTCCCTCGCGGCAAGGGATGGGGTTGCGTGCATTGGCGTCCCCTCGTCTGCCCGGCGAGGGGACGTTGCACTTGATCGAAGGAGACTCATGATCGCTGCGTTGCGGAATCGTATGAGAATCGGGCGCTGGTTCGTCGTCATCTTATTATCGCTGTTCCTGGGCTGGCAGGGCCTGCCGGCTGGCGCGCAAGGCGAGAACCGCGCCGGCGTGGTCGTGCAATTCGGCGATGGCCGCGTCGCGACGTATTGCGTCCGCTTTAGCGAGCCTTCGATCACGGGACTCGATCTGCTGATGCGCACCGGCCTGCCGGTGATCACCGAGGTCGGCGGTTTGGGGGTAGCGACGTGTTCGATCGGTGGAGAAGGCTGCGCTTACCCGACTCAGCCGTGTTTCTGTCAGTGTCAGGGCACAGACTGCGCCTACTGGAACTACTATCACCGGGTCGATAACACCTGGCGCTATTCCGTCATCAGCGCCTCAGGTTATACTGTCACCGATGGCGCGGTCGATGCCTGGGGGTGGGGCGACCAGATCGAACCTCCCCTGTATACCGTCGATCAAATCTGCGCCGAACCGGTAAGCGCCGCAACAGACACACCTCGACCCACGCCGCCCGGTTTTACAGAGACCGAAATGCCCGCACCGACAACCGCGCCGACGTTAATCGCGAATACCCAGACGACGCCAACGGCGCGGGTAACCGATCTCTCGACGCCGGTTGCCAGCCGGTTGCCGAGCCTTCCAACCAATACACCCATCCCGCTGCCCACCGCGCTCTCCGGCACGCCCGATGCGCTGGCCGGTGTTGCACCCCAAACTGATGCGGGTGGCTATGTGCTGTTCGCCGTCGTCGTCGTGGCGTTGGGCGGCTGGCTGGTCGTGGCGCGGCTGCGCCGAAACAATTGAGCCGATAAGGAGCGGTATGCCGCGGATCACTCGTGTTTACACCGGCAAAGGCGACGATGGCACGACGGCCTTAATCGGGGGCCAGCGCGTGCCGAAGGACGCGCTGCGCGTCCAGGCATACGGCTCGGTCGATGAGTTGAATTCGCAGATCGGCCTGGCGTTGAGCCTCGGCCTGGCTGATGCGCTGACTTCGGCCTTGAAGACGATTCAAAATGATCTCTTCCATCTCGGTTCCGATCTGGCGACGCGCGCCGACGATCGTGAGCGCATCCCGATTCCGCAGATCGAGGGACGCCACGTCGATGCATTGGAAGAGCTAATCGATCAGTTGAGCGCAGCGCTCGGCCCGTTGGAGAATTTCATTTTGCCCGGTGGATCGAGCGGCGCGGCTGCGCTGCATGTCGCGCGCGCCGTCTGCCGGCGCGCCGAACGGGATGCCGTCGCGCTCAGTCGCGTCGAGTCGATCGGCGCTTACGTGCTGAAGTACCTCAACCGGCTCTCGGATGCGCTATTCGTCATGGCGCGTTACGAGAACCAGGTGCGAGGTGTGAGCGACGTGTATTGGGACAGCCATGCCTGAGTGCAGAAACCGGGTTTCTCAAAGAAACCCGGTTTCTAATCGGGAGCATTTCAATTTCGGGGCGACTTGTACGCCGTCTGCCAGGTCTGATCGAAGCGGCGGCTCATGATAGCCGCTCGAATGGGTATCAGCCTCTGGAGACTGGGGCGGCTCCAGCGCATGCCTGCGCCATTGAAGCGTG